>NZ_CP103057.1:2552500-3152500 GCF_025231525.1 Sphingomonas endolithica
CGGCGGCGTGATGGCGGCCGGGCAATTGTTCTGGTTCGTGCAAAGCCAGGCCGACGTGTTCATTGCCGGCCGATACTTTTCCGCGCACGATCTGGGCATCTATACGACCAGCCTGTTCCTGACGCAGATCTTCGTCGCGAAGTTCGTGCCGCCGCTGAACGAAGTCGCGTTCTCGGCCTATGCGCGGATGCAGGACGACGTGTCGGCAATGGGCCGGGCGTTCGTGAAGAGCGTCGGCATCATCATGGTCGCCTCTCTCCCCTTCTATGCCGGACTCGCCGCCACCGCCGAGCCGCTGGTGCGCACGATGCTGGGTGACAAATGGATCGCGGCAGTGCCGATCGTCCGCCTGCTGGCGCTCGCCATGCCGTTCATGACGCTGCAGGTGCTGATCTCGCCAGCCTGCGACGCGCGCGGGCGGCCGGGGATCGGGGTGCGCAACGGCGCGGTCGGTGCCGTCATCCTGGGCGCGGCGTTCCTCACTGGCGTGCGCTACGGGCTGGACGGCCTCGCGCTCGCCTGGATCGCTGCCTATCCGATGTATCTCGCGATCAGCCTGTGGCGGTCGCTCGACGTGATCGGCACCAACGTGCAGGCGCTGGCCGGCGTGATCGCGGCGCCCCTGCTGGCGGCCAGCGTCATGGGCGGCAGCGTCGTGCTGGTCGATCATGCGCTACCGATCATGGCCGCCCCGCCGCGGCTGGCGATCCTCGTGCTGGTCGGCGCATTGGTCTATCTCGGCTGGCTGCTGCTTTTCGCGCGCGGACTGGTGCGCGACCTGCTGGCGATCGTGCGCAAGCGCCCGCTGCCGGCCTGAGCGTGAAGCGTCAGGCGGACTGGATATAGCTCCGCATCGCCTCGGCATCGGCCTCGATCCGGTCGATACGGTATTTGACCAGGTCGCCGATCGAGACGATGCCGACCACGCGGCCGTCCTCGACCACCGGCAAATGCCGAATGCGCCGCCGGGTCATCAGCGATAACGCGCCGATCGCCGCCTCGCGCGGGGTTACGGTGATCGCCGGCGCGGTCATCACGTCGCCGACGCTGCGGTCCAAGGCATCGGGGCCATGCGTATCGAGGGCATGGATCACATCGCGTTCGGAAAAGACGCCGATCACGGTCTCACCCTCCATCACCGGCACCGCGCCGATGCGCTTCTGCGCGAGCAACGCCACCGCATCGCGCACGGTAAGCGCCGCGGTGACAGAGATGATGTCGCGGCCCTTGCCGCCGAGGATCGTCGCGATGGTCATGATACTCTCCCTTGCCCGCCGCCCGTCGTTCCCCGAGTCTGCGGATTGAGAAATCCACCTTATGGAGGCAAAGCGCAAGGCATGACCGAACGCCCGCCTGGACTGGACGATCCCGATTATGCCGCGTTCGCCTGGCGGCGGTTCCGGCGCTTGCTGTGGTGGATGCTGCTGAGCAGCGTGATCGTCGCCGGCCTGTGCGTGGTGGGGCTGACGCATTTCTACGGCCCGATGGGGTGGATCGCCACGCTGGCGGCAATCGGCGGCGTGGTCGGATCGATCATGATGGCCGCCGCACTCATGGGGCTGGTGTTCCTGAGCTCGGGCACTGGGCATGACGAAGCGGTCGACGATCGGGATCTGCGTGGGTGATGCGGTTGGGGAAGATGGCGCTAGCCATGTTCTTCCGTCTTCCCCGCGCAGGCGGGGATCCATCATCTCTGCCGCTGCTGTGTGAGGACAAGCGTCAGCCGGTATGGATTCCCGCCTACGCGGGAATGACGAAGCCGCCTCCTAATCCTCGCGCGGTTCCTTGATGCGGTAGCGTAGCCTCGCCTCGCCATTGGCAGGAATGATCGTCGTCCAAAGCATCTTGCCATCGCGCTTGCCCAGCGTCGTACCGGCGCCCTTGATCGCAGCCCCGCGGCGGGCGGCGATCTTCGCTTCATAGGCGATCGGCCAGCGATTGGCGTTGGTCACTACCAGTTCGTACAGGCTGGTGCGCCCTTTGCTCTCCACTTCATCAATCTCAGCCGACACTTGCGGCGTGGCGGCGAGCTTGAACTCGATATCCTCGCCGATCGCCTTGTCGTCGGTCGTGCTGTCGCCGACCAGGATCGGGCGCCCGCTGGCCTGCTCGAACACCGCCGCGCGCCCCGCCGGCAGCGGCAGCCCAAGCCCGTCGGCAACGCGGTTTTTCGCGCGCAGCGTCGGGACCGTCGCTTCGTTGCCGTCCTCGAAGATATCGCTGACATAGACCATGCCGAGCGGCACGGCCTGTTTCGACAACAAGGCGACCTGCTTCTGCGCCTTGGAAGCAACCGTGACCACGTCCGGGATGCGATAGAGCTTGAAGTCGCCCAATTCCTCCTGCCGGGCGATGTGCGATCCGGTGACGACGATATCCATGTCGCGCTCCATCGGCGCGGGTGCCATCATCACAGGCGGGGGCGGCGGCGGCGGGGGTGGCGGAGCCGACGGCGGATCAAGGCCGCCATAATCGGGCATCGGCCAGCATTTCAGCGTCAGCCGCGCGGCGCCATACTTGCCGAAATTGCTCCAGTCGGCGGTGCGATTGGGCTTGCCGGCGACGACCTGCGTGCCCGCCGCGGCGAAGCTGGTCACGTCGCTGGAGGCGAGCGTGATCCAACCGAACAGGTCCGCCCCACGGCCGTCGGGGCGCATCTGCACCACATAATCGGCCTGCCAGTCGAACCCACCCGCCAGATAGGACAGCGTCAGCGTCAGGCTCTTGGCCGTTGCCGAGTCGGTTTCGATCAACAAGGTCGGCTTGGGCGACAGCCCGCTCGGGACGCCATCATAGACCAACGTCTGCGGCAGGCCGCTGCAGCGCAGATCCTCATAACCGCCGCCGGTCTGCAGCACCGCCGCGCCGTCGGCGCCGGAGCGGATGATCGCCTGCTCCTCGGTCACCCGCCCGGTCGCGGGATTGGTGCGCCGGATCATCACCCGGCGGCCGAGCGCGCGATCGTACAGGCTGCGCGGGGATAGCAGATCGGCATCGAGATTCTTCTCGCGCACGTCTTGCGGCAGGCCGGCGACGATCGCGGTCTCGGCAAAGATGTTGCCCGCCACGCCCTCGAAGCGGATCGTCGCGCGGCCCGCCGGCAGCCGCACCGTCCGCGTCTCGGTGATCAGCGCGAACCCTTCGGGGTCGGCACGGTCGATCGCGGCCTCGGCCGGCCGGTTCGGCGCGCGATAGACGGTGACGGACACCGTGTCGGGTGCCGACGAAGTGACGACCGGCTGCGCGGCGGCCGGCGAGGCGAGCGCCAGCGTGGCGATCAGACAGAGAAGCAGCCGACGCACCGGGCGCCGCTCAGTAGCGCGTTTCGAACGTGGCGGTGACCACCGTCTCACCATTGGCGGGAACGCTCACCTGCCAGGCGACCTCGCTCGACGAACGCCGCGTGCTCGCCAGGCTCTCGGCGACGATGCGCGTATCCTCATTGGCGAAATCGAGCCCGGCCTGCAGCAGATCGACCGTCACCGGCGCGGGCCGGGCGTTGGTCAGCGTGTAGCTCATGCTGGTGCGCCAACGGTCCCGGCCGGCACGCTCGCGCAAGGTGACCACCGGCTTGACCTTGACGTCGAACGCCTCGCCGCTCTTGATCGCCAGCATCGATCCCATCGGCGTATGGCCGATCTGGTTCTCGCCGATGAATTGCGGCTGCCCCGCGGCGTCGCGCACATAGATGCGCACCGTGCCGGCGGGCAACGCATCGGCGAGGCCGCCGCTCCTGGACGACGAGAAGCTCAGCACCGTGGCGGCGCTCGCCGGATCGTTCACCGTGCCCAGCCAGTTGTTGCGATATTCGTATCCCTTGCGCGCGGGCACGCCGGCGACGTTCAGGAAGCTGACTTGCTTCTGCTGGTTGGCGGCGACGGTGGTGCGGTTCTTGAGCGGATAGAGATAATAGTCGCCGAGCCGCGCGCGCTCGGCCGTCTCGGTCCCCGGATTGCTACCGGGGGCGAGGCCAGGGCTGTAGCCGCGCGTCTGCCCAGGGTTGCCGGCGACGAGCATTGTATCGGCGTTGACGAAGCTGACGCTGTCATCGTTGCGCAGCGTGATCCAGCCCTGCACATCGATCACGCCCTTCGCCTCGTCGAACAGCGCGACGTAGTCGGCATTCCAGCCGAGCCCGCCCGACAGATAGCTGAGCGTTACCGGCCGGGTGCCCGCGGCCTGGCTATCGAGCGTCACCGACAGCGTCGGCCGCGCGCGCAGATTAGGCGGCAGCGAATCATACACCACGCGGACCGGCAGGCCATCGTCGCGCAGAACCTCGATCGTATTGCCGATCTGCAGCACGACGCCACCGTTGGAGGCGAGCACCTTGGCCTGCTGCCGCGTCTCCGCCCCCGTCGCCGGATTGGTGCGCACGATGGTGATCGTGCGGCCGACCGCTTTCTCGATCAGCGATTCCGGGCTGAGCAGGTCGTAATCGTAATTTTGCTCGACGATCTCGGTGCCGGCCGCGCTCAGCCGCACGGTAGCGGGGCGAATGCTGCTCGACACATCGGGGAAGTCCTGCCGCGAGCGGCCGGCGGGCAGGTTCAGCTGCCGCGTATCCTGTATCAGCGCGATGTTGTTGGAATAGATCGTCAGCGCAACGTCACCCTGCGCACTACGGCCCGGCGCGGCCGCCTCGGGCGCCTGAGCCGTCGTTTGCGCCACCGCCATGCCCGGCGCGAGCGCGATCAATGCCAGCCAGATCCTCATCACGCCGCTCCCCCTGTTCTGGCGCCATGCTAGGGCTGCCTTGTGGGAGCTGCAATCCCCGGGCTTTAGTTGAGTGGAGCGGTCGCCGATCCTTCCCCGCGAAGCCGGCTAGGAGAGTAGAGAACGATCGCTTAGGTTTGTCTCGACACGAACGGATAGGGTTGGTGCTGCGTGTCGCGTCACCCACCGTTCGTCCTGAGTAGCCCCTTCGACTGCCTGCAAGGGCAGGCGCTCAGGACAGGCATCGAGTAGCGCAAAGCGCGTATCGAGAGGGCGTATCGAAGGACATGCGATATCGCGCTCCAAAGTGCTTCGATACGAGCCCTCGATACGGCCTGCAGCCTACTCGGTCTCTACTCGGAAAGAACGGTCAGAGTAGAATAGCCGGCGTAACGTTGCATCGCCGAGGCCATGTTTTCACTCCCCGCAAAAACGGCCCCGAACCAAGGTCCGGGGCCGTATGCATGCCATCAGGCAGGAGTGACTTCGCTCGCTGGCGGGCGACCGCGGCGGCGGCGGGGTTTTTCCTCCGCGCCGTCAGGCGGTACGTCGCCGGCCACGTCGTTGGCGGGCGCGACATCCTTGACCGGCGTCACTGCCGAGATGTTGAGCGAGGGCGGCAGGCGGTCGGCCTCGATCGGAGCGGGCGCATCGTCCGGCTGCGTGTCGGCGACCGGCTCGCGGCGTGGGCGGCCGCGCCGGCGCGGCGCTTCCTGCGGCAGCGGTGTGTCCACCACCAGCGGCAGCTCGGCGACCGGCTCGACAGCGGCGCTCGGTGCCGCATCCTGGCTGTCATCGTCGACCGCGCGCTCCGGCGCGCGGTTGCCGCGGCTGCCGCGATCTTCCCGAACGTAGCGATCGGGTGCCTGGTCGCCCGCATTGCTCGTACCGTTTGCCGCATTCTGCGGCGCATTGTTCTGACGGCGCGGGCGATCCTCGTCATATTGCGGACGCTCGGCGCGCTCGTTCGAGGGCCGGTCCTGACGATCCTGGCGATCGTTCTGGTTGCCGCGATTGCCTTCGCTCTGGCGCTCGCCCTGATATTCCTGGCCGGCATTCTGCCCGTTCTGGCGCCCGTCCTGACGGTTGCCGTCGCGGCGATTGCTATCCTGGCGCGGACCATCGGAACGGTTACCGTCCTGGCGGTTACCCTCCTGACGTCCACCCTCCTGGCGACCACCATCTTGCCGGTTGCCGTCTTGGCGGTTGTCCTGCCGGGTGCCTTCATTCTGGCGCGGCTGTTCGGCGCGGGCGACGGGTTCGCCCTCGTCGTCATAATCCTGCTCGTCGTCCTGGAAGGTGTTCGCGCCGCCGGGGGCCGGGGTGCGGTTTTCCTCGAAGCGCGAGCGCGTCTCGGCCAGCACGCGGAAATAGTGATCGGCGAATTGCAGGTAATATTCGGTGTTCACGCGGTCGCCGGACATCTGCGAATCGCGCGCGAGCGCCTTGTATTTCTCGAGCAACTGGGCGGCATTGCCGCGCGAGCGATTGTCGATGCGGTTGCCGGTATCCTGGCGGCCCGAATTACCCTGCGGGCGCTGTTGCTGCCCGCCACGGCCGCGACGGCGGCCGGCCTGACGATTGTTGATCAAGTGTCGTTATCCCTAGTCCGTGGTAACCAACCGTGCTCCGCAAGCGATATGGTGCAATGTTCCCCGGCCCATGCACACCACTCGAACGAGCGGTGAGACGGGCCTGCCACGGTCACCGGACGACAGCGACGGCATGACTAAAGGATTGGGCAACTACCCGTTTTCAGCGCGTTAAGAAGAAAACGTGGTGCCCCTGTACGCTTCCTAGCGACGGATGCGGCAATCGCCAAGCGGAATATTGTGCGGATTACGTGGCGCATCAAGTGCCGATCAGCGCGCGGGGGTGCCCGGCGAGATCGCGGGCCAGCGCCACGGCGAAGCCCTGCGCCTCGAGCAGCGCGGTGACGGCGTCGGCCTGGGTCGATCCGATCTCGAGGATCGCCGCGCCGCCGGGAGCGAGCAGCGGGCGGAGTTGCGGGATGAGCGTGCGATAATCGTCGAGCCCGTCCGCCCCGGCATACAGCGCAGCCGATGGTTCATGCTCGGCGACGTCGCGGGGGAGCGGCTCGCTGGTGCCGATATACGGCGGGTTGGCAAGGATCAGGTCGAAGCGTCCGTCCACGCCCGCGGCCCAGTCCCCGCCCTGGAAATGCGCGCGATCGGCCATGCCCAATGCGGCGGCGTTGCGACGCGCATAACCCAGCGCTGGTGGCGAGGCGTCGATGCCCAGCCCTCGTGCCGCCGGCCATTCGGCCAGCGCGGCGAGCAGCAGCGTGCCCGGCCCGGTGCCGAGGTCAAGGATCGCGCCGGGCGCGCGCGATGCGAAATGCGCGATTGCGGTCTCGATCAGCGTCTCGCTATCGGGCCGCGGGATCAGCACGCCGGGGCCGACCTGCAGCTCGATCGTCCAGAAGGCGCGGCTCCCGGTGATATAGGCGATCGGCTCATGGCGCAGGCGGCGGGCAAGAAGCGCCGCGAATGCGGGCGGGGTCGGGGCGTCGAGCTGGTTGAGAAGGAGTTGCTCGCGCGAGACGCCGAGCGCGTGTGCCATCAGCAATTCGGCGTCGAGCCGCGGCGTGTCGCTGACGGCGGCGAGGCTGGCCGCGGCCTGGTTGAGGGCCGGTCTTATCTTGAGCCCCTTCCCTTCAGGGGAGGGGTTGGGGGTGGGGGAAGTCTCACCGAGAGCGTCCTTGCCGGACTGCCCCACCCCACCCCCTCCCCTGAAGGGAAGGGGCTTGTCGCCGGCCTCACTCACTCAGCGTCGCCAGCCGCTCCGCTTCATCCTCGGCAATCAGTGCGCCGATCAGCTCGTCCATGTCGCCTTCCATGATCTCGGGCAGGCGATGCAGCGTCAGGTTGATGCGGTGATCCGTCACCCGCCCCTGCGGGAAATTATACGTCCGGATCCGCTCCGAACGATCGCCCGAGCCGACCATCGATTTCCGCGCCCCCGCCCGCTCGTTATGCAGCCGCTCGCGCTCCGCTTCATAGAGCCGCGTGCGTAGCACCTTCAGCGCTTTGGCCTTGTTCTTGTGCTGCGACTTTTCGTCCTGCTGGATCACCACCAGCCCGGAGGGAATATGCGTGATGCGCACCGCGCTGTCGGTGGTGTTGACCGACTGCCCGCCCGGCCCGGACGAGCGATACACGTCGATGCGCAGATCCTTGTCGTCGATCTTGACGTCGACTTCCTCCGCCTCGGGCAGCACCGCCACCGTCGCGGCGGACGTGTGGATGCGGCCCTGCGCCTCGGTCGCGGGCACGCGCTGCACGCGGTGCACGCCGGCCTCGAACTTCAGCCGCGCGAACACGCCCTGCCCGGTGACGCTGGCGACGATGTCCTTGTAGCCGCCCGCTTCCGATGCGCTGGCCGAGATCAGCTCGACCCGCCAGCCGCGGCGCTCGGCATAACGCTGGTACATGCGGAACAGGTCACCGGCGAAGAGTGCCGCCTCGTCGCCGCCCGTGCCGGGGCGGATCTCGAGCATCGCCGCACGCTCGTCGGCGGCATCGCGCGGCAGCAGCGACAGCGCCAGCGCACGATCGGCGGCCGAGAGCGCGGCCTGGTTGTCGAACAACTCTTCGCTCGCCATCTGGCGCAGTTCGTCATCGGCGTCGTGCGTCATATGCTGCAAGGAGACGCCCTCGGCGCGCAACCGCCGCACTTCGCCCGCAGCACGCGCGACGGGCTCCAGCTCGGCATATTCCTTGGACACGGCGACGAAGCGGTCGGACGGCAGCTCGCCGGTCGCCATCAGCGCCTGCAACTCGTCACGCCGCGCCTCGATCTGCGCGATCCGCTCGGGGGATATGGTCGTCATGCGCTAACGTCACCCATACGCACTTCCCCGGCGAAGGCCGGGGCCCAGTCGCGAAGGTCGAGGTAACGACGCGCAGCCCTGAGCCAATTGCCGTTCGGCAACTGGGCCCCGGCCTTCGCCGGGGAAGTGCTGGGGATTGAAGCGATCATGATCGTGGCGCCCAGCTGCCCGCCAACAGAATACTCTCGATCCGGCTCGGGCTGCCGTCAATCACCCGCAAGTGGATGTCGCAGCCGCCGCCAGGCTCACCGGTAAGCTGAACGAGCTCGCGGCAGCCCATCTTCAGCGCTTTGTCATAGCGTTTCCGCGGCGATCCGGTGGTGACGCTTTGGCAGCTGAATCCCGCCTTGCGCAGCGCGTGGAGTGCGGCAATGACATGCGGCTCGGCCAGATCGTTTTCGGCAACGATCGCGACATCGAGTTGCTCCACCGCCGGCTCAGCAATCAACATCGCCAGCCGCTCGATCCCCGCCGCCCAGCCCACGCCCGCCGTCGCCGGCCCGCCAAGGCTCTCGATCAACCCGTCGTAACGGCCACCTGCCAGCACCGTGCCCTGCGCACCCAGCCGGTCGGTGACGAACTCGAACGCGGTGTGCCGGTAATAATCCAGCCCGCGCACCAGCCGCGCATTACGCGTCCACGCCACGCCCGCCGCATCCAGCCCCGCCGTCACCGCATCGAAGAACGCACGCGCCTCGGGCGTCAAATACGCGTCGATATCCGGCGCGCTATCGGCGATCGGCCGATCGCGCGGGTCCTTCGAATCCAGGATACGCAGCGGATTCTTCTCCAGCCGTGCCACGCTGTCCTCCGACAGATCGCCGCGATGCGCCTCGAAATGCGCCACCAACGCCGCACGCCACGCATCGCGCGTCTCGGCATCGCCCAGCGTATTCAATTGCAGCGTCACGCCATCGGCAATGCCCAGCTCGTGCAGCAATTGATCCGCCAGCACGAGCAGTTCGACATCCGCCGCCGGCTCCGCCGCGCCGATCACTTCGGCGTCGATCTGGTGGAACTGGCGGAAGCGCCCCTTTTGCGGGCGTTCGTAGCGGAACACCGGGCCATGTGTGGCCAGCTTCAGCGGCGCATATTGCTGCCAGCCTTCGGTCAGATAGGCGCGCGCGATGCCGGCGGTGAATTCGGGGCGGAGCGTAATCGAATCGCCGCCGCGATCCTCGAACGTGTACATTTCCTTGGAGACGACGTCGGTCGTCTCGCCGAGCGAGCGCGCGAACACCGCGGTGCTTTCGAACACCGGCACCTCGACGCGCTGAAAGCAGTAGAGCCGCCGCACCTTCTCGAACGCGTCGATCACACGGGCGAAGCGCCGTTGTTCGTCGCCGAAGATATCCTGCGTGCCGCGGATGCGTTTGGGGGTTTCGATACGGGCCATGATGCGCGCGTATCTATGCGAGGGGGCACGCAAGCGCTAGGGGCCGTCTACGCGCGATCCCAGCGCGACAGGCGGGGAATGGCTATGCAGCTCGGCAAGAAGATCGCTCCGGCTCCCTTTGTTTCTTTCGCCATCGTCTTCGTTGCCGCTCTCGCCTTGCTCGTCCCCATGCTCGGCAAGGGCCGCGGCACGATGGCGGCGTTCGATATCGCCGCCTTGCTGTTCCTGGTGATCGTCACCCCCTTGCTCCGCAGCCGCGCCGACGACATGCGCCAGCGCGCCAAGGATAACGACGCCAATCGCGTGCTACTGCTGGGGATCACCAGCATCGTCATGGTGGTGATCCTGATCTCGGTGGCGAGCGAGACGATCAGCGACACGAACGCGCCGTTATGGACCGCGCTGATCGTCGCCACGCTGGCGCTGTCCTGGCTGTTCTCGAACACGGTGTACGCGCTGCATTATGCGCATCTGTTCTACACCGACGATGCGAGCGGCAATGATAGCGGCGGGATCGACGTGCCGAAATGCGACGAGCCCGATTATTGGGACTTCCTCTATTTCAGCTTCACGCTCGGCATGACGTTCCAGACCGCCGACGTGGACATCACCTCGGCCCGGGTCCGGCGCACGACGATCGGCCACACGCTGGCGGCGTTCGTGTTCAACATCGGCGTGCTGGCCTTCACGATCAACGTGCTGGGGGGATAGTCGTTCTCCAGAGCTTGATGAACCACGGCAACTCACCACCCCGCTCGTCCTGAGTAGCCCACCCCCCGTTCGTCCTGAGTAGCCATCGAGTAGCCCGCAGGGCGTATCGAGAGGGCGTATCGAAGGACACGCGATACCGCGCCCAACGTGCTTCGATACGATCCCCCGACACCTGCGGCCTACTCAGTCTATACTCGACACGAACGGTAGAAGTGAGGTCATCCCGTTCCAAAAAACGTGCCGCGCGCCCTGTCCTACAGCGCGCGCCTGTGCCAGCGTGGCGGCATGATCCGCTGTCCTGCTCCACGAACCATGCCAGATTGCGCCCACGCCAACGTTGAGATAGCGGGAAAAACCCCGTCCGCGGGTCAAAACTCTCAACATTCGCCACATACGCACTCGGCGTTTTCCGCAGAATCCCGCCATTTTATCGCAAAGCTTCCTTCAACCGCGGGGTTGAGCGATCGTGACCGGCCGCGCCCGTCATGGACCTTTGCCGCCGCCATCCGTTAAGTCCCCAATCCCTCCAGCCGAAAGGCCCCGATGTTCCGTTTTGCCCTTACCGCAAGTCTGCTTGCCGCCATCTCCACCCCCGCTTTTGCCGAAAATTCCAAGCCGCAGCCGGTGCCGTTCGTCGATACCGTCCCCGCCGCGCGCGACCTGCCCTATCCGGGCACGATGACGATCGCGGTGGATGCGACGGACACGAAGCGCGGAATCTTTACCGTGAAGCAGACGATTCCCGTCGCCGCGGCCGGGCCGATGGTGCTGCTCTACCCCAAATGGCTGCCCGGCGCGCATTCCCCGCGTGGTGAGATCGAAAAGCTCGCGGCGTTGGTCATCACCGCCAACGGCCGCCCCGTGCCGTGGACGCGCGATCCGGTCGATGTCTTCGCCTTCCATGTCGATGTGCCGCGCGGCGCCAGGACGCTGACCGTCGATCTCAAGTTCCTCTCGGCCACCAAGGCCGATCAGGGCCGCATCGTCATGACACCGGACATGCTGAGCCTGCAGTTCAATTCGATGAGCCTGTACCCGGCGGGCTATTTCACGCGTCAGATCCCGGTGAAAGCGACCGTCCGATATCCCGATGGCTGGACCGCCGCATCGGGCCTGCCGTCGCGCGCGGCCGGATCGAGCTACACGTACGAGACGACCAATTACGAAGTGCTGGTCGATTCGCCTGTGCTGGCCGGGCGCTATTACAAGAAATGGGCGCTCTCGCCGCGGGTGAACCTGAACGTCTTCGCCGATAGCCCGGAGGAACTGGTCGCCACGCCCGAGCAGATCGAGGCGCACCGCCGCCTGGTCGATCAGGCAGTGAAGAATTTCGGCGCGCAGCATTACGACAATTACGAATTCCTGCTGTCAATTACCGATCAGCTCGGCGGCATCGGCCTCGAACATCACCGGTCGTCCGAAAATGGCGTGAAGCCCGGCTATTTCACCAAATGGTCGGACGGCCCGGGTGGGCGCAACCTGCTGCCGCACGAATACACGCATAGCTGGGATGGCAAGTTCCGCCGTGGCGCGGATCTGTGGACGCCCGATTATCGCACGCCGATGCGCGGCTCGTTGCTGTGGGTGTATGAAGGGCAGACGCAATTCTGGGGCTATGTGCTGCAGGCGCGCTCCGGCATCGTCTCCAAGCAGGATACGTTGGACATGTATGCCAGCATCCTGGCCAGCCTGGACAACCGCCCGGCGCGCGACTGGCGCAATCTGGTCGACACGACCAACGATCCGGTGATCTCGGCGCGCAAGCCCAAGGGTTGGACCAGCTACCAGCGCAGCGAGGATTATTACAACGAGGGCCTGTTGGTGTGGATGGAAGTCGATTCCATCCTGCGCCAGCAATCGGGCGGCACAAAGTCGATCGACGATTTCGCTCGCGCCTTCTTCGGCATCAACGATGGCGACTGGGGCCAGGTGACCTACACCTTCGACGATGTCGTCGCGACGCTTAACAAGGTGCAGCCCTATGACTGGGCAGGCTTGCTGACCAAGCGGCTGACCGAGACCGGGGCGCCCGCGCCACTCGCCGGCTTCGTCGCCAACGGGTACCGGCTGGTCTATACCGACACGCCGACCGCCGCGTTCAAGAATGCCGAGAGCAATGCCAAGCGCGTCGACCTGACCTATTCGCTGGGCATCACGATCGACAAGGATGGCGAAGTCACCGGTGTCGGCTGGAACAGCCCGGCTTACACCTCGTCGATCGATATCGGCACCAAGATCGTCGGCGTGAACGGCACCGCTTATAGCGACACCGCGATCCGGGCGGCGGTGGTCGCGGCCAAGACGTCGAAGGATCCGATCCAGTTGCTGGTCAAGAATGGCGAGAAGATCAGCGCGGTGGCCATCGACTATCACGGTGGCGCACGCTATCCGCGCCTCGAAAAGATCGCCCCTGGAGAAGCCGGCCTCGACCGCCTTCTTGCAGCCAAATAGGAAAGTCTGAATGCGTATCGACATGATTCCCGTCGGCAAGAACCCGCCGGACGACCTCAACGTGATCATCGAAGTCCCGACCGGTGGCGAGCCTGTGAAGTACGAATTCGACAAGGCGAGCGGCGCCTTGTTCGTCGATCGTATCCTGCATACGCCGATGCGCTATCCGGCCAATTACGGCTTCGTGCCGCACACCTTGTCGCCCGATGGCGATCCGCTCGACGCGCTGGTCATCGCGCGCTCGCCGTTCATTCCCGGCTGCGTGGTGCGGGCGCGACCGATAGCCGTGCTGAACCTGGAAGACGAAGCCGGCGGCGATGAAAAGCTCGTCTGCGTGCCGGTCGATTCGACCTTCCCTTATTACTCGAACGTCAACGAGCGTGGCGACATGCCGGAGATCGTGTTCGAGCAGATCGAGCACTTCTTTACGCACTACAAGGATCTGGAAAAGAAGAAGTGGGTCCGCGTCGGCACCTGGGGCGACCGCGACGAGGCACGCAAGATCGTCCACGAGGCGATCGAGCGCTACGAGGAGGCCAAGGCTGCGGGCAACAACGCACCGGGCGAAGTCGCGCAGCAGGATTGAGGATTCCCATCGTCACTCCGGCCTCACGCCGGAGTGACGAGACGTCACTTAGCTCGCTTCTTCTTGACCGGCGCCCGCATCCCGGCCTCAACACCCAGCGCCGCCCACTTCTGCATCGCCTCGGCATCGTCATAGACGTCGTCCGGCGCGCGACGATAATTCATCTGCCCGGTACGCCCCTCACCCATCTCGTAGGTGAAACGCGGGGCGGCAACCGCATCCCAGGCGGCATCGCTCACCGCATCGGCCTTGAACCACAAGGCGTCCAGACCGACGATGGCGAAGATCGTGCCGTCGAGATACAGCGTCGCCCCGCCCATCATCGCCCGCTGGGTCACCGTGCCGAGCGGCGCCATCGCCTCGACAACCCAGTCGATCAGCCCCTGGTCGACCGCCATCTCAGTGCCCCGACGTCAATTTGAGCCCGGCAATGCACAGCACCACGCCCAGGATCAGCAGCAGCCGCGGCAGGCTGGCCGGCTCACCGAACCAGGCGATACCGACGATCACCGTCCCCAGCGCGCCGATCCCGCCCCACACCGCATAGGCCGTCCCCATCGGGATCGTCCGCGAGGCGATCTCCAGCAATGTCATCGAGCAGCCCACCGAGCCAAGGAAGCCCAAGGTCCACCCCAGATGGCGGAAACCGTCGACATAACGCAGGCAGGTCGTGAAACCGATCTCGAACAACCCACCTATGATAAGCACCACCCAGGCCATCAGAGCCGCCCCGCCAGCTTGAGCAGCGCATCGCCCGACACACGCTGCGTGGTCCATTCGTCCATCGCCTCGGCCCCCACCTTGCGGTAAAATTCGATCGCCCGCGCGTTCCAGTCGAGCACCCACCATTCGAACCGGGCACAGCCGCGGTCGATCGCCAGCCCCGCCAGATGGCCGAGCAAGGCGCGACCGGCGCCCGAGCCACGTGCGGCAGGCGTGACGTACAGATCCTCCAGCCACAGCCCGCGCCTGCCGGTCCAGGTCGAATAATTGTGGAAGAACACCGCCATGCCGACGCTGGCACCATCGTCTTCGGCAATTACGGCCTCGGCGGCCGGCTGCGCACCGAACAGCGCCTCGTGCATGATCGCCTCGGTCGACGTGACCGCATCCGGCTCACGCTCGAACTCGGCGAGTTCACGCACGAACCGCATGATCGTGGCCGTATCGTCGGGGGCAGCCGGGCGGATCGTGATCGTCATGCGGCAGCCTCGGTCTGTGGTATGGGTCCCGCCCTGCCGCGCACGGCGACCAGGCATCCGGCGATGATCAGCAGCGCGCCCGCCACCGTCCACCCGGTGACATGCTCGCCGAACACCGCATAGCCGAGAATGGCCGACCAGACGAATGCGGTATATTCGACCGGCGCCAGTATCTGCGCCTCTGCATGACGGTACGCCCAGGCCAGCAGCACGGCAGACACCGAGCCCAAGGCGGCAGCGCCGAGGATGCCCGGCACCAATGCCACCGCCGGCATGGCCGAAAACCACGGCGCGCCGGGCAGCAGCAGGGCGGCGAGCACGATGCTGGTGAACAGCGCGACCTCCAGCGGATCGGCAATCTGCGCCTGGCGGCGCAGCAGGATCAGGCTGCCCGCATAGAGGATCGAGGCCAAGACGATCGCCAGCGACCCCAACACCACCGCGCTGGAGGCATGCGCCTGCCATTGTCCCGCAGCGATCGTCAGCACCCCGAGGCTGGCTACAGCGGAGCCGCCAATCGCGGTGTGCCGGATCGTCTCGCCAAGCGTAAGTGCCGCCAGGAACAAGGCGATCAGGGGCGCCAGGAAGGTAAGCGCCACGCCCTGTGCCATCGGCACGCGCACCAGCCCCCAGAAGAACAGGATGACCGATGCCCCGGCAACCGCGCCGCGCGAGACGTGCAGGATGAGCGCCGCTCTGCCCGGCCAAGGCCGCCTTGTGATCAGGAACAACGGCCCGAGCAACACGACTGCCGCGACCGAGCGCCACAGCACTGCGCTGTAGGCGCCATGGGCGATCGACATGCCTTTCATCACCGCATCCATGACCGAATAGCTGGCGATGCCGATCGCGGCGACGGCAAAGGCCGTTGCGGGAGTTATCTTATGGCGGGTCAGGGCCTATTCCGCCGCGACCGCCTGCAACTCCTCATGCGCCTCGATCTCCGCTGCCTTGGCTTCGACCAGCTTGACGATGTGCTCCAGCATGTCCTCGCTGTTAACCGTGTGATCGGTGACGCCGGACAGGTACACCATGTGCTTGCCATTGCCGCCGCCGGTGAGACCGACATCGGTCTCGCGTGCTTCGCCCGGGCCGTTGACGACGCAGCCGAGGACGCTGAGCGATAGCGGGGTGCGGATGTGCTGCAGACGTTCCTCAAGTGCCTGGACGGTGCGGATCACGTCGAAGCCCTGGCGCGCGCAGGAAGGGCAGGAAACGACGCGGACGCCGCGGTTGCGGATGCCGAGCGCCTTCAGGATCTCGAAGCCGACGCGGACTTCCTCCTCCGGCTCGGCCGAGAGCGAGACGCGGATCGTATCGCCGATGCCGTACCAAAGCAGGCTGCCCATGCCGATCGCGCTCTTCACCGTGCCGCCGACGAACCCGCCCGCTTCGGTGATGCCGAGATGCAGCGGACAATCGACGACCTCAGCGAGCTGCTGGTACGCCGCCACCGCCAGGAACAGGTCGCTGGCCTTCACCGCGACCTTGAATTCGTGGAAATCATGGTCCTGCAGCAGCTTGATATGGTCGAGCGCCGACTCGACCAGGGCGTCGGGGCATGGCTCGCCATATTTCTCGAGCAGATGCTTTTCGAGGCTGCCGCCATTCACGCCGATGCGGATCGCGCAGCCATTGGCCTTGGCGGCGTTGACGACCTCGCGGACGCGTTCGGACGAACCGATATTGCCCGGATTGATGCGCAGGCACGCCGCCCCCGCGTCCGCCGCCTCCAGCGCGCGCTTGTAGTGGAAATGGATGTCGGCGACGATCGGCACGCGGGAAGCACGGACGATCTGCTTGAGCGCGGCGGTGCTTTCCACATCTGGGCACGAGACGCGGATGATGTCGACGCCGGCCTCCTCGCAACGACGAATCTGGTCGATCGTCGCCCGCACGTCGTTGGTCGGCGTGTTGGTCATCGTCTGCACGGTGACCGGCGCATCGCCGCCGACGGGGACATTGCCGACCATGATCTGGCGGCTGTGACGACGCGCGATATCGCGCCACGGGCGTAGGGACATGGGCATGCTTATACGCGCCTGCGCCAGCAGCGCCAAGCGGCGCTTGATCGCGAACGTTCACGTGGCGCTCACCCGGCAGGCCTAAGGGCAGACGATGGTCGATCCGTCCCCCATGAGAGTCGCCGATGGGGCAGGCGAGCGTCACTACGGGCTGGACTGGCTGCGCATCGCCGCCTTCGCCCTGCTGATCCTCTATCATATCGGCATGGTCTTCGCGCCGTGGGACTGGGTGATCAAATCGCCGCAGACCTACCCTGCGCTGATCGCACCAATGGCCGCGCTGACACCGTGGCGGCTGCCATTGCTCTTTGCGGTCTCCGGCTATGCCAGCCGCAGATTGTTCGACCGGTCCGGCGATCGCCGCGGCTTCCTGAGAGTGCGTAGCCTGCGGCTGGGGATCCCGCTGGCCTTCGCCATGATCGTGCTGATCCCGCCGGAAATGTGGGTCCGGGTGCGCGAACATGGCTATCCGTTCGGGCTCGGTCATTTCTGGCTGGCCGACAGCTGGCATGTGGGCAGTCTTTACGGCATCGCCTTTCCCAGTTGGGAACATCTGTGGTTCGTCGTCTATCTCTGGGCCTACACGATCCTGCTTGTCGGCCTTGTCGGGGCGACCGGGACTGCCATTATCCAACGTACGGTCGATCGGTTGGCGGACGGGTCGCGCCTGCTGTTGGTCCCGATCCTTCTGCTGGTCGCGGCCAAGCTGGCATTGCTGTTCGTCGTGCCGGAGGGCGCGGGGCTGTTCAGCGACTGGTCTGGCCATGCGGCGTATCTGCCGATCTTCCTGTTCGGCTTTGCGCTCGGCGGATCGACATTGCTGTGGCCGGCCATCCACCGCGCATGGCGATCGGCGGCTTTGCTCAGCCTGGCGAGTGGCGCGATCGTCGTTGCGGTCGAGTTGCTGTATCCGGCGCATGAAGTGCCCCCGCATTTGGTGATGGCGATGGATCGCGCGGCACGGCTGGTCATGGCGTGGGGCATGATCGTCCTGCTGCTGCATGTCGCAGAGCGATATTGGAACCGCGAGCACCCGGTGCGGGCGACGCTGTCCGAGGCGGTGTTCCCTTTCTACCTGATCCATCACCCGGCGATCGTGCTGCTTGCCTGGTTCACGCTGCCGCTCGCACTGAAGCCGGTCGCCGAGTTCGCGCTGCTGCTGGTCGGCACGATCGCCGCGTGCGTGGTGGTGTACGGGGTCGGCCGCCGGCTGAACTGGCTGCGTCCGATGATCGGGCTGCGCCCACGGCCCCGGGCGGTGCAGGCGCACGCCGTAAATGGCGCCGCATGACGTTCCCGTACTAGGCATGATGACTTCACTTCTACCCGTTCGTGCTGGGTAGAGACCGAGTAGGCCGCAGGCCGTATCGAGGGCTCGTATCGAAGCACCTTGGAGCGCGGGCGTCTGTCCTTCGATACGCCCTCTCGATACGCCCTTCGGGCTACTCGATGGCTACTCAGGACGAACGGGGGGTGCGTTTGTCCCAAGTCATCACACTCTAGCCACGCCGAGTGCATCGGGTAAAGGCGAAAGCGATGGAACGACATTACGGACTCGACTGGCTGCGGATCGGTGCGTTCGCGCTGCTGATCTTCTATCATATCGGCATGGTCTTCGTGCCGTGGGGCTTTCACGTGAAGACTGCGCAGCCGATGGATTGGGTGGCGATCCCGATGATGGCGGCGAACACCTGGCGCCTGCTGCTGCTGTTCGTCGTGTCGGGTTACGCCAGCCGGGCGCTGCTCGCCAAGGGATCGGGCTTCGGCGCGTTCATGCGGTCGCGCAGCGCGCGGCTGCTGATCCCGCTGGCCTTCGGGATGATCGTCATCGTGCCGACCCAGCCGTGGATCGATCTCAGCACCCAACACGGCTATGGCGCCGGCTTCTGGACCTTCTTCACGCACGATTATTTCGGCTTCCGCGCGATCGACGGGATCGCACTGCCGACGTGGCAGCATCTGTGGTTCGTGGCCTATCTGTGGCTCTATACGATGATCCTGGCGCTGGGCGGCATGCTGCTTGGCCGTAATAGCCTGCAGGCGGCGTTCGACCGGCTGTTCGGCGGCGCCTGGCTGTGGATCCTGCCGACCATCTGGTTGATCATCGTCTCCGCCTGGCTGTTCCCGGGCGGACGCGAGACGCACGCTTTGTTCGGCGATTGGGTGGCGCATGCGAGCTATTTCCCCGCCTTCCTGTTCGGCTTCGCCTTTGCCGGATCGCGCGGCGGCTTCGTGGCCGTGGCGCGGTGGTGGCGCTGGGCGGCGGCATCGGCGGTCATCGCCTATGCAATTGCCGTGGCGATCGAATGGGCGTGGCCGGTCGATGTCCCGACGCCCTACCCTTACGGATTGATCTTCTCGGTAGCGCGTGCGGTGCAGGGTTGGGCGACGATCATCGCGCTGATCGGCATCGCCGACCGCTATTGGAACCGTGATGCCCCATGGCGCGCCACGCTGACCGAGGCGGTCTTTCCCTTCTATATCATCCACCAGACCGTGATCGTCGGAGTCGAATGGCTGTTGCGGCCCTATGGCCTCTCCCCATTTGCGGAGTTCGTCATCCTGGTCGCGACGACCATCGCCGGTTGCTGGGCCTTCTACCTGATCGGGCGCGAGATCGGCTGGTTGCGACCGTTGATCGGCCTGCGGCGGCGTGGGCCCGTTCATCCGCCCGCCATTGCCACGCTCGCGGCAGCCGAAGCGTGAGCGCGCGCTGGAGCCTGATGGTGCATGGTGGTGCCGGGCAGATGACGCGCGACACGCTGACGCCTGCGCAGGATGCGGGCACGCGGGCGGGCCTCGCCGCAGCGCTCGATGCGGGCGCCGCTTTGCTGGAAGCGGGCGGCGCGGCACTGGATGCGGTGGCGGCAGCGCTGCGCGTGCTGGAGGACGATCCGCACTTCAATGCCGGGCGCGGGGCGGCGCTGACCTGGGACGGTAGGGCCGAACTGGATGCGGCGATCATGGACGGGCGCGACCGTCGTGCCGGTGCGGTTGCCGGCGTCACCGCGACGCGCCATCCGGTCGACCTTGCCCGCGCGGTGATGGAACAGCGCGCGCATGTGCTGCTGTCGGGTCCGGGCGCCGACGCCTTTTCGCGCGATCATGGGCTCGAACAGGCAGCGCCGGGCTGGTTCGCGCTGCCCGAACGGGAGGCGCAACTGGCCGAGATGAAGGCCGGCGGCGGCACGTTCGATGTCGACATGAAATATGGCACGGTGGGAGCAGTCGCGTGCGACGCGCACGGCCATGTCGCGGCGGCGACCTCCACCGGCGGCGTAACGGGCAAGCGTTGGGGCCGGATCGGCGATTCGCCGCTGATTGGCGCCGGCACCTATGCAGACGACCGTGCCGCGGCGGTTTCGGCGACGGGCGCGGGCGAATTCTTCATCCGCGCCAGCGTCGCGCATGAGATCTGCGCGCGGGTGCGGCTGGCGGGCGAGGGATTGCAGGCGGCGGCCGAGGGCGTGATCGCCGAGGTTGCGGCGCTGGGCGGGACCGGCGGGGTGATCGTTGCCGGGCCCAGCGGCGAGCTTGCCTGCAGCTTTGCGACACCGGGCATGAACCGCGGGCAGGCGACGTCGGATGGCACGCGCATGGTGGCGATTTATCGGGACGAATGAGGGGCGGCGTCGATATAGGCGCCGTCCATGATCCGCAAAATTATCGTCCTGCTCGCCCTGCTGGCGACGACCCTCGCCGCTCCTGTCTCCGCCTATTGGGAATATGGCCACGAGACGATCGGGCAGATCGCCTATCGCAACGTGACGCCGCACACGCGCGCCGCAATGGACGCGCTGCTGCGGCAATCGGCGCTGCTCGAGACGCCGGGCTGCCCGGCGGGCACGGTCGAGCAAGCGGCGGTGTGGGCGGATTGCGTCAAGAAGCTGGGGCCACGCTTCAGCTATGCCTATTCCTGGCATTACCAGAATGTCGACGTGTGCCGCCCGTTCGACCTGAAGCCCGCCTGCAAGGATGGCAATTGCGTGTCGGCGCAGATCGAACGCGACGTGAAGCTGCTGAAGGACCGCACGGTGCCGGTGCGCGAGCGGGTGCAGGCCTTGGCCTTCCTGATCCATTTCGTCGGCGACCTGCACCAGCCGCTGCATGCCGGCGACCGCGGCGATCTGGGCGGCAACCAGGTGAGCGCGACCTATGGCAGCTACGCGCCCGAGAAGCTCAACCTGCATTCGATCTGGGACGGCTATCTCGCCGAGCGGGCGATCTCCACCCCGCTTTCCCCGGTGCGGGTCTACACGGCGGCAGAGAAGGCGGCGGTGCAGGCCGGCAGCGTCGAGGATTGGAGCCGCGAGAGTTGGCAGGTGGCACATGACTTCACCTATGCGACCGCGATGGGCGGCGATGCGTGCGCGCCGACAGGTGGCCGTGCGGTGCTCGACCAGGCGACGATCGAGAAACTGGTGCCGGTGGCCAAGCTGGAGGTCGAGCGCGGCGGACTCCGGCTGGCGCGATTGTTGGATGAGGCGCTGGGCTGATCGCTGTCGTTCCAACCCGAATGTTGAGACTGTTGATAGTGGAACGCGTTTCCGGATGGTCGTTCAACCAGGTGGTTGAATGTTCGTCGGAATCGCTGGGCAGGGCGCGAATGTCGATCAACGCCCGACACGACCACAGCTGATTCGTAACATATCGAGACCATGGGTGCCGGTTAGCGCCACCCCGCTTTGTAGGACAGCGACTTTGGGGCAGGCCATCTGGTGAGGGCCACGCTCACTCGGGCGCCGTCGCGGGCAAGGCGCGCGCGGCGCACGTGCTTCGACAGGCTCAGCACGAACGGGGTTGATGTTGGCTGTTAGACAAAAGGGCGGCGCACAGCTTCGTGTGCGCCGCCCGCCCATCAGCGTCGGATCAGTTGAGGACGATCGTCACCGCGCGGCGGTTCTGGGCCCAGCTCGATTCGTCGGAGCCGAGCGCGATCGGGCGTTCCTTGCCGTAGCTGATCGTCGAGATGCGCGCGGGGTTGATGCCGCGGCCGGCGAGATAGTTCTTGGCCGCATTGGCCCGGCGATCGCCTAGCGCCAGATTGTATTCGCGCGTGCCGCGTTCGTCGGCATGGCCCTCCAGGCTGACCGGCACGTTGGGGTAGCGCGCCAGCCATTCGGCCTGGCTGTCGAGAATGGTGCGTGCGCGCGCATCGATATCGTAGCGGTCGAGCGCGAAATTGACCGTGTTGCTGGTCACCGAGCGTTCGAAATCGCCGCGCGAACCGGGGGCGAAATTGCCGCCCTGGCCGTCAGCGCCGGAGCCGGTGCCGCCGACCGCATCGCCAGGTGCCGGTGGCAGCACTTCGGGCCGCTTCTTGCTGCAGGCGGCGGTCGCGAGCAGGGCGGTGCCGAGCAGGATCGTGGTCATCAGTCGTGCCATGTGGCGTCTCCTTCGGGTCGTGTTGCGTGCAGGACGCGTAGCCCTGCACCCTTTGTTGAACGTCGAAGCGGCTTCAGGGGCGTAACGGCCCCCAGCCGGGATCGGATCCATCCAGCGGCGTGGGCACGCGGCGCTCGTTGACGCCGGTCAGATCGACCGACCACAGATCGGCCTTGCCGGCGCCGCCCTGCCCCTGGCGATAGAAAGTCAGCACGCGGCCGTTGGGCGACCAGCTGGGGCCCTCATCCTGCCAATCGTCGGTGAGCAGTTTCTCGTTGCCGCCGCTGGGGCTCATGATGCCGATGCGGAAATTGCCCGAGATGCGCGTGAAGGCGATCAGATCGCCGCGCGGGCTCCACACGGGCGTCGCATAGCGCCCGCCGCCGAACGAGATGCGCTGCTGGTTCGTGCCATCGGCGTTCATCACATAGAGCTGCTGCCCGCCCGAGCGATCGCTTTCGAACACGATGCGGCTGCCATCGGGCGAATAGCTGCCGCCGGTATCGATGCCGGGGCTGTCGGTAAGGCGCCGGGGCGATCCGCCACCAGTCGAGACGCGGTAGACATCGGTGTTGCCGGCGACCGCCATCGAGAACAGCACCCATTTGCCGTCCGGCGAAACGCGCGGCGCGAAGGTGAGGTTCGGGTTGTTGACCAGCAGGCGCTGCTTGCCCGAGCCGATATCGTAGACATAGATTGCCGGCCGGTCGTTGAGGTAGCTCATGTACACGATCGACTGCTGGTTGGGCGCGAAGCGCGGCGTCAGCACGATCGACTGGCCGTTGGTCAGGAAGCGGTGGTTGGCGCCGTCCTGGTCCATGATCGCCAGGCGCTTGATGCGCTTGCCCTTGGGCCCCGTCTCCGAGACGTAGATCATGCGGCTGTCGAAATAGGGGCCTTCGCCGGTCAGCTTGGCATAGACCATGTCGGCGCATTTATGCCCGGCGCGGCGCCAGTCGGACGGCGGCACGACGAAGCCCTGCCGCGCCAGTTCGGCGCGCGACGACACATCGTACAGATAGCAGCCGACGGTCAGCGTGCCGTCGCCATTGCCGCGCACGAAGCCCTGCACCAGTGCCGAGGTCTGTGCGCCGCCCCAATAATCGAACGCCGGTGCTGTGACTTCGCCGAACGCCACTGCCTTCAGCTGGCCCGGGGCGACGGGGTTGAACAGGCCGGAATTCTTGAGATCGGTGGTGACGATCTGCGCCAGCTGGCGGCCGAGCTCGTCGGTGCGGCCGGCCGCGGTATCGACCGGCGCTGCGGTCGGCATGACGGGAATGGCGATGCCGAGCGGGGCGGAGATGCCGCCGACCACGTCGACCACCAGTTCGTCCGATTCCTGGGTGCCGGCTGCTGCTGCCTGTGGGGCGGGCGCGGCGGGCGCATCCTGTGCCTGGACCGCGCCGGCACTGCCGAGCAGCGCGAGCGCGAAGAGATGGTGGTGCAGCTTCATGGGTTCATCCTCAGCCGGGTAACTTGTAACGCAGGCTGAACGTCTTCCAGCCCCGCGGTACGTCGTACAATTCGGGCGGCAGACCGCGTAACGGGGCGCAACCCATGAAGGTCGCGATCGCGTTGCGGTCGATCGCATCGACATAGCGGCGATTCTCGTCATCCACGCCGCCATGCGCCTCGGCAATTACCGGGCGGCCGTTGAGCGTGCCGTCGCGGTTGAGCTGCAGCCGGATGGTGACGACGATACGCGACGCGCCGGGTCCAGGATTGTTCTGCCGGTCGGCACAGGGCTGCACCTGGCGCTTGATCGCGGAGCCGATATCGGCGGCGGCGGCGGCGTTCATCGTCGCGCCCGGCGGGGTCGGCGCCTTGGACGGCGATGGTGCGGCGGCAAAGCCCTTGAGCGTGGATTCGGACAAGGTGAAGCCGCCGGGCTTGCGCGCCGGGGCGTTGGGCTTGGTTCCGCTGCTCTTGGCGGTGGACGCCGTCTTGGACGGTGCTGTCCCCGGCTTGGCGGCAGGCTTGGCCGCCGCCTTGGCCGGCGCCGATTTTGCAGGCGCAGGTTTTGCCGCTGGCCTCGCGGGTGCGGGCTTGGCCTTGTCAGGTGTCCTGGCCGGTGCGGCGGCCGGCTTGACCGGCGGCTTGGGCGGCGCCTTCGGTACCGGCTTTGGCGCTGGCACTGGCTTCGGCGCGG
The DNA here is from genome assembly GCF_025231525.1 of Sphingomonas endolithica. NCBI lineage: Bacteria > Pseudomonadati > Pseudomonadota > Alphaproteobacteria > Sphingomonadales > Sphingomonadaceae > Sphingomonas > Sphingomonas endolithica. Next base: position 2,576,977 of record NZ_CP103057.1, read on the forward strand.
GCACAGGCTTGGGCGCCGGCTTCGGGGCGGGCGCGGGGTCCGGCTGCTTCACCGGTGGCGCGGGATCGGGTTCCGCCTCGGGCGCCGGCGCGTCCGATGGCTCGGGCGGGGCGGCGTCTTCCGGCGGGGCGATCTCGGGCGCCTGCGACTGGGCCGGCTGCTCGGCCGCGGGCGGCGCGGTGGCGTCGAGCGCGACGGTATCGATCAGCGAGATATCGACCGGCGTCGATTTGGGCAGCTCGGGCTTGGGCGCGGAGAGGAAGCCCGCAGACAACAGCCCGAACAACAGCACATGGCCGGCGATGGCGACGCCAAGCCCGATCTTTTCGGCGCGATCCATCAGCCCGACATCACGTATCGTCACCGACCGTGAGCAGCGCGACGCGGTTCAGCCCGGCATGGTTGAGTTCGCCCATCACGCGCATCACGCGCCCGTAATCCAGCGCCTTGTCCGCGCGCAGGAAGACCTGCGGCGGCTTGTCGGCCTGGCCGCGCTTGGCGATCTGCGCCAGCACGTCGGGCAGGATCGCATCGGTCACTTCGTCCTTGTCGACGAACAGCTTGCCCGTCGCGTCGAGCGAGATCTCGACCGGCGCCTGATCCTGGTCGAGCGCCTTGGCGCGGCTGTCGGGCAGGTTCACCGGCACGCCGGCGGTCATCAACGGCGCGGTGACCATGAAGATGATCAGCAGCACCAGCATGACGTCGACCAAGGGCGTGACATTGATATCCGCCATCGGCGCGCGCCGGCCGCGGCCACGCTGCGAGGGAAGGTTCATGGACATCAGCGCCGCTCGGTCTCGAGCTGCCGGCTGAGCGTGGCGTGGAAGCCGTCGGCGAAGCGGTTGAGCCGCGCCTCGATGCGGTTGATGCCGTGGCTGAAGCGATTGTAGGCGATGACCGCCGGGATCGCCGCGAACAGGCCGATGGCGGTGGCGAACAGCGCCTCGGCAATGCCTGGCGCGACCACCGCGAGCGAGGTGTTCTGGGCGGTCGCGATGCTGGTGAAGCTGCGCATGATGCCCCACACGGTGCCGAACAGCCCGACGAACGGCGCCACCGAACCAACCGTCGCCAGGATGTTGAGCCGATCGGACAGTCGGTCGATCTCGCTCGCCACCGCCGCGCCCATCGCCGTGGCCAGCCGCTCGCGCGTGCCGTCGCGATCGACCTGGCCGTTGGCGGTCGAGCGGCGCCATTCGGAGACGCCGGCGGCCAGCACCTTGGCGATCGGCAACTCGCTGGCGCTTTCCTTGCGGTAGAAGGCGTCGATATCCTCCGCCTTCCAGAAATCGTGCTCGAACGTCTCGACCTTCTTGCGCGTGGCGCCGAGCTTGGTCGCGAAGCCGATGATGATCGCCCAGGTCCAGATGCTGGCGAACAACAGCCCCAGCATGACGAACTTCACCACCAGATCGGCCTGCAGGAACAAGGCGATCGGCGACAGCGTGACGGCGTCGGTATTCAAAATAGCGTTCATGTATCGGTTTCCCCTGAGGCGCTCAGGCGCTCGAACGTTTCGATCCACGCCGCCGGCTGGCGCCGGGGCCGGCCCGACGGCGCGACCAAGGCGACGGTGATGTCGGCCTGGGTGAGTATCTCGTCACCACGCATGACCTGCTGCTGAATGTCCACCGATGCCGAGCGCACGGCGGTCAATCGCGAGACGACGACCAGCGCATCGTCGAGCTTCGCCGGGCGGCGGTAGCGGATTGCGAGCGCGCTGACGGCATAGGCGCCCTCGCCCGCATCGTGGAAGCCGCGCTGATCGATCCCGGCGAGCCGCAGCATATCCGACCGTGCGCGCTCCATGTAGCGCAGGTAATTGGCGTGATAGACCACACCCGAAAGATCGGTGTCTTCGAAATATACCCGCACCGCGAACCGATGTGTCGCCCCGTCGAAGCGGCCCTCGGCGGGCAGATCCTGCAATGGTGGCGTCATGCCGGAGGTCCTAGCGAAGGCCGCGGCCAGAAGGAACCCCGTTGGTGCTTTGGCCTGAAGCTGGGCCTTCCCCATAAGGCCGTCATTCCCGCGCAGGCGGGAATCCATAGTGGTGACGCCCCGTTGTTACATCGGTGTCGGAGATTATGGATCCCCGCCTCCGCGGGGATGACGGCAGTGTATCAGGGTAGCCGGAGCACCGCGGGGTCGACCTCGATCCACGGGCCGCGCGTGGCAGGGGCCGACCGTGGTTCGACCTGTGCCACCTGGATCGGGCGTGGCGCCTGCGGCGCCTGCACCACCGGCGCCACCGGCGCATTGGCGGCGATGGCAAAGGTCGCCTGCGGCATGGCCGGCCGGAGCGGCTGCAGCCCTTGGGCACGCCATGCATCATAAGCGCGGTAGAAATCGGTATAGGCGCGGTCGAGTTCGGGCAGGCGCTGCGCGGCAAAGGCGGGGAAGGCGTCGGGCGTGACGGTCAGCGCCTCGCTCAGCAGCCGATCGGCAGTGACGCAGAGCGCAGCGCGTGCCGGCGCCAGCGCATAATAATTGTACAGCCGGGTCATCGCATCGTCATAGGCGTCGCGCCACTGGGTGGGCGCGGTGGCGCGATATTCCGCGATCAACGTCCGCTCGGCATTGGCAAGCACCGGCTTCTGCGCTGCAAGCAAGGCATTGTAGCGCGCGATGATCCCCGCCTCCTCCGGCCCGCGACAGCCGAGCGCGGCGAAGTTCAGCCCGGCGCGCAGGTGCCACACGGCGCCGGCACTGGTGAGATTGACGTTGGGAGTCGCATAGCCGCCACCAGGCAGCGTGGCCGGCACGGGCATGCCGACATAGGCGCCGCTGGGCATCGGCACGGCTTGCGGCACGGGAACGGGCACGGGTGCTGCCGCCACGACCGGCGCGGGCTTCGTCGCGCAGCCCGACAGCAAGACGCCGGTGGTCAGGATCAGGGCGGTCAACAGGCGCGTCATTCTTGCTCTCCGTCGCCCCCCGGCTACGAAGATCGCTTGTCAGCGAACAAGGTTAAGATCGGGTAACCCACGCTGGCGCGGGCAGCACCCGGCCTTAGGCCGCGCGCTTCTCCAGCGCGTGCGCCGCTTCGGTCATCAGGGTGGCGATGATCTCGGCGATCGGTTCTTCCTTGGTCACCATGCCGACCGACTGGCCGGCCATCAGCGAGCCATGCTCGACATCGCCCTCGACCACCGCGCGGCGCAGTGCGCCGGCCCAATAATGCTCGATCTGCAACTGCGCCTCGGCCATCGCCAATTTGCCCTCGTCGAGCAATTGCGCGACCTCGCGCTGCTTGGCGGTGAACAGGTCGCCGCCGGCATTCTTCAGCGCGCGCACCGGGATGACGGGCAGGCGCGGGTCGATCTGCACGCTGGACGTGGCATCGCGCGCCGAGGCGCGGATGAAGGCCTTCTTGAAATTGGCGTGCGCCACGCTCTCATGCGCACAGACGAAGCGCGTGCCGAGCTGCACGCCGGCCGCGCCCATGTCGAGATAGCCGGCGATCGCCTCGCCGCGGCCGATGCCGCCGGCGACGAACACGGGGACCTGCTCGGCCACCTCGGGCAATATCTCCTGCGCCAGCACGCTGGTCGAGACCGGGCCGATATGGCCGCCCGCCTCCATGCCCTCGACGACCAGCGCATCGACGCCCGAGCGGATCAGCTTCTTGGCGAGGCTGAGCGCGGGCGCGAAGCAGATCACCTTGGCGCCGGTCGCCTTGATCGCCTCGAGCGCGCCCTTGGGCGGCAGGCCGCCGGCCAGCACGACATGCGTCACCTGGTGCTTGCCGCACACCGCGATCAGATCGAACAAGGCCGGGTGCATGGTGATCAGGTTGACGCCGAACGGCTTGGCCGTGAGCGCCTTGGTCGCGGCGATTTCGGCATCGAGCAACTGGGGCGTCATCGCGCCGCACGCGATCAGCCCGAAGCCGCCGGCATTGGACATGGCGGAGACCAGGTTGCGCTCGCTGACCCACGACATCGCGCCGCACAGGATCGCCACCTCGCAACCCAGAAAGTCCACGCCGCGCGCCATGCGCCGTTCCAGGCGCTGCGCGCCGATCGATGTATTGCTCATGCGCGCCGGCCTAGCCTTCCGCGCGGCATTGGGGCAAGTCTCACCGCCATGCGACAGGCAAGCGAGACATTGCAGATCGGCACGACGCGCCAGGGGCTGCACGAGATTACCGACGCGGTGGTGCGCTGGGTGGCGGACAGCGGCATCGATACCGGGCTGCTGACCTTGTTCATCCGCCACACCTCCGCCTCGCTGCTGATCCAGGAAAATGCCGCCCCCGCGGCGGCGCGCGACCTGGAGCGCTATTTTGTGGCGGTGGCACCCGAAAGCCGCGCGTACGAGCATGACGACGAGGGTCCGGACGACATGCCCGCCCACCTGCGCGCCGCGCTCACCGCGACCAGCCTGTCGATCCCTGTCGTGGGTGCGCGCCCGGTGCTGGGGACGTGGCAGGGCATCTATGTGTTCGAACACCGTCGGGCGCCGCACCGGCGGCAAGTGGCATTGCACCTGGTTGGGGAGTGAGGCGTGGAAGTGGGCGATTACCTTCGCTTCTTTCCGCGGCGGCCAGCGGAAAGCCCCGTTAGCGTTTGTCTGCCCGCAGACCGGAAGGCAGCATGTAGGCCGGACAGTAACGATAGGTCGTGCCCGTTCCCCGGTCGAGCAGCGCGAAGGTGAGCGCGTCGGAGATGCGGACCGTCTGGCGTTCGGTGAAACGGGGAGCAGGACCCGCACCGGCGTCGATGCAGGACTGACTGACCTCGTAACGGTTGCCCTTCCGGGAAAGGACGCGGGCGCGACACGCACGGGTGTGGGCAGTGCTGATGCCGCGGCCATCATACTGGCGAATCGCAACGTTGGGCGCCGTCTGGCACGCGACACCCTTCTGGACGTAGATGCCGGGCTTGAGCCGGTAGACGCCGCCGGGCCGTGCTGAGGTGTCCACGCTGGCTGGGGCGGCAACAGCGGCCCCGAGCGTTACAAGAGCGGTAATACCGGTACGTCGAAGCATCTGGGGTCCCTCGCTGTCATATCTCGACCGGCCTGTAGGCTATCGATCCTGAACGGTAGACGACGTCAGTAGCGCGAGGCCTTAACCCACATCCTCCGCATCCAGCCCATAGGCCGTGTGCAGCACGCGCACCGCGAGTTCGGTGTAATCCTCTTCGATCAGCACGCTGACCTTGATCTCGCTGGTGGTGATGGCGAGGATGTTGATCCCGCGTTCGCCCAGCGTCTTGAACATGGTGGAGGCGACGCCGGCATGGCTCTTCATGCCGACGCCGACGACCGAGATCTTGGCGACGCGCGTGTCGTGGACCAGTTCGGCAAAGCCGATCGCGGCCTGGGCGCGGCCCAGTTCGTCGAGCGAGCGGGGGAGATCGGCGGCGGGGACGGTGAAGGTGACGTCGGTCGAGGCGCTGGCCTGGCCGCCCGAATGCGCGATGTTCTGGATGATCATGTCGACGTTGATGTTGGCGCCGGCCAGCGGCTCGAAGATCGCCGCCACCGCGCCCGGCTTGTCCGGCACGTTGGTCAGCGTGATCTTCGCCTCGTTCTTGTCGTGGGCGATACCGGTAATCAATTGCCGTTCCATGCTTCCCAATTCCTCTTCGCCCACGATCAGCGTGCCGGGCTCGGCATCGCCCAAGGGTGCGTGCTCGTCGACGAAGGACGACAACACCTGCACGCGCACATTTTCCTTCATTGCAAGACCGACCGAGCGCGTCTGCAGCACTTTCGCGCCGACGCTCGCCAGTTCCAGCATCTCCTCATACGTCACGCGCTTCAGCTTGTGCGCGCGCGGCACGATGCGCGGGTCGGTGGTGTAGACGCCGTCGACATCGGTATAGATGTCGCAGCGATCCGCCTTCATCGCCGCCGCCATCGCCACCGCCGAGGTATCGGAGCCGCCGCGGCCCAGGGTGGTCACGCGCGCCCCTAAATCATTGGCGCCGGCCGCCAGCCCCTGGAAGCCCGGGATCACCGCCACGTCGCCGCGCGCGAGGCTTTCCTCCAGCGCGGTGGTGTCGATATCGGCGATCCTGGCCGAGGCATGGCCATCGGAGGTGCGGATCGGCAATTGCCAGCCCATCCAGCTGCGCGCCTTCAGCCCCACTGCCTGCAGCGCGATCGCCAGCAGCCCGCTGGTGATCTGCTCGCCGGCCGAGACCACGACGTCATATTCGCGCGGATCGTACAGCGACGAGGCTTCGCGGCAGAAGCCGACCAGCCGATCGGTCTCGCCGGCCATTGCCGAGACGACCACCGCCACCTGGTTGCCGGCATCCACTTCGCGGCGGACGCGCGCGGCGACGGCACGGATGCGCTCGATCCCGGCCATCGACGTACCACCGAACTTCATCACGATACGGGCCATGCGGTGCGGAAGTCCTTTGGGCTTTGAAGCACGTGCTGATAGAAACGCCGCATGATAAGCGCAAGCGACCCGCAGACGACGATCGATCCCCGCGAAGCCGAGCATTTCGGCAAGATGGCTGCCGACTGGTGGAGCCCGACGGGTTCGTCGGCGATGCTGCACCGGCTGAACCCGGTACGGCTGAGCTATCTGCGCGAGCGGATCGATGCGCATTGGCAGCTCGACGATACGGGATTCACGCCGCTTGCCGGCAAGACCGCGCTGGATGTCGGCTGCGGTGCGGGCTTGCTGTGCGAGCCGCTGACGCGGCTGGGTGCGGTGGTGACGGGCGTGGATGCGGCGCCCGAGAATATCGCCATGGCGCAGGCGCATGCGATACAGTCCGGCCTGTCGATCCACTATCGCGCCGGCAGCGTGGACAGCGTTGGCGACGAGCGGTTCGATCTCGTCACGTCGTTGGAAGTGATCGAGCATGTCAGCGATCCGGCGGGTTTCGTCGCCGGGCTGGCGGCGGCGCTGGCGCCGGGCGGGCTGCTGGTTCTCTCCACCCCGAACCGCACTGCGCTGTCGCGGCTGGCGATGATTGCGCTGGCCGAGGGCACCGGGCGTATCCCCAAGGGCACGCATGATTGGGACAAGTTCCTGACGCCCGGCGAACTGACCGCGCTGATCGAGGCGGCAGGGCTGAGGGTGATCGACACGCGGGGGCTGGGCTTCTCGGTGGCGAAGGGCTTCGTGCTGAGCGAGGATGTGGGGCTGGATTATTTCGTGACGGCGGTGCGCTAGGTCGTACTGATCGGCTCCCCGGCGAAGGCCGGGGCCTAGTTGTAGGACGTGGGTGGCGGTTGCCGCGCTCCGTTACCGCCACCTGTCCGCCTGGGCCCCGGCCTTCGCCGGGGAACTGTTTGGGAGGGTATCTCCCTGCTCTGCTACAGGAAGCTCAGGCCATGACGTTGCGGCCGCGTGTGACGGTGGCGGTGTGGCCCACGCTGGCGCCGGCGGATTTGGTCTTCACGTCGTCGGACATCAGCCAGTCGTTGGTCACGCGATCGGGCGTGATGGTCAGTGCCATGTAGCCGCGACGCGACGTGTCGCACCATTTCAGCTCGGGGCTGGCCTTGACCAAGGCGGCGGCGACGATCCTGGGGTCGGCCGACAGCGCGCTTTCGTAGCCGCCCGAGGTGACCGCATGGCCGGCGAACTCGACACCTGCGGCGCGCCCGTCCTGCGGCAGGTCATAGGCCCAGGCATTGTGGCTGTCGCCCGAGATGACGACCAGGTTCGCGCCTGCCTCCTGCGCGCTCTTCAGGAAGCGTGCGCGGGCCGCGGGGTAGCCGCCCCAATTGTCCATGTTGTTGGGCAGGCCGGCCTTGGACGCCATCAGCCCGGTGGTGACGTAGTTTCGCGTCCGCTGCGGCGCGTCCTTGGTGATCCAGTCCAGCGCATTCGCCGGAGTCATGGTCTGGCCCATGATCGTGCCGAAGCCGACCACCTGCCACGTCTGCCCGGCCTTGACCGAACTGCGCATCGCATGGCCGAGCCAGTTTTCCTGCTGCGAGCCCATCATGGTCGCACCCGGATCCATCCACGCGCCGTCACGGAACGCGGTCAGCGCCGCGACCGGATCCTTGTCCTTCAGGAGCGGCGCGATATCGGGCTGGGCGGTGCGGGCGAGCAATCGCGTCTCGGTGCGGAACAGGGTCGCGAGACCACCGATGTCATAGGCTTTCCACGGTTCGTCGGAGACCGGCATCCATTCGCGGAACGCCTGGATCGCCGCGGCCTTGCGCAGATCCCACTCGCCTTCGTCGGGCTGGTGGTTCTGCGCGCCCCCTTCCCAGCTGTCATTGGCCGATTCGTGATCGTCCCATTGCACGATCATCGGCAGCTTGGCGTGCAGCGCCTGGAGATCGGGATCGGCGCGGTAGCTGCCATAACGCAGGCGGTAATCGGCGAGGTGCAGCAACTCGCTGGCCGGCAGCGGGATACGGCCGCCGATCGTGTCCTTGAGCGCCGGATAGCCGCCCGGTTTATATTCGTAGAAATAGTCGCCGAGATGCACGGCGAGATCGAGATCGTCGCGCGCCACGGCATGGGCGTAGGCGTTGAAATAGCCGAACGCCATGTTCGAGCAGGAGAAGATCGCGGCGCGGAAGCGGCGGACCTTGCCGACCGGCAGCGTCTTGGTGGTGCCGACCGGCGACATGCTGCCATCGGGCGCGATGAAGCGGTAATGATAGGCGGTGCCGGGTTGCAGGCCCGCGACGGTGATCTTGGCGGTATGATCGCGCCACGGGCCGGTGATCTGCACGCCGCCGCCAGCGACGCGGGCGAAGTCGGGCGTCTCGGACAGTTCGACCTTCAACTCGACTGCGCCGCCATCGGCCGGCACGTAGCGCGTCCAGAGCAGCATCGAATCGCTCGCCGGCTCACCGCTCGCCACGGCATGGGTGAAGCCGCGGCGGCTTGCGACGGTCGCGGTCTGCGCGAAGCCCGGAATGGCCAGCGCGCCGAGGCCCAGCGTGCCGGTCAGCAGCACGGAACGACGGTCGAGCGTGAATTCCATGGCAAGTCTCCTGTAAAGACTCGCGCGTTGCGCCGCTTGTATGGCGTGCGCGTGACAGCGGCGGCTCACGCTGCGGTGAGACGGCGCTCCCGCTTGGCCGCGACCAGCCCGGCATAATAGGCCATCAGCTCCTCGGTATGCTCGCGGTCGCTGCGCACGCGGCCAGCGGCGGCGCGGGCGGCGCCGCGCAACAGCACCTGATCGCGCGCAAACAGCCGCTCGATTGCCGCGGCACAGGCTTGCGGATCGCGCGCGGCGAAGAGTTCGGAGCTATGCGGATCGGCGATCTCGGCACAGCCACCGGTATCGGGGACGATCAGCGGCAGCCCCGCCGCCATCGCTTCTGCCGCGACCAGCCCGAACGGCTCCGCCTCCGCGCCGTGGATCAGCGCATCGCAGCTCGCCACGATCCGCGCCAGGCGCTCGCGGTCATAAACCGGCGCGAACATGCAGACGTGTGGCGATCCGGCGATATGCTTCTCGATCTGCCGGCTGGCGACGCCGGTACCCAGCAGGATCATTCCCACCGGAATGTTGGTGCCGGCCTGGACCACGGCATCGGCGACGAGGTGCCAGCGCTTTTCCGGGTGATGCCGGCCGAGCCCCAGCAGCAGATGTCCGTCGGGCGGCAGATCGAGCTGCGCCAGCAGCGCCGCCCGCAGCCGCTCGTCGCGCAGATCGGGCGAGAAATGCCCGCGCTCGATGCCGAGCGGCATGGCCGCGTCGATGCGCAGGCCGCGGGCGCTCAAGCGCTTCTCCAGCGCAGGGCCATTGGTGACCACCGCATCGTAGCTGTCGAGGAAGCGGCCCATATAGCGGCTGTACCAGGCAAAGGCGCGCTCGATCCGCGCTTGCGGGCCCAGTGCTTCGAACCAGCGCAGCGCATAAGCAGCCACATTGTCGTTATGCATGAAGAAGACGCGCGCCGGGCGGTGGCCGGGCCTGGGCTGCCACTGTCCGACGATCCAGGCCGGCCGCCACGGCGACGATGTCTCGACCAGATCGGGCTGCAACGAATCGAGCAGCTCGACGATCGGTGCGGCATCCCAGAACAGGCCGTAATTATGATCGAACGGCAGGCGCCCGGTCTTGACGTAGATGATCCGGCCGCCGCCCGGCCGCTCCTCGACGCTGTCTTCCCGCCCCGCGGCGATGACGATCAGCTCGTGACCGAGATCGGCCATGATGCCCATCTTGCGATCGATATAGGTGCGCACCCCGCCACCGGTCGGCGAGTAGAATTCGTTGACGTCGACGATACGCATTACCCGATCCCCCGATCTCGTTCTCGCGCCCTCAAGCCTCGATCAACGCGCGCCCGACACGCGCTTCGGCAGCGGCTTGAAGCCGGCAATGCCGCGCAGATATTGCGCCCGGATGCGGGTGACGACGACACCTTGCGGCACGGTGATCGCCGCCATCGCCAGCGTCGGCCGCATGCGCCGAATCTTGACGTTGCTCGGGAAGCCCGCGCCGTCGCTCCAGAAGTTGAACTTGTCGCGGCCGTCCCGGTCGTGCGTGAACAGCAGGGCGTAGCGGCCCGGGCGCGGCACGCGGATGCACAGCGACACGGGGCCAGCGGCGGGCGTAGGCACCTTGATCCGGCGATAGAATTTGCCCTGCGCGCGCAGCTCGCGGCCGTGTTTCAGGAAGTCGGTGTCGTTCGCCGGATAGACTTCCAGCTTGACGCTACCGGTCCGGTCCATGAGGTCGGTAATGTCCGCGCGGATTGCGGGCAGGCCGCGCACGCACGCCGCCGCATCGCTGCCGAAGACGCGCACCTGCGCGCTCGCCGGTGCTGCGGCCGCCATCAGGGCCAGAACGATTGCCGCCAGTTTCGTCACGCGCGCCTCCTTGCCAGGCCGTACAGACCGAACAACGCGATCAGCACGATATGGACCAGCAATGTGATCGCTGACGTAAACGCGATCAATCCCGCCAGCGTGCGATCCTGGCCAACCAGGATGATCGCGAAATTGGCGAACAGCAGATCCTTGTTCGGTATCAGGGGCAGGCGCGACACGAGCAAGCGGGCCGCCGCCAGGAACAGCCACATGCCGAGCGCCACGGTCGGCAGCGCGAAATGCCATGCCGTCGCGATCAGCACCGATCCGCCGACCAGGCGCAGGCAATGGACCATGAACACCCACCACAAGGTACGCCTGGACAGCGAGAAGACGCGCCGGGAAAAGATCAGGAACGGCAGCGACGTGCCGGCGACGATCAGCGCCGATCCGGCGACCTCGCGCAGATAGCCCGCCGAGCGCAGCAGATCGTAACCGAGCGGCAATGCCACCGCGATCATCGCCAGCGTGATCATGTTGCCGGCGATCGCGGACAGGATGCTGACATCCTTCACCGCCCCGAACGGTGCCGCCACCATCTTGGCCTTGCTGCGCGCCCAGGCGTAGAAATAGGCCTCGCCCGAATAGCCGAACACGACCTCGTTCGCGATCCGCTTCTTGATCAGCGCGATCATGCCGCCGGCAAAGGGGATGTTCCACAAGCGCCGGAAGATGATCCAGTCGCCGATCGGCGGCGACAGATACAGCAGGCCGAACGCGAGGTAGAACCACGGGCTTTGCGGCACCGCGCGATTGAGCCCGGCCAGCCCCGACGCCAGCAGCTCGCGCACCAGCCCGATGACCATGGCCGCGGTCAGCAGGCCGCTGATGATCATCGGCCATCGGCTGCCGACGGTCCTGAGCGGCTCGAGGCCGGCAATGTCTGGCGCGCGCGGGAGTGCCGCGTCGGCCGGGGCAATGCTCATCGGGGCTCCGGTGTTCGGCCTGTCCACTGGCAAAAAAGGCATCCGCTATTGCCGCTCGCGATCGCGGTCCTGAGCCGCTCACATACCCGCACTCGCGCGCGGCGGCAACAATGGTGCACCGGGCGAGTTGTTACGATTCAATGACTTAGGACTATCAACGACTTACGTCGAAAAGACGGTCTGTGGCGCGATCAAGCGGGCCGTACGCGATCCGGATGCGCCGCGGCGATCGCTGCCACTTCGGCACAGGCCGCATCGACCGCGGCCAGTTTTGGCCAGGCGGAAACGTCCATCTCGAAGCGCCGTGCATTGTAGAGCTGCGGCACCAGGCAGACATCCGCCAGCCCCGGCGCGACCCCGCCGAGGAACGGCCCCTCGCCTGCTGCCCCGCCTGCTGCCCCGTCTGCCGCCTTGCCCGCCATCGTCTCCAGCGCATCGAGGCCGGCGCCGACCCAGTGGCGCATCCACTCTTCCTTGGCCGGCTGATCGGCGCCGAACTGGCTTTCCAGCCGCTTGAGCACGCGCAGATTGCCGATCGGGTGCACATCGGCGGCGAGGACCAGCGCCTGCGCCCGCGCCGCGGCACGCGCCAGCGGCGCGCGTGGCAGCATGGGCGGATCGGGGTAGGTCGCATCGAGATAGTCGATGATCGCCAGGCTCTGCGTCAGCATCGCGCCGTCGACCTCGAGCGTCGGCACCAGGCTTTGCGGGTTGCGCGCGCGGTTTTCCGCACCCGCTTGCTCGGCCGCCAGCAAATTCACCGGCACGCTCTCGTATGGGATGCCCTTCAGGTTGAGCACGATGCGCACGCGGTATGCGGCGGACGACCGCCAGTAATCGTACAGCCGGATCAAAGCCCCGCCGCCGCTGCCTCGGCTTCGGCGCCCGCTTCGTCGTCTTCCTCGGTGCGTTCCGAACTGCGTTCCAGCGCGACCTTGATCATCGCGGTCATCGGATCGGCCAAGGCCAGCCCCATGACGCCGAACAAGGCGCTGGCCAGGATCTGCGCGCCCAGGGTCAGTGCCGGGGGCAGATCGACCGTACGCTTGGCGACCATCGGGATCAGCACATAGCCATCGAACGTCTGCACCACGAAATAGGTGACGATCGCCCAGATGCCGGTCTCATAGCCGGCAGAGAAGCCGACCGCGACCATCAGCACGCCGCTGACGAAGGCACCGATATTCGGAATGAACGCCAGCACCCCGGTGATGATGCCGAGCAGCAGCGCCATCGGCACGCCGCCGATCGCCAGCGCGATCCACGTCAGCACGCCTTCCGCCGCCATGCCGATCAAGCGGCCGGCAAGCAGTCGGCGCATCGTCTCGCCCATGCGGCGCAGCGTGATGGCGAATTGCTGCCGGTTGTCCATCGGCACCATCCACTGCACGCCGCGCTCATAGACGCGCGGATCCATCGCCAGGAACAGGCCGATCACCATTATCATGAACAGGCTGGTCAGCGCGCCGGCTGCTGTGCCGACCCAGGAGGTTAGCTTGCCGACCGAGCCCATTGCCTGCTGCAGGATGCTGTTGAGATCGGACCGGCCGGGCATGACGCCCATTTGCGACAGCCAGCCGGTCAGGCGGTTGAACTGCATCGTCAGCGTCGATTGCAGTTCGGTCACCTGCTGCACGACCTGTACGCCGGTAAGGTAGAAGGTGCCGATCAGGAAGGCGAGGACGCTGATCACGACGATCAGCAAGCGCCAGCCACGCCCGATCTTCAGCACGCGGCCGAGCAGTCGCACGCCGCCATCGAGCATCGCGGCAAACACCAGCCCGGCAAAGATGATCAGCAGCGGCTGGATCAGCAGCACGAACAAGGCGATCGCGCAGGCAAGGCCGAGCCAGACCGTCGCCTTCTTGATTTCGTGCTTCACCACGGGGTCGCGAACCTCGTTGGGACTGGCGCCCTGGACGACGTCCACGTGCTCGCTCATGGTTTGGTTTCCTCCGGGTGCAATGATGTACCCGCGCGGCCCGACCGTAAAGACCCCCACCAGGTCAGCGGGTTCCACGTCGCATCGCCATCGAGCGAGAAAGTGATGAACTCGGCGCGCCCACCGACATATTCCCACGGCACTGCGCCGCCCAGGCCAAGCTCGGGCGCACCGAGCGGGAAGCGGCTGTCGGAGCTGCGATCGCGATTGTCGCCCATCAGGAAGACATGCCCCGCCGGCAGCGTGATCGGCCCGTAATTGTCACCCTGGCTCCAGCCGAGTTCGACCGTGTCGTAGCGCCGGCCGTTGGGCAGCGTCTCGGTGACCAGCGGCAGGCGGCAGATCTGCCCGCCATCGGCGCTCTGCTCCAGCGCGCCGGGATAATCGGCGCAGGTCGCATTGGCATCGACCGGAATGATCTTGTCGTGCACCGGCCCGCGCTGCACCGCCTTGCCGTTGATATACAGCACGCCGCCGCGCACCTGCAGCCGATCGCCGGGCAGGCCGATCAGCCGCTTGATGTAATCGGTGTTGCGGCCCGGCGGCGTGACGATCACGACGTCGCCGCGTTCGGGCATGTGGCCGAACAGCCGCCCCTTGGTGAACGGCAATTGCACGCCCCAGCTTTCCTCCGGCTGGTGCAGCACCAGGCTGCGGAAGATCGCCACCGGATTGGGGATGGTCGGCGAGATGAACGACCAGCCATAGGGATATTTGGTCACCACCAGCCGATCACCGACCATCAGGCCGGGCAGCATCGATTCCGACGGGATGTAGAAGGGCTTGGCGATGAAGCTGTGGAAGCCGAGCACCGCCAGCACCAGCCAGAAGATGCCCTTCACTTCTTCCCACCAGGCCGATTTGGGTGCCGGCGCCTTGGCCGCACGCATCGTGTCCATTGCCGTGGTGTCGGCTGTCATGCTGGATCCTGTCCCGGAATGGCCTCGATAATCACGAAGGCCTGCGCCCAGGGATGATCGTCGGTCATCGTCAAATGTACGCGGGCGCCGTGGCCCTCGGGGATCAGCGCGTCAAGCCTCGCCTTGGCGCCGCCGGTCAGCAACAGCGTCGGCGCGCCGGAAGGGGCGTTGACCACGCTGATATCCTTCATGAAAACGCCGCGCTTGAAACCCGTGCCGACCGCCTTGGAAAAGGCCTCCTTGGCGGCGAAACGCTTGGCCAGGGTGCCGGCCTTGGTGAACGGGCGGCGGTCGCCCTTGGCACGTTCGGTGTCGGTGAACACGCGTTGCTCGAAACGCTCGCCGAAGCGGTCGAGCGATGCCTGGATGCGCTCGATGTTGCAGAGATCGGAGCCGAGACCGATGATCATCGCAATACCCAAGACCAGAACCCCGCCAGGGCCACAGCGCCGACGATGGCGGCAAAGAGCGCCAGACCGCTTAAGCGGCGGACTGCTGCCCAGATCGACCCGGACGAAAACGCGATCGAAATACCGAGCGGCCAGAACTCTTGGGCGAGGTCGCCGAATGACGGCGCCGACTTGCCCAGGCTCGACGCTAGCATCAGCAACATGCCGCTGATGATCGACAATGTCAGGACCATCCCCGCCGAACCCATCGCGACAGCGCGACCGGCGACACTGCTCACCGCGCCACGTCCATCGCTTGGCGCATCTGCCGCACCGCCTGGCCAAGCCCGACGAACAGCGCCTCGCCGACCAGGAAATGCCCGATGTTGAGTTCCCGCACCTGCGGGATCGCCGCTATCGCCGCGACATTGTCATAGGTCAGGCCGTGCCCGGCATGCACTTCGATGCCGTTCTTGGCGGCCAGTGCCGCGGCATCGGTCAACCGCCGCAGTTCGACCGTGCGCGCTTCGCCGTCCAGTTCGGCATAGCGCCCGGTGTGTAGTTCGACGACGGGGGCGCCGAGCCTGAGCGCCGCGTCGATCTGCCGGGCGTCCGGCTCGATGAACAACGAGACGCGGATATTGGCGTTGCGCAGTTCCGCGACCAAAGGCGCGAGCCGGTTATGCTGGCCAGCGGCATCCAGGCCGCCCTCGGTGGTCAGTTCCTCACGCTTCTCCGGCACGATGCACGCGGCGTGCGGCCGGTGGCGGAGCGCGATGCCGAGCATCTCGTCGGTCGCGGCCATTTCCAGGTTGAGCGGAATGGTCAGTTGGTCGGACAGCCGGGCAATGTCCTCATCGGTGATGTGCCGGCGATCCTCGCGCAGGTGCGCGGTGATGCCGTCCGCGCCGGCCTCGGCGGCCATCAGTGCGGCGCGTACCGGATCGGGATAGCCCGCCCCGCGCGCGTTGCGCACCGTGGCGACGTGATCGATGTTCACGCCCAGGCGGAGCAGATCGCTCATGCCGCCGCCCGGCTGCCCGGCTTGATCGCGGGGATGGCCTGCAATTCGGGCGGCAAGGCGTCGGCGGCGTAGGTCGGCACGTCGAGCCGGATCAGCGGGTAGAACGGCACGCCGAGATCGGCCACGCCGTTGGAGCGATCGACCAACGCGCCTGCCGCCACGGTCTCGCCGCCGGCGCGCGCGATCGCGGCGATCGCCTCGCGCGAGCTGAGGCCGGTGGTGACGACATCCTCCATCATGAACACGCGCGCGCCGGGTTCCAGCCGGAAGCCGCGACGGAGCTCGAACACGCCTTCGGGGCGCTCCAGGAACATCGCCTCGACGCCCAGTGCGCGTGCCATTTCGTGCCCGGCGATCACCCCGCCCATGGCGGGCGATACCACCGCCTGAATCGCGCCGCGCACGTCATCGGGCAGACGCGCGGCCAGCGCCTCGGCCAGGCGGCTCCCGCGCGCCGGATCCATCAACACGCGCGCGCACTGCAGGTAGCGCGACGAGCGCAGCCCCGAGGACAGGATGAAATGTCCCTCGAGCAGCGCATCGGCGCTGCGGAACTCGGCCAGAACCTCGTCTTCGGTCATGCGCGGAAACGTCCTTTCAGTTCGCCGCCAAATAGAGCGGTCTTGCACCTAAGTACAACGGGATGGGCAAAAAACGCGCCGCACGCCTTGAGGGATAGGTGGGTCGCGCGTATAGCCCCGGGTCAAACGGCGGATTCCCGCCCACTTGCTGCCCAAAGGCGGCGCGACGCCAGGGGTAACGACGACGATGCGTATGACGGGGTTCAAATCGATCGCGATCGCAGCCGGCCTGCTGATGGCCGGTGCCGGTTACGCCGCCACGCCGCCTGTTGCACCGGCGATCACCGCGCCTGCCCTGACCACGGTCGCGCCGGCACCGGCTGCCGCTGCTCCAGCCGCTGCTCCGGCCTCGAACAATCCCGCACTGGCACAGGACGGCGCCTACAAGATCGCGCCCACGCCGGGCATCGGCATGCCGGTCGACGGCAGCATCGGCATCCAGCCGCAGGTCACCAAGAACGGCCAGCGCGCGCACAGCTTCCACGACAATATCCTGATCCCGGTGATCACCGTGGTGTCGCTGCTGGTGCTCGCGTTGCTGTTCTGGGTAGTCCTGCGCTATCGCCGTGCGGCCCACCCGGTCGCCTCCAAGACGAGCCACAACACGGTCATCGAGGTGATCTGGACGCTGGCGCCGGTCGTCATCCTGGTGCTGCTCGCGGTGCCGTCGATCGGCCTGCTGCAGGCGCAGTTCAAGCCCGCGCCCGCCAATGCGATCACGCTGAAGGCGATCGGCAACCAATGGTATTGGTCCTATCAATATCCCGACAATGGCGGCTTCGAAGTCACCGCCAACATGCTGAAGGAAAAGGACCAGGCCGCCCCCGGCGAGCGCGTCCGCACCGATGCCGACGGCCCGCGACTGCTCGCTACCGACAATCGCATCGTGCTGCCGGTCGGTGTGCCGATCCGCCTGATCACCACCGCCAACGACGTGATCCACAGCTGGGCGGTCCCCGCCTTCTGGATCAAGCTCGACGCCATTCCCGGCCGCCTGAACGAGACGAGCTTCACGATCGAGCGGCCTGGCGTGTATTTCGGCCAATGTTCGGAGCTGTGCGGCGCGCGGCACAATTACATGCCGATCGCGGTCGAGGCCGTGCCGCTGGCGCAGTATAACGCCTGGGTGATCGCCAAGGGCGGCAGCGTGAAGGGGGCAGCGCCCTCGACCGCGCCCGCCGCGCTTGCCCCGGCCGCTGCCGGTGCTGCCGCAGCGCCGGCCAGCAACACCACGGGCCCGGCCGACAACACGACCGTCATCACTCCCCCTGCAACGACTCAAGGTGCCACGGGCAATCCCGCCGGCGCCGGCACCGGACAGTAAGCCATGACCGATATCGCCCTAAACCCGACCGCGCAACCGTCCGCGTTCCAGGCGCATGCCGACGCGCATGATCACGCCCATGACGCCGATCACAAGCCGAGCTTCTTCGCGCGTTGGTTCATGTCGACCAACCACAAGGACATCGGCACGCTCTACCTGATCTTCGCGATCTGCGCGGGGATTATCGGTGGCGCCGTATCGGGCCTGATGCGTGCCGAGCTGGCCGAGCCGCACATCCAGTATCTCGGTTACTGGGCGTCGTTCCTGCATGGCGGCACCGTCAGCCTCGATGAGTCGCTGCACCTGTGGAACGTGATGGTCACGGCGCACGGCCTGATCATGGTGTTCTTCATGGTCATGCCGGCGATGATCGGGGGCTTTGGCAACTGGTTCGTGCCGATCATGATCGGCGCGCCGGACATGGCGTTCCCGCGCATGAACAACGTGTCGTTCTGGCTGCTCGTGCCGGCCTTCACGCTGCTGCTCGCCTCGCCCTTCTTCGGCGGCGCTGGAAATGGCTGGACGCTGTACGCGCCGCTATCGACTTATGGTGAGCCGGGGCCGTCGACCGACATGGCGATCCTGGCGCTGCATCTGGCCGGCGCATCGTCGATCCTGGGGGCGATCAACTTCATCACCACGATCTTCAACATGCGCGCCCCCGGCATGACGCTGCACAAGATGCCGCTGTTCGTGTGGTCGGTGCTGGTCACCGCGTTCCTGCTGCTGCTGGCGCTGCCGGTGCTGGCGGCCGCCATCACCATGCTGCTGACGGATCGTAACTTCGGCACCACTTTCTTCGATCCGGCGGGCGGCGGCGATCCCGTGCTGTACCAGCATCTGTTCTGGTTCTTCGGCCATCCCGAAGTGTACATCATGATCCTGCCGGGCTTCGGCATCGTCAGCCAGATCATCTCGACCTTCTCCAAGAAGCCGGTGTTCGGCTATCTCGGCATGGCCTACGCGATGGTCGCGATCGGCGTGGTCGGCTTCGTCGTGTGGGCGCACCACATGTTCACGACGGGCCTCAGCGTAAACACCAAGATGTACTTCACCGCCGCGACGATGGTCATCGCGGTGCCGACCGGCATCAAGATCTTCTCGTGGATCGCGACGATGTGGGGCGGATCGATGAGCTTCAAGACCCCGATGGTCTGGGCGATCGGCTTCATCTTCATGTTCACCGTCGGCGGCGTGACCGGTGTCGTGCTCGCCAATGGCGGCGTCGACGATTACATGCAGGACACGTACTACGTGGTGGCGCACTTCCACTACGTGCTGTCGCTGGGTGCCGTCTTCTCGCTGTTCGCTGGCTTCTATTACTGGTTCCCGAAGATGTCCGGCCGGATGTACAACGAGTTCCTGGGCCAAGCGCACTTCTGGGTGTTCTTCATCGGCGTGAATGTGATGTTCTTCCCGATGCACTTCCTGGGGCTGCAGAGCCAGCCGCGCCGCATGCCCGACTATACCGATGGTCTGGCGCACTGGAACTGGGTCGCCAGCGTCGGCTACATGATCATGGCGGCGGGCATGCTGATCTTCTTCGTCAACCTGTTCTGGTCGCTATTCGCGGGCAAGAAGGTCGGCGACAATCCTTGGGGCGAAGGCGCCACGACGCTGGAATGGACCCTGTCCTCGCCACCGCCGTACCATCAGTTCGAGACCCTGCCGCGGATCGACTGAGCCGGAGCGAGGCGAACGGCCGGCCAGCCCCGCTATCGCCGGGACTGACGATGCGGGGTTCCCCCCGCATCACGCCAACCAAGAAACGAAAGCGCCCCGATGGAAGTCGGGGCGTTTTTCGTTGTGGGACGGCCGTGTCCCCGGCGGGGGCGGGGGCCCAGTCGCGAAGGTGGATGTAACGGACGCTGCGCTACACCGCGTCTGTGCCGCGACTGGCCCCGGCCTTCGCCGGGAAATAAGAATTGGTGATACGGTGCAGCAAGCGCTTGAACCGGAAGCGACCTAGCCCTTAGACTGCGGCAAAACGGGGGCTGCCAAGATGAACCACAAGACCATGATCCGCGGCCTGACGGCGGCCGCGAGCGCGCTGGCGCTGGCCGCATGCGCGACGGACTCTACGCCGCCGCAGGGCGCCTCCTCTAAGGCACCCCGCGACAAGCAGGCGGCGAGCGGCGCCGGCCACGGCTATGCGCACGATCCCTATCCCAGCACCTATCACGTCTATCCCGGCGCCCCCACGCTGGTGCGCAACGTCACCATTTATGACGGCGAAGGCGGCCGCATCGACGGCGGCAGCGTGCTGTTCGCCGACGGCAAGATCCTCGCGCTCGGCCAGACACTCGATGCGCCCGCCGGCGCTACGGTGATCGACGGCACCGGCAAATGGGTCACGCCCGGCGTGATCGACATCCACAGCCATCTCGGCGATTATCCGAGCCCCCAGGTGCAGGCGCATTCCGACGGCAACGAGGCGACCAGCCCGGTCACCGCCGATGTCTGGGCGGAACACAGCGTCTGGCCGCAGGATCCGGGTTTCGGGCGGGCGCTCGCCAATGGCGGCGTCACCACGCTGCAGATCCTGCCGGGATCGGCCAATCTGTTCGGCGGCCGATCGGTCGTGCTGAAGAACGTCTATGCCCGCACCGTGCAGGCGATGAAGTTCCCCGGCGCCCCGTACGGCCTGAAGATGGCATGCGGCGAGAACCCCAAGCGCGTCTATGGCAGCCGCAACACCAAGCCTTCGACGCGGATGGGCAATATCGCGGTCGATCGTGCGACTTGGGCGCAGGCCGTCGCCTACAAGCGCAAGTGGGACAAATACGAGAAGGACGGCGGGGACGCCCCCGAACGCAACATCGCTATGGATACGCTGCGCGGCGTGCTGGAGGGCGAGATCCTGGTGCAGAACCATTGCTACCGCGCCGACGAGATGGCCATCGTCATGGATATGGCCAAGGAGTTCGGCTACCACGTCACCGCGTTCCACCACGCGGTGGAGGCGTACAAGATCGCCGATATCCTGAAGGCCAACAATACCTGCGCCGCGGTGTGGGCGGATTGGTACGGCTTCAAGATGGAGAGCTTCGACGGCATCGGCGAGAACCTCGCCTTGCTGCAAAAGGCCGGCGCCTGCGGCATGATCCATTCGGATGACGAGAACGGCATCCAGCGGCTCAACCAGGAAGTGGCCAAGGCGCAGGCCTCCGGGCGGCGCGCCGGGATCGACATTCCGGATGCGCAGGCCTGGGAATGGCTGAGCATCAACCCGGCCCGGGCGCTCGGCATCGCCGATCGCACGGGCAGCCTGAAGCCCGGCAAGATGGCGGACGTGGTGCTGTGGAACGGCAATCCGCTGAGCGTCTACACGCGGCCGGAAAAGGTCTGGATCGATGGCGCCTTGCTCTACGATGCGACCAACCCGCGGCTTCGCCCGGTGTCCGACTTCGAACTAGGCCAGCCGGGATCGGGAGACGTGAAATGAAGGCCCTGTTCCTCTCGCTCACCGCGCTCGGCGCCGCGCTTGCCGCGCCGGTGAGTGCACAGACCGTTGCCATCACCGGCGGCACCGTGGCGATCGGTGACGGTTCGCAGCCGATCGAGCGCGGCACCGTGGTGATGCGCGACGGCCGCATCGTCGCGGCAGGCGCCGGCATTGCCGTACCGGCGGGTGCGACGGTGATCGACGCCACCGGCAAGTGGGTCGCGGCGGGCATGGTCGCCGGCTTCACCAATCTGGGGCTGGTCGATGCCGAGGGCGTCAGCGAGAGCAACGATGCCAGCGCCAGCACCTCGCCGTTCAACGCCTCGATCGACATCGCGCCGGCGATCAACCCGCAGGCGGTGGAGATCGGCAACGAACGCGCCGGGGGGATCACGCGCGCGATCGTGTCGCCTTCGACCGGCCAGTCGATCTTTGCCGGGCGTGGTGCGGTGATCGATCTCGGCGCCGATGCTAATCCGATCACCCGCGCACGCGCTTTCCAATATGTCGAGCTTGGTGAGGACGGCGCGCAGGAAGCCGGCGGCAGCCGCCCGGCGGCCTATGCCATGCTGCACGATGCGCTGGCGCAGGCGCAGGATTATCGGCGCAACCCGGCGGCCTTCGGCGGACGAGAGAAAGAATCGCTGTTGAAGCGCGCCGACGCACAGGCATTGCTGCCGGTGCTCGACGGCACGATGCCGCTGTTCGTCCATGTCGAGCGCGCCAGCGACATCCGCTCGGTACTGGCGCTCAAGCAGCAATATCCGGCGCTCAAGCTGGTGCTGGTCGGGGTCCGCGAAGGCTGGATGGTGGCGCCCGAGATCGCCGCGGCCCGCGTCGGCGTCATCGCCGCGGCCTTGGCCGATCTGCCGGCAAGCTTCGAGGCGCTGGGCGCGACCGAGTCGAACGTCGGCCGGATGACCGCGGCGGGCGTGCCCGTGGCGATTTCGACCGTCGGCGCCAACACGGCGCCCGGCGAGCATGTGCTGAAGCAATATGCCGGGAATCTGGTGGCGATCGCGCGCGTGCCGGGTGCCACTGGGCTGAATTGGGGCCAGGCTTTCGCGACCGTCTCGTCCAGGCCGGCACAGGCGCTGGGCATGGACGGGGAGATCGGCTCGCTGCGCCCCGGCCGCCGTGCCGATGTGGTGATCTGGGACGGCGACCCGCTCGAACTCTCCTCTGCGCCGCTCGCCGTCTATATCGATGGCCTGGCGCAGCCGATGCGCTCGCGCCAGATCGAGCTGCGCGATCGCTATAGCGTACCGCAGGAAGGCGCGTTGCCGAAGGCGTATAGCCGGTAGCGCCCTCATACCTCCCCGGCGAGCGCCGGGGTCCAGTCGCGGACCAGAAGGTGACGGGCGCAGCGTGCCGTTACTCGAACCTTCCCCACTGGACCCCGGCGTTCGCCGGGGAAGAAAAGGGGGCAGGTGACGAACGGATCGCCTGCCCTTTCCCCAACGCTTCCATAGGCCTATAGCCGCGGCAACCATGGCCGCTGCGACTCTCCCCCTCCCCGCCGACTGGCGCGATTTCCTTGCGCTGACCAAGCCGCGCGTGATGACGCTGGTGGTGTTCACCGGGCTGTGCGGCATGCTCGCCGCGCCGGTGCTGATCGATCCCGTGCTCGGCTTCACCGCCATCCTGTGCATTGCCCTGGGCGCGGGTGCGGCTGGGGCACTCAACCAATGGTATGAGGCCGATCTCGACGCCAAGATGAAGCGCACGCAGGGCCGCCCGCTCCCCGCCGGTCGGATGGAGCGCGGTTCGGCGCTGCATTTCGGGGTCGGCTTGGGCGTCTTCTCGGTGTTGCTGATGGGGCTGGCGCTCAACCTCGTCGCCGCCGCGATCCTGGCGGTGTCGATCCTGTTCTACGTCTTGGTCTACACCGTCTGGCTGAAGCGCCGCACGCCGCAGAACATCGTCATCGGCGGTGCCGCGGGGGCATTCCCGCCGCTGATCGGCTGGGCGGCGGCGACCGGCGATGTCGCGACGCTGCCGATCCTGCTGTTTGCATTGGTGTTCCTGTGGACGCCGCCGCATTTCTGGGCGCTCGCCTTGTTCATGAAGACGGATTACGCCGCCGCCGGCGTGCCGATGCTGCCGGTCGTATCGGGCGAGCGCACCACGCGGACGCAGATCGGGCTCTACACGATCCCGATGGCGGTTGCCGCCCTTGCCCCCTGGGCGCTGGGGCTCAGCGGTGCGATCTATGGCTGGACGGTGGCGATCACCACCGCCGTGTTCGCCGGCATGGCGTTGCAGGTCGCTACCCGCACGACGCAGGCGAACGATGCCATGCGACCGGAAAAGCGCCTGTTCGCTTATTCGATCCTCTATCTCTTCATTCTGTTCGGCGCGCTCGTTGCCGACCGCTGGATCTGACGCACATGCAAGACCCGACCCCGAACGACGACATGATCCGCGCCCGCCAGCGCTCGCGCGCGCTCGTCATGGGGCTGATCCTCGGCGCCTTCGTCATCCTGGTGTTCGCGATCACGATCAGCAAGATCAGGGCGGGAATGCCGCATTGACGACCGCGCCTCTGCCTCGGACGGGGCGCACCGCCTTCTTCCTGGTGCTCGGCATCTGCTTCATGACCGGGCTCGCCTGGGCCAGCGTGCCGCTATACCGCATGTTCTGCCAGGCGACCGGCCTGAACGGCACGACGCAGCGCGGGACCGAGGCGCCAGGCGCCGTCGATGGCAAGATGCGGATCGATTTTGACACCAACGTCAGCGCCAAGCTGCCCTGGAAGTTCGCCCCCGAAAACCCGTCCGAGACGGTCGATATCGGCGCACGCGACATGGTGTTCTTTACCGCCACCAACACCAGCACCAAGCCAGTCACCGGCACCGCGACGTTCAACGTCACGCCGGCCCAGGCGGGCAAGTATTTCACCAAGATCCAGTGCTTCTGCTTCACGCAGCAGACGCTGCAGCCCGGTGAGACCGCGCGCATGCCGGTGATCTTCTTCGTCGATCCCAAGATCATGGCCGACGACGACGCCAAGGACATCAGGACGATCACGCTCAGCTACACGTTTTACCCGGTGGATTCCGGCAAGACGGCAAGCTAGAGCGATCCAAACAGCCTGAAATAGGGGACCGACGATGGCCGGCGCCAAGAACCACGATTACCACATCCTTCCGCCCAGCGTGTGGCCGCTGGTCGGCTCCATGTCGGCGCTGGTCATGGCGGTCGGCGGCATCATGTGGATGCACGGCGGCCACACCGGGGCGCAGAACGCCAATGGCGGCGGCTGGATCTTCTTCGCGGGTCTCGCAGGCGTGCTGTTCACGATGTATTCGTGGTGGGCCGACGTCGTGCGCGAGGCACGCCACGGCGATCACACGCCGGTGGTGCAGTTGCACCTGCGCTACGGCATGATCCTGTTCATCGCCTCGGAAGTCATGTTCTTCGTCGGCTGGTTCTGGGCGTTCTTCGATTTCTCGCTGTTTCCCGCCCCCGTCGAACTGCTCGACGGCGTGCCCGGGCTGATCACCAATGCCGCGGCCGGTGCCGCGACCTGGCCGCCCAAGGGCCTCGAAGTCATCAATGCCTTCGAATTCCCCCTGCTCAACACGCTGATCCTGCTGACCTCGGGCACGACCGTGACCTGGGCGCACCATGCGCTGATCCATGGCCAGCGTGGCGGGGAGAAGACCGGGGCCTGGGGCCTGTTGGGTGTCGGCAACCGCGATGGCGTGCTCAAGGGCCTGTGGCTGACGATCATCCTGGGTGTGCTGTTCAGCTCGATCCAGGCGTATGAGTATGCGCACGCGCCGTTCCCGTTCAAGGGCATCAACTATGGTGCCTCCTTCTTCATGGCGACCGGCTTCCACGGTTTCCACGTGCTGATCGGCACGATCTTCCTGACCGTCTGCCTGGTGCGCGCCTATAAGGGCGATTTCACGCCGAGGCAGCATTTCGGCTTCGAGGCAGCCGCCTGGTACTGGCACTTCGTCGACGTGGTCTGGTTGTTCCTGTTCGTGACGATCTATGTCTGGGGCGGCTGGGGCGCACCCGTCCACGCCGGTTGATGGAGCCTGAGCGGGCAGCGGCGGATGCGCCAACGCCCGCGCAGGTGGCACTGGGCGGGCTATGCCCGCGCTGCGGGGCCAAGACGCTGTTCGCCGGCATGGCGCGATTCGCGCCGAGTTGCAGCCAGTGCGGGCTCGATTTCAGCAGCTTCAATGTCGGCGATGGCCCGGCCGCCTTCCTGACGCTGATCCTGGGTACGATCGTGACGGCGGCGGCGATCGCGCTGGAGCTGACGCTGCATCCGCCGCTCTGGCTGCACATGCTGATCTGGATACCGGTCACGGCGGCCGGCGTCGTGCTGATGCTGCGCGCCGCCAAGGGTGCGCTGATCGCCGCCGAATACCGCAACGCCGCGCGGCAGGGCCGCATCGTCGCCGACGAGGACACCGATACGTGAAGCGCGCCCCCATCGTCGCGACGATCGTCGTCGTGCTGGCCATTGCGATCATGATCGGCTTGGGTTTCTGGCAGCTGCAGCGTCGATCCGAGAAGGAAGCGCTGCTGGCGCAATATGCCGCCAACATCGTCCTGCCGCCGATCGCCTTTCCCCAGAATCCCGTCGGCGACACATTGCTGTTCCGCAAGGCGGTGGCGACATGCCTCGAGCCCACTGCCTGGCACGAGCGATCCGGCCGCAACGCCCAGGGGAATACCGGCTGGCGCCAGATTGCGCAGTGCCGCGCCGGTGCCGCAGGATCGGCGATGACCGTGCAGGTCGGCCTCTCTGCCCAGCCGCGGGGTACGCCCGACTGGAAGGGTGGCAGGGTCAGCGGCTACATCACGCACGCGCCGGACGATCAGCCATTGATCCTGGCGCTGATCGGCATGGCGCACCCCAAGACGCTGATGCTGGTGACGGACGCCCCCGCGCCCGGCCTGTCCGCCAACCCGGCGCCAGATCTGTCGGCCGTGCCCAACAATCACTTGGCCTATGCGGTACAATGGTTCATCTTCGCCGCGCTGGCCGGGATCTTCTATACGGTAGCGGTGCGCCACCGCTTGAAAGCGACCCCTGCCGTCACCGTCGTACCCAGGCGCGAGGTTGCCGACACGCCGCCCGGCCGCTAGTCGCAGATGATGCGCTACATCAGTACCCGCGGCACGGCGCCGATCCTCGACTTCCAGGCGGTCACGCTGACCGGCCTTGCCAGCGATGGCGGGCTGTACATGCCCGAAAGCTGGCCGACGCTGTCGACCGAGCAGATCGCGAAGATGCGGGGGATGTCCTATGTCGATACCGCGGTCGAGGTGATGGCGCCGTTCGTCGAGGGCACGCTGACGCGCGACGACCTGCGCACGCTGTGCACCGAGGCTTATGGCCGCTTCAGCCATGCCGCGGTCACGCCGCTGGTGCAGCTCGACGGCACGCATTGGTTGCTCGAGCTGTTCCACGGTCCGACACTGGCGTTTAAGGACGTGGCGCTGCAATTGCTTGGGCTGCTGTTCGAGCGCTTCCTGTCGGGCACGAACAAGCACCTGACCGTGGTCGGCGCAACCTCCGGCGATACCGGCTCGGCGGCGATCGATGCGCTGGCGGGCCGCGCCGGCGTGGATGTGTTCATGCTCCACCCCAAGGGCCGCGTGTCCGACGTGCAGCGGCGGCAGATGACCACGGTGCTCGCGCCCAACATCCACAACATCGCGCTGGAAGGCGCCAGCTTCGACGATTGCCAGGCGCTGGTGAAGGCGATGTTCAACTCGCGCGATTTTGCCGGCCGCTTCGCGCTGTCGGCGGTCAATTCGATCAACTGGGCGCGGTTGATGGCGCAGGTGGTATATTATTTCTACGCCGCCGTCCGCCTGGGGGCGCCGGAGCGGCCGGTTGCCTTTTCCGTGCCGACGGGGAATTTCGGCGACGTGTTCGCCGGCTATGTCGCGGCCAAGATGGGGCTGCCGATCGCCAAGCTGATCGTCGCCACCAACGTCAACGACATCCTGCACCGGGCGCTGTCGCAGGGCGATTATTCGCAAGGTACCGTCATCCCGACGCCAGCGCCGTCAATGGACATCCAGGTGTCGAGCAACTTCGAGCGGCTGCTGTTCGATCTCGGCGGCCGGGACGGCAATGCCCTCGCTGCGCAGATGCACGGCTTCGAAGCGAGCAAGGCGATGCGGTTAACCAACGCGCAGCGCGACGGCGGGGCGAGCCTGCTGCACAGCGACCGGATCGACCTGGACGACATGGCGCTGGCGATGCGCTGGGCCTGCGACGGCACGGGACAGGTGATCGACCCGCATACGGCGATCGCGCTGGCGGCGGCGCGGCGGGCCGAGCTGGGCGACATGCCGATCGTGACGCTGGCGACCGCGCATCCCGCCAAGTTCGGCGACGCGGTGGAGCGTGCGACGGGCATGCGGCCGGCATTGCCGGCGCGGATCGGGGACCTGTTCGACCGCGAGGAACGCTATGCCAGCCTGCCCGGCACGTTCGAGGCAGTGACCGGCTATATCGCCGAGCGCGCAGTTCCGTCCGCCTGAGGCCGTCATGGAATTGAAGACCCTTATCGGCGAACCCTGGGCGGATTACGGCCTGATCGACTCGGGCCATGGCCGCAAGCTCGAGCGCTATGGCCGCTTCCGCTTCATTCGGCCGGAGGCACAGGCGCTGTGGGCACCGGCCTCGGCCGAGTGGAAGGCGCATGGCGAGTTCCTGCCCGGATCGGACGAGGATGGCGGCGGACGCTGGGAGTTCCAACAGCCGGTGCCGCGCGAAGGCTGGCCGCTGACATGGGACGACGTTACCTTCACCGCGCACAACACGCCGTTCCGCCATCTCGGCTTCTTCCCCGACATGGCACCGGTTTGGTCCTGGATGCGCGAACAGGTCGCCGATCTGGCGGAGCCGGAATGCATGAACCTGTTCGGCTATACCGGCGTGGGCACGCTGGCCATGGCCGGGCAAGGTGCGCGGATGGTGCATGTCGATGCCTCCAAGAAGTCGGTCGAGGCGGCCCGCGCCAATGCGTTGCTGTCGGGCATGGCGGACAGGCCGATCCGCTGGATGACCGACGATGCGACCAAGTTCGTTGCGCGCGAAGTGCGGCGCGGGCGGCGCTATGACGGGATCTTGATGGACCCGCCCAAATATGGTCGCGGACCGGACGGCGAAGTGTGGAAGCTGGAGGAAGGGCTGCCCGGCCTGATCGCCGACGCGGCCAAATTGCTCGATAACGAGTCGCGCTTCCTGTTCCTGACCGTTTATGCGGTGCGCATGTCGGCACTGGCGATCGGCGAATTGCTGCGCCAGGCACTGAGCGGGCTGGGCGGCACGGTCGAGGCGGGGGAACTTGCGGTGCGGGAGGAAGCGCGCGGGCTGCTGCTGCCGACCGCGATCTGGGCGCGCTGGAGCCGATAACCGTCTTTCCAAACGGGCGGCCTGAGCATAAGCATGGGCCATACCCGTTTATCGAAAGGCCCAGTGCATGCGTGAAGCCGCGATCGTCGCCACCGCCCGTACGCCGATCGGCAAGGCGTATCGCGGGGCGTTCAACGCCACCGAGGCGCCGGTGCTTGCGGCGCATGTGATGAACGCCGCGGTCGAGCGCGCCGGGATCGATCCGGCGCGGATCGACGAGATCTTCTGGGGCGTGGGCGGGCAATATGGCACGCAGGGCGGCAATGCCGGGCGCATGGCAGTGTTCGCCGCCGGGCTGCCGCAGAGCGTGCCCGCCTTCACGCTGGACCGGAAGTGCGGCTCGGGCCTGACCGCCGTCGCGCTCGCAGCCCGCTCGATCATCTGCGACGAAATGGACGTGGCGCTGGCCGGCGGGATGGAGTCGATCAGCCTGACCGTCACCAAGGAGGCGCCGCGCTTCGTCAACCAGTCCGTCACCGCGCGTGAGCCGGCGGCGTACATCCCGATGATCGAGACGGCGGAGATCGTCGCCGAGCGGTACGGCATCAGCCGCGAGGCGCAGGATGCCTATGGTGCGCAGAGCCAACAACGTGCGGTCGCCGGGTTGAAGGCGGGGGCGTTCGCCGAGGAAGTCGCGCCGATCACCGTGGAAAAGGCGTTGTTCGACAAGGCCAGTACCCGCACCGGCAGCGAGACGGTGACGCTCTCGCAGGACGAGGGCATTCGCGACGGCACCACGGCAGAGGGGCTGGCAGGCCTGAAAACGGTATGGCCGGGCGGGGAATTCAGCGGGCCGGGGAGCAGCATCACCGCGGGCAATGCCAGCCAATTGTCGGACGGCGCATCGGCGCAGATCGTAATGGACCGCCGCACCGCGGAAGCCGAGGGCAAGGACATCCTTGGCATCTATCGCGGTTTCCAGGCCGCGGGCTGCGCGCCGGACGAGATGGGCATCGGGCCGGTGTTCGCGATCCCCAAATTGCTCGCGCGCGCCGGGCTGTCGGTCGCGGATATCGGCTTGTGGGAGTTGAACGAAGCGTTCGCCTCGCAATGCCTGTATTGCCGCGATCATCTCGGCATCGATCCGGACAAGTATAACGTCAATGGAGGCGCGATCGCGGTCGGCCATCCGTTCGGCATGACCGGGTCGCGGCTGGTGGGGCATGCGCTGATCGAGGGGCGCAAGCGCGGCGTGCGCTATGTCGTGGTGTCGATGTGCACCGCAGGCGGGATGGGCGCGGCGGGCTTGTTCGAGATCGCGTAGCGCGAGAATTAGCGTAGCTAAATCGAGCTTCAAGCTACGCGATCGGCCGACGGCGCCGTAGCGCCGGTCGACGGCGCGGCTATGCCGCGGCGTGTTCTGGCTGTCCGTACTTCGTTGCGATTCTTGCTTCCTGCCATGGGCGGGCGAGAAGAAGCTGGATCCCCGCTTTCGCGGGGATGACGAAGAAGGTGGGGATGACGAAGACGGTGGAGATGACAGGGCTGGGGGCGGTGACAGGCGCGACAGGGCTGGCATCGATCAGGGCGCATCGGGCACCCCGCTCCAGCAGCCTTGCCAGCGGCCGAGCGCCAGGTGGGCGTCGCGTAGCGGGGCGGGACGGAGGGAGCAGAGCTGTTGCCGTCCAACACGGCGGCGCTCGATCAGGCCGGCGCGTTCGAGCATCTTGACGTGCTTGGCGGCGGCGGCGAAGCTCATCGCGTGCGGCCGGGCAAGCGCGCCGATGCTGTGTTCGCCCTGCCGCAGCATGATCAGCATCACGTAGCGGGAGGGATCGGCGAGCGCGGCGAAGGTGGCGTTCAGACCTTCAACCCACTGGTCGAACGTCAGCGCCGCGACATGGGCGTTCAACCGATCGGTTGAGGGTTCCGGCGGATTTGCGCGGATTTCTGCGCCAATGTTGAGACTGTTGTGGTTGGAAGCTGTTTTTCCGCCCTCGTTCAACCCGCTGGTTGAACGTGTCGCGGCCTGAGCGTCGGCCGGCAGCTGGTCGGGGCGACGGCGCTCCTCCGGCTGCAGTGACGAGCGATGGCCGGCGGCGACCCAGGCGGCGAGCGCCGGCGATACGTTCTTGCTTCGTTCCATGGGCCCACGATATGCCGAGTGTCGGCTTGTAGGACAGCGTTTTTTGGCGGGCCTGGAATGGTAAGGATTCTGGACTGATCACTCCGTTCGTGTGGCGCGCCGTCGAGCACCTGCGCTTCGCTGGGTGTCTCGACTGCGCTCGACACGAACGGAGAGGGAGGCATCCTCCGTCAGCGCGCTCTAATTGGCGAACAGCAGGACTGGCGTTTCGAGATACTTCTTCAGCTCCTGCACGAAGCTTGCCGCATCCCAGCCATCGACGACGCGGTGGTCGCAGCTGATCGACAGGTTCATGAGCTTGGCGCGGATGATGTCGTCGCCGCGGAAGATCGGGCGCTCGACGATCTTGTTGGGGCCGATGATCGCGACTTCAGGACGGTTGATCACGGGCGTGGTGGCGACGCCGCCCAGCGGCCCGAGCGAGGTGACGGTCAACGTCGAGCCGCTGAGTTCGGCGCTGGTCGCCTTGCCGGTGCGGGCAGCCTCGGCCAGGCGGCCGATTTCGGTGGCGAGCTGCCAGACGTTGCGGTCCTGCGCGTCGCGGATCACCGGCACCATCAGGCCGGCATCGGTCTGCGTCGCCATGCCGAGATGGATGGCGCCGTGGCGGGTGACCACGCCAGCCTCGTCGTCATAGCGCGCGTTGATCATCGGGAAGGCGGGGATCGCCTTGCAGATCGCGACGATCATCAGCGGGAGCATGGTGAGCTTGGGCCTTTGCCCACGATTGGCGTTGAGATCGGCGCGCATGTCCTCGAGTGCGGTGACGTCAATCTCGTCGACATAAGTGAAATGCGGGATCGCGCGCTTGGCCGCGGCCATGTTCTCGGCGATGCGGCGGCGCATGCCGATGACCTTGACCGCCTCGTCCGCGCGCGTGTTGCTGGCATGAGGGGCCTGGTATCCCTGGCCCTGGCCGTAGCGGAGGAAGGCGTCGAGATCGGCGTGGCGGACGCGATCGGAGTCGGTCTTTACGTGCGCGAGATCGATGCCGAGGTCCGCCGCGCGGGCGCGGACGGCGGGGGAGGCGAGGGCGTGGGTTTTCGGTGGCGCACTCTCCTCCGTTCGTCCCGAGCTTGTCGAAGGACGTGTCGAGGGTGTTGCGCCGGGGGCAGGTGCTTCGACAGGCTCAGCACGAACGGGGTCGGGCGATGACGCGGGAGCCAGGCTCGAGGTAACGACTTCCTCCACCCCCGGATTTTCCGCTTCGTACTGCTCCGCCACTTCGCGTTGCTCGCTGCTCAGCGGGACGGCCTTTACCTCGTCGGTGACCGGGCCGAGCGCGGGCGCTTCGGCGGCGGAGAACTCTGCCGCTTCGGTCTCGATCACCACCAGAGCGGCGCCGATCGACACCTGGTCGCCGACCTCCCCGGCCAGTTCGACGATCGTGCCCGATACGGGCGATTCCATCTCGACCGTGGCCTTGTCGGTCATCATGTCGGCGAGTTGCTGGTCCTCCTCGACGCGGTCACCGATCGCGACGTGCCAGGCGACGATTTCCGCCTCGGAAATGCCTTCGCCGATGTCGGGGAGCTTGAAGGTGAAGCGTGCCATTACCAGAAATCCGTCCGTTTCGAGCGAAGTCGAGAAACATGGAGCCGCGTTCGTGTCTCGACTTCGCTCGACACGAACGGGGGTGGATGGCCCACCAGCCTAGTCCTTCATCAATTTCTTGAGCGCCTCGCCGATGCGGACGGGGCCCGGGAAATAGGCCCATTCCAGGCTGTGCGGATAGGGCGTGTCGAAGCCGGTGACGCGCTCGATCGGCGCTTCGAGATGATAGAAGCAGCGTTCCTGCACGATCGCCGACAGCTCGGCGCCAAAACCGCTGGTGCGGGTCGCTTCGTGCACGATCATGCAGCGCCCGGTCTTCTTCACCGATGCCTCGATCGTGTCGATGTCGAGCGGCACCAAGGTGCGCAGATCGATGATCTCGGCATCGATCCCCGCTTCGGCGACGGTCGCGGTCGCGACATGCACCATCGTGCCATAAGCGAGGATGGTCAGCGCCTCGCCCGGGCGGACCACCTTGGCCTTGCCGAGTTCGACCTTGTAATAGCCGGTCGGCACCTCGCCTGCGGGATGCTTCGACCAATTCTGCGCCGGACGATCCCAATAGCCGTCGAACGGGCCGTTATAGATGCGCTTGGGTTCGAAGAAGATCGTCGGATCATTGTCTTCGATCGCCGCGATCAGCAGGCCCTTGGCGTCGTATGGGGTCGAGGGGATCACCGTCTTCACGCCCGAGACGTGGGTGAAGATGCCCTCCGGGCTCTGGCTGTGCGTCTGGCCGCCGAAGATGCCGCCGCCGAAGGGCGAACGCACCGTCATCGGCGCGGTGAATTCACCGGCCGAGCGATAGCGCAAGCGCGCCGCTTCCGAGACGAGCTGGTCGAGCGCGGGGTAGATGTAATCGGCGAACTGGATCTCGGGCACTGGGCGCAGGCCATAGGCGCCCATGCCGACGGCGACGCCGATGATGCCGAGCTCGCTGATCGGCGTGTCGAACACGCGCTGCTTGCCGTATTTCTGCTGCAGCCCGGCGGTGGCGCGGAACACGCCGCCGAAATAGCCGACATCCTCGCCCATGACGATCACGTCGGGATCGCGCGCCATCATCACGTCCATCGCCGAATTGATCGCCTGGATCATGTTCATGCGGGTGGTGGGTTGGTCTTCGCCTTCGGCCGCTTCCTGCCGGACCGTGTTCGCTGTCACGTCACTCACCCAACATACTCCGTCATTCCCGCGCAGGCGGGAATCCATACGCGTATCGCATCGATCGAGCCGCAACCGCCGAGATGATGGATCCCCGCCTGCGCGGGGAAGACGGCGGAGCGCAAGGACCGCATCACTTGCGCGCCCATGGGCGGCCGCTGGCGGTTTCTTCGGCGACCATCTGCGCCTGCTGTTCGCGCAGGTGCCAAGGCATGTCCTCGAACACGCCGTCGAACAGGGTGTCGAGCGGCTGATGCAGGCCGTGGCCGAGAATGCCGTTCTGTTCGGCTTCCTTTTGCGCGCGCTTCACCTCGTCGGCGAGTTCCTTGTCCTGCGCGGCGTGGCGTTCCTCGTCCCACTCGCCGATCGCGATCAGAT
Organism: Sphingomonas endolithica; assembly: GCF_025231525.1. Taxonomy (NCBI): domain Bacteria; kingdom Pseudomonadati; phylum Pseudomonadota; class Alphaproteobacteria; order Sphingomonadales; family Sphingomonadaceae; genus Sphingomonas; species Sphingomonas endolithica. The sequence continues at coordinate 2,610,883 of NZ_CP103057.1, forward strand.
GGTCCTTGAGGCGCTTGATCGGATCGCCGAGCGGCCAGGCATTGGGCTCGCCTTCGCTGCGATACTGGCCGGGATCGTCAGAGGTGGAGTGGCCTTCGGCGCGATAGGTGAAATGCTCGATCAGCGTCGGTCCCTGGTTGGTGCGTGCGCGCTCCGCCGCCCAGGCGGTGGCGGCATAGACGGCGAGCGCATCGTTGCCGTCGACGCGCAGGCCGGCAATGCCATAGCCGACCGCACGCGCCGCGAAGGTGGTCGATTCGGCGCCGGCGAAGCCCGAAAAGCTCGAGATCGCCCATTGATTGTTGACGACGTTCAGGATCACCGGCGCGCGGTATACGCTGGCAAAGGTGCAGGCGGAGTGGAAGTCGCCTTCCGCGGTCGAACCCTCGCCGCACCAGGTGGCGGCAATGCGCGTGTCGCCCTTGGCGGCGCTGGCCATCGCCCAACCCACGGCCTGGGGATATTGCGTGGTGAGGTTGCCGGAGATCGAGAAGAAGCCGGCTTCCTTGACCGAATACATGATCGGCAATTGCTTGCCCTGCAGGCGATCGGCGGTGTTGGAATAGATCTGGTTCATCATGTCGACCATCGACCAGCCGCGCGCGATCAGCAGGCCCTGCTGGCGGTAGGATGGGAAACACATGTCGTCATAATCGAGCGCATAGGCGGCGGGAACGGCGACGGCCTCCTCGCCGGTGCACTTCATGTAGAAGCTGGTCTTGCCCTGGCGCTGCGCGCGGAACATGCGCTCATCAAAGGCGCGCACTAGTGCCATGCTGCGCAATATGTTGCGCAGCGTATCGGGCGCGAGCCGCGGGTTCCACGGGCCGACCGCCTGGCCGTCCTCGTCCAGCACGCGGACCAGTTGATAGGCGAGATCGGTGAACGTGCTCGCTTTGTCGGCGATGTCGGGGCGGCGCGTCTCGCCGGCGGGCGGCACGTGTACTTCGCTGAAGTCGACCGCGTCGCCCGGCCGGAACTTCGGCTCGGGCACGTAGAGCGACAATGGCTGCAGGTTGGCGCGCGCTGACGTGCCGCGCTCTGGGTCGCTGGCCATGAAATCTCCAAAATATCCGCTTGCTTGAACGCGCGGACTCACTGTGCGGCCCTTGTTATAAAATTTCAACGGCAATGGCGAGGGGGTGATTGGTGCCCTTGTTCCTCCCCGGCACGGGGAGGTGGCATGCGAAGCATGACGGAGGGGGATCTCCGTTAGCGCGGCGTTTGCGGATAGCCCCCTCCACCATTCGGCTAAGAAGCCGAACGGTCCCCCTCCCCGTTCCGGGGAGGATAGTTACTCCACCGTTTGTTCGATCACGCCGAAGATCGGGTGGTGGCGATCGTCCTCGGCCCAGATCCGTACCGTGTCGCCGGCCTTCAGGAACGGGGTCACGGCCTGGCCGCTCGTGATCGTTTCCACCGTGCGCACTTCGGCGAGGCAGGAATAGCCGACGCCGCCATCGGCGATCGGCTTGCCCGGGCCGCCATCGGCATCGCGGTTGGAGACGGTGCCCGACCCGATGATCGTGCCCGCGCCCAGCTTCCGCGTCTTGGCGGCGTGCGCGATCAGCGTGCCGAAATCGAACGTCATGTCCTCGCCCGCCTCGGCGCGGCCGAACGGCTGGCCGTTGAGATCGACCATCAGCTTGCGGTGCAATTTGCCGTCCCGCCACCACTCGCCCAGCACATCGGGGGTGACGAACACCGGCGAGAAGGCGCTGGCCGGCTTGGACTGGAAGAAGCCGAAGCCCTTGGCCAGTTCGCCGGGGATGAGGTTGCGCAAGCTGACGTCGTTGGTGAGGCCGACCAGGCGTACCGCGCCCAGCGCCTGATCGCGCGTCGCGCCCAGCGGGACGTCGCCGGTGACGACCACCACTTCCGCCTCGAGATCGGCGCCCCAGCTTTCGTCGGCGAGGGGGATCGGATCGCGTGGCCCCAAGAAGCCGTCGCTGCCGCCCTGGTACATCAACGGATCGTGCCAGAAGGTCTCCGGCATCTCCGCCGCGCGCGCCTGCCGCACCAGGGCGACATGGTTCACATAGGCCGAGCCGTCGGCCCATTGATAGGCGCGCGGCAAGGGTGCCGCGGCGTCATGTTCATGGAAGCGGCGCATCGGGATCATCTCGTGTTCGAGATCGGTCGCCAGATTCTGCAGGTCCGGCAGCAGCCGATCCCAATCGTCGAGCGCCGCCTGCAGCGTGGGCACGATATGGGTGGCATCGGCGTACCAGGCGAGATCGGTCGACACGACGACGAGACATCCGTCGCGCCCGGATTTGAGGCTGGCCAGTTTCATGCGCTCTCCTTCGTTTCGCCCAAGCATACCCCCCTCGCCCGATGAGTCGAGCGCAACCCGCTTGACGGCGACGATAGCCGTCCGCACACCGGCGAAAACAGTTGCAAGAGAGGACCTATCCCATGTCGCTCGACAGCGTGTCCGGCCGCTTCGCTTACGGCGAGGATCACGAGGCGTTCCGCCAGACGGTGCGCAGCTTCCTGCAGAAGGAAGGCGTACCGCACGTGAACGCCTGGGAAGAGGCGCGGCTGGTGCCGAAGGATTTCTGGCGCAAGGCAGGCGAGATCGGGATGCTGTGCCCGACCGTGCCCGAGGCCTATGGCGGGCTGGGCCTGGATTTCGGCTATAATGCGATCGTCGACGAGGAGATGGCGTATAACGGCGTGCCGGCCGGCTTCTCGCTGCAATCCGATATCGTCGCCGGCTATATCGAGCATTACGGCAGCGAAGAGCAAAAGGCCGAGTGGCTGCCCAGGATGGTGTCGGGCGAGGTGATCACGGCGATCGCGATGACCGAGCCGGGCACGGGATCGGACCTGCAGGCGATCCGCACCTCGGCCAGGAAAGACGGCAACCATTACGTCATCAACGGTTCGAAGACGTATATTACCAACGGCCAGAATACCGATCTGACGCTCGTCGTCGCCAAGACCGATCCCGACGCCAAGCCGGCGTGGAAGGGCATGTCGATCATCCTGGTGGAAAGCGACCGCGATGGATTCAAGAAGGGGCGCAAGCTCGACAAGATCGGGCAGGATGCGGCCGACACCAGCGAGCTGTTCTTCGAAGACGTACGCGTGCCGATCACCAATTGCCTGGGCGAGGAGGGCAAGGGCTTCATCTACCTGATGAGCCAATTGCCGCAGGAGCGACTCAGCATCGCGGTGTCGGTGCAGGCTTCGGCGCAGAAGGCGTTCGACGAAACGGTGGAGTTCACCAAGACGCGCAAAGCCTTTGCCGGGATGGTGTTCGATTTCCAGAACACGCGCTTCGTGCTCGCCGACCTCAAGGCCAAGTTGCAGGTCGGCTGGGCGCATCTCGACTGGGCGATCACGCGGCACCTGAAGGGCGAACTGACCAACGAGGAGGGTGCCGCCGCCAAGCTGTGGCATACCGACCTGCAATGGGAAGTGATGGATGCGTGCCTGCAGCTGCATGGCGGCGCCGGATACATGAACGAATATCCGATCGCCCGGGCGTGGCGCGCAGCGCGGGTGACGCGGATCTTCGGCGGCACCAACGAGATCATGAAGGAATTAATCGGGCGCTCGTTGTAGAAAGCGGTGCTGCTCGGTGACTGGCGCGACGCACAGAGCGACGTCACCCTGGACCTGTTCCGGGGTCCACTGCTCCGCGCGCTCGGCAAACATTGAGTATGCGGAACGGTGGACCCCGGAACAAGTCCGGGGTGACGGATAGTGTGGGTAGGACTGGCCGATCCTGCGACATGCGCCCGGTCGCATCCTGCAGCGCATGCACCGCTTGCGAAAATATCGATAAAACGGCATGATGACAGCCCGATGACTATTCCACCGCCCGACGGTTCGCGTGACAGGCGGATAGAGGATTCCACCAATCTCTGGCTGATCCATCCGGTTTCGCGTGCGTTGCTGCCGCCGGCGCTGCGCCTGGGCGTGTCGGCCAACATGGTTTCCTTTGCCGGCCTGGGCTTCGGCATCGCCGCCGCTTTCGCTTATGCGCATTGGCACGACGCGCTGGCGGTGACGATCGGGCTGCTGCTGTCGATCTGCTGGCTAATCGCCGACGGGCTGGACGGGATGGTCGCGCGGGCGACCAAGACCGCGTCGCCTTACGGCCGGCTGCTCGACGGGCTGGTCGATCACGGCGTGTTCACCCTGATCTATCTCGTGCTGGGCTTTTCGGTCGGCACGCTGGAGGGCTGGACACTGGCGATCCTCGCCGGCGTCGCGCACATCCTGCAGGCGAGCCTGTTCGAGGCGGAGCGCGCGCGATTCCACCGCCGGGTACGGGGCGACAGCGGCGCGGCGCCGCCGCCGCGGACAGGCGGCGTGCTGGAGAAGCTGTATGACGGCATCTCGCATGGCATCGATCGGCTGGCCGATCCGTTCGACCGGGTGCTGGCGCGCAGTGGCGATCCGGCGCGGTTCGGCGCCGAATACGGCACCCGCGCGGCACCGGCGATGAAGCTGATGTCGCTGGAAAGTGCCAATATGCGGGTGGCGGCGATCTTCCTTGCCTGCCTTGCCGGCGACCCCCGCTTCTTCTGGTGGTTCGAGATCGTGCCACTCACGCTCTTGCTAGCAGGTACCTTGTTCTGGCATCGGCGCGTTGAAGCGGCGCTGATGCACCCTGCGGGGGCTTCCACCGTCAATACATAGACTAGCGGCCGGCATGCGGCCGCAACCGCCAAGCATTCAAGAGTCGAAGGATCCACTCCAGCCATGAATACCATCAACGTCGCCGTGATCGGCATCGGTAATTGCGCCAGTTCGCTGGTCCAGGGCCTAGCTTTCTACCACCAGGGCCAGAACGATCATGTCGGTTTGATGCATTGGGACCTGGGCGGCTACAAGCCGAGCGACATCAAGGTCGTCGCGGCATGGGACGTGGACACGCGCAAGGTCGGCGTCGACGTGGCCGAGGCGATCTTCGCCAAGCCCAACTGCACCGCGATCTTCTGTGCCGACGTGCCGAGCACCGGCGTGAAGGTGAAGATGGGCCAGGTGCTGGACGGCGTTGCCGAGCACATGGCCGATTACAAGGACGACCGGACCTTCATCGTTTCCAACGAAGCGCAGCCGAGCAAGGCCGACGTCGTCGCCGCATTGCGCGATAGCGGTGCCGACGTGCTGATGAACTACCTGCCGGTCGGCAGCCAGAAGGCGACCGAATTCTACGCCGAATGCGCGATCGAGGCCGGCGTCGCCTTCGTCAACAACATCCCGGTGTTCATCGCCAGCGACGAGGCCTGGGCCAAGAAGTTCACCGATGCCGGCGTGCCGATCGTCGGCGATGACATTAAGGCGCAGCTGGGTGCGACGATCGTCCACCGCGTGCTGACCGACCTGTTCGCCAAGCGCGGCGTGAAGCTGGAGCGCACCTACCAGCTCAACACCGGCGGCAATACCGACTTCCTCAACATGTCGAACCATCGCCGGCTCGAATCGAAGAAGATCAGCAAGACCGAGGCCGTGCAGTCGGTCGCCGCCGAGCGCATGGATGACGACAACGTGCATATCGGCCCATCCGATTACGTGCCGTGGCAGAACGACAACAAGGTCTGCTTCCTGCGCATGGAAGGCACGATGTTCGGCGGCGTGCCGATGAACCTGGAAATGCGCCTGTCGGTCGAGGACAGCCCCAATTCGGCCGGCGTCGCGATCGACATGATCCGCTGCGCCAAGCTCGCCAGCGACCGCGGCATGGCCGGACCGATCCACCCCGCCTCTGCCTATTTCTGCAAGCACCCGCCGGTGCAGATGACCGACGATCTGGCACAGATCGCGGTCGAAGACTTCATCGCCGCCGCCGCCTGATCGGCCCCGTGTCGCGCATCGACACCTGCGTGCTGCTCGCGGCGGGCGCGGGCACCCGCCTGCGCGACGCCGCCGAATCGAAGCCCTTGTGCCGCGTGGCGGGCAAGCCGTTGATCGACCATGCGATCGAACGTCTCGCCCGAGCGGGCATCGCGCGCGTGATCGTCACCACCGGATACCGCGCGGAGGATGTCGAGGCGCATCTTGCCGCGCGGCGCTGGCCGGTGGCGGTGGAGTCGGCGCGGACGGACGATTGGCGCCAGCCCAACGGCGTGTCGGCGCTTGCCGCCGCGCCGTTGCTGGAAGGCCGCGAGACGCTGCTCGCGATGTGCGATCACCTGGTCGATCCGGCCTTGTATGCCAGGATGGCCGATGCCGGTGCGGGCGATGGCCTGCGGCTCGGCATCGACCGGCGGCTTGGCCACGCCTGGGTGGATTCGCTGGACGTCACCTGCGTCGCCACCCGCGGTGAGCGGATCGTGGCGATCGGCAAGGAATTGGAGCCGCACGATTGCTATGACACGGGTGTGTTTGCGGTCGGCCCGGCTTTCTTTGCCGCATTGAGCAGCCTGGCGGCGCCGTCGATCACCGATGCGGTGCGCGCGCTGATCGCCGAGGACAAGGCGTGGGCGGTGGATTGCAGCGATCTCGACTGGATCGACGTCGACGATGCCAAGGCGCTCGCCGCGGCAAATGCCTGGGCGTTGGTGGCTTAGCGGGCAGTGTTTGGGGCCGGGGTACGCGGTTCCTGCTCTACACCGTCACCCCGAACTTGTTCGGCGGCTGTACCGCTCGACCAAGTAATCCACCGTCATCCCCCGCGCAGGCGGGGATCCATATACTCGAAGGTCTGCATTTCAGCCGCTAAGCCGGCCACTATGGATCCCCGCCTTCGCGGGGATGACGAACCATGTCTGAAAGGGATAGTTGCCGACTTATTTCGGGGTCCACCAAGCGGACTGAGGTGCAAGAGATTGGTCCCTCCCCACGGGTAGGAGTGAAGTCCGGATATCCGTCAGTGGTTCCGGGCAACGTGGAATGCGGCGCGGACCTGGGCGTCGCTGGCGGGTTTGGCCAGGATCTGGTCCTCGGCGAGACACGGGCGGCAGGCGCCGGGTGTCGCGGTGATGAAGATCACCGGCATCGCGCCCATTTCGTACTGAATCGTCGCCACCGCTTGCGGCCCGGTGCCTTCGCGCAGCATGACGTCCGAGGTGATCACATCCGGACGTTGCAGGCGCGCCGCGGCAATGGCTTCCTGCTGCGTTTCGGCGAAGGCGAACGTCGTCGCGCCGGTGGCGCCGAGGATGTCCTGCAGGTCGAGCGCTATCAGTGCCTCGTCTTCGATGATCAATACGTGGCACACAAGCGACGCCTCCTTAATTTGGATCAACGTGCCAAGTTGTTATATGGGTACAGCGCTAACCACATTTCTTTTGCCTACCAACATGTTGCGTGGAACGGCTTGGTTGAACCAGCGTTGCCCGGCGATATTGACATTTTGCAGCGCAGCATGCATATGGCGCCCATCGAGGCGTCATGCAGCGTGATTGGAACTCCGGTTCCGGCTCCGCCTCGGTCGTTAGCAAACGGGCTTCCCATTTCACGCGGGGTGTCATTCTCCCCCGCCATTCGTGCGTCCGCTCCAGCGGCGTGCGCCGATGGCCACTCAGGCTATTAAACCACATGAATTTCGCACAACTCGGCTTGGCCGAACCTTTGGTCCGCGCGCTCGAAGCGAAGGGCTATACCACCCCCACCCCGATCCAGGCGCAGTCGATCCCGACCCTGCTGCAGGGCCGCGACCTGCTCGGCATCGCGCAGACCGGCACCGGCAAGACCGCAGCCTTCGTGCTGCCGTCGATCCAGCGCATGGTCGAGGCACCCAAGCAGATCCACCCGACGCATTGCCGCATGCTCGTGCTTGCGCCGACGCGCGAACTGGCCAGCCAGATCGCCGACAGCGCACGTGACTATGGCAAGTTCAGCAAGATGGGCGTCGCCACCGTGTTCGGCGGCACCAGCATCAACAAGAACCGCCAGGACATGGCCCGCGGCGTCGACATCCTGGTCGCCACGCCAGGCCGTCTGCTCGACCTGATCGAGCAGCGCTTCGTGAGCCTGGCGATGCTGGAAATCCTCGTCCTCGACGAAGCCGACCAGATGCTCGATCTCGGCTTCATCCATGCGCTGCGCAAGATCGTCCGCATGCTGCCCAAGCAGCGCCAGACCCTGTTCTTCTCGGCGACGATGCCCAACGCCATTCGCGAGCTGGCCGACCAGTTCCTGAAAGAGCCGGTGACGGTCAAGGTCGCGCCGGTATCGACCACCGCCGAGCGCGTCGAGCAATACGCCACGCACGTCAACCAGGGCGAGAAGCAGGCATTGCTGACGATCCACCTGCGCAATCCCGAGATCGAGCGTTGCCTGGTGTTCACCCGCACCAAGCATGGCGCCGACCGCGTCGTGAAGCTGCTCGGCCATGCCGGCATCGCCGCCAACGCGATCCACGGCAACAAGAGCCAGCCGCAGCGCGAGCGCGCGCTGGGCGAGTTCAAGGCCGGTAAGGTCAAGGTGCTGATCGCGACCGACATCGCCGCACGCGGCATCGACGTGTCGGGCGTGTCCCACGTGTTCAACTTCGAGCTGCCCAACGTGCCCGAGCAGTACGTCCACCGCATCGGCCGCACCGCGCGTGCGGGCGCCAGCGGCGTGGCGATCAGCTTCGTGGCAGATGACGAGAAGAGCTACCTGCGCGACATCGAGAAGCTGACGCGCGTCAAGCCGACGATGATGCCGCTGCCGGAAGGCTTCACCGCCGAAGCCGCCAAGATCAAGGCTGATCGCCCGGCCGGCGCGGACGACGATCGCCGTCGCGACGAATCGGGCCGCCACCGCGCCCCGCCGCGCGCGACGCATGCCGCACGCCCGACGGGTGCGCGTCCCGAAGGTGGTGCCGGCCGTCCTGCCGGTGGTGGTCGCCCCGGCGGCCCGGTCCGCCCGGGTGGCGGTGCGGGTCGTCCATCCGGTCCTGGTGGTCCGCGTCGCCAGGGTTCGGGTGGCGGCGGTGGTGGTGGCCGCCGGTCGCCTGCCGCCGGCTGATATCCCATTGCTCCTGTTCCTCCCCCATGGGGGAGGAATTAGGGATACAGACCAGCTACAATATGTTCTTCTCCGAGTAACCAAGGAGGAGCTCCACGATGGATATCGCGCATACACCCGCCGTCGAGCGTATTGCTCGCGTGCTGACGGGCATGTTGGTCAGCGCCAATGGCGAAGGCGACAATGCCTCGGCCAGCGATCTGGTCGATCGGCTGTGGCGCGACCATGTGCCCGATGCGCTGTGCGTGCTGAGGACGCTGCGCGAGCCATCCGAGGCGATGGCGGCGGCGGGCGATGTCGCAGTGTGGGAACGCATGATCCTGGCGGCGATCAAGGAAGCCGAGAAGCCGATGGTCGTGCTGTGACTTGATCCTCTCCGGATCGGGAGGGTAGCAGTGGCTGACGGGGGGCTTCCCCAGGCGCTACGATGCCGGCCCACCCCCTCCACCACTTCGTGGTCCCCCTCCCCGTGCCGGGGAGGATTAGGGGTGTATCGTCAGCCACTCGTCTTCGGGGGCGCGGTCGCTGCGCAGGCGGTTCGCAGGTTCGGTTACATCCTCATAGCCCATCGCCATGCCGCAGAAGAGCATCCGCTCTGACGGCGTGCCAAGGAATGCGGTGACCGTCTCGGGATAGATCGCCCAGCATTCCTGCGCGCAGGTCGCCAGCCCCGCCTCCACCGCGAGCAGCATTACGGTCTGCAGGTACATGCCGAGATCGGCCCATTGCGGCGGCCCCATCTGCCGGTCGACCGTGCAGAACAACGCTGCCGGGGCGCCGAAGAACTGGAAGTTGCGCGCGAACCACATGCGCCGCGCCGCCTTGTCCTCACGCGGGATGCCGATCTCGGCATACATCGCCTCGCCCACGCCGAAGCGGCGATCGCGGTAGGGCGCGGTCAGGTCGCGGGGATAGACGTCATAGGCCGGCGTCTCGGTCTCGCCCGCCATCAGCTTGGCCATCATCAGCGCCTTGAGCGCAGCGAGCGACTCGCCCGAGACGAGATCGACATGCCAGGGCTGGAGATTGCCGCCCGTCGCGCTGCGCGCCGCCTGCACCGCGATCGCATGCAGCAGCGCCGGATCGACCGGCGAATCGAGATATCCGCGTACCGACCGACGTGCCGCTACGGCTTGCGTGACGTGCATATGCGCCTCCTCCATCCGGTCCAGACCCTTGCCCAGCGCCCGCGATTGGGCAAGAAGAGGTTGCAAAGAAGAACTGATCTAGGAGAGTCGAAATGGCCGAAGCCTATATCGTCGAGGCCGTGCGCACCGCCGGCGGCAAGCGTGGCGGCAAGCTCGCCGGCTGGCATCCGGCCGACATGGGCGGCGCCGTGCTGGACGCGATCGTCGAGCGCAGCGGGATCGATCCGGCATCGGTCGAGGACGTGATCATGGGCTGCGTCAGCCAGGGCGGCGAACAGGGCTTCCAGGTCGGGCGCGGCGCAGTGCTCGCCTCCAAGCTGCCCGAAAGCGTTCCGGCGGTATCGATCGACCGGCAATGCGGCTCCAGCCAACAGGCAATCCAGTTCGCCGCGCAAGCCGTGATGTCCGGCACGCAGGACGTGGTGATCGCCGCCGGCGTCGAATCGATGACGCGCGTGCCGATGGGATCGACCGGCATGCTGTTCCACAAAGCAGGGCTCGGCCATGCCAAGTCCAAGCGGCAGGAGGAGCGCTATCCCGGCGTGCAGTTCAGCCAGTTCATGGGCGCGCAGATGATCGCCGACAAATACGGGTTCACGCGTGACCAGCTCGACCGATATGCGCTCGAATCGCACCGTCGTGCGGCGGCGGCGACCGAGCGCGGCGACTTCGCGCAAGAGATTGTCGGGCTGGAGATCGAGACGCCCGAGGGCGAGGATCGCCACCTGACGGACGAAGGCATCCGCTTCGACGCGACGTTCGAGGGCATCCACTCGGTCAAGCTGCTGCAGGAAGGCGGCGTGATCTCGGCGGCCAACGCGTCGCAGATCTGCGATGGCGCGAGCGCGGTGCTGGTGGTGAGCGAACGCGCGCTGAAGGAGCATGGCCTGACGCCGCTCGCGCGGATCCACAATCTGACCGTGACCGGGGGCGATCCGGTGGTGATGCTGGAAGAGCCGCTGTTCGCCACCGACAAGGCACTGAAGCGTGCCGGCCTGACGATCCAGGATATCGACCTGTACGAGGTGAACGAGGCGTTCGCGCCGGTACCGCTGGCTTGGCTGCAGCATACCGGCGGTGACCATGCCAGGCTCAACGTCAATGGCGGGGCGATCGCGCTGGGGCATCCGCTGGGAGCAAGCGGCACGAAGCTGATGGCGACGCTGGTGCATGCGCTGCACAAAAGCGGCGGGCGCTACGGTTTGCAGACGATGTGCGAGGGCGGCGGGCTGGCCAATGTGACGATCGTCGAGCGGGTCTAGCCAAACCGCAAGCCGTCACCCCGGACGTGTTCCGGGGTCCACTCATCTACCGGTGCTTTGCCAGCGAGGCGCGGTGGACCCCGGAACAAGTCCGGGGTGACTAAGGAGCAGGAATATCATGGATGTGAACGGTAAATCGGCCATCGTCACTGGCGGTGCCTCGGGCCTCGGCGAGGCTACCGCGCGGGCACTTGCCGCAAAGGGTGCGAAAGTCGCGATCTTCGACTTGCAGCGGGACAAGGGCGAGGCGGTTGCGGCCGAGATCGGCGGCGTGTTCTGCGAGGTGAACGTCACCTCGGACGAGAGCGTCGATGCCGGCTTCGCCAAGGCGCGCGCGGCGCATGCGCAGGAAGCGGTGCTCGTCTGTTGCGCCGGCACGGGCAATGCGATGAAGACCGCCAGCCGATCCAAGGAAGACGGCAGCATCAAGCATTTCAGCCTGGAGGCGTTCAACTGGCTGGTGCAGATCAATCTGGTCGGCACGTTCCGCTGCGTGGCGAAGTCGGCGGCGGGCATGCTGACGCTGGAGCCGGGTGCCGAGAACGACCGCGGCGCGATCGTGATGACCGCCAGTGTCGCGGCCGAGGACGGGCAGATCGGGCAAGCGGCCTATTCGGCGTCGAAGGGCGGTGTCGTCGGCATGACGCTGCCGATCGCGCGCGACCTGATGAGCGAAGGCATTCGCGTCAACACGATCCTGCCGGGCATCTTCGACACGCCGTTGATGCAGGGCGCGCCGCAAGCGGTGAAGGACAATCTCGCCGCTTCCGTCCCCTTCCCCAAACGGCTCGGCCATCCGGCGGAATATGCGCAGCTGGCGCTGGCGATGATCGAGAACCCATATTTCAACGGCGAGGACGTGCGGCTTGACGGCGCGATCCGCATGGCGCCGCGCTGATCAAGAAAGCACAATGCACCGTTCGTTTCGAGCGACGCCGAGAAACCTGTACTTGGCGGCGGCTTCTCGACTAGGCTCGACGCGAACGGGTGGAGGTTGAAGAAGATGGCTAGACCAGAATCCTGGCGGCTCGACCCCGCCAATTACCCGCACCGCGAGGTGATCCAGACCCGCTTCCAGGATCTCGATCCGCTCGGCCATATCAACAACGTGGCGATGGCGGGACTGTTCGAATCCGCGCGGGTGCGCTTCAACCGTGCGCTGGGGCTGGCCGGGTGGCACGGCCATCGCTGGCTGGTGGCCAACATCACCCTGAACTATCTGCACGAGGGGTTCTTCCCCGACGATGTCGAATTCGCCACCGGCATCGGCCATATCGGTACGCGCAGCTGGCACATCCTGGCGGCGGGATTCCAGAAGGGCGAATGCATCGCCACGTGCGATGCGGTGATCGTGATGAGCGGCGGTGCCGGCGCCACCGCACTGGCACCCGATTTCCGCGCCGGGCTGGAGGCGAACCGGGTGACGATTCCAGTTTAGGCGACGAACGGGTATCTCTCGTTCCCCCGCGAATGCGGGGGCCCCGGGCAAATAGCGCCGGCGTTTGGAACCCTGGGCTCCCGCTTTCGCGGGAGAACATGATGGAACAGTTCCGGGGTGAGGTCGCGCTACGAGCCGAAAATCAATCCACGAACACCGCAGGCCGCTTGCCCATGTTCGCCGCCACCGCTTCCATCATGTTGGGCTTGCCGATGACCTTCAGCTGCTCCTCGGTCTCGGCGACGAGCATCGCGCGCGGATCGGCATCGTGCGCCAGGTTGCACAGCCGCTTGGCGCCGCGGATCGCGTGCGGGCTGCGCCCGGCGATCAAAGTGGCGAGCTCCATCGCCGCAGCGTGCGGATCATCCGCCAGGCGCGTGACGAAGCCGTGCTGCAGCGCCTCCGCCGCATCGAACTCGCGCGCGGTGTAGACGAGCTCGCGCAGCACGTCGTCGCGCACCAGGCCGCGCCAGATCGGGAAGCCGGCCATGTCGGGCACCAGGCCCCAATAGGTCTCGCGAATGGCGAAGCGCGCGTCCGGCGCGGCGATGCGGATGTCGGCGCCCGACATGATCTGGAAACCCCCGCCCATCGCCACGCCGTGCACCGCGGCGATCACCGGCATGGGCAGGTTGCGCCAGCCCCAGGTGACATGCTGCGGCAGGATACTACCCTGATCGTTGCGCGGATCGAGCGCCAGGCCGGAGCCGCCCGCCGCCATGCTCGCCATGTCGAGCCCGGCGCAGAAGGCGCGGCCTTCGCCAGAGAGCACGACGCAGCGCACGTCCTTGCGCGTGGCGAGCTGATCGATCGCCGCGCCGATGCCCTCGAACATGGCAGGATCGATCGCGTTCATCTTGTCGGGCCGGGTGAGCCGGACGTCGGCGATGTGATCCGTGACGGTGATCGATACGCGGTCGTTCATCTTTCTCTTCCTCCGACGCCGTTCGTGCTGAGTAGAGACTGAGTAGCCCGAAGGGCGTAGCGAAGGCTCGTTTCGAAGCACCTGTCCTTCGATACGCGTCTTCGACAAGCTCAGCCGCTACTCAGGACGAACGGCTGTGGTTTATACAATCCTGCTGCCCGTCTCACCCCAATAATGATCGCGCAGCAAGCGCTTGTAGAGCTTGCCAGTCGGGTGCCGCGGCAGGTCGGCGGCGAAGTCGATTTGCCGCGGGATCTTTACGCCGGACAGTGCGGTGCGGCACCATGCCGTCAGTTCGGCCGCGAGATCGTCGCCTGCTTCGTCCATGTCGACCGGTTGCACCACTGCGACCACGCGCTCGCCCATGTCGGCATCGGGCGCGCCGATCACCGCCACGTCGGCGACGCGGGGATGGGTGATCAGGCGGTTCTCGATCTCCTGCGGGTAGATGTTCACGCCGCCCGAAATGATCATGAAGCTCTTGCGATCGGTGAGGTAGAGATAGCCGTCGGCATCCATCCGCCCGATATCGCCGAGCGTCGTCCAGCCCAGCGCGTGCCGCGCCTCGGCCGTCTTGGCCGGATCGTTATGATATTCGAACGGCGTGCCGCCGGAAAAATAGACCAGCCCCTCCTGCCCCGGCGCAAGCTCGGCACCCTGATCATCGCAGATGTGCAAGGCGCCATAGGCCGCCCGCCCGACCGACCCGGGATGCGCGAGCCAGTCGGGCGAATCGATCGCGGTCAGCCCGTTTCCTTCCGACCCGGCATAATATTCGAAGAGCACCGGCCCCCACCAATCGATCATGGCCTGCTTGACCGGCACGGCACACGGCGCGGCGGCGTGAATGGCGACCTTCAGTGTCGAGAGATCGTGCGCGCGGCGCTCCGCCTCGCTCAGTTTCAGCATGCGGACGAAGTGCGTCGGCACCCATTGGCTGGCGGTGACGCGGTAGCGCTCGATTGCGGCGAGCGCGGCCTGCGGCTCGAAATGCCGCATCATCACCACCGTCCCGCCCAGGCGCATCACCGTCATCGACCAGCGCAAGGGCGCGGCATGATAGAGCGGCGCGGGGCTGAGATAGATCGTGTCGGCGCCAAGGCCGTACAGCCCGACCGCCAACTGCATCAGCACGTTGGGCGCGGCGATCGCCGGATCCTCGGGCAGCGCGACACGCACGCCCTTGGGCCGCCCCGTCGTTCCCGAGGAATAGAGCATGTCGACGCCGGCGCGCTCGTCGGCGATCGGTGTCGCGGGCATCGCCGATACGGCCGTCGCCCAATCCTCCCACGCAGCGATCGGCCCGACCGCCAGCGCGCTGCGCCCGCCAAGATCGATCTTTTCTGCCACGGCGGCGAGCGCCGCGGAGGCGATCAGCAGCGTGGCGCCGGAATCCGCGAGGATATACTCCACCTCCGGCGCGGTCAGCTTGGCGGGGATGCACACGTAGAACAGCCCGCTGCGCTGCGCGCCCCAGGTCAGATCGAAATATTCGGGGATATTGTCGAGGAACAGGGCGATCGTGTCGCCCGGTGCCAGGCCGCGGGCACGGAACAGCTGCGCCGCGCGATTCGATCGCGCCTCGAGCGCGGCATAGCTGACGGTCTCACCGGTTTCGGCGACGATCAATGCAGGCTTGTCAGGCGTCGCGCGCCCATGGACGCTGGGATGCATCCGCCTCTCCTAGGTTGTCTTTTGCAACCCGAAGCTAGCTCGGTCGTGATGGCCGGGCAATGGCGCACGTTGCGTCTGCCCCGCGCCTGTGTAGACGCTGACGCCATGAGCACTGCGATGACCACACCGCCCGCCTTCGTCTTCGACCCCGAACGCTTTCTGAAGAATGGCGCGGGCGGCCATGGGCGGCATCTCGGCCTTGCCTATCACGCGCACGGGCCCAACTGGCTGGAAATGGCATTGCCTTACGACACCCGGCTGATCGGCGATCCCGACAGCGGCGTGATCGCTTCGGGCCCGATCCTGTCGATGATGGACATGGCGGCGAGCATGTCGGTGTGGCTGAAGCTCGATAACTTTCGCCCGCACGCGACGCTCGACCTGCGCGTCGATTACCTGCGCCCGGCGACGCCCGGCCAGACGGTGTTCGGCCGCGGCGAATGCTATCGCATCACGCGCTCGATCGCGTTCGTGCGCGGCCAGGCGCATGACGGCGATCCGGGCGACCCGCTGGCGCATGTCGCGGGTACGTTCATGGCGCCGGAGGGCTATTTCTGATGCTGCCGCCTTATGCCGAGACGCTGGGCCTCTATGCCGACCCGGAAGATGCGGAGAATTGCCGCCTGATCATGCCGTTCGAGGATGGCGTGCTCGGCCGGCCCGGCTTCCTGCACGGCGGCGCGATCAGCGGCCTGATGGAAATGGCGGCGATCGTCGCGCTGCGCCATGCGCTGGCCGATGACGGTGGCGGGCGCATCAAGCCGATCAACGTCACGGTCGATTTCATGCGCGGCGGGCGCGACAAGCTGACCTACAGCCGCGGCATCGTCACGCGACTGGGCAATCGCGTGGCGAACGTCGAGGCGACGGCATGGCAGGACGACCCAGCCAAGCCGATCGCGGCGGCGCGGATGAACTATCTGGTGGTGCGGTCTTAACCCCGGGCTGCCAAAAAGCGCCGTTCGTCCTGAGTAGCGGCTGAGCGAAGTCGAAGACGCGTATCGAAGGACAAGCGCCACGCGCTACAAAGGTGCTTCGATACGCGCCCTCGATACGGCCTGCGGCCTACTCGGTCGCTACTCAGCACGAACGGTTCTAATGCGGTTGAGAAGCTACGCCGGGGTCAGCTTGATCAGCCGCCCCTGCGAACCGTCGGCGCCGTCCTCGAGCACCCAGATCGCGCCGTCGGGACCCTGTTCGACTTCGCGGATGCGCGCGCCCATGTTCCATTGGTCGCCCTTGGCGGCGTTGGTGCCGTTCAGATCGACACGGACCAGCGCCTGGCTCGACAGGCCGCCGATGAACGCGTCGCCGCGCCAGGCCGGGAACATGCTGCCCGAATAGATCATCAGCCCGCCGGGCGAGATCACGGGGTTCCACCACACCTTGGGCGGCTCGAACCCGTCGCCGGCCTTATGATCGGGGATGTCGCGGCCGTCATAATGGCTGCCGTTCGATGCCCTCGGCCAGCCGTAATTCTTGCCCGGCTGGATCAGATTGACCTCGTCACCGCCCTTGGGGCCCATTTCCTGCTCCCACAGATTGCCCGCGGAATCGAAGGCGATGCCGAGCAGGTTGCGGTGGCCGTAGCTCCACACCGCCGGATCGAACCCTTGCGCGGCCAGCGGGTTGCCAGGCGCCGGCTTGCCGTCGAGCGTCAGCCGCAGCACCTTGCCGAGCGAAGCCTTGGGATCCTGCGCGGGATCGAATTTCTGCCGCTCGCCATTGGTGAAGAACAGATGCTGGCCATCGGGCGAGAAGGCGATGCGCCCGGAAAAGTGGCCGTTGCCGTCGACATAAGGATGCGCGCGGAAGATCACCTCGACGCCGTCGAGCCGCGGCTTGCCGCTCGTGTCGCCGCTGAGCTTGCCGCGCGCAAGCGCTACGCCCTTGCCGCCGGGGCCGGTCTCGGAAAAGCTGAAATAGACCAGCCGGTTGCTCGCAAAGCCGGGTGCCAGCACGATATCCATCAAGCCGCCCTGCCCTTCGCTCGCCACCGGCAGCGTGCCCGCGACGGTTATCGCACTTTTGCCGTCGGCAGACACCAGTTTGAGCTGCCCGGCCTTCTCCGTCACCAGCATCCGCCCGTCGGGCAGGAAGGTCATCGCCCAGGGCGCGTCGAAATCGGCGACGACGGTTTCGACGAAGGGCTTGGCGCCGGTCGGGGCCGGGGGCGCGGCGGAACAGGCGGTGCCGACGACGAGACCGGCGAGCAGGAAACAGGATTTCATGGCGACTCTCCGAAACTGACCCAAACCATACCCTCTTTACCCCGGACTTGTTCCGGCGACCGTCCGACAGATCATAACCTCTGCCGTTGCTGGTTGATACGGGGACGCTTGCCACCGGCGCGCCCATCGACTATATCATGGCCACATTCTCTACATCGTCAGGTGAAGAGGCTGGAGCCACCCGGTTCCGGCGGCAACAACCCATGTCTGGAACACCATTGGCCGATATCGCCAAGCTGACCGCTCTGATCGCCCCCGAAGCCGAGGCCTTGGGCTTCGATCTGGTGCGCGTGAAGATGTTCGGCGGCGCGGGCGACATCACGTTGCAGGTGATGGCCGAGCGCCCCGACACGCGCCAGTTGACGATCGACGATTGCGCCGATCTGTCGCGCCGCATCTCCGACGTGCTGGATGTCGAGGACCCGATCGACAGCGAGTATCGCCTCGAAGTCTCATCGCCCGGCATCGATCGCCCGCTGACCCGACTGCAGGACTTCACCGACTGGTCCGGGCATGAAGCACGCATCGTGCTCACCGCGCCGGTCGAGGGCCGCAAGCAGCTCACCGGCGATCTCGTCGGCGTCGAGGGTGAGCGCATCACCATCGCGGTCAACAAACATGGCGAGATGACGATCGGCTTCGACCAGGTCGCCGACGCCAAGCTGCTGTTCACCGATCGGCTGCTCGCGGCGACCCGTCCGCTCGATGTCGAAGGCGCGGACGAGGAAGAATTCGACGAAGAACTCGTCGAGGACGATACCGACAACGACGAGCTAGATACTGAAGATAGCGCGCCAACCAGCGCCACGATCAAGCAAGAAGGATAAATCATGGCTCTTAGCGCCGTTTCCGCCAACAAGGCAGAACTGCTGGCGATCGCCAATGCGGTCGCCGCCGAGAAGATGATCGACAAGGCGATCGTGATCGAGGCGATGGAAGACGCGATCCAGCGCGCCGCGCGTTCGCGCTACGGCGCCGAGAACGACATCCGCGCCAAGCTCGACGGCACCACCGGCGATCTGCGCTTGTGGCGCGTGGTCGAAGTGGTCGAGGCGGTCGACGATTACTTCAAGCAGGTGAACCTCAAGGAAGCCGAGAAGCTCCAGCCGGGCGCAGTCGTCGGCGATTACATCGTCGATCCGCTGCCCCCGATCGAGTTCGGCCGCATCGCCGCGCAGGCCGCCAAGCAGGTGATCTTCCAGAAGGTCCGCGACGCCGAGCGCGAGCGCCAGTTCGAGGAATTCAAGGATCGCATGGGTGAGATCATCACCGGCGTGGTCAAGCGTGTCGAGTTCGGCCACGTGGTCGTCGATCTGGGCCGCGCGGAAGGCGTGATCCGCCGCGATGCGCAGATCCCGCGCGAAGTGGTGCGCGTCAACGATCGCATCCGCTCGCTGATCCTCAACGTCCGCCGCGAGAACCGCGGCCCGCAGATCTTCCTCAGCCGCGCGCATCCCGATTTCATGAAGAAGCTGTTCGCGCAGGAAGTGCCGGAAATCTACGACGGCATCATCGAGATCAAGGCGGCCGCGCGCGACCCGGGCTCGCGCGCCAAGATCGGCGTCATCAGCCACGATTCGTCGATCGATCCGGTCGGCGCGTGCGTCGGCATGAAGGGCAGCCGCGTCCAGGCCGTCGTGCAGGAAATGCAGGGCGAGAAGATCGACATCATCCCCTGGTCGCCCGACACCGCGACCTTCGTCGTCAACGCGCTGCAGCCGGCATCGGTCAGCCGCGTCGTGATCGACGAGGAAGAGGATCGCATCGAGGTCGTCGTTCCCGATGATCAGTTGTCGCTCGCCATCGGCCGTCGTGGCCAGAACGTGCGCCTCGCCAGTCAATTGACCGGCAAGGCGATCGACATCCTGACCGAGGCCGACGCCTCGGAGAAGCGCCAGAAGGAATTCGCCGAGCGCACCGAGATGTTCCAGACCGAATTGGACGTCGACGAGACGCTGGCGCAGCTGCTGGTCGCCGAAGGCTTCGGCGCGCTGGAAGAGGTCGCCTATGTCGAGGTGCAGGAAATCGCCTCGATCGAAGGGTTTGACGAGGATCTCGCGGCCGAGCTGCAGAGCCGCGCGACCGAGGCGCTCGATCGCCGCGAGGAAGCCAATCGCGAGCTGCGTCGCGGCATGGGCGTGGCGGACGATCTCGCCGCGCTGCCGCACCTCAACGAGGCGATGCTCGTCACGCTCGGCAAGGCCGGCATCCTGACGCTCGACGATCTCGCCGATCTGGCGACCGACGAGCTGGTGCAGAAGAAGCGCCAGGAACAGCGCCGCCGCGCCGAATCGGACAACAAGCGCCCCGAGGACAAGGGCGGTGTGCTCGGCGAATATGGCCTGTCGGACGAACAGGGCAACGAGATCATCATGGCCGCGCGCGCGCACTGGTTCGAGGACGAAGAAGCCTGATGCCATTCGTCAGCATCCGCATTTCGGGCTCTGCCACGAAGGACCAGAAAGCGGGACTCGTCGCCGACGTGACCGCTAGCCTGGTCGCGCGTCTCGGCAAGAACCCGCAAGCGGTGCAGATCGTGATCGAGGAAGTGTCGACGGAGAATTACGGTGCCGGCGGTCAGTTGATCGTCGACCGCGATACCCCGCCATCGAGGGAGGACGCGCATGCGGTTCCCTCACGATGATACTTTAGGGCTACAGATACCCACTGCGCTGCCGTCACCCCGGACTTGTTCCGGGGTCCACGGAGCCGCGCGCCCGACGCTTGTCGGGTCCGCACAGACTGATGGATCCTTCGTTCGTCACCCCGGCCTTGAGCCGGGGTCCAGCTTCCTGGGGAGCGAAGAAGCGGGACCCCGAGTCAAGCCCGGGGTGACGTTTGGGGTTGGGGAGAGGGCCGCATGACCACGACCACAGATCCCCGCCCAGACACCCGCGCCGCGTCGCGCGAGCCCAAGGAGCCGGTGCGCCGCTGCATCCTGCTCGGCGATCGCGCACCGCGTGCCGCGCTGGTGCGGCTCGCGCTCAGCCCGGATGGCGACGTCTTCCCCGATGTCCGCGCCAAGGCCCCCGGGCGTGGGGCGTGGATCGGCGTGACCAAGGCCGAGCTGGAAACGGCGATCGCCAAGGGCAAGCTGAAAGGCGCGCTTGCCCGCGCGTTCAAGACCGGGCCGATCGGCATCCCTGCCGATCTCGCCGACAAGCTGGAAGCCGCACTGGAACGTGCGGCACTCGACCGGCTCGGGCTCGAATCGCGCTCCGGCGGGCTGTTCAGCGGCGCCGAGAAGATCGAGACTGCGGCGCGATCCGGCAAGCTTCATCTGCTGCTCCACGCCTGCGATGCGGGCGCCGATGGCAACCGCAAGCTCGATCAGGCCTGGCGCGTCGGCAACGACGAAGAAGGTAGCGATCGCAGGGGCTTGGTTCTGCCGGTGTCGCGCACCATATTGGCCGTGGCACTAGGCAGGCAGAATGTGGTACATATCGGCCTGACTGATCCCGATGCGGCCAAGCGCGTGCGCGAAGCGCTCGATCGCTGGCTGCATTTCATCGGCCCTGACCCATTACCCACGCCTTGCGAAACGGCCTCGCAGGGCGCATCGGCGTCCCCCCGGCACGCGGATGCAAATTCGACCGAAGATTACGAGGAATTCGAGTGAGCGATACCGACAACGAAAAGCCGAAACTGGGCATGCGCGCGCCGCTGGGGCTGAAGCGCACGGTCGAGACGGGCCAGGTGAAGCAGAGCTTCAGCCATGGCCGGTCGAACACCGTGGTCGTGGAAGTGAAGCGCCGCCGTATCCTGGGACCCGGCGGAGCGCCCGAAGCGCCGGTCGAGGAAGCGGCTGCACCCGTCGCCGCACCTGCGGCGCCGGTCGCACCGCCGCGCCCTGCGCCCGCGCCGGTCTCGCCCGCCAATTCCCTGTTGTCGCGCCAGGAACTGCAGCAGAAGCTGCTGCGTGAGGCAGACGAATCGCGCATGAACGCGCTGGAGGAAACGCGTCGCCGCGAAGAGCGCGAGCGCGTCGAGGCCGCTGAAGAAGCACGCCGCCGGGCCGAGGAAGCACGTCGCGCCGGCGATGCCGCGGACTCGCCTGCCGCCCCCGAGCCTGCACCGCAGCCGGTGGCACAGCCGGTCGAGCCGACGCCTGCGCCGGTCGCGGAAGCGGCCGCACCCGCTGCCGAGCCTGCGCCCGTCGTCGCGGAAGCGCCTGCTGCCGTTGTTGCGCCGACGCCTGCGCCTGCCCCTGTTGCAGCGCCGGCACCACCGCCTGCCGCGCCGCCTGCACCCCCGGCCCCGACGATGTTCGGCCTCGATCCGAGCATGCCGGCACCGCGACGCTTCACGCCCGTGCCCCGCCCAGAGCGGCCGAAGCCCGCACCCGCGCCGGTCGCGCAGCCCGAAGAGACGGCTCCGGTCAGCGCCGCTACGCCTGCCACGGCGGCTGCCCCTGGCAGCCCGATCAAGCGGGCCGGCGAGACGCTGCAGCGTCCGCAGCAGCCGTCGCGTGCCCGCACCGGCGACGAACGTCGCGGCGGCAAGCTGACGGTCAATCGTGCGCTCAACGATGGCGACGGTGCGCGTGCGCGTTCGCTCGCCGCGCTGAAGCGTGCCCGCGAGAAGGAAAACCGTCGTCTCGGCGGCCCGCGCGAGGCGCAGGCCAAGCAGATCCGCGACGTTGCCGTGCCGGAAGCGATCACCGTGCAGGAACTCGCCATCCGCATGGCCGAGAAGGGCGCGGACCTGGTCAAGACGCTGTTCAAGCTGGGCATGCCCGTCACCCTGACCGAGACGATCGATCAGGATACGGCCGAGCTGTTGGTGACCGAATTCGGCCACAACATCGTCCGCGTCAGTGATTCTGATATCGATCTGGCGATCGATGGCGATGTCGAGGCGGATGAGAATGCGACCCCGCGGCCGCCAGTCGTCACGATCATGGGCCATGTCGATCACGGCAAGACCTCGCTGCTCGATGCGTTGCGCGGCACCGATGTGGTGCGCGGCGAAGCCGGCGGCATCACGCAGCATATCGGCGCCTATCAGGTGACGTTGAAGGACAAGTCGAAGATCACCTTCCTCGACACGCCCGGCCACGAAGCGTTCACCGAAATGCGCCAGCGCGGCGCCAACGTGACGGATATCGTCGTGTTGGTCGTGGCGGCGGACGACAGCATCAAGCCGCAGACGGTGGAGGCGATCAACCACACCAAGGCGGCCGGCGTGCCGATGATCGTGGCGATCAACAAGGTCGACAAGCACGGTGCCAATCCGCAGAAGGTCCGCGAGGAACTGCTGCAGTACGAAGTGATCGTCGAGGAGATGTCTGGTGACGTGCAGGACGTGGAAGTCTCCGCGCTGCAGAAGACCGGGCTCGACGAACTGATCGAGAAGATCCAGCTGCAGGCCGAACTGCTCGAACTGAAGGCCAACCCCGATCGTGCTGCCGAAGGCACCGTGATCGAGGCCAAGCTCGACAAGGGCCGCGGTCCGGTCGCGACGATCCTGGTCAA
The DNA here is from genome assembly GCF_025231525.1 of Sphingomonas endolithica. NCBI lineage: Bacteria > Pseudomonadati > Pseudomonadota > Alphaproteobacteria > Sphingomonadales > Sphingomonadaceae > Sphingomonas > Sphingomonas endolithica. The sequence continues at coordinate 2,633,951 of NZ_CP103057.1, forward strand.
CCGCGGTACGCTGCGGGTCGGCGATATCATCGTCGTCGGCGGCGAGAGCGGCAAGGTTCGCGCGATGACCAACGACAAGGGTCAGCAGATCAAGGAAGCGGGTCCCTCGCTTCCGGTCGAAGTGCTGGGCCTGTCGGGCGTGCCGCGCGCGGGCGATCCGCTGTCGGTGGTCGAGAACGAGGCGCGTGCCCGCGAAGTCGCGGAATACCGTCAGGGCGTGATGACCAGCAAGCGGACCTCGACCGGTCCTGCAAGCCTCGAGAGCATGTTCAGTGCGCTCAAGGAAAAGCAGGCGATCGAATATCCGCTGGTGGTCAAGGCCGATACGCAGGGTTCGGTCGAGGCGATCGTCAATGCGATCAACAAGATCTCCACCGACCTGATCAGGGCCCGCGTGCTGCATTCGGGCGTCGGCGGGATCACCGAGAGCGACGTGACGTTGGCCGGTGCCAGCGGCGCGCCGATCATCGGCTTCAACGTCCGTCCCAACGCCAAGGCGCGCGAGATCGCCGAGCGGCAGAAGGTCGCGTTCAAATATTACGACGTGATCTACACGCTGACCGACGAGATCCGCGCCGGCATGGCAGGCGAGCTTGGCCCAGAGGCTTTCGAGACGGTCGTCGGCCGCGCCGAAATCCGCGAGGTCTTCTCGGCCGGCAAGCACGGCAAGGCGGCCGGCCTGCTGGTTACCGAGGGCATCATCCGCAAGGCGCTCAAGGCACGTATCACCCGGGCGGATGTCATCATCTACCAGGGCGAGATCGCAAGTTTACGCCGCTTCAAGGACGATGTTGCAGAAGTTCGGGCCGGTCTCGAGTGCGGCGTGACGTTCACGTCGAACTTCGTCGACATCAAACCGGGCGACTTCCTCGAGACGTTCGAAGTCGAACTGCGCGAACGGACGCTTTGACCCATACGCTGCCCCGGCATCGCGCCGGGGCAGCGACAGGATGACGTGAATGCGCTCCAACGACACACCCGAAACCCGCGTCGTGCGCCTGCTGCGCGTCGGCGAGCAGATGCGTCACACGCTGAGCGACATCCTTGCGCGCGGCGACGTGCATGACGAGACACTCGCCAAGCACATGGTGACCGTGACGGAAGTGCGCATGTCGCCAGACCTGCGCCACGCGACGGTGTTCGTGAAGCCGTTGCTGGGCAAGGACGAGGAAGCGGTGCTCAAGGCATTACGCACCAACACCGCTTATCTGCAGCGCGAATGCGCCAACCGGATCAGCATGAAATATGCCGCCAAGCTCAAGTTCGTGCCCGACGAGAGCTTTGACGAGGGCAGCCATATCGAGCAATTGTTGCGTACGCCGAAGGTCGCGCGCGACTTGAATGCCGCCGAAGACGCGGACGACGCGCAAGCCTGATGGCCAAGCTCTATTTCTATTATGCCTCGATGAATGCGGGCAAATCGACCAACCTGCTGCAAGCCGACTTCAATTATCGCGAGCGCGGCATGCGCACCGTGTTGTTCACCGCCGCGATCGATGACCGCTTCGCACCCGGCACCATCACCTCCCGCATCGGCCTGCGCGAGGACGCGATCGCGTTCGAACGGGATACCGATCTGCTCGCGATCGTGCATCGCGAAGGCGAAGCGCCGCCGGCGTGCGTGCTGGTCGACGAAGCGCAATTTCTAACCGCCGAACAGGTGGATCAGCTGGCAACCCTTGCCGACGTGCACGGCATTCCAGTGCTTGCTTATGGATTACGCACAGATTTCCAGGGCGCATTGTTCGAGGGTTCCGCGCGGCTGCTGGCGATTGCCGATTCGTTGGTCGAGATCAAATCGGTCTGCATGTGCGGGCGCAAGGCGACAATGAACTTGCGGCTCGATGAATCGGGCATGCCGGTTACCGAGGGGCGGCAGACCGAGATTGGCGGCAATGATCGGTACGTCGCGCTGTGCCGCCGGCACTTCAACGAAGCGCTTGCCGGTACGATCAGGGCCTGACCGCGATGCATGGCTGGATCATCCTCGACAAGCCCCTCGGGCTTGGCTCGACGCAAGGCGTGTCTGCGGTGAAGCGCGCGCTGCGCGACGGCGGCTATGGCAAGTTCAAGGTCGGCCATGGCGGCACGCTCGATCCACTAGCGACCGGCGTGCTGCCGATCGCGATCGGCGAGGCGACCAAGCTGGCGGGGCGGATGCTCGACAGCGACAAGGTGTATGAGTTCACCGTGCGGTTTGGCGTGCAGACGGATACGCTGGATCTCGAGGGCAAGGAGATCGCGTCCAGTGAGGTGCGGCCGACGCTGGCGGCGATCGAAGCAGTGCTGCCGCGCCTCACCGGTCTGATCGAGCAGGTGCCTCCAGCCTATTCCGCGCTGAAGGTGGATGGTCAACGCGCTTACGATCTGGCGCGCGCGGGCGAAGAGGTGGTGCTGGCGAGCCGATCGGTTGTGATTCATGCCCTCACCGTCCGTCATCCCAGCGAAGGCTGGGATCTCCCTGGGGAAAGCGCGCCTACTCCCGCACGAGACCCCAGCCTTCGCAGGGGTGACCATGGAGCGGGCCGGACGCTGGAGGAGATCACCCTCACCGCCCACGTCTCCAAGGGCACCTATATCCGCAGCCTCGCACGCGACATCGCGATCGCGCTAAATACGGTCGGCCACGTCACCATGCTCCGCCGTTCGAAGGCCGGTCCGTTCACGCTCGGATCCGCGATATCGCTGGACATTCTGGCCGAAAGCGGTAAGGCACGCGCGCTAGAAGACAAACTCCTGCCCTTGAGGGCGGCGCTGGACGACATCCCGGCCCTTCCTCTTGCTCCCGATCAGGCAGGGCTGCTCCGACAGGGGCGGGTGTTGATCGGGATCGCCGCAGACGATGGCCAATATTTTGCGCTGCTGGATGAAAGTCCCGTTGCCTTGGTAGAGGTTCAGAACCACGAGGTTCGCGTCGTTCGTGGCTTCAATCTGTAACCGATGTCGAAGGACGAGAACACATGACGATTACCGCAGAGCGCAAGGACGCGCTCGTCAAGGACCATGGTCGCGCCGAAGGCGATACCGGTTCCACCGAAGTCCAGGTCGCGATCCTCACCGAGCGTATCCGCAACCTGACCGAGCATTTCAAGACGCACAAGAAGGACAATCATTCGCGCCGCGGGCTGCTGATGATGGTCAACAAGCGTCGTTCGCTGCTGGATTACCTCCGCAAGACCGAGGGCCAGCGCTATACCGATCTGATCGCCAAGCTCGGGTTGCGCAAGTAACCTAGCGACGACGGGAACGGCGCCTTCGGGCGCCGTTTTCGCATTTACCTCTTTCGCCATCCCGCAATTCGGCGGCGATGGCCAAGCAGGGCCACGACAGGCCCGAAACCGCGCAGGCCGGCTTAGCCTGCAGATAGGCCCCATTCGCATCTGGCGAATGGCGTTGAAGGAAAACACATGTTCGATACCAAGACCGTAAGCGCCCAATGGGGCGGCAAGACGCTGACGCTGGAAACCGGCCGCGTTGCGCGCCAGGCCAATGGCGCCGTGCTGGCGACCCTAGGCGAAACCGTCGTGCTGTGCGCCGTGACCGCCGCACGCACCGTGAAGGAGGGCCAGGATTTCTTCCCGCTCACCGTCCATTATCAGGAAAAGTACAGCGCCGCCGGCCGCATCCCCGGTGGTTTCTTCAAGCGTGAGCGCGGTGCGACCGAGAAGGAAACGCTGACCAGCCGCCTGATCGATCGGCCGATTCGGCCTTTGTTTCCGGAGGGGTTTTATAACGAGATTAACGTTATTTGCCAGGTTCTGTCCTATGATGGGGAGAATGAGCCGGACGTGCTTGCGATGGTGGCGGCTTCGGCTGCGCTGACCATCAGCGGCGTGCCGTTTATGGGGCCGATCGGGGCGGCTCGGGTTGGTTACATCGATGGCGAGTATATCCTGAACCCTACGCATGAGCAGGCGAAGGACGGCGATCTCGACCTAGTGGTCGCCGCGACGCCGGGCGCGGTGATGATGGTGGAGTCCGAGGCCAAGGAGCTGTCGGAAGAGGTGATGCTGGGCGCGGTGCAGTTCGCGCACAAGGCGTGCACCGAAGCCGCCAACCTGATCATCGATCTGGCCGAGCAGGCCGCCAAGGAGCCTTGGGAGATGGCCGAGCAGGCTGATCTCTCGACCGCCAAGGACAAGCTCAAGAAGCTGATCGGCAAGGACATTGCCGCCGCCTACAAGGTGACCGACAAGTCCAAGCGGTCGGACCTGCTGAGTGCCGCCCGCCACAAGGCCAAGGAAGCGTTCGCCGATGCGGCGCCGCAGGACCAGATGGCCGCGGGCAAGCTGGTCAAGAAGCTGGAAGCGGAAATCGTCCGCGGCGCGATCCTGAAGGATGGTACGCGCATCGACGGCCGCACCACCACGCAGATCCGCCCGATCGAGGCGATGGTGCACTTCCTGCCGCGCACGCACGGCTCGGCCTTGTTCACGCGCGGCGAGACGCAGTCGATCTGCACGACAACGCTCGGCACGCGCGACGCCGAGCAGATGATCGACGGCCTGTCGGGCCTGACGTACGAAAACTTCATGCTGCACTACAACTTCCCGCCTTACTCGGTCGGTGAAGTCGGCCGCTTCGGCGCGCCGGGCCGCCGCGAAGTCGGCCATGGCAAGCTTGCCTGGCGCGCGCTGCACCCGGTGCTGCCGTCGAAGGAGGACTTCCCGTACACGATCCGCGTGCTCAGCGACATCACGGAGAGCAACGGCTCCTCGTCGATGGCGACGGTGTGCGGCGGTTCGCTGTCGATGATGGATGCCGGCGTGCCGCTGAAGCGCCCGGTATCGGGCATCGCGATGGGCCTGATCCTGGAAGGCAAGAACTTCGCGGTGCTCAGCGACATCCTGGGTGACGAAGATCATCTGGGCGACATGGACTTCAAGGTCGCCGGCACGTCCGAGGGCATCACCACGATGCAGATGGACATCAAGATTGCCGGCATCACCGAGGAGATCATGGGCAAGGCGCTGGCACAGGCCAAGGAAGGCCGCGCGCACATCCTGGAAGAGATGGCGCGCGCGCTGGACCATACGCGCGAGGAACTGTCGGCACACGCCCCGCGCATCGAAAGCTTCACGATCGACAAGTCGAAGATCCGCGAAGTGATCGGCACCGGCGGCAAGGTGATCCGCGAGATCGTCGCGCAGACCGGCGCCAAGGTCGACATCGACGACGAGGGCGTGATCAAGGTGTCGTCGTCCGACCCGGCGCAGATCGAGGCCGCGATCAAGTGGATCAAGGGCCTGGTCGAGGAAGCGGAAGTCGGCAAGGTGTATGACGGCAAGGTCGTCAACATGGTCGATTTCGGCGCGTTCGTGAACTTCATGGGCGGCAAGGACGGGCTCGTCCACGTTTCCGAAATCCGCAACGAGCGGACCGAGAAGGTCACCGACGTGCTGAGCGAAGGTCAGGCCGTGAAGGTCAAGGTCCTCGAGATCGACCCGCGCGGCAAGGTGCGCCTGTCGATGCGCGTCGTCGACCAGGAGACCGGTGCCGAGCTGGAAGACACGCGGCCCGCGCGTGAACCGCGCGAAGGCGGCGACCGCCCGCGCGGCGACCGTCCGCGTCGTGACGGCGACGGCGGCCGTGGCCCACGTGGCGACGGCGGCGGTGGCCGTGACGGTGGCGATCGCGGTCCCCGCGGTCCGCGCCGTGACGGTGACGGCGGCCGTGGCCCACGTCGCGATGGCGGCGAGCGTGCCCCGCGCAGCGAAGGCGGCAAGGATGAGGGTCCGGCACCCGAATTCGCCCCGGCGTTCTTGACGGGCGATCGCGACTAAGCGATCTCGCCTAGGCGGAGAGAAAGAGCGGCCCGGTGGCGACACCGGGCCGTTTTTTTGTGAGCCGCGCGAACAATCGAAGGCAGCAAGCGGGGACGAAGCGCAAGCTTGAGCGATCGGGCCCTCGCGAACCAACCTAACCCTGCCTTTGGTAGTGCTGAGGTCGTGAGCTCAATCCTCACCGGAAGCACCATTTTCTAAATGACTTAGCGAACAAGCCGCCCTTCGGGACCGCGCCGGTAGGTCATGGGCGGGCGGTCGGGATGGCGACCTACCGCGACGGCGGAACGCTCTGTCAAAGCGTTCTACGTAGCGACGACTAGATCGGTCGGCGCACTCTATTGAGAACATTAATCGAACGGGTTATCGTCGCATCCCAAAGGGGGGAGTCGATGGAACTCAAATCATTCCGCGTTCGCAATTTTCGTTCGATCAATGATAGCGGCGAAATCGAAGTATCCCGCATAACGGCGCTGCTAAGGCGAAATGAAAGCGGCAAATCCAACGTACTCCGTGCGCTGCATAGCCTGAACCCGGCGGATGGATTTAAGGCGCTTAGCCCAATCAAAGACTTCCCCCGGCATCGGAGGCTATCGGAGTGCAGCGACAACACGCCGGTCGTTGACTCGACGTGGCAGTTGTCCGCCTTTGAACAGAAGCACATCGCCGAAATTTGGCCCGCTGCCCAAGGCGTATCGGAGGTGACTGTCGGGCGCCACTACGGGACGAAACGTTACGTTGGCATTGACGTGCCGGAAGGCTCTTTCGATCTAGCCGCTATCAAAACAGACGCGCGGAAAATTGACGCAGCGGTCAAGGCGAAAGCGTCCAAGCTAACAGACGACGCCAAGGTCGAATTAGAGCGCGCTTCGGACGCATTCTTAGCCGCGATCGGGTTCGGTCTAAACGCCGCGAAATGGGCGGCGTCGGCAACGCCGGCCCTTGCTGCGCTTCGACAAGCGTTAGCAACGGCTGATACCGAACTTACGGAAGCGCAGGATCAAAAAATTGTCGCGCTTGAGGAAATGGCCGAAGCGATCCCCGGAAACGAGGAAGCCCACACGAACGCGCGTGGGTGGATTATCGAACGCATTCCGAAGTTTATGTTCCTTGAAGACTATCCCGAAATCAAGGGTCAACAGGACATTACGCAGTTCCTTCAACGCAAGAGCGCAGGAACGCCAACGGCAGCAGACGTAAACTTTGAAAAGCTATGCAAGGTTGCTGGCCTAAGCCCCGATCAACTTCAAACCCTTCTTCAACAGAATGATCAAGAAACACGTGGGCAGTTGGCCAATCGCGCCGGCTCCGTAGTGACAACCGCGATCCGCAAGCGTTGGAAAGACCGAGAATTGAAGGTTCGCTTCAATCTTGACGGACAGCACTTCGAAACACTTATATCCGATCCTAACAGCACGTATGACGTTGAAGTAAATCTTGACGAAAGAAGTCGTGGCTTTCAGTGGTTTTTCGCGTTTTACGTCGTCTTTGCCGCAGATACCGAAGACGGTGAAGCCGAAGGCGCTATTCTACTGCTGGACGAACCAGGCTTATATCTTCACGCGCGATCGCAAGGCGACTTGCTTCGTCATCTTGAAGACGACTTCGCCAATCAAATCGTATTTACGACGCATTCCCCGTTCATGGTGCCAACGCATCAACTGGATTGGGTGCGAACCGTTAACATTGCCGAAGAAGCTGGCACTACGGTGTCAAACGACCCTACCGGCGATGCGCGCACTCTCTTTCCGTTGCAGGCCGCACTAGGATACGACCTTGCCCAAAGTCTATTCATTGGCCCGAACAACTTAGTCGTTGAAGGGGTCACAGATTTTTGGGTTTTGTCGGCGGTATCGGCGCATCTCAACGACCAAGGCAAAACCGGTCTTGATGAACGCCTTACAATCACGCCCGCCGGTGGCGCGCAACAAGTTCATTACATGGTCGCGTTGCTAACATCGGAACAACTGAAAGTGCTTGTTCTGTTTGATGACGAAAATGATGCGAAAGCGACCCGCGACGATCTAGTCAAAGGTAAACTTATCCGTTCGGACAACGTGATATTTGCAAGCGAAGCATTCGAAATGCCACCTTCCGAAGCTGACATTGAAGATATCTTGGAACCGGCGGTTTACGAAGCTCTTGTGCGCGAAGCTTACGCCAAGGAATTGAAGGGTAAGACGCGGGAATTGAATGCCCACGTTCCCCGCATCGCCCGCCGCGTCGAAATGGCGTTCGACACGCTGGCCATAGACTTCCACAAAACTCGCCCGACAAGGCTGTTCCTGCAAAAGATGGCAACAGACCCCGCGTCGGTCCTTACCGGCGGAAAGTGAGGCGCGCTTTGAACGCCTGTGCAAAGCTATCAACGCCTCGCTGGAAAAGCATTTGGCGCGATCATCATCGTAGGCGAAACCTACCCATACCTGCGCAACGCCTTTTTGGATAACCAGACGAACAATACGACGTTGATTTGTGGATTGGGGGCGGATTTGCTCGACATGCCGTCGCCTCAATGGGGCAGCGTCCGGCAGATAATTACGGGCAGATAACCCCCCGACGAACGCACTAGATATAAGTCTTCGGCCGGGCTGTGCAACTCTTTGCGCAACCTTGGCTTTCCTACAATCCGAACGCTCCCCTGTCCTACAGACCCCGTTCCGGCATATCTGATCCGCTCCTGTCACCAGCCCAAGGAACAGAGCCGATGAGCGCAAAGACTTCGGCCGCGCGGCGTGCCGCGTTCATGGCCGCGGTGGCGGAGACGGGGAACCGGACATTGGCGGCGGAGCGGGCGAAGGTGTCGGCATCCTGGGTGACGCTGCACCGGGCGACCGACCCGGCGTTCAAGGCCGAGCTGGAGGCGGCGGTGGCGACGTTCAAGGCGTCCTTCGACAGGCTCAGGACGAACGGGGGTGTGGGCTCCGGCGTCAACGGGGGTGTGGGCTCGGGCGCTAACGGGATGCGGGCTCGGGCACCGACCGGGGGGTGCCGCGGCCGTGGGTGGTTCGCGCATCGACGGGGTGATCGGGCACGAACGGGGGTGCACGACCGGGGGTCGGATCGCGCATGGCAGCGGTGGGGATCGGCGCGGCGCGATGGGGGTGCGATGCGGCTGTGGCCGAGATCGGCAGGCCATTGTAGAAGGCGAGGACCCCGGGGTGGGGCCAGGATGGGGGATGACGATGAAAAGCGCTTTCTTCCTGATCGTCGGGCTCATGCTGATCGTCGGCGCCGCGATGCTCGCGACCGACGATCGCCAGTTCGTCCGCCAGGCCATCCGGGCGCCGGGCGTGGTATCGGCATTGCGCGCCGGCGGCGGCCATCCCCAGATCACCTTCCGCACCGCCACGCGGCAAACCGTCAGCTATCCACAGAATGGCTGGATCGCCGGCTATAAGGTCGGCGACCCGGTCACGGTGTTGTACCGCGCCGACGATCCGCGCGGCACCGCCTCGATCGACGCCATCGGCGCAGTATGGGCGGCGCCGATCCTGCTGTTCGTCCTGGGCTTTGGCTTTTGCGTCCTGGCGATCGGCGACATCCTCCATCAGCGAAAGGCCTGACCATGTTGTTCGAGCGGATCACTGGCATTGTGGGAGGAGCGATGGCGCATGCGAGGGCTTTGCCGACGGCGCCGACGACCGGGTGCACGGCGATGATGACGGGGTTCGATCGGCCGCACGCGACCAGGCGGCGCGCGGTCTGGGCGGCGGCTTCACTCTGCCTGGGCATCGCGTCGGCTTGCTCGGCGGCTACCGTGCCGGCGGACACCATGATGACCAAGGTTGCGGGACAGGCGGCGGCGCGCCGTTCGGGCGTTCCGGCGCCCGCCCCCACAAACGCGGGCCATCGGGTCGCGTCGCGGGTGATCGGCACGACGGACCGCCGCCTTGGCGACGGCGGGGTGTGCGTAGTGAACTTCGTCTATGCCGGCCGCGCGCCCGAGAGCATCTTCTGGGAGGAGCCCTGTGCGGGCGTGACGGCCAGGATGATGGGCCGGGGCGAGCTCGAACGGCTTGGCCGATGGGCGCGGCTCGACGCGGTCGAGCGCAGCTTCGTCGCGGGCATGCCCGGCGGCAAGGTGCTGTATGTCGAAGGCGGGGCGTCCGCGTCGATCTATCCGATCGGCACTGGCGGCACGACGTATGAGGTGTCGGTGGCGGACTGACGGGGGCGCCAGGCTATTTGACCGGCAGCGCACCGCATCTGGGCTCAGAACCAGAAGTGGTAGACCGAGACGTCGGCGCGGCACGTGCGCGCGCAGCGTAGGTGGACGCTGACCATGGCCATGCCGCCGTGCCAGGCGCCGGCGCATAGCGCGTCCGGATCCGATCCTATCGTCATGGCGTCCGGGGCGCCGAGACCGGCGTGCCGGCACGCGCGCCGGAAGCCGGCCCGCACGGTGTCTGCCGTTGCGGGGATGAGCAGAGTGCGCGTCGCGGTGTCGGGCTGGGTCCCATCCGCCGGCAGCCGATCCATGGCACTCGCTTGCGCTACCGGCAGCCTGGAGTCGGCGATCAGTTGCCGCAGCAGGTCGCCGGCGTCCTGCTCGAACGGCGTAAAGCGGACGAACTGGCGGTTCGCGTACAGCCATCCGGCGGCCGCCGGGCTAGCAGGAGTATTGCGAGTGGCAGGATGGCGATCGAGCGGGGCGGGAAGCGGCGCCTGAGATGCGCATGCGGTGCAGCCATGGTTGGTCCTCCTGCCGCTCAGTCTTCCTTGTTAAAGCGGCCGTGGACACCGGACAAGTTCTCTCTTGCTTGGTCGCGCCTTTGACATATCGGGGCCCGCCATTACGCTTGCGATGCCCGGTGGCGCGACGATAGCCGAGATGGAATGCCGCGATGCACGTTGATGCAGGACGCCGATCGCAACCCGCTCGATTGCTGCACGTGAGGGTCTTGTGGGCTCCGGCGGCGATTGTCGCGCTGGCCGCGATTGGTGCCGCCTGGGCATATCATCATCAATCCGCGTTCTCGATCAGCGCCCCACCCGGCCCCCGGGTTTTGCTCCGCGAGGTGGTGGCAAGAGCGGGGTTTTCGGCGGACGCAGCCGGTCCTGTCGAGACGGTCGATCTCGATGGCACGATGCCGGCGAGTGCCAGCCGGACGTTCATAGTGGGGCGAGCCGAGCGAGACATTCACACCATGGCATGTCGCGCTGGGCCTTGCCGTGCCTGATCGGTTGGAACGATCGGCCGAGCCCGATCTGATGTGCCGCGGCGATTGGCAGGGCTGGTCCGCCAGCGTTCACCTGACCACGACATGCGCGCGCCGCTGTGCCGCCACGATCACCACGCGAACGATCTAAGCTTGGAGCAGCGGGTGATGGCCGGTCGCGAGGGACCTGGGAGGCGTGACATCGCTGATCGCGTGGGGCGGACATGATCCGCCGGGATCCGATATATTGGCAGCGCCTCCGGAAGGATCGACGCTCGGGCATCGCCGGTATCCTGACGGCCATTGCGTTGGTGGCGGCCACCGTTTCGGTCAGCATGATCCTGGTTAGCGGAAGCCAGTATGAAGCGCGCGCCAACCCGCTGTATTGGGCGTTGATGCTGCCGATGGCTTGGTGGGTGAACGGGCTGACCGCGTTCGAACCCTTCTATGTGCGAAGTTGGAAAGCGGTGCTGGCACTTGCCTGCCTGGCTTCCGGGGCAAGCCTTGCCATCGATATCTGGCATGATGACGACTGGACCGTCTCGGCGGTCAATGCGGCGGTGACCGTGGTGTCTGCGATCGCGAGCATGATTGCCTATCGAGGCAGCCTTGTCGCGCGGGAGGGTCCGGCACGCTGAGCATGTGCAAGGTCGATCCCGCGATCATCGGTTTGAGTGCGTTGCTCCCGCTTACTCCTGTAGCTTCCTACAATTTGAACACCCACCTGTCCTACAGACCCCGTTCCGGCATATCTGATCCGTTCCTGTCACGAGCCCCGATGGAACAGACCCGATGAGCGCAAAGACTTCAGCCGCGCGGCGTGCCGCTTTCATGGCGGCGGTGGCGGAGACGGGGAACCGGACGTTGGCGGCGGAGCGGGCGAAGGTGTCGGCATCCTGGGTGACGCTGCACCGGGCGACCGACCCGGCGTTCAAGGCTGAGCTGGAGGCGGCGGTGGCGACGTTCAAGGCGTCCTTCGACAGGCTCAGGACGAACGGGGGTGTGGGCTCGGGCGCGGACGGGGGTGTGGGCTCGGCCGCCAGCGGGGGTGCAGGCTCGGGCGCTAACGGGGCTGCGGGCTCGGGCGCCGACGGGGGTGCGGTCGGGGACGGGATGCTGCCGCCGCGGGGCTGGCGCTCGGTGGGGGGCGAGGAGCTGGTGGTGCGGGCGGGGAATGGGCGGCGGACGCAGATCGCGCGCGCGCGGCTCAAGCAATGGACGCCGCGGATCGAGGCGCGCTTCCTGGATGCGCTGGCCAGTTGCTGCAACGTGAAGGCGGCGTGCGCGCATGTCGGACTGACGCCGGTATCGGCCTATGCCCACCGCCAGCGCTGGCCGGCGTTCGGCGTGCGCTGGGATGCGGCGCTGGCGCTGGGCTATGCGCGGGTGGAGGGAGCCTTGGTGGCGCAGTTGGGCGCGATGTGTTCGCCCGACACCGGCGCCGAGACGGAGATCGCGTTCGAGACGGCGATGCCGAAGATGACGGTGGAGGAGGCGCTGCAGCTGCTGCGGCTGCACCGGCACCAGGTGCACGGCGTGGGCAATCCGCCGGGGGCTCTGGCCAAGGCGCCGTGCATGGAGACGGTGCGGGCGAGCATCCTGCGCAAGATCGAGCGGGTCGAGCGCCAGGCGGCGCGGCGGGGGGTGAATGCGGCGGCGGATGCGCGGGCGGTGGCGCGGGGGGCGGCGGTGGTTCGGGGGGATGGTTGATCCCGTCCGTTCGTCCTGAGTAGCGGCTGAGCTTGTCGAAGACGCGTATCGAAGGACAGGGGTGCGCTCGCTCCAACTGTGCTTCGATACGAGCCCTCGATACGGCCTTTGGCCTACTCGGTCTCTACTCGGCACGAACGGTTTTGGGGGGCGAGGGTGACGGGCACACCAACGGGGTTGTATAGGCGCCGCGCGTCAGTCCCCGGCCGCCAGGCGTTCGTGGTGGCGGATCACCTCGTCGATGATGAAGCGCAGGAACTTCTCGCTGAATTCGGGATCGAGGTTGGCGTCGCGCGCCAGGCCGCGGAGGCGGGCGATCTGGGCTTCCTCGCGGCCGGGATCGGCGGCGGGCAGGCCGCTTGTCGCCTTGTGGCGGCCGACCGCTTGCGTCACCTTGAAGCGCTCGGCGAGCAGGAAGACCAACGCCGCATCGATATTGTCGATGCTCTGGCGATAACCGCGCAAGGTCTCGTCGCTCACTGGGTTGCTCCTCGGGCACGCAAATCGGCGCCTTCTTGCGGGCGCTATCGTGCTTGCGCAAGCCCGAAAGCCTTGCCTTTGTGGGCGCACCCGGCCACATGGCGTGCACGATGAGCGCCACCATCCACCGCCTCGACGCGCGCGACACGCCGCCCTCGCTGGACCCTATGGTCCGGCTGGTGGCGGGCGACATGAACATGGTCAACGCGGCGATCCTGGACCGCATGCAATCGCAGATCCCGTTGATCCCGGAGCTCGCCGGGCATCTGATCGCCGGCGGCGGCAAGCGGATGCGGCCGATGCTGACGTTGGCGAGCGCGCGGCTGCTCGGCTATACCGGCAACCGGCATTACCGGCTGGCCGCGGCGGTGGAGTTCATCCACACGGCGACCCTGCTGCACGACGACGTGGTCGACGGCAGCGACCTGCGCCGCGGCAAGCGCACAGCGAACCTGATCTGGGGCAATCCGGCGAGCGTGCTGGTGGGCGATTTCCTGTTCAGCCGCAGCTTCGAGCTGATGGTCGAGGATGGATCGCTGAAGGTGCTGAAGATCCTGTCCAATGCTTCCGCGGTGATCGCCGAGGGCGAAGTGAACCAGCTGACCGCGGCCAGGCGGGTGGAGACGAGCGAAGAGCGCTATCTCGACATTATCGGCGCGAAGACCGCGGCACTGTTTGCCGCCGCGTGCCGGATCGCGGCGGTGGTGGCGGAGCGGCCCGAGGCGGAGGAAGCTGCGCTGGACGCCTATGGGCGCAACCTGGGCATCGCGTTCCAGCTGGTCGACGATGCGATCGACTATGTCTCGGATGCGGGCACGATGGGCAAGGATGCCGGCGACGACTTCCGCGAGGGCAAGGCGACGCTGCCGGTGATCCTGGCCTATGCGCGCGGGACCGCCGAGGACCGGGTGTTCTGGAAAGCCGCGATGGAGGGACATCGTGCGGGCGAGGCCGATTTCGAGCAGGCAGTGGCGCTGATCAAGTCAACGCGCGCGATCGACGACACGCTGGCGCGGGCGCGGCATTATGCCCAGCGCGCGATCGATGCGCTGGGCGGCTTTGCCGGTGGGCAAGCCAAGGACGCGATGATCGAGGCAGTCGAATTCGCGGTGGCGCGCGCTTACTGATCGGGCGGGCTCGTCGCCTTACTGGCCCCTGGGGTACAGGAAGGTGGTTCGGATCTCCTGGAGGTATCCCCCGGAACAAGTCCGGGGTGACGCTTTGGTTGCTAGACGCTCTTACGACGGGCGGGCACCGAGCGGACGGGCCTTTGTAGCTAGCGTTTGCGCGCAACTACGGTTGTGCGAATGTTCCCCGGCCTTCGCCGGGGAACAGTTGGTGCGGGGGAAAGGAGATCCCCACGCGCGTCAGATCGTGCCGGTGCCGCCGTTGGCGCCGAACACGCTGCCGGTGGTGAAGCTGGCGCCGGGATCGGCGAGCGTCACGTAGAGCGCGGCGAGTTCGGCGGGTTGGCCGGCGCGGCCGAGCGGGGTGTCCTGGCCGAATTCGCCCATCTTGCCGGGCAGCTGGCCGCCGGCGACCTGGAGCGGGGTCCAGACCGGGCCGGGCGCCACGGCGTTGACGCGGATGCCCTGCTTGGCGACCTGCTTGGCCAGGCCCTTGGTGAACATCGCGATCGCGCCCTTGGTCGAGGCGTAATCGAGCAATTCGGGTTCGGGGTTGAACGAGTTGACCGAGGCGGTGTTGATGATCGCCGCACCCGGCTTCATCAAAGGGATCGCCGCCTTGCACAGGTGGAACAGCGCATAGACGTTGGTCTTCATCGTGCGATCGAACTGTTCGACGGTGATCTCGGCGATCGAGGCCTTGGACTGCTGATAGGCGGCGTTGTTGACCAGGATGTCGAGCCCGCCCAGTTCCTTGTTGGCGCGCGCGATCAGCTGATTGCAGAACTTCTCGTCCGTCAGGTCGCCGGGGATGAGCACGATCTTGTGCCCCTCGGCGCGCAGCAGCCGCGCGACGTCCTGCGCGTCCGGTTCCTCGGTCGGGTAATAGTTGATCGCGACATCCGCGCCCTCGCGCGCGAAGGCGATGACGGCGGCGCGGCCGATGCCCGAATCACCGCCGGTGACCAGCGCCTTGCGGCCCTGCAGCCGGCCGGAGCCGCGATAGCTGGCTTCGCCCGAATCCGGCACCGGCTTCATCTCGCGCTGCAAGGCAGGCCATTTCTGGCGCTGTTCGGGGAACGGATCGGTCGGGTATTTCGTCTGTGGATCGGTCATCATCGGGCGGGCGCCCGCGGCGCCACCCTGTGCCAGGACCGGTGCGGCGGCGAGCCCCGCGCCGGTGACGGCACTGGCCTTCAGGACATCACGTCTGGTGCTATCGGTCATGTCGTTTTCCTTTGGGTGAAGTCTGTGCGCGGCGGGTGAGTGCGGCGGCGCCGATCCCGGCGACGGCCAGGCCAAGCAGGCCGAGCGTGACCGCAGGCTTGCGCGCCACGGCATAGATGCTGACCGGGCGTCCGAGCTGGTTCTCGGAACGCTCCGCGCCATCCGGCATCGGCGCATGGAGGTTGGAACCGGGCGTCTTGGGCAAGTTCCTGTCCTGCAGCATCGGCATGGCGAGGCCGCCGAACTTGGCCAGAAGACCGGGGAAATGTTCGCCGAACAGGACCTGCAGCCGCCCGACACCGCCGACGGTGATCGCGCGCTGCGGCTTGACCGCTGCGCTGAGGATCGCGTCGGCGACGAGCTCCGGCGCATAGACCGAGGGCGGGATCAGTGCCTCGCCTTCCTGATGATTGGCGGCGTGCTGGGCGATCGGCGTGTCGATGCCGGCCGGCTTGATCAAGGTGACCGATATCGGCAGCATGTCCGCGTTGATCTCGATGCGCAGCGACTCGGTAAAGCCCTTTGTCGCATGCTTGGAGGCGGCGTAGGCGCCCATGATCGGCGAGGGGATGTCGCTGGCGATCGAGCCGACGGTGATCAACGCGCCACCATGTTCCTGGAGGTGCTGGATCGCGATCAGCGAGCCGTGGACGACGCCGAAATAATTGGTCTGGAACAGCGCCTGATGTTCGTCCTCGGGCGTGTCGACCAGCTTGGCGTAGATCGTGACGCCGGCGCAATTGACCCAGGTATCGATCCGCCCGAACCGCGCCACCGCCGCGGTCGCCGCCTCGCGCACGTCGGCGATCGACGCGACGTCGGCGACGGCATAATCCGCCTGATGCCCTTCGGCGCGCAAGGCGGCGGCGGCCTCGCTCAACGCCTGCTTGTTGCGGGCGACGAGCATGACGCGCGCGCCGCGGCGTGCGGCGGCGCGTGCGGTGACCAGGCCGATGCCCGAACTGGCACCGGTGATGAGCATCACCTGATCGGCGAGCGGCTTCAATTTGATGGCGGTCACGCGGGCAGATCCTCGAGCATCTTCACGGCATGAACCGGACATTTGTTGAAATCGGCGCGGTAGCCGGAGGCGTAATCATAGGTCTCGCGACGCGCGCGGTTGACGCTGCCGAGCGGCTGGTGCGCGACGACGCCGTGCCAGGGGCTGAACGACAGTGCGTCCTCCTGCGCCTGGCTGAGACCGTTGGTCCACGATGCCTGCGGCGCGACGGTGAGCGTGGCGACGGTGACGAACGGGCTGTCCTTCTCGTCCCATTCGATGGTGGGATTCTCGACCGGCATCTTTTCGAGATCGCGGCACAGCTGCACGCGGAGTTCCCACACGCCGCCCTGTTCGATCAGCGTCTCGGCCACATCCTCGCGCAGCGCATCGGGGCGGCTAGCGACCGCGACCTTCACGCCGGTGCATTCGGTGAGCCCGGCCGAGACCGGTGCGAGCGAGAATTTGGCGATATAGTCGCCGTAGCGAAACGGGGTCTGCGTGTAATAGGTCTCGCCCAGCGGATGCACTTCGGGCGCGCCGCCCAATTGCGTGATCAGCCCGGACTTCAGCCCAACCGTTTCCAGCGCGCCTTCGACGACGCGCAGCGTGGCGGACAAGGCCTTCTTTGCCCCTTCCGCCTTGTCGGTGGTGGCGGCGAGCAGCTTGAGGTTCTTGGCGAAGGTCGCCGGATCAGGGGCGCCGAAGGTCGGGCCGTTGACCATCAGGAAGTCCTGCGCGCCATCCTGTTCGGCGCCGGTGAGCGGCTCACCGGGCACGCCGAGGATCTTCAGCCCGACGCCGCGCGGTGCGCTGACGCTGTCATCGAGCAGGTCGCCGGGGGCGGTGGAAATACGCAGGATCGCTTCGTAATCGGACGGCACGGCGAAGATGCCCTGCGCCAGTTCGGGCGGCAGGCCAGTCTTTACCGACAGCCGGCCCTGGACGATGCCGTGGCCCTTGGCATGGACGCCGCGCACCGCATGGCCGTAATCGGCAGAGGTCGTATCGAGGATCGACTTAAAGCTGGCGTGGAGCTGCGCGACGGCATCCGCCTCGCCCTTGCCAAGCTGTTCGACCGACGGATCGTAGCGAACGGGTGCGGCCTGGCTCATGCTTCAACTCCTACGCGGGACCTGGCTGCTAACCGGCAGGAGCGGCAACAGTTCCGGTAAAAACCCCAAGGATTGATGCAGGTTAGGCCGACGCACCGACTGATCGGGGTGGCGCATCGCGCCTGACGCCATTTGTGTGGAGGCGGGCCGGCGCGCCGGAACTTACCCGGATGCTCCGCGCTTTAGCCGCATCACTCGAACCCCGGAGGACGCCCCGTGACTGACGAGGTTGCCAATACCCATGACGACGCGCCGCTGACCGCATCCAAGCATCGCGATGCGGCCGAGCACGAGACTTCGTTCGAGCCGAAAGGCGACAATCTGGTGGGTCGTGCCGTGACCATCCGCCGCCCGGTGGCCGAACTGTTCGCCTATTTTCGTGATTCCACCAATCTGCCGACCTTCATGGAGAATGTCGTCTCGATCCAGGTGCTGGACGCCAAGCGCTCGCACTGGGTGGTCAAGGCACCGGCCGGGCGGACGGTGGAATGGGATGCGGTGGTGACCGACGAAGCGGAGAACAGCTTCATCGCCTGGACATCGGAAGAAGGCGCCGACGTGCCCAATAGCGGACGGATCGATTTCCGCGATGCCGGTGCGCGCGGCACGATCGTCACCTCGACGATCAGCTACGATCCGCCGTTCGGCGTGATCGGCAAGGCGATCGCCAAGTTGTTCCAGCGCGAACCCGCGATCCAGGCACGGCGCGACCTGCGCCGTTTTAAGCAGCTGATGGAAACCGGCGAGATCGCCACCGCCGCAATGAACCCCAAACAGCTCGAAGAGGAGCACGCCTGATGCGCGCATTGGCATGGCACGGCAAACACGACGTTCGCATGGACACGGTGGACGACCCCGAGATCGTCAACCCGCGTGACTGCATCATCAAGGTGACCTCGACCGCGATCTGCGGGTCGGATCTTCACCTGTACGATCATTACATCCCGACGATGCAGGCCGGCGACATTCTCGGCCATGAATTCATGGGCGAAGTGGTCGAAGTCGGCGCGAAATCGACGTTGAAGAAGGGGCAGCGCGTCGTCGTGCCGTTCACGATCGCGTGCGGCAGCTGCTATCATTGCGGCAAGCACCAATATTCGGCGTGCGACAACGGCCTGCCCGCCGACAACCAGGATATCGCGCAGAGCATCTACGGCCAGCCGATGTCCGGCTTGTTCGGATACAGCCACATGACCGGCGGCTATGCCGGCGGCCAGGCGGAATATGTCCGCGTGCCATTCAGCGATGTCGGCCCGATCGTCATCCCGGATGGCGTGGACGACGACAAGGTGCTGTTCCTGTCGGACATCCTGCCGACCGGGTGGCAGGCGGCGGAATATGCCGAGATCGAGCCGGGTGATACGGTTGCGGTGTGGGGCTGCGGGCCGGTCGGGCTGTTTGCGGTGCAGTCTGCATTCCTGATGGGCGCGGAGCGCGTGATCGCGATCGATCATTTCCCCAAGCGGCTGGAGTTGGCGAAGAAGTTCGGCGCCGAGACGATCAACTTCGAGGAAAGCGCGGTCTATGAAGCGCTGATGGAAATGACCGGCGGGATCGGCCCGGATGCGGTGATCGATGCGGTCGGCCTCGAGGCGCACGGTCTGTTCGTCGACAACATCGTCGACCAGATCAAGGCATCGACCTTCCTCGGCACCGACCGGATCCATTCGATCCGCCAGGCGATCATCGCCTGCCGCAAGGGTGGGCGTGTCTCGATGCCCGCCGTCTATGGCGGCTTCGTCGACAAGTTCCCGCTCGGCGCCTTCATGGAGAAGGGGCTGACGCTCAAGACCGGGCAGACGCACGTCCAGCACTACATGCCGGCGTTGCTCAACGCGATCATGGAAGAGAAGATCGATACGACCTTCCTGATCTCGCACCGCATGGACCTGGAGGACGCCCCCAAGGGCTATGACATGTTCAAGAACGACCAGAACAACGTCACCAAGATCGTACTGAAGCCGGGCTTCGGACGTTGATTTCTCGCCCCTCCCGGCACGGGAGGGGTCGGCGGGTCGCTCACGAGGAATCGTAGCGCCTGCCCCATACCGACCCACCCCAGCCCCTCCCTTCCAGGGAGGGGAGCCAAGAAGGATCACTTACCATGGCTAAATTCGCCATCGTCACCGGCGCCTCGACCGGCATCGGCCTGGAACTCGCCAAGCTGGCTGCGGCCGACGGCTATGACCTGCTGCTCGCCGCCGACACGCCGTTCACCGACGTGCCGAGCGGCGCGCGCACGCTGGACGTCGATCTCTCGACCTTCGAGGGTGTCGACAAACTGCTGGCGGAAGCCGGCGGGCGGCAGATCGACCTGTTGTGCGCCAATGCCGGGCATGGCCTGGGGCGCGCGTTCCTCGACCAGGATCCGGCCGAGTGGAAGCATGTCGTCGACACCAATATCGTCGGCACCGGCTATCTGCTGCAGCACGTGCTGAAGCAGATGGTGGCGCGCAACGACGGCAAGGTGCTGGTGACGGGTTCGATCGCCGGCTACATTCCGGGTGCGTTCCAGGCGGTGTATAACGGCTCCAAGGCGTTCGTGGACAGCTTCGTCGCGGCGCTGCAGAACGAGATCAAGGAATCGGACGGCGTCACGCTGACCAACCTGATGCCCGGGCCGACGGACACCGAATTCTTCGAACGCGGCGACATGATGGACACGTCGGTCGGCACCGATCCCAAGAAGGAAGACCCGGCGGATACCGCCAAGAACGGCTGGGATGCGTTGATGTCGGGCAAGGCGAGCGTCGTTTCGGGCGTGAAGAACAAGATCCAGTCGGCGGTCGCCAACGTCACGCCGAACGCGATCCTGGCCGAGCAGCATCGCAAGATGGCCGAACCCGGCACCGCCGAGGATTGATCCGAACCACCGCTTTCAAGGAGACGATTTATGGGCCTGTTCAGTAAAGACATCGCCACGCTGCATGACCTGTTCCTGCACACGCTGCAGGACATCTACTACGCCGAGCACCAGATCCTGAAGGCATTGCCCAAGATGATCGACAAGGCGACCGCGCCTGCGCTCAAGAAAGGGTTCGAGTTGCACCTGACCGAGACCGAGGGGCAGATCGCGCGGCTGGAACGGGCGTTTGCCAGCCTGGATGAGAAAGCCAAGGCAGTGACCTGCCCGGCGATCGACGGGATCATCAAGGAAGCCAACGAGATCATCGGCGAAGTCTCCGACAAGTCGGTGCTCGATGCGGCGCTGATCATGGCGGCACAGGCGGTCGAGCATTACGAGATCACGCGCTACGGCACGCTGATCGCGTGGGCGACCGAGATGGGCCATACCGAAGTCGCGTCCCTGCTCGCCGAGACGCTGGCCGAGGAAAAGGCCACCGACGAGAAGCTGACGGCGATGGCCGAGAGCAAGACCAACGCTAAGGCGGCGGCGGTGTCCGCCTGATCAGGCGGGTCGGCGGAGCGCCTCGCGGCCCTTCGCCGACAGGCTGCGGAAGGTGACGGACCAGCGCGGCACCAGCATCGCAGCGATGCTGTGTTCCCACTGGTGCCGCGCCTCGCCGGTCAACAGATATACCGAACGCGGCGGCAGCGGCAGCGCGGCGCGATCGAAGCCCGCCGGCGTGCGGCGGCGCAGGCGCAGGGTGGCATCGTTGCCGAGCGAGATGCCGACGACATGCTCGAACACCGGGCGATCGCGGTGCCAGCCGATTCCGGCGCCCGGATCGTAGCGCGTGACCAGCACTTGGACGAGATCGTCTTCGTGGAGCCCGGCAAAGCGTGCGGCGCGGGTGCGCAGCGGTAGCAGATAATCCGGGATCGGCTCAGTCGGGGCGAAGCTCGCATTGTCGAAATCATATTGCCAGCCGAACGACGCCGTCTCGCGCTTGCCGAGCCAGCCCTGGAAGCGGAACGGGGCGACCGCGACATCGGCGAGCTGGGTGAGCAATGCCGCTTCCTCCGCCGCGTTCAGGATATCGGGCGCGTACGTCAGGCCGGGGGGCAGCGCCGGCGCGGGCGCATCGAACAGGTCTGGCTGGGCACTCATGCTGGGCGATATGGGTGCGGCTGCCTGGGATGTGAACGAGGTGCGCGGCATTGCCGGGCTGGGCGGTTGCGGCGATACGGGATCATGGCAATTCTGAAGGTCTACCGCACGCCGATCGGCTTCCACGACGCCTATGTCGCCGCGCCGAGCCAGAAGGCCGCGCTCGCCGCCTGGGGCACGACGCACAACCTGTTCGCGCGCGGCGTGGCGGAGATCGTCACCGATCCCGAACTCACCGCCGAAGCGCTGGCCGCGCCCGGCACGGTGATCAAGCGATCGCGCGGCACCGCCGCCGAACAGATCGCCGCTTTGCCGCCGGATGCGCCGCGGGCGAAGGCGGCGGCGCCCAAGCCCGTGAAGCGCAAGCCGGCCGCCCCCCGCCCCCACCGCAAGCCGCTCGACGCCGCCGAAGCAGCCATCGCGCAGGCCAAGGAACGGCATGACGCGGCGGCACGCGACCTAGCGGCACGGCTGGCGGCGTTGCAGGAGGAACGGCAGACGCTGGACCGCGACCACCGGGCGGAGATTGCGCGGCTGGAGGAGGCGCGGGAGCGAGTTGCGGCGGTGTATGAGGAGGCGACGAAGGCTTGGCGGGGGTAGTGCTTCAGGCTTCGCGTACGATGGTACCGAAGCAGTTTGTACTAAATCAAGTGTCTCTTGCGTTTTCACCAACCACCTTGTTGAAGCGAAAGGGGCACTTTGTAGCTTCGTACAATGGACAAGAAACGGTGGGAGTGGATGCGACCAGCACATTGATCAGGCAATCGGTCGTGGCCGCGTTCGCGCCCAATCCACTGCCGGCCGCGGTTGATGTATCCAGTTTTGGCCGACTGACGCGGGCGGCTCAAGCTGTTGGTAAGCTCATGGGCATCAGTCGTTCTTCCCAACCTGATGTTGCTGATGCCTGTAGCAGCGGCGCGAAGCTATATCGTCATCCAACATGGAAGGTACCTACACAACGATCAACAAGATCTTCCTCTTGGAAGCACGCGTTGGTGAAAGGACACCGGCGACAATCCTGAAATGCTGAACTACGTCTGCGCGCTGTTTTTCGCCGCCCTACGCATTGCCAATGCCGACATCATTTTTGTCTCACCGTATGGGGTTAGCTTCCAGTAATTTTGTGCGTCACTTACAGTACGCTTTTTGTCTCCACGCATGATAAGACCAAGCGCCACAAGCTGAACCTTGATCTTATGAAAGGCATCCTTTGATGATGTGATTGACTTAATCTTTCTATCTTTAAAGGTATCATTCTTGGTAGTGGTGCTCCAGAGAACATGAGAAAACACCTCATCAACAGCATCTTCTAGATCGCTTTCGCTAATTTCTTCAATCAGCCTAGGACTTATTTTGTTCCAGATATCGTCCCAAGCTACCTGCGCATCTGCGAATATGCTCTGAGTTTGATATGCATTTTTCAGAGACACGACCTTCACGATTGCCTCGGTTGGGATCATATCTCCGTCTTGAAGCAAGGCCTCTGCTCCCTCAGGGCGAGACGTAGCACTGCCGCGAACTTTTGCTTCGAGCTTGTCAATTAATTGGCGCAAACGAAGAATTTCTCTGTTTGCTTCGTCGCTGGTTACAGCAGATCCTCGTATCCATCCCACAGCCGGACGGTCTTTAATTACTTTAATAATTGAACGGCTCACGACCGATCCGAGTGCGCTAGGCCCGTTCCAATATTTGACCATTTTCATTTCGCACAGCTTACGAAAAGCCGCGAGCTTCTCCCTTCCTTCGGGTTCAAGCTCGGTATGCTCAGCCGTTAGGCTGGATGGGGCCTCGTGCAGGAAAGAAACCACTGGCTTACCCTGCTCGGTTGCGTAACGATACTCCATTTCGGTATAACTAAGTCCACCTGAACCAATTGATCCATAGCGACCAGCAACGATAACCATATAGTAATCGCAGTCATCAATGACGCGCTTGATAAGCGTCCATTGATCTTCGTCTGCAGCTTGAAATAACTCCATCCCCGACGGGATGCAATCAAGCTCCAAGAGCGCCTGCATTACCTCTTTGCGTTCCTCAATTAAATCCCGAAAAGTGGAACTTACGAAGACTTGGTAGCGCTTGTCGACATCGGCCATTTCAATCCGCCGCCGGCAGGTAAATCTCCCCACCTTTTTCGTTGAACATCTCGCTCATTGCCACCATGCCGCGTTCCGCATCAGCGTGCGTCGTGCCCTTGGCAAATAACGCGCGATCGTCGTCTGCCGCATCGACAACGCCGCCAGCCGCGAGGAACGCATTCGCCGGCTGGTTCTGCGTCGCCGCGAAGTCGCGCACTTCCTGCGTGATCTTCATCGAGCAGAACTTAGGCCCGCACATTGAGCAGAAGTGCGCCGTCTTCGCCCCCTCTGCCGGCAACGTCTGGTCGTGATATTGCTCCGCCGTGTCGGGGTCGAGGCTGAGGTTGAACTGGTCGCGCCAGCGGAATTCGAACCTTGCGCGGCTCAGCGCGTCGTCGCGCATCTGGGCGGCGGGGTGGCCTTTGGCGAGGTCGGCGGCGTGCGCGGCTAGTTTGTAGGTTACCACGCCGACCTTCACGTCGTCGCGGTCGGGGAGGCCGAGATGCTCCTTGGGCGTGACGTAGCAAAGCATCGCGGTGCCGTACCAGCCGATCTGCGCGGCGCCGATGCCGCTGGTGATGTGATCGTAGCCGGGCGCGATGTCGGTGGTGAGTGGCCCCAAGGTGTAGAAGGGTGCTTCGCCGCAGACTTCGAGCTGCTTTTCCATATTCTCCTTGATCTTGTGCATCGGCACATGGCCGGGGCCCTCGATCATGACCTGGACGTCGCTCTTCCACGCGCGGTGGGTGAGCTCGCCCAAGGTGTAGAGCTCGCTGAACTGCGCTTCGTCATTGGCGTCGGCGATCGAGCCGGGGCGCAGGCCGTCGCCCAGGCTGTAGGCGATGTCGTACGCCTTCATGATCTCGGTGATCTCGTCGAAGCGCTCGTAGAGGAAGCTCTCCTTGTGGTGGCTGAGGCACCATTTGGCCATGATGCTGCCGCCGCGGCTGACGATGCCGGTGACACGCTTGGCCGTCATCGGGATATAGGCAAGGCGGACGCCAGCGTGGATCGTGAAGTAATCGACGCCCTGTTCGGCCTGCTCGATCAGCGTGTCGCGGAAGATTTCCCAGGTCAGGTCCTCGGCAATGCCGCCGACTTTTTCGAGTGCCTGGTAGATCGGCACGGTGCCGATCGGGACGGGCGAGTTGCGGATGATCCATTCGCGCGTGTCGTGGATGTTGCGGCCGGTGCTGAGGTCCATCACCGTGTCGGCGCCCCAGCGGATCGACCAGACGAGCTTGTCGACTTCGGCGGCGACGTTGCTGGCGACCGCGCTGTTGCCGATATTGGCGTTGATCTTGACCAGGAAATTGCGGCCGATCGCCATCGGTTCGGATTCGGGGTGGTTGACGTTGTTGGGGATGATCGCGCGGCCGCGAGCGACCTCGTCGCGGACGAATTCGGGGGTTACGAAGTCGGGGATCGACGCGCCGAACGACTCGCCGTCGCGCTTATATTCCTTGAGCATCGCGCGGCCGAGATTCTCGCGGGTGGCGACATATTCCATCTCGGGCGTGATGATGCCACGCCGCGCGTAATGCATCTGGCTGAGGTTCATGCCGGGCTTGGCGCGCAAGGGTTGGCGGTGGGCACCGGGGAATTGCGGCACGCCGCCGGAGCGATCGGGGCCGAGCTGGCCATTGTCCTCGGGGCGGACTTCGCGCGGGGCATAGGCCTCGACATCGCCGCGCGCCGCGATCCAGCCGCTGCGGATCGCAGGCAGGCCGGCGTCGATGTCGATCACTGCCTTGGGATCGGTATAGGGGCCGCTGGTGTCGTAGACGCGCAAGGGCGGCTCGCTGCAGCTGGGATCGAGGACGATCTCGCGCATGGCGACTCGGACATCCGGGCTGGTGGGGACCGCGACATGGATTTTGCGGCTGCCGCGGATCGGGCCGGTGGTGATGCCGATTGCCGGCTGCGGGCGGGCGCCCTGTTCGATTCTGCTGTCGATATCGGCCATGGTCGCTCTCCTATACGTGTCGGAGACCGTGTCGGCAGGGATCGATCCTTGGGACCGGCGCGCCTCCACTCCCTCCGCCGGTGTCAGCCGGATCAGGTTCAGCGGGTCATGGCATCAGCCAAATCTCAGCCGCTCACGTGCGGCCCCCCGGGGAAGCGACGATGGTAAACGCTTCGCGGCACAAAGAAAAGGCCGCGCCGGGAATTCCCGACGCGGCCGATAGAGGATGACGCGCGCGCGCTTAGCTGGCGGCGCTGGTCTTGAAGAACGGGTTGGCGGCGTTGACGCCGTTGGAGAAGAAGCCGCCGCTCGTGGTGGCCGTACGGTTGAGATAGACGATGTTGAGCACCTGGCCGGGCGAGCGGCTGAAGGCGATGCCGTCGCCGTCGGTCGGCACGATATTGGCGTCCGCCGCGCTGCTGCCGATGCCCTGGTCGCGATCGATGCCGCCATCCAGGCCGTCGCGCGCGTCGGATATCTGCTGCGCCGGAACGAACAGGCCCTTGCGCGACAGGGTCGTGCGGATGATCGCGGAGTGATAGGCCTCCGCCGCGAGCAGGCCGGCCGCGGCCTCCAGGAACGTCCTGCTGCGGAGCAACGGGGCGGCCCCCTTGTACGCGGTCACGCCGACATCCTCGAAGATGTAGGCGGCGAGCAGGAAGCTGTTGTCGTCGCGGTACGGATCGTAGCTGTCGTCAACGGCGATGCCGGCCGCACGCGCCGCGGCGGTGAAGGCACCGCCGGCGCCACCGGCGATGTTGATGTTGGGCATCGGCACGACGGTGGTGCCGATCGTCTTGCGCAGGAAATCGACATGCGCGCGTTCGTCAGCGGCGATCTCGCGGGCATATTGGCCGACCAGCGGGTCGCCGAACGTGACCTGCTTGCCACCGGTGACGGTGCCGGGCGTGCCCGTGGCGTTGGTGCCTGCGGCGAGCGATGCCGCCGGAAGCCCTGCGCCGGTGGCGGCGAAGGAATAGAATTGCGCCTCGAGATATTCGAGGTTCAGCGCGAAGTTGAGGATGTCGCCATCGCCGATCGCGCTGGTCGCGGTCGAGGTCGGCGTCGGGGTGACGCTGGAGGTCGGCGTCGGGGTGGGCGAATCGTCGTCATCGCCGCCACCGCAGGCGGCGAGCAGCGAGGTGGCGCCGGCAACAGCGGCGACGCTGCTGGCCTGGCGCAGGAAACGGCGGCGATCGTCACGCCGGGCAGCGCCGGCTTCGAGGACGATGTTGAGCTTTTCGGTGTCGTTCATCGGGTGAAACTCCCCAGAATAGGTGTCGCCAAGGCTGGCGGAAGCATGGTCGCGGGCGGGATCCGGCTCAGCCGCTGGCAGCGCTGGTCTTGATCGTGCCGTTGAGGCCGGCGGGGAAGAAGCCACCCAACGTGGCCTGCGCCTTGTTGAGATACACGATGTTGAGGACCTGACCCGTGGTGCGGCTATAGGTGAGGCCGTCGCCGTTAGTCGGCACCAGGTTCGAGGCGATCGCCGCACCCGTGCCGGTCGCCGAGATGCCCTGATCGAGATCCTCGGTGCCATCCAACGCGTCGCGCGCATCGGAGATCGCATCCGCCGAGGTGCGCAGCGACGGGGTGTCGAGCCCTCTGGCATAGAGCGAGGTGCGGATCAGCCCGGCATGATAGGCCTCGGTGGCGAGGATGCCGGCCGATGCCTCGATGAAGACGGGGTTGGTGAGCAGCGGCGCGGCACCCTTGTAGGCGGAGACGCCGACATCGGCGAAGATGAACGCGCCGAGCAGGAAGCTGTTGGCGTTCTCATACGGGTTGAAGGCGACGCCCGGCCCGACCAGACCGGCGGCACGCGCCGCGGTGCTGAATGCGCCGGTCGGCGCGACGCCGATGTCGATCGAGGGCATCGAGACCTTGGCGGTGCCGAGCTGCGAGCGGAGATAGGCGACGTGGGCGACCTCGTCAGCGGCGATCTCGCGGGCATAGGCCTGCACCGCGGCATCGCCGAAGTTGACCTGCTGGCCTGGGGTCAGCGTGCCGCGCGCGGTGGTGCCGTCGAGCAGGTTCTCGGGGAGGCCGGTGCCGTTGACGGCGTAGGAGTAGAATTGCGCCTCGAGATATTCGAGGTTCAGCGCGAAGTTGAGGACGTCGGCGTCGGTCAGCGTCTGTGCCGTCGCGACACCGCCCAGGGTAACCGCCGCCGCGCCCGCGCCGGCAACCGCCGCTGCGCCGAACGCCGCCTTGAAGAAGTCGCGCCGCTCGTTGCGGCGTTCGACGCGGTTTTCGAACGCTTCGATCAACTGCTGGTTGGTATCGGTCATGACCAATGGTCTCCCTATATTCGCGGCGGTTACGCGACGACAGACTGCCCGAATCCGCCACTCAGGCCAGTCGATCGGCAGAACCACGCGGAGGTGCCGACACGGTTATGGGGATGCCTAGAGGTGACGGCCGATGTCAACCGGATACGCCGATTTGCGCGCCGAGCCGTGCTACAGCTGCAGCGTCTGGTCGCCCAGAAACGGCTTCGCCGCCCGTACCTGGCATCGGCGATACCAGGTACGGGCGGCGAGGTTGGATATCATCGTGCAGCGTTGCCGCTACGCTGGGTTCAGAAAGTGTATGCCAGGCCGACCGCGCCGATCAGCTGGTCACGATCGCCGGCGATGCGCGTCACCGGGCTGTCGGCGAAATCGTTGAGCAGCTTCGAATAGGAGCCACCGGCAACGAGCGACAGGCCGTGCAGCAGATCGCCGGTCAGCGAGTAGGTGGCCAGCGCGCTCACCGAATAGTTCTTCCAGCCCTTGCCGGCATTGTAGGTCGGCAACGTGCTGGCCAGCGAGCCTGCGGGCGTGACGCTGAAATAGGTATCGGCATATTCGCCGCCGACATAGGTCGCACCGACGGACAGGCCGACGAACGCCTTGCGGCTGAGCGGCGTGCCGTAATTGATCTGCGGCGTGATCAGGTAGCTCTTGTGCGCCTTGTTGACGTCCTGCGTGTAGGCAACGCTGACACCGAGAGTATCATAATCCGACGTGATGACGCCGGTGCGCGCGATGCCGACATAGCCGCCGAGCTCGATCGCGGTGTCACGCTTGCCGAGTGCCTCGACGCGCTTATCGTCGATGCTCTTGCGGCTGGTGCGATCCGTATTGACGCCGACCACCGGGCCGAGCTGGAAGTCAAGGCCAGGGCCGGACGCATTGGGCACCAGATCGACGAACAGGCGGGCGCCACGAGTCGAGAAGTTGATCCCCGAGATCGAGCCGCGGATCGCGGCGGCGGGGATGATGCGGTTCTTGTCCGAGCCTTCGTAGCTCGGCACCGTTGCGGCACCGACCGCAATGGTCAGGCTGTCACCGCCGGTGGCGATATCCGCCGCGGGCGAGGATGGCTGTGCTGCATCGCTGGTGTCCTGCGCCATGGCGGGCAGGCTGGCCAAGGCGGCGGCGCCGGCGAGAACGGGGGCGATAAGGCGAATGGTCGAGCGCAAGTGCGATACTCCACGAGATGGGGCGAGATGGTTTCAGGCGCGTAACGCCTTTTAGTATATTTGGCTCCTGCAGGCCAATTACAGCATGTACTTCATACGAACGTGTTGCGCATCTGCACCACTGGCGAGCGCGAAGCGTGCAGCGGCAAAACGCGGCGGGCCGAAGCCGATCGCCGGATTGCGCGAGAAACCGAAGCCCTCGCGCGGGATGCCGAGCAGCGTATCGAGTTTGTGATTGTCGTTTTCGTCATGGATCACGGCAATGGCGTAATCACCCATCGGCAGTGCGGCGAACGTCATCTTCGACTGTGTGGCGGGCACGGACCGGGTGACGGCCCGCGCATCGTCGATACAGGCGGGAAAGTTCTTGGGGTCGGCCGTCAGGCACAGGCGCAGCATGCCCTTGGACGAGCGCAGCTTCGCAACGTCGACGTGCAGGTCAGCGACCGGCATCGCCCCCGGCAGCCACGCCAGCAGCAGCGCGCCCGCCGCGGCGCGGCGAATCACGGAACTGCCCGATGCCCTGGTCCGTGCCGCAAAGCCGATCCCAGAAACGGAAATAAAGCCCATAATTGCACCTGTACCGCTCATGATGGCGCTGGTGATGGCTGGCCGTGATGAGCCACCCGCCGAGGCGCCCTTGCCACATCGCAGCCGGAAACATTTCCCAGCCCATGTGATTGGTCACACCCATAACGGTCATCACCGTCAGTACTACCCCCAGGCCGGCGACGTGGATCGGAATGAGGAACACCAGTAGCGGAATTACCACAGCCCCGGTCAGTGCCTCGATCGGGTGGAATGCCATCGCCGCCCAGGCGGTCGGCGGGCGGCTGGCATGGTGGAGGGCATGCGCGAGCTTGAACGGTTTCGGTCGATGCATCCAGCGATGCGTCCAGTAGAACCAGGTATCGTGCGCGAAGAGATACAGGAGTACCGATAGCGGCGCATACCACAAGGGATAGGCATGTATGTCGGTGTAGATCCGTGTCCAGCCGTGATTCTGCCAGCCCCAGGCGACGACGCCCGCCGGCACGCCGTAGATCGCGGCCGAGGCCAGGCTCCAGACGATCTCGCGGCGCATCTGCTTGTCGAGGCCGGTGTACAGCCCGGGATGGCGCATCCGAGTCGCCGCGGCGAACGCGCCGCTGACGATCAGGTAGCGCACGCCGACGATCGCCGTCATCGCGGCGGCGGAAAGCAGGATGGCGAGCATGACGGTCATGGCGGGCGTATAGCGCAGTGGGGAGCGGGCACCTAGGACAGATCGATTGTCGGCGGCGCGGCGCCGCGCCGCGGGTCTGCGGGTGCGTTCGCATCAGCCGAAGCCGTCATGATCTCATGCCAATTGTGCATTTTACTTCCGTTCTCCCGCGAAAGCGGGAGCCCAGGGTTATTGAGGGATACGCTTGTGGCCCTGGGCCCCCGCTTTCGCGGGGGAACGAGACGATCATGAAGGTTGCTGGCTCGCACCACGCCAAGAGCGCATCTCGCGTCCAACTCCGCGCTGCGTCCCGGCAGGTCGTCCCAGCCGCGGGGCTGGCCACCACAAACGACCGATCCGCCCTTGCGTGCCTTCGCGGATGCGGTACGCGCTTCCCGATGGCGACCATCATCTCATGCGACGTCGCGATCGTCGGCGCGGGCCTTGCCGGCGGGCTGACCGCGCTGGCACTGAAACGCAAGCACCCTGCACTCGACATCCGACTGATCGACTCAGCGACCGACATCGGCGGCAATCATCTCTGGTCGTTCTTCGGCAGCGACGTGGACGCGGCCGATCGCTGGATCGTCGCGCCGCTGATCAGCTATGGGTGGCGCCAGTACGATATCGCCTTTCCGGCGCACCAGCGGCAGATCACGGCCAGCTATTATTCGATCGAATCCGAACGCCTGGACACGGTCGTGCGCGCGGCCTTCCCATCGCAGGCCCTGCTGCTCGGTCGCCAGGTGCTGGATATCAGCGCGACATCCGTGGTGCTGACCGATGGGGACGTGATCCAGGCCAAGGGCGTGATCGATGCGCGCGGCCCGGCCAAGCTGTCGCTGCTCGATTGCGGCTGGCAGAAGTTCGTCGGGCGCGAATTCCGGCTGGCTGAGCCGCACGACGATCCGCGACCGATGGTGATGGATGCCACCGTGCCGCAGATCGATGGCTATCGCTTCCTGTATTGCCTGCCCTTGTCGGTGACGCGGATGTTCGTCGAGGATACCTATTACAGCGACACGCCCGATCTCGATCCTGCCGTATTGGCCGATCGCCTCGACAGCTATGTCGCGGCGCGCGGCTGGCAGATCGAGCAGGCCCGGCGCGACGAGGCCGGCGTGTTGCCGGTGGTGATGGGGGGCGATTTCGAGGCTTATTGGCGGTCGGGCGGCGTCGGGATCGCCAAGGCCGGGATGCGGGCCGGGCTGTTCCACCCAACGACCGGCTATTCGCTGCCCGATGCGGTACGCACCGCCAGCCTGATCGCGGGCTCCCGAGACATGTCGGGCAAGGCGCTGCACGATCTGACCCACGGCTTGGCCCGTCGGGAGTGGCGCCGACGCGGTTTCTACCGCATGCTCGACAAGATGTTGTTCCGTGCAGCCGAGCCCGGGGAACGCTATCGGGTGCTCGAACGCTTCTATCGCCTTGATCCGCAGCTTATAGGGCGGTTCTATTCAGGACGCTCGACCATGACCGACAAGGCACGCATTCTCACCGGCAAGCCGCCGGTACCGATCGGGCGGGCGCTGCGCGCGATTGCCGGCGGGAGTGCATCATGAATCCGGCACCACGTTCCGCAATCGTCATCGGCGGCGGTTTCGGCGGACTGGCGCTCGGCATCCGGCTGCAATCGGCCGGCGTCGAGACGACCATCGTCGAGGCGCGCGACAAGGCCGGCGGGCGCGCTTATGTGTGGGAGAAGGACGGCTTCACCTTCGATGCCGGGCCGACCGTGATCACCGATCCGGCGTGCCTGCAGGAATTGTGGGCGTTGACCGGGCGCGACATGGCCGAGGACGTGACGCTGGCTCCGGTGCAGCCTTTCTACCGGCTCAACTGGGTCGATGGGGTCAATTTCGATTACACCAACGACGATGCGTTGCTGAATGCGCAGATCGCGCAGCTCAACCCCGACGATGTCGCGGGTTATGCCAAGTTCCTCGATTATTCGGCCGGCGTGTTCAAGGAAGGCTATGAGAAGCTCGGCCATGTCGCGTTTCTCGACTTCGCCTCGATGATCAAGGCCGCGCCGGCCCTCGCCAAGTACCAGGCGTGGCGATCGGTCTATTCGATCGTGTCGAGCTACGTGAAGGACGAGCATCTTCGCCAGGCGCTGAGCTTTCACACCTTGCTGGTCGGCGGCAATCCGATGACCACCAGTGCGATCTATGCGCTGATCCACAAGCTGGAGCGCGATGGTGGCGTGTGGTTCGCGATGGGCGGCACGAACCGGCTGATCGCGGGCATGGTGACGCATTTCGAGCGGCTGGGCGGTACGCTGAAGCTGGCCGATCCGGTGACCAGCATCGAGACGCTGGGCGACCGTGCGACGGGGGTGACGACCGCGAGCGGCTGGAGCGGCACTGCCGACATGATCGCCTGCAATGGCGACGTGATGCACATCTACAAGGATCTGCTGAAGACCAGCCGGTCGGGCCAGCGCACCAAGGCGAAGCTGGAGCGCAAGCGCTATTCGCCGTCGCTGTTCGTGGTGCATTTCGGGATCAAGGGCACGTGGCCCGGCATCCCGCACCACATGATCCTGTTCGGGCCGCGCTATAAGGGGCTGCTCGCCGATCTGTACGATACCGGCATCTTGCCGGAGGATTTCTCGCTGTATCTGCACCATCCGACCGTCACCGACCCGAGCCTGGCGCCGGATGGGCATTCGACCTTCTACGTGCTGAGCCCGGTGCCGCATCTGGGCAAGTTCCCGGTCGATTGGACGGAGATCGGGCCGATCCTGGAGAAGCGCATCCTGGACGAGGTGGGGCGGCGGCTGATCCCCGACATTCACGAGCGGATCGTGACGAAGTTCCACTATACGCCGGACGACTTCAAACAGGACCTGAACGCGCATCTGGGCAGTGCCTTCAGCCTGGAGCCGATCCTGACGCAGAGCGCGTGGTTCCGCGTGCACAACCGCGACGACCATATCCCCAATTTGTATTTCGTCGGCGCGGGCACGCATCCGGGAGCGGGCATTCCGGGCGTCGTCGGGAGCGCCAAGGCGACGGCGGCGCTGATGCTGGAGGCGCCGCAGTGACGACCGTTGCAAACCTTCCCGGCACGGGGAGGTGGCATGCGCAGCATGACGGAGGGAGCGGGCCGGTAGCGCTGCGCTCGCGGAGGGCCCCCTCCACCAGCTTCGCTGGTCCCCCTCGTGCCGGGGAGGAGTGCAAGTGAAGCGTCTGGCGATTTATTGCGGGTCGGCGACGCCGGCCGATCCGGTCTATATCGAGTCCGCCCGTCATGTCGGTCGCACGCTGGCGGAGCGTGGGATCGGCGTGGTCTATGGCGGCGGGCGGCTCGGGCTGATGGGCGCGGTTGCGGATAGTGCGCTGGAAGCCGGCGGTGAGGTGATCGGGATCATCCCGCAGGCGCTGGTCGATCTGGAAGTGGCGCATCAGGGCTGCACGGAACTGCATGTCGTGGAGACGATGCACCAGCGCAAGCAGGCGTTCACCGATCTCAGCGACGGCTTCGTCAACCTGCCGGGTGGCACGGGGACGATGGACGAATTGTGGGAGGCGTTGAGCTGGGCGCAGCTTGGCTATCATGTCAAGCCGGTCGGGCTGCTGAATATCGCCGGCTATTACGATCACCTGATCGACTTTTACGCGAAGATGGGCGAGGTCGGTTTCCTGCGGCCGCAGCATCAAAATGTGATGATCATGGACGACGCGCTGGAAGGCTTGCTGGAGCAGATGGCGGCGCATGTGCCGTTGCACACGATCACCAAGATGAAGGCGAGCGATCTTTGAAGGCCTTGTTCCCCGGCGTAGGCCGGGGTCCAGTCGGGAGGCAGCAATTGGCTGGCGGCGCGCTTCGTTACCTGGACCTTCGCAACTGGGCCCCGGCCTGCGCCGGGGAACAGCTATGACCCCCGATCTCCCCTCCCGCGATGCGATCGTCGCCACCGCGCAGGAATCGATCGCGCGTGGCTCCAAGAGCTTTGCCGCGGCGTCCAAGCTGTTCGACCGGCGCACGCGGGAGCGCGCTTGGCTGCTGTATGCGTGGTGCCGGGCGTGCGACGATATCGCCGATGGGCAGGATCACGGGCATGGCATGACGGTGATCCACGATGCGCCCGAGCGGCTGCAGCGGATCACCGCGATGACCGAGGCGGCGCTGGCGGGCGAGGTCGTCGGCGATCCGGCGTTCGATGCGCTGCGTATCGTCGCGGCGGAAACGCGCATGCCGCATGCCTTCGCGCGCGACCTGATCGCCGGGTTCGCGCTGGATGCGGGCGACTGGCGGCCGCGCACCGAAGGCGACCTGTACAAATATTGCTACCATGTCGCGGGCGTGGTCGGCTGCATGATGGCGGTGGCGATGGGCGTCGACCCGGACGATCAGGACACGCTGGACCGCGCCTGCGACCTGGGCATGGCGTTTCAGCTCGCCAATATCGCGCGGGACATTGAAGAGGATGACCGTGTCGGGCGCGCGTACGTGCCGGAAGAATGGTTCGTCGAGATGGATATCCCGCCCGGGCAGCACATGAAGCCGCCGTTCCGCTCACGGCTGGCGGTGCTGGCGCGGCGGCTGGCGGATCGTGCGGCAGTGTTCGAGGCGAGCGCGCGGCTGGGCACGCCGAAACTGTCGTTCCGCTCGGCCTGGGCGGTTCTGTCGGCGGCCGAGATCTACGGAGCGATCGGGCGGGCGGTGGCGGATCGCGGCGAGCATGCGTGGGACAGCCGCGTGACGACATCCGGACGGCAGAAGCTGGGATTTATCCTGCGGGCCGCCGTCGAGGCAGCGGGGCGCGCGCGGCGCTATCCGCCGGCGCGGCGTGAGATTGCGTGGCAGCGGCCACGGCATGGCGACAAGTAGCGAACGGACCGAGAGGAGCTAGTACGGGCGCTTATCCTCGCCGTCACCCCGGACTTGTTCCGGGGTCCACCAAGCGGCTTTTGGTGTGGATGGAGGCTCGATGGAAGAGCGTGCGGCACGGTGGACCCCGAACAAGTCCGGGGTGACGATTTGGCTAGTTTTCGTACGACGCCGGCACGGATCAGCCCTGCTTCTTGTCGCGATCGCCCTGGGCGAGCGAGCGACCATTGGCGCGGCAGGTGGCGCTGACCACGGGATAGTCGACATCGCTGTTGCGCATCAGCGCAGCCGGCATGGCTGCCTGACATTGCTGATAGCTGGCATATTGCACCTGCTCGACGCGGGCCTCGGCGCACTGCGCGCTGCCATCGGTGCAGCCCATGATCGCCATCACGTAGAAGAAAGAACCCATGTCGCGTCTCCCGTATCGATAGCTAAAATCGACCAAGTGCCGTTCTTGTTCCATGAACCGCTTCCGCCGGGGATTGACGCCCCCTACATGGGGATGTGCCCCCAATGACCGATCCCGTGAGCGCCGAGCGCCCGTTGCTGCCGACGCTTCGGCGTTTCCTGCCCTATCTCTGGCCCAAGGACACGCCCGCGCTACGGCTGCGCATCGTCGGCGCGATGACGCTCGTGGTGTTTTCCAAGCTGGTGCAGGTCTATGGTGCGCCGTTCGCGTTGCAGGGTGCGGTGGACGGCATGGCCAAGGGCGATCGCTCGGCGACCACTTTGATCGTGGCCTTGGTGGTCGGCTATGCCGCGGCGCGGTTCGGGTCAGTACTGTTCGACAATTTGCGCAACGCGGTGTTCGAGCGGGTCGGGCAGGATGCGACGCGGCGGCTGGCGGCCAATGTGTTCCGGCATCTTCACCAATTGTCGCTGCGCTTCCATCTCGAGCGGCGCACCGGCGCGGTGACCAAGGTGGTCGAGCGCGGCACCAAGAGCATCGATACGATGCTGTATTTCCTGCTGTTCAACATCGCGCCGACGATCCTCGAACTGGCGCTGGTGATCGGCATCTTCGGCACCAAGTTCGGCGGCTGGCTGGTCACGGGCACGCTGGCGATGGTGGTGATCTATATCGCGTTCACGCGCTGGGTGACGGATTGGCGCGCGGCGTTGCGCACGCGGATGAACGACCTCGATACCGGCGCGGTGGCGCATGCGGTGGATTCGCTGCTCAATTTCGAGACGGTGAAATATTTCGGTGCCGAGGAGCGCGAGGCCAAGCGCTACGATGCGGCGATGGCGGCTTATGCCGGCGCTGCAGTGAAATCGGAGAATTCGCTTGCCTGGCTCAACGTCGGGCAGGCGCTGATCACCAATGTGATGATGGCGTTCGGCATGGGGCTGGTGGTGTTCGGCTGGGCGCGCGGCGAGTTCACGGCCGGTAACGTGGTGCTGGTGTCGACCTTGCTGGCGCAATTGTTCCGCCCGCTCGACCTGCTCGGCATGGTCTATCGCACGATCCGCCAGGGCGTGATCGACATGGGATCGATGTTCGACCTGATCGATACGCCGTCGGAGATACGCGACGTTCCGGGCGCGCCGGCGCTGAAGGTCGGTGCGGGGCATGTGCGGTTCGAGGATGTGAAGTTCGGCTATGACGCCGACCGGTTGATCCTCAAGGGCATCGATCTCGACGTGCCGGCCGGCCACACGCTGGCGGTGGTCGGGCCGTCGGGCGCGGGCAAGAGCACGCTCGCGCGGTTGATGTACCGTTTCTACGACCTGACCAGCGGGCGCATCACGATCGACGGGCAGGATATTTCGCAGGTGACGCAGGCGAGCTTGCGCGCCGCGATCGGCATCGTGCCGCAGGATACCGTGCTGTTCAACGATGCGATCGGCTACAATATCGCTTATGGTCGCGAGGGCGCCGATAGCGCCGAGATCGAGCGGGCGGCGCGCGGTGCAGCAATCTCGACCTTTATCGAAGGCCAGTCGGAGGGTTACGATACGCGCGTCGGCGAACGTGGGCTGAAATTGTCGGGCGGCGAGAAGCAACGCGTGGCGATCGCCCGCACGTTGCTGAAGAACCCGCCGATCCTGATTCTGGATGAGGCGACCTCGGCGCTGGACAGCCGGACCGAGGGCGAGATCCAGGCGACGCTGGAGGATATCGAGCGGGGGCGCACGACCATCGTCATTGCGCATCGGCTGTCGACGATCGTCCATGCCGACGAGATCGTCGTGCTGGAGGCGGGCGAAGTGGTCGAGCGCGGGTCGCACACCGCGTTGCTACGCCGCGGCGGGCTGTATGCCGAGATGTGGAACCGCCAGGCACAGGAACGCGCCGAGGAAGAGGGCGTGCTGGCGGCGGAATAGGCTCGCGCCGTTGCATTGTCATCTGGCGGACGGGAATTGTGAGTTTAGGACGGCACTTGCGGCCCTGGATCCCAGATCAAGTCCGGGATGACGGTTTGGGTTGGGGTAGGCGCGTTTTCCCCTTGCCGTTCACCCGCTGAGGTTCAAAAGCTGCCATCTACCCCGTGCAAGGAATTTCGATGATCGCTCGCCTGCTTGCCACTTCCGCCCTCGTCCTTGCCGTGCCGGCCGCGGCGCAGAGCAATCCCTTCGCCAAGCCCAGCACGTTGCCCTATCAGGCGCCCGATTTCCGCGCGATCAAGGATGCCGATTACCTGCCCGCCTTCGAGGCCGGGATGAAGGAGCAGCGCGCGGAGATCGCGGCGATCACCGCCAATCCGGCCGCGCCGACGTTCGACAACACGATCGCGGCGGTGGAGAAATCCGGCCGCATGCTCGACCGGGTGAGCACGGTTTTCTTCGCGCTGAGCCAGGCCAATACCAACGATACGCTGCAGGCGGTGGAAACCGAGATCACGCCCAAGCTGACCGCGCATGGCGATGCGATCGCGCTCGACCCCAAGCTCTTCGCGCGGGTGAAGACACTGTATGACAGCCGCGCGACGCTGAAACTGTCGGTCGAGCAGGCGCAGTTGCTCAAGGTGACGTACCAGCGCTTCGTGGACGCCGGGGCGCAGTTGAGTGCTGCCGACCAGGTGAAATTGCGCGCGCTGAACACGCAGATCTCGACCTTGCAGACCGCGTTCCAACAGCAATTGCTCGCCGGGACCAAGGCTGGTGCGCTGGTGGTCACCGACGTGAAGAAGCTCGACGGGCTTGGCGCCGACGGCATTGCCGCGGCGGCCAAGGCGGCGGCGGATCGCGGGATGCCTGGCAAATGGGTGTTGCCGCTGCAGAACACCACGCAGCAGCCGGCTTTGGCCTCGCTGACCGATCGCGCGACGCGCCAGGCCTTGTTCGAGAAGAGCTGGACGCGCACCGAGCAGGGCGATGCCAACGATACGCGGGCGACGATCGCTTCGCTTGCGCAACTCCGCGCGCAGAAGGCCAAGTTGCTCGGCTATCCGACCTATGCCGATTATTCGCTGACCGATCAGATGGCCGAGACATCGACGGCGGCGAAAGCGTTCCTGACGCAATTCGCGCCGGCGCTGGCGGCCAAGCAGCGCGAGGAAGCGGGCGAGATCCAGGCGCAGATTAAGGCGACTGGCGGCACGTTCGAGCTCAAGCCGTGGGACTGGGATTTCTATTCGGAGCAGGTGCGGAAAGCCAAGTACGACCTGGATGGCGATGCGCTGAAGCCCTATTTCGAGATCAACAAGGTGCTGACCGACGGCGTGTTCTATGCCGCGACCGAGCTCTACGGCATCACCTTCAAGGAGCGGAAGGACCTGCCGGTCTATGACCCGGACATGCGCGTGTTCGAAGTGTTCGAGCAGAACGGCACGTCGATCGGCGTGATGTATTTCGACTACTGGAAGCGCGACAACAAATCGGGTGGCGCGTGGATGTCCAACTTCGTCGGGCAGTCCAAGCTGCTCGGCACCAAGCCGGTGATCTACAATGTCGCCAATTTCACCAAGCCGGCAGCGGGCAGCCCGGCGCTGATCAGCTTCGACGACGTGACGACGATGTTCCACGAATTCGGCCATGCGCTGCACGGGCTATTCGCCGATCAGGTGTATCCGACGCTGTCGGGCGCTAATACGGCGCGCGATTTCGTCGAGTTCCCGTCGCAGTTCAACGAGCATTGGGCGCTCGATCCCAAGGTGCTCAGCCATTATGCAGTGAACTACAAGACCGGCGCGGCGATGCCGCAGGCGTTGGTCGACAAGATCCGCCGCTCGCAGACGTTCAACCAGGGCTATTCGACCGGCGAGGCGCAGGAGGCGGCGGCGCTCGATCTCGCCTGGCATTCACTGCCGGCGGACGCCCCCAAGCAGGACGTGGATGCGTTCGAGGCCAAGACGCTGGCTGGCATGGGGCTGGACACGGCGCATGTGCCGCCGCGCTACCGGACGAGCTATTTCTCGCACATCTGGGGCGGCGGCTATGCCGCGGGCTACTATGCCTATGCCTGGACGCAGATGCTCGATCATGATGCGTTTGCCTGGTTCACCGCGCATGGCGGGCTGACGCGCGCCAACGGCCAGCGCTTCCGCGACATGATCCTGTCGCGCGGGCACACGCTGGATTACGGGCCGATGTTCCGGGCGTTCTACGGCAAGGACCCGGATGTCGGGCCGATGGCGGAATATCTGGGGCTGACGGGGAAGTAAGCGCCGCGTCGTTCCGCCCGGAGGGCAGTGCGGCGCAAGCCATCTGTGTTCTCCCGCGAAAGCGGGAGCCCAGGGTTACGAGGGTGGCGCTTGTGGCTCTGGGCCCCCGCTTTCGCGGGGGAACGGTCGACATAGGCGCGGCTATGCTTACCCAAGCAAATCCTGGGTTTCCGGATGCCGCTCGATATAGGCTGCGACGAAGCTGCATTCGGGGCGCACCTTCAATCCACGCGCGCGCGCCTCGCCGAGTGCGTAGCCGATCAGTCGGCTGGCGACCCCCTGGCCTTCCAGCGCCGGCGGGACGATGGTGTGGGTGAAAGTGATGGTATCGCCCTGCAGCGCATAGGCGGCGAAGGCGATTTCGCCGTGCAGAGCCAGTTCGAAGCGGCTTTCGGCGGGGTTGTCGTGCGGTTGGGTCATGCAGCGAATATAGGGGCCGAGCCTCGTTCGTCACCCCATTTGACCAGCGGGACGCTGGCTCATGGCCGGGGCGACGGGTGGAAGGAGCTACCCGCAGGTCAGCCGGATCTGCTTGGCCGGTTTGTCGAACACGATTTCCGAGCAACGGCCGAGCTGATCGGCCCCCAGCGACAGGCGATCGTGGTTGGGGTCGCGCTTCTTGCCCTTGGCCACGACGACGACCTCCTCGGGATCGGCTTTTTCGGGCGTGCCTTCGGCAATACCGGTGGCGTTGCCGCCATCATTGGTGCGCACGCCGAGCGTGGCGATCGACAAGGGCCCGAGCGACAGCGGACGCGCGAAGTTCATCGTGCGCACCGGGCGCTGGATGCCGAACACGATCTCGGTCGGCACGCTGTCGCCGCTCAACCGGCCGTCCTGCGTGGCGGCCAGGCGCAAGGCGGCACCGGCATTGGCCAATGTGCGGGCATGATAGGGATCGAAGCGCACGCGCATCGGCTGTCCGCCGACCATGATCTGCGCGTAGAGGCCGGCAAAGCCGCCGAACATCCCGCCGCCGTCGATCATCGGCAGCGCCACCGTGCGTTCGCCGGCGATGGCCGCGCGGAGCACGAAGCGGATCACCGGCTCCGGCAGATCGGCCGGACCGATCGTGCCATCGGCGACCGGCGCGTACTCCAGCTTGCCCCAACCGACGCGACGCTTGAACACGCCCTGCCCGGCATCGAGCTTGGCGACCGCGGTGCGATGTTTCGCGTCGATCGGTCCGACGGCATAGCTGAGGCCGATCATGCCGCCCTTCAGCCCGGCGCGCGTGGCGAACGCCTCGCTCACCAGCGGCACGCCGGGCGCACCGGGATCGATGCGCAGCCGCCCGGGCATCCCATCGACGGTGACGGGGACGATCCCATCGCCCGTGACGACACGCTCTTGCGGCGGAGAAGCCGCGCCGCCGAGCAGGCCGAACGCCACGAACGTCAGTGCTGTCTTGAACCGTCCCATGCCTAGCCCCCTTATCCCCGCGGTTGTTCTCGCCCGAGGTAACGGCAATTTCAAGACGGCATTGCGGCACCGGCCCGCGGCCCCTAGGTCCGCGGTGATGCCACGTGATCCCCTGCCCCTGTTGCACTCCACCTTTGGTTTTCCCGGTTTTCGCGGCGTGCAGGAAAGCGTCGTGTCGCGCGTGCTGGCGGCCGAGAATACGCTGGCGGTGATGCCGACCGGCGCGGGCAAGTCGCTATGCTATCAACTGCCCTCGGTGGTGCTGGACGGGACGTGCGTCGTGGTGTCGCCGCTGATCGCGCTGATGCACGATCAGCTGCGCGCCGCCACCGCCGTCGGCATTCGCGCGGCCACGCTGACCTCGGTCGATACCGACCAGATGGAGACGATGGCGCGGTTCCGGCGCGGCGAGCTCGATTTGCTGTACGTCGCACCGGAGCGCGCCTCGGGCGGGGCGTTCCGCGAGTTGCTCACCCAGGCGCCGCTTGCCTTGTTCGCGATCGACGAAGCGCATTGCGTGTCGGAATGGGGGCATGATTTCCGCCCCGATTACCGCCTGCTGCGGCCCTTGCTCGATCACTTCCCGGACGTGCCACGGCTCGCGCTGACCGCGACTGCCGACAAGGTGACGCGCGACGATATCCTCGATCAACTCGGCATACCGCGCGAGGGGATGATCGTCGCCGGGTTCGATCGGCCCAACATCCGCTACACGATCACGCCCAAGGACAATACGACGCGGCAGATCGCCGACTTGATCGCCGAGACGCCGGGCGCGGGGATCGTCTATTGCCAGAGCCGCGCCGGTACCGAGAAGATGGCCGAGGCGCTGGCGCGGTCCGGGCGGCCGACGCGCGCTTATCATGCCGGGCTCGATCCGCAGGTGCGCGCGCGCAACCAGGCCGATTTCGTGGCGAGCGAGGACATGGTGATCTGCGCGACCGTGGCGTTCGGCATGGGCATCGACAAGCCAGACGTGCGCTTCGTCGCGCATGCCGGCATGCCCAAGTCGATCGAATCCTATTACCAGGAAACCGGCCGCGCCGGGCGCGATGGCGATCCGGCGGTCGCGCATCTGTTCTGGGGCGCAGAGGATTTCGCCAAGGCGCGGCAGCGGATCGGCGAAGTCGAGCCGGCGCGGCAGCAGGGAGAGCGCGTGCGGTTGCAGGCGCTGGGTGCGCTGGTCGAGACGCCGGGGTGCCGCCGGAAAATCCTGCTCAAGCATTTCGGCGACGAGGCGCCGGACAATTGCGGGAATTGCGATAATTGTATCAATCCGCCGGGCGCGGTGGATGCGACCGAGGTCGCCAAGAAGGTGCTGTCCGCGGTGTTCCGCACCGGGCAGAGCTTCGGCATGGGCTATATCGAGCAGGTGCTGACCGGCGTTTCGACCGAGCGCAGTCTGATAAACGGGCATGAGGCGCTGGGCGTGTGGGGCATCGTCTCGGGTGACGAGCTCACGCTGCTGAAGCCTGTGATCCGGGCATTGCTGCTGCGCGATGCGCTGCGCGCCAACGATTTCGGCGGCCTGGAATTCGGCCCCGGCGCACGCGGCATCCTGAAGGACGAGGATGCGGTGTCGCTGATCCTGCAGCCCAAGCGCGAGCGGCGACGCGGGCGCGGCAGCAGCGCGGGGACGATCGCCAATCCGAGCGGCGATCCGTTGTTCGAGGCGCTGCGCGCGAAGCGTCGGACATTGGCGGCGGAAGCGAGCGTGCCGCCCTACGTGATCTTCCACGATTCCGTATTGCGCGAGATGGCCACGGCGCGGCCGCGCAACCTGTCGGCAATGGAGCGCATCACCGGCGTTGGCGTGCGCAAGCTCGAGGCTTACGGTGAAGCGTTTCTGCAAGTCATCCGCGAACAAGGAGCCTGATCATGGCCGTTATCCGCCGCATCGACGACCATATCTCGGTCGCGCCCCAGATCCAGCCGGAGGATCTCGCGGCGATCGCCGCCGCCGGCTTTACCGCGATCGTCAACAACCGCCCCGACGACGAGGATGCCGGGCAGCCATCGGGCGCGGCGATCCGCGCGGCGGCGGAGGCGGCGGGGCTGGCCTATAGCGCGATCCCGGTGACGCAGTCGGGCTTCTCGCATCCGCAGATCGACGCGATGGCAGCGGCGCTTGCCGCCTCGCCCGGGCCGGTGCTGGCCTATTGCCGATCCGGCACGCGCAGTTGCAACCTGTGGGCACTGGCGACGGCCAAGACGGATGGTCATCCTGACACGCTGATGGCGAAGGCGGCAGCGACCGGGTATGACCTGACCGGCATACGGCCGCTGCTGGATGCGCTGTCGTCCGGCCGGTAGCGCAGCGATGGACTGGGTGCAGCTCGGCGGGTCGCTGCTGGCCGTCCTGGGGCTCGCTGGCGTGGCGCGACTGCTGAAGCTCGGCGAAAGCCGCATCG
Source organism: Sphingomonas endolithica (assembly GCF_025231525.1). Lineage (NCBI taxonomy): Bacteria > Pseudomonadati > Pseudomonadota > Alphaproteobacteria > Sphingomonadales > Sphingomonadaceae > Sphingomonas > Sphingomonas endolithica. The sequence continues at coordinate 2,677,566 of NZ_CP103057.1, forward strand.
GCGATGCCGCTACTGCAAAAGCGATGGCGGAAGACATGCTGGTCGGGTTCGAGGCGCGCACGGCGATCGTCGGCACCGACGGCAATGCTGCGTTGGTCGCCGGCACCTTCGGCAGCAATGGCTGGGGCGTACCCGGCACGATCGCGGTCCTCAAACGCCATGGCGCAAAGGTTGCCGCGCGCCGGCTGCTGCCGCCGCTGACGTTGCTGCCGGCGGTGGAGGGCGTCGAGGTGGATACCGGCGAGCGGTTGTTCGGGCGCGTGCTGCTGTTCGGCGTGGTGGACCACGATGTGCGCATACTGGAAGCGTCACTGACAAGGGTGTAAGCAGCTCATATGGAGCTGCCCGACATCGTCCAATATGCCGTGCCGGGCTTCGTCCTGCTGGTGCTGGTGGAGATGATCGTCGCGCGGTTTCGCGATACCACGCGCTACGAACCGAAGGACACGCTGACCAGCCTGGCGCTGGGTCTCGGCAGCACCGTGGCGGGCGCGCTGACCGCCGGCATCGCCTATGCCATGGCGGTATGGGTGTGGCAGTTCCGGCTCTTCGACATCGGCTATGCGTGGGGATGGTTCGTGCTCGCCTTCATCGTCGACGATCTGGCCTATTACGTGTTCCACCGCCTGGCACACCGCGTGCGCTGGTTCTGGGCGAGCCATGTCATCCACCATTCGAGCCAGCATTATAACCTGTCGACCGCACTGCGGCAGACCTGGACCGGGTTCATCTCCCTGGGCTTCCTGTTCCGCCTGCCGCTGGCGCTGATCGGTTTTCCCCCGGCGATGCTGGTGTTCGTGGCGGGTATCAACCTGGTCTATCAGTTCTGGATCCACACCGAGGTGATCGGCCGCTGCCCGCGCTGGTTCGAAGCCGTGATGAACACGCCGAGCCACCACCGCGTGCACCACGCGATCAACGCGCAATATCTCGATCGCAATTATGCCGGCGTGTTCATCGTCTGGGACCGGATGTTCGGCACGTTCACCGCCGAACGCGACGACGATCGGCCGCGCTACGGCATCGTGCACGATCTGGGATCGTTCAACCTGGTGTGGGCGGCGTTCCACGAATGGGTCGGCATCGCGCGCGACGTCTGGGCAGCGCCGGGCATTCATGCGAAACTGAACTACATGATCAAGCCGCCGGGGTGGAGCCATGACGGCAGCCGCGACACGTCGGAGATCATCAAGCAGCGCTGGGCCGCGAGACAGCGGCAGGCGCAGGAGGGAGCCGCGTGGAAGAAGCCGATATCGTCGTCGTCGGAGGGGGATCGGGCGGCAGCGCCGCAGCCGGGCGGCTGAGCGAGGACGGCCGCTATTCCGTCGTCTTGCTGGAGGCGGGCGGACGCAATACCGGACTGCGCACGCGCATCCCGGGCTTCATCGCCTTCCAGACAGAGAAAACCAACTGGCGGTACGAGACGGTGCCGCAGGCGGGGCTGAACGGCCGCAGCGGGTTCCAGCCGCGCGGCCGGGGGCTTGGCGGGTCGAGCGCGATCAACGCCATGCTGTACTTGCGCGGCAACCGCTGGGACTATGACAATTGGGCGGCGCTGGGCTGCACCGGCTGGTCGTATGACGAGGTGCTGCCGTGGTTCAGGCGCAGCGAATGCAACGCGCGCGGCGCGGATGCGCTGCACGGCGGCGATGGGCCGCTGCACGTCTGCGACCAGCGATCGCCGCATGCCGGATCGATCGAATTCGTCGAGGCGGCACGCAACCTGCAGATCCCGGTGAACGAGGATTTCAACGGGGTGTCGCAGGCCGGGGTCGGCCTTTATCAGGTGACGCAGCACAAGGGCGAACGCTGGAGCGCGGCGCGGGCCTATCTCGGCACGGCGCGCGCCAATCTCGACATTCGCACCGATGTGATCACCGAGCGGGTGCTGTTCGAGGATGGGCGCGCGTGCGGCGTGGCGTACCGGCAAGGCGGGGTTGAGCGGACGCTACGGGCGAGGCGCGCGGTGGTGCTGGCGGGGGGCGTGTTCGGCACGCCGCAATTGCTGATGCTATCGGGGATCGGGCCAGCAGCGCATTTGCGCGAGCATAATATCGCGGTGCGCGTGGACCGGGCGGCGGTGGGCGCGAATTTGCAGGACCATGTCGATTATGTTGCGGCGTTTGAGACGGAGGGAACGCACTTCCTGGGCCAATCGCTGAAGGGCACGGTGAAGATGGCCGGGGCGATGATCGAGTGGTTCCGCAAGCGCACCGGCACGATGACCTCGCCCTTTGCCGAATCGGGCGGGTTCCTGACGATCGCCGCCGACGCGCCCGCGCCCGACGTGCAGGTGCATTTCGTGCCGGTTGTGCTGGAGGATCATGGACGCATCAAGGTGAAGGCGCACGGCTTCAGCTGCCATGTCTGCGTGCTGCGGCCGGAAAGCCGTGGCACGGTGCGGCTGCGCTCGGCCGATGCGGCGGCGGCGGCGCTGATCGATCCCGCCTTCCTCACCGACCGGCGCGACATGGAGTTGCTGAAGAACGGGGTGCGCGCGATGTACCGCATCCTGCAGTCGCCGCCTTTGTCGGCGCACCAACCGCGCGATCGCCATCCGGTCGACCTGGACGATAACGAGGCGCTGGAGGCGCTGATCAGGGCGCGGGCGGACACGATCTACCATCCGGTCGGTACGGCGCGGATGGGATCGGACGACGGGGCAGTGTGCGATCCGCGGCTGCGCGTGCGCGGTGTGGGCGCGCTGTACGTCGCCGATGCGTCGGTGATGCCGAAACTGGTCTCGGGGAACACCAATGCGCCGTCGATCATGATCGGCGAGCGGTGCGCGGCGTTCGTGATGGACGATCTCGGCGCGTAGGCGACCGTTCAGCTTCGCCTGCATAAGGCGGGCGCATGGACAGTAAGTGGAACAAGGCCGGCCTGGCCGCCGTCATCCTGCTCGCGCCCGGCGGGTTCATTCTCGGGGGTACGCTGGCGGTGCGTTATTGGCAGAAGCGGCGTGCGCAGGCGGAGGGTGCCGTCGAAGCGGAGGATCTCGGTGACAAGCGCGCACGCTGATCCATAGTGCAACGACTTCACCTATATCCGTTCGTGCTGAGTAGAGACCGAGTAGCGCGAAGCGCGTATAGAGGGCTTGTATCGAAGCACGGCTGGAGCGCGAGGCGCATGTCCTTCGATACGCCATCTCGATCCGCCCTGCGGCTACTCGACGGCTACTCAGGACGAACGGGAGGGTGAGGATACCGAAAGTCACCAAGCTCTAATCATCGCGATCAAGTCCCTGCGCACCGGGGAACACTATAAACGGCGACTTTCAAAAAAGGGCCGGTGCGTTGCCGCACCGGCCTAAGGTCGTCCGCAGGAGGAACGTCTTGCGCGGCGCCGGTCGTGACCGGCGCCGCAAACCGGTCAATAATTATAGGCGCGCTCGCCATGTTCGTTGATGTCGAGGCCTTCATGCTCGACCTCGGCGCTCGGGCGCAGGCCGATCGTCGCCTTGAGGATCGTGAACAGCACGAACGACACGCCGCCCGACCAGATCAGCGTCACGCCGATCGCCTTGGCCTGGGTCAGCAGCTGTGCGCCGATGTCGTAGAGCTCCGGATGGAACGCCGCAGGCATTACGGTATAGTCGAAATAGCCCTGCCCGCCGAGCGCCGGTGCCGCGACGATCGCCGTGCCGAGCGCGCCGACGATGCCGCCGACGCAGTGCACGCCGAACACGTCGAGCGAGTCGTCATAGCCGAGCTTGTTCTTCACGGTCGTGACGAAGAAGAAGCAGACGACCGAGGCGACCGCGCCGAGCACGATCGAGGTCATCGGTGCGGCGAAGCCGGCCGCGGGGGTGATCGCGACGAGGCCAGCGACCACGCCCGATGCCGCCCCCAACAGCGACGGTTTCTTGTGCACGATCTGCTCGATCACCGCCCAGGCGATGCCGGCTGCGGCCGTGGCGACGAAGGTGTTGATGAAGGCGAGCGCGGTCACCCCGTTCGATTCGAGGTTCGAGCCCGCATTGAAGCCGAACCAACCGACCCACAGCAGGCTGGCGCCGATCATCGTCATGGTCAGCGAGTGCGGCGGCATCGGCTCGGTCTTGTAACCCAGGCGCTTGCCGACGACGATCGCACCGACCAGCCCGGCGATACCGGCATTGATGTGCACAACGGTGCCGCCGGCGAAATCGAGCGCGCCCCAGCCCCAGATCAGGCCATGGTCGTCCGGTGCCGCGGGCAGGAAGTCCGGGCCCGCCCAGTACCAGACCATGTGCGCCATCGGGAAATAGACGATCGTCAGCCAGGCGACGACGAAGATGATCAGCGGGGTGAACTTGATGCGTTCGGCAAACGCGCCGACGATCAGCGCCGGCGTGATGCACGCAAAGGTCATCTGGAAGATCACGAAGACATATTCGGGCAGGTACACGCCGTTGCTGAACGTCGCGCCGAAGGTCGTCGCATCGACGCCCTTCAGGAAGACCTTGGAGAAGCCGCCGACGAAGAGGTTGAGGCTGCCACCATTGGTGAAGGCCATCGAATAGCCCCAGCACACCCAGACGAGCGAGGCGACGCAGACGATGGTCAGCACCTGCATGAGCACCGACAGCATGTTCTTGGTGCGGACGAGGCCGCCGTAGAACAAGGCGAGGCCCGGCACCGACATCATCAGCACCAGGGCCGAGGAGATCAGCATCCAGCTGACATCGCCCTTGTTGACCATCGCGGCGGTCGGCACGAACGGTGCGGCGGCCGTGGCGGCAGCGGCCGGTGCGGCCTCGGCGACATTCTGCGCCCAGGCGGGGAGCGCGGCGAACAGCGCCGCTCCCGCGGCGGCGATGCCGGCATATTTGGTTGTGGACTGCATCATTTCCCCCTTCATGGTCGCGGCCGTCACAGCGCGGTCTGATCGGTTTCGCCGGTGCGGATGCGCACCGCCTGCCCGACATCGAGGACGAAGATCTTGCCGTCGCCGATCGCGCCGGTATTGGCCGAGGACTGGATCGTCTCCACCACGCGGGGCGCGAGATCGGACGCGCAGACGATCTCGATCTTGATCTTGGGCACCATGTTGGTGCTGTATTCCGCGCCGCGATAGATTTCGGTCTGGCCCTTCTGGCGCCCGAAACCCTTGACCTCGGTGACGGTCATGCCCGCGACGCCGATCTCGGTGAGCGCTTCGCGTACCTCGTCGAGCTTGAACGGCTTGATGATGGCGATGACGAGTTTCACTCGGTTAGCCCCCCTTTGTTGTCCCGGGGGAAAGCTTAGCAATTGCCGTGCCAGAGTGGATGCAAAGCGTGCGCACGCGCCGCAAGCGCCAAGCGGCGGCCTGGGCGAGGATAAAATTGGTGCAGTTGCGAGATGATGCCCGAAAATCAGGCAGAGGCAGCGACGATCGCCTTTGCTGCGGCGAGATCGTCTGCATCCACCATCACGCGCACGGCGATGAACAGGTAGCTGCCATCACCGATGCTGGATTCGCCATCGAAGGCGATGGCGGGGATGCCGTCGGACTCGAGCCGCCCGATCAGGATATGCGCCTCGTTGCGGTTGAAGCGGCCGAGTTCGGCGAGCGCCATGCTAGCGCGCCGGCTGCGTGGGATTGCGGACCGGCAGCCCGTCGATGCTGGTGGTACGCCTGGCATATTTGCCGAAGCGTTCGGCATCGCTGGAGGCGATATGGTATTTGGACAAGGTCTGCCGCTCGCGCTCGAAGCTCATGTGCGGCACGCCCCAGCCGCAACTAGTCTGTGCCTGATCGATGTCGACGACGAAGATCTGCCGCGTGCCGGGCAGCAGCGTAAACGACGCGCTGAGGTCACTCCAGCCATCGTCCTGCGGCAGGACGGGCGTGCCGCGGCCGTAGAGGCGCAGGATCAGCGCGGGATTGTCGAACGCGCAGAACATGATCGTGATGCGGCCGTCGGCGAGGAGATGCGCGTTCGTCTCGTTGCCGGAACCCGCGACATCGAGATAGGCCACGCGGTGGTCGTCCAGCACGCGGAAACAGTCCATGCCCTTGGGGCTGAGATTGACGCGGGCATCGGCAGCGGCGGTGGCGACGAAGAACACCGGCTGGAGCGCGATGAAGGCGCGGTGATCGTCGTCGAGGGCGGGAAAGAATTGTATCGTCCTGCTCCTGGGGGTCAGACGGCGCGTGGTATCTTGGGGCGGCCGAGCGGGCATTCGAGGGCGTCCCGATCCCATGCTGCCAGATCGGCGGCGGCGTCATAGCTGGTGTGGCAGAAGGCGAGCAGCGCGGCGTCCGGATCGGGCGCCGTGCGCACCGCGTCATAGGGCAGGATGAACTCGCCGAGGGTTGCATCGAACACCGCTGCAGCCGGCTCAACCTTCGCATCGGCATAGCCGGCCGGGGCGGGATAGGCGTAGGCGTAGAACGCCGCCTGCGGATAGGCATCGCTGCCCGGCCAGAAGCCGAGGCTGGCTTCCTCCGCGCTATAGGCGTCGCGCGTCACGGCATCGGGCAGGCCGGGAACGCCGCCGGGATGCGGTGGAGCGCTGCGGCCCGAGAAACGCGTCGTGGCGAGATCGAAGCTGCCCCAGAAGAAATGCGTCGGGCTGGCCTTGCCGAGAAAGCCGGTGCGGAACTGTTCGAACACGCGCGTCGCCTGGATCAAGGCGCGCCAGAAGGAACGGACAGCGTCCGCATCATAGGGGCGCTCGGCATGGTCGTCGGCGAAGCGCACCGGATCGGGCATCTCATTGGGCAGATCGTGGATGACTACGGTCACATCGAGTTCGGCAAGTGCGGCCAGCACTTTTGCGTTGAACTCGGCGATGCTGCCGGGTTCGAGCGCGATGAGGCGTTCGCCGCCATCGCTGGTCGTCAGCACGACCGCGTCGGCCAAGAAGTCGAACGCGATCTCCAGCATGCGCGTATCGCAGTGGATCGGCGACGTCGTGAGACCCCGCGCGGAGACGTAGAGCGGCACGTGCCAGCTATGGTTGAGCCACGGCGCCAGCGCGAGGCGGATCTTGCCGACGATCTGCGTGCGCAGCTGCAGCGCGACCGCCGTGTCGCGCCACGCCGGCCAATCGAGCGCCGGCCAGGTGGTCACACCGCGGTACCGCCGACGGTAAGCCCGCTCATCAGCACGCTCGGCTGGCCGACGCCGGCGGGGACACTCTGCCCGCCTTTGCCGCACATGCCGACGCCCTCGTCCAAGGCGAAATCATTGCCGATACCGATCACCTTGGTGAGGGCACTGGGGCCGTCGCCGATCAATGTCGCGCCCTTGATCGGGGCGCCGAGGCGGCCATTCTCGATCTTGTACGCCTCGGTGCAGCTGAACACGAACTTGCCCGAGACGATATCGACCTGCCCGCCGCCGAAGCTCTTGGCGAAGATGCCAATCTTCACGCGCGAGAGGAGTTCGGCGGGATCGTCGCGGCCGGCGCGCATGAAGGTGTTGGTCATCCGCGGCATCGGCGCATGCTGGAACGATTCGCGGCGGCCGTTGCCGGTCGGCGCGACGCCCATCAGCCGGGCGTTGAGGCGATCCTGGATATAGCCCTTGAGGATGCCGTCCTCGATCAGGATATTCTCCTGCGTCGGCGTGCCCTCGTCATCGATGCTGAGCGAGCCGCGGCGGTCGGCGATCGAGCCGTCGTCGATCACGGTGACGCCGGGCGCTGCAACGCGCTCGCCGATCCGCCCGGAAAAGGCCGACGTGCCCTTGCGGTTGAAATCGCCTTCGAGGCCGTGGCCGATCGCCTCGTGCAGCAGGATGCCGGGCCAGCCCGGCCCGAGCAGCACGGTCATCTCGCCCGCCGGCGCGGCGACCGAATCGAGATTGACCACCGCCTGCGCCAGCGCCTCGTCGATCGCGCGGTTCCATGTCTCGGGCTGCATCAGATCGTCATAGAGGTACCGACCGCCAAGCCCGAACGTGCCGGTCTCGCGCCGGCCGTTCTGCTCGACGACGATCGAGACGTTGAGACGCACCAGCGGGCGGATATCGGTGGCGACGAAGCCGTCGGCGCGGACGATCTCGACCACCGACCACGAGCCCATCAACGCGACCGACACCTGCGCGACACGCGGATCGCGGGCGCGGGCGGCGGCGTCGATCGTCTGGCACAGGTTCACCTTGTCGGCGAACGGCACCAGATCGAGCGGATCGGCATCGGTGTAGAGATGGCGGTTGGTGCCCTGCGGCGGCGGTGCCTTGGCCGCGGTCGACGGATCGATCAGCGCCATCGTCTCGCCGGCGCGCAGGATCGCCGCACCGCTCAGCTCATTGGCATGCGCGAAGGCGGTGGTCTCGCCCGACACCGCGCGCAGGCCGAAGCCGGATTGGGTATCGTAGCTCGCGGTCTTCAGCCGGCCATCGTCGAAGCCGAACGCTTCGGACTTGCGGTATTGGAGGTAGAGCTCGCCATCATCGGCCTTGCCGAGCACCTGCGCGGTAAGGCGCTGCGCCTCCGCGGGATCAAGCTGGCCATCATGGTAGAGGAATGCGCGGGGGTCTGTCGGGCTGGTCATGGGACAGAGATAGGGGTGGTCCCTGCCCGCGTAAATGGGCGCTCGCTCTGCCAATATGCCAAACGTCGCCCCGGACAGTTCCGGGTTCACGGGAAAACGACCTCAGCGCCCTGCCGGCAACCTATATGCTAGATCGTAGAGATGCTTGTCGTCCTTGATCTCGATCGTGAACGTGCCCGTAATCCCCTCCAGTGCGCCGGTGCCGCTATCGGGGGCGATGATCACCGACAGGTCGCTGCCGCCCGCCTTGGTCATCGTACCGCGGTGCAGCAGCAGGAAACCGCCGGCGTGGCCGTCGACGATGCCCCGAAACTGATCGATCGCGACATAGCCCGCCGCCTGGCCGGGCTTGGGCGTGCCGGCGGCGAGCATCGTGCCGGTCGCCGTGCCGGCCATGCCGCCGCTGAACGTCTTAACGATGCCCATCCGGCTGGTCGGCATGCCACCGGCCGGTGCATCCTGCGCCTCGGGCGTGATGACGACCTCGAACGTTCCGGCAGCGTGCTTCATCGCGGTTCCCTCAGGGGCAGGCGCGGCGCCGATCGCGGCGAGCAGGGCGATCGAGAACGCCCAGCGACGCATCAGATGCTGGCGCCGGACGGGATATCGCTCAGCGTGGATTGATCGACGCCGTCGGCCGGGCCGCCGATCAGCACGAAACGCCGATCACAATAGCCGCAATCGATATAGCCATGTTCGTCGATCTCGAGAAAGACGCGCGGATGGCCGAGCGCTGCGCCGCCAGGGATGTCGGTGGCGCCATCGCAAGTGTTACGCCGATGGGAGACGCGGGTGATTTCTGGCGGGGCGATCATGCGACTCGCGATAGCAAGGGTGGCGGAGGCAAACAATCCTCCCCGGCACGGGGAGGTGGTAGCCGAAGGCTGACGGAGGGGGACCTCCCCAAGCGTAACGCTACCGGCCCGCCCCCTCCACCAGCTTCGCTGGTCCCCCTCCCCGTTCCGGGGAGGATTTGCGTTGCGCATCGCGGCTCAAGTCTTATTCCCTCCCGCATGACCGAAGCCGCCACCAGCATCGCCAACCTCTGCAAGACGTACAGCGGCGGCAAGCGCGCGCTCGACGATGTGTCGTTCGAGGTACCGCGCGGCCAGATCTTCGGGCTGCTCGGGCCGAACGGCGCCGGCAAATCGACGCTGATCAATATCCTGGCCGGCCTGGTCAACAAGACCAGCGGTAGCGCCACGATCTGGGGCTTCGACATTGACGCGCACCCGCGCAACGCCAAGGCGTCGATCGGCATCGTCAACCAAGAGATCCTGTTCGACCCGTTCTTCTCGCCGTTCGAAACGCTGGAGATCCAGGGTGGGCTGTACGGCGTGCCCAAGGCCAAGCGCCGCTCGATGGAATTGCTGCGCGCGGTGCATCTCGAGGATAAGGCCAACGCCTACGCCCGTACCCTGTCGGGAGGCATGAAGCGGCGGCTGATGGTGGCCAAGGCGATGGTCCATTCGCCGCCCGTCCTGGTGCTCGACGAGCCGACGGCGGGTGTCGACATCGAATTACGCCAGCAGCTCTGGGCCTATGTGAAGAGCCTTAATATGCAGGGCGTGACGGTGGTGCTGACGACGCATTACCTGGAGGAAGCCGAGCAGCTCTGCGACCGGATCGCGATCATCAACCACGGCAAGCTGATCGCCAACAAGCCGACTCGCGAATTGGTCGGCATGGCGACCGAGAAACTGGTCGAGGTGACGGTGGATCGCGACGTGTTGGCGACGCCGGAGAATGCCTGCTTCCACAAGATCGAGCTGAAGGGCACGCGGACGCTGGCGATCACCTATGCCAAGGACAAGGTGAACGCCGGCGAGGTGCTGGGTGCGGTGCAGGCCGATGGCTATGGGATCGTCGATGTCTCGACTCGGGAAGCCGATCTAGAGGATGTGTTCCTCAATCTGACGCGCGCTGCGAACGCGGGCTGACGCTGATTTGGAGTCGCAGTTCCCCGGCGGAGGCCGGGATCCAGTTACGATGGTCGATGTAACAAGGCGCGACTTTCGCCAACGACTGTCTCACGACTGGACCCCGGCCTTCGCCGGGGAGCTGCGACGGCGGATGGGATGAATATTCCCAGCTACCCCGCGCCGTTCAACTCGCGGGATCGTTTCGCCAGCTTGAGCGCCTCGTCGATCAGTTCGGCACTATGCGCTTCCTCCTTCACGGCGATGGCCAGGCAATTCAGGGCTTCTTGATGGAGGCGCGCAGCGCGGGAAGAGGGCTGGGCATTCTTGGTCATTTTGGTCACGCCCGCCCAAAGCGCGGATCGATCGGACGTTCCACCGGTTCGTCGCTCGCGCGCCGATTTGCCTTCGGCGTCGGTTGAAGCGTAGGCGCATCGCGCAGCGCAACATTGGCGCGGGCATTCGGAGTGAGCATGGCGGGCAGTAGCGCAAACATGAGCGACGTGCTGATCATCGGCTCCGGCGCGGCCGGACTGACCGCGGCGCTCAACCTGGCCGATCGCTTCAAGGTGACCGTGCTCGCCAAGGGGCAGCTAAACGAAGGCTCCACCGCCTGGGCACAGGGCGGAATCGCTGCCGTGCTGGAGCCCGGCGATACGTTCGACAGCCATATCGAGGATACGATGATCGCCGGTGCGGGCCTCAACGACCGCGCCACCGTGGAATTCGTCGTCGAGGGCGCACCCGCCGCGATCGAGCGGCTGGCCGAGCTTGGCGTACCGTTCAACATGGAAGGCCCCGACGGACAGCGCGTGCGCCACCTGACGCGCGAGGGCGGGCATTCGCACCGCCGCATCGCGCATGTCGACGACGCGACCGGCTGGGCAGTGCAGGAGGCGTTGCAGAATGCGGCGAGCGCACACCCCAACATCACGCTGGTGCCGGACATGGTGGCGATCGACCTTGCCACCGGCCGGCACGAGGAACGCTATTCGGGCGCCGGGCACGTCTGGGGCGTGTACGCGGTCAACCGCGCGAGCGGCAGCGTCGAACTGTACACCGCCCGCGCGACGATCCTGGCGACGGGCGGCGCGGGGCGCACCTATCTGTTCTCGACGGCGCCGCGGGGCGCGACCGGGGACGGCATCGCCATGGCCTGGCGCGCGGGCGCGCGCGTCAGCAACATGGAGATGATGCAGTTCCACCCGACCTGCCTGTACCATCTGGAGGTCAAGAACTTCCTGATCACCGAGGCGGTACGCGGCGAAGGCGGGCGATTGATCAACCCGACCACCGGCAAGCGTTTCATGACCTATTACGACGAGACGCGCATGGAACTGGCGCCGCGCGATATCGTCGCGCGGGCGATCGATGCCGAGATCAAGCGATACGGCCTGGACTATGTCCATCTCGACATCAGCCACATGCCGCCGGAATTCGTCACCCATCACTTTCCAACGATCCACGAAAAGCTGATGCGGCTGGGCATCGACATGACCAAGGGGCCGATCCCGGTCGTCCCGGCCCAGCATTATACCTGCGGCGGGATCGTCATCGATCTGGATGGCAGGACCGATCTGCCCGGGCTGTATGCGGCTGGGGAATGCAGCGAAAGCGGGCTGCACGGCGCCAATCGCCTGGCGTCCAATTCGCTGCTGGAGTGCTTCGTGTTCGGCGAGGCGGCGGCCAAGCATATCGCCAAATGCTGGGACGAGCTGCCGCCGCCGCCGCCGATCCGCGCCTGGGACGAGAGCCGCGTCGAAGATTCGGACGAGGAAGTCGTGATCAAGCAGAACTGGACCGAAATCCGGCGCTTCATGTGGAATTATGTCGGCATCGTCCGCACCACCAAGCGCCTGGAGCGCGCCCAGCACCGCATCCGGCTGCTGACCGAGGAAGTGAACGATTACTACGGCCACTTCCGCGTCACGCCGGACCTGATCGAGCTGCGCAACCTGCTGCAGACGGCCGAGTTGATCGTGCGATCGGCACTGCATCGGCACGAGAGCCGCGGCTTGCATTACACGCTGGATTATCCGGAAACGCTGCCGGTTGCCGTCGATACCGTGCTCGTGCCGTAATTCTTGGCGATTCAAGCGGTTAGCCCGAGTCGCTCCGCCGTATTTCAGCGACGGTTCATCGCAGCCATGTCAAAGCCCGCTTTCCAACCATGCGCACCTGGTGAAGGTGATCGCCGGCGGGGAGTATCGGCGTTGAAATCGATGATGACGGACGGCAGCAGGCGCGCGGTGGCGATCGTAGGTATCGCGCTCGGCGTCGGATCCTGCGGCGGCGGGCATGGCGGGCAGGAGCGCGTCGCTGCCTTGCCCAAGCCGCTGTACCAGCTCGTCATCCCCGTGCCGCCCAAGGCGCGCGCCGTCGAGGCGCCGCAGGCATTGGCGGCGAACATCGCGATGCTCGGCGCGAACTTCCGTGGCAAGGTCGGCATTGCGGTCAGGAGCGTCGACGAGGGTTGGGCGGTGCAGAGCCAGGGCAACATCCGGCTGCCGCAGCAGAGCGTGAGCAAATTGTGGGTTGCGATGACCGTGCTCGACCTGCGCGACCAGGGACGGCTGAAGCTCGACGACCCGATCACGGTGCGGACCGAGGACCTGACCTTGTTTCACCAGCCGGTCGCCGCGCTGATCAAGGGTGACGGCTATCACACGACGGTCGGCGACTTGCTGCAGCGCGCGCTGACGATGAGCGACAACACGTGCAACGATCGGCTGCTGCAATATGTCGGTGGCCCGGGTGCGGTGCGTGCCTTCATCCAGCGCAAGAATTTAGGCGATATCCGCTTCGGGCCAGGCGAGCGGGCGTTGCAGAGCGGCACGGCGGGGCTGACGTGGCGGCCCGAATACGCCTTTGGCGACGGCTTCAACCGCGCCCGCGCGGCGCTGCCCCGTGCCGATCGGCTGGCAGCATTCGACCGCTATGTCGGCGATCCGCCAGACGGCGCGGCGCCTGCCGCCATCGCCGCTGCACTCGCGATGTTGAAGAAGGGCGATCTGCTGTCGAGGAGCTCGACCGACTATCTGATCGGCACGATGCAATCGTCCAAGACCGGCAAGCAGCGCCTGCGCGGTGCGGTGCCGGCCGGCTGGAGCTTCGGGCACAAGACGGGCACGGGCCAGGATCTCGTCGGGCGTACCGCGGGGTATAACGATGTCGGCATCCTCACCGCGCCCGACGGCCGGAGCTACGCGCTGGCGGTAATGATCGGCGATACGCAGCGCCCGATCCCCGACCGGCAGGCATTGATGCAGGCGGTTGTCTCGGCGGTGGTGGTGAACCACCGCTAGACGCCGACTCGTCATAACAGCGCGGGCTTGCCAGGGCTCGCGGCGACGACCGAGGCCGCCTGGGGAAAGTTGCTCAATCGTGTGGCCGCGGCGATGTTCGTGCTGCTGCTGCTGTCATTACTCGTTGGGCTGCTGCTGCCGGTATATACCGACGAGGTTGCGTGGCGCTTCCAGATCTCGCGCTATCTGCAGGACGGGGTGGACCGTTCGCTCGGCGAGACGTGCGGTGCGAACACCTGGGCGGCGCCGGCCCTTTTCATGTTGCCGTTGCGCGTGTTCAGCTCGGCAGTCACTGCCTGGCTGTCGGATCCGCTCTGGGTGCGGATCGCCGGCGTAGTGACGGCCATCGTTACGGTAGCCGGCATGGTGGCGTTCGTGCGGCAACAGGATGTGCGCAGCGCCCGGCGCGCGACAACCGAAATTCTCGTGCTTGCCCTGCTGGGTACCGGCGTGCTGCCGTTCCTTCTTGTCTGGAGCCGGCCGGACCAGCCGGTGTTGCTGGCAATGCTGGGCAGCCTCTTGCTGGCTTTTGTCGGTGATGGGGGCGGCGCAGCGTGTGAACCGGCGTGGCGCATCGCGGCATCGTGGTACTCGCGACGATTGCGTTCAGCTATCATCTAAAAGGCGTTTTCTACCTGCCGGCCTTCATGCTCGCACTGGTCGCCAGCGGCCGCGGCTGTGATAAATATCGATTACGGGCCGGCGCCATGGCGGTCTTGCTGCTGCTGGCCTTTTTTGGCTACCGCTATTGGTCAGGCCGCTTTGACTGCCCCAACGATGCGATGGTGGCCGACAAGCTTGGGCACGAGAACGTGCTGGCCATGTTGAAAGGGGATGGCTGGGGTGCCGTCTTGGCGGCAGTGCCGATCATGATCGGCAACATGTCTCCAAGTGATTACCTGCACAATATCCTGCCTGCACATTCCTATATGTCGTCTTGGTTGCCGCCGGCACCGGACTCGGTCGCAGTGCTGAAACTATGGCGCGCCATCACGCTGTTCGCGTGGTACGTAGCCGCACAGATCGCCGCGGTGCTGATCTTCCTGTCGGGCCGCGATCGCTGGCCGCGGCGTTGGCCGCTTGTAGCGGCATTCGTGCTAGCCGGCTTGGCCACCGCTTGGGCGGCGCTGCAGAACAACAAGAATGCCTACGAAGCCACGGTCTACCTCCCGGTGCTGTTGCTGGCATTGGCATTTCTGTGGGCGGCGCCCCGAAGATACCGCTCGTGGCTCGCTGCCCCCGTGCTGCTCATCGCCTCCTTGTCCGCACTGAGCCAAGTGCTCCTCATCGGCAGCTACGCCGCGCCATTATGGGCAACGGTGCGCGGCGGCGGATATGTCGCCGGGCAGCCTTACTCGCTCAGCCCGTTTGCCTATCCGCGCGCGCGGATCCTGGCGGCAGGTGCCAAATGCGGTATCATTCAGCGTCCTGGGCTCAAGCGCGTATTGATTGATGATCTGACCTATTTCGCTTATGCGCAAAGCGCCATCCCGGTTCACCGATTGGGCATGCTGTCGGACTGGAACGGCTCGGCCGGCGATCCGATGGTGTGGATGCGGCGGCACGGCTCGCCCGGTGCGGTGCTCGCCTGTGCGTATATGCCGCCCAACATGCGCGCACGCGCGATCGCCAGCGGCGAGATTTGCTGCGTTTCGACGCGCTGAGGACACCGGATGGGTCGCGTTGGCAGAACGAGCCTGCTATCCACGCGCCCATGCCTCATCTCTATCTCGTCGACGGCTCGGGCTATATCTTCCGCGCCTATCACCGCCTGCCGCCGCTCACCAACAAGCATGGCGAGCCGGTCGGCGCGGTCTATGGCTATACGACGATGCTGTGGAAGCTGGTCGACGAGCTGCACGCCGCGGATGGCCCGACGCACATGGCGGTGATTCTCGACAAATCGAGCCAGACGTTCCGCAACGAGCTCTACGACCAATATAAGGCGCACCGCCCGCCGCCACCCGAAGATCTCGTTCCGCAATTCCCGATGATTCGCGATGCGACGCGAGCCTTCTCGCTGCCGTGCATCGAGACCGAAGGGCTGGAGGCGGACGACATCATCGCCTGTTATTCCAAGGCCGCGCTGGCGCAGGGCTGGTCGGTGACGATCGTGTCCAGCGACAAGGATCTGATGCAGCTGATCGAGCCGGGGCTCGATTTGTACGACACGATGAACAACCGGCGCCTGGGGCCGGAACATGTCGCGGAAAAATTCCACGGCATCGAACCCAAGCAACTGGGCGACGTGCTCGCCTTGATGGGCGACAGCGTCGACAACGTGCCGGGCGTGCCGGGCGTCGGGCCGAAGACCGCGGCCAAATTGATCCTGGAGCATGGCGACCTGACCGCCGTGCTGGCTGCTGCGCCGACGATGAAGCCGGGCAAATTGCGAGACAATCTGATCGAGCATGCCGACATGGCGCGGCTCAGCCGCGAGCTGGTCGAGTTGCGCTGCGACGTGGCCTTGCCGGAGCCGCTCGACGAGTTGGAGCTGAAGGGCATCCCGGATGCGCCGCTGCGGGCGTTTCTGGAGCATCACGGTTTCCGCACCCTGCTCAACAAATTGTCGGCGGTGGCCGACGCGCCGGTCGCCGAGCCGGCGCCCGGTTTGCCTGGCGTGGCGGAAGAGGAAGATCTGCCGTGCGATCATGATGGCTATGAGACGGTGGTCGATGAAGAAGCGCTCGACCGTTGGATCGCGGCCGCGCGGCACCAGGGCTGGGTGGCGATCGACACCGAGACGACCGGCGTCGATGCGACGCGAGCGCAACTGGTGGGGATCAGCCTGGCGCTCGCACCCAACAAGGCGTGTTACATCCCGCTGGCGCATGGCGGCACCGACATGTTCGCCGAAGTGCCGGTGCAGCTCGACCGCGCGGTGGCGCTGGAGAAATTGAAGGGCCTGTTCGAGGATCCCTCGGTGCTCAAGATCGGGCATAACCTGAAATACGACATGATCGTGCTCGCTGGGTGCGGGCTCGATGTCTTCCCGTTCGACGACACGATCGTGATGAGCTTCGATCTCGATGCCGGACTGCACGGCCACGGCATGGACGAGCTCGCCGCCACGCACCTGTCGCACAGCTGCATCGCGTTCAAGGACGTGGTCGGCGTGGGCAAGACGCAGCGCAGCTTCGCCGAGGTCGATCTTAAGGCCGCGACGCGTTACGCCGCGGAGGATGCCGATGTGACGCTGCGCCTGTGGCGGCGCTTCAAGCCGCGGCTGCCGGCGGAAAGCGCGACGCGCGTTTACGAGATGGTCGATCGCCCGCTGATCCCGGTGATCGCGCAGATGGAGCGGCACGGCATCAAGGTCGACGCCGCCAAATTGTCGCAACTCTCGACCGAATTCGCCCACCAGATGGGCGCGCTGGAGGTCGAGATCCACGCCGCGGCGGGTGGCGCCTTCACCATCGGATCGCCCAAGCAGCTCGGCGACGTGCTGTTCGAGCGGATGGGCATCAAGGGCGGGCGCAAGGGCAAGTCGGGCGTCTATTCGACCGACGTCACCGAGCTCGAGCGTATCGCTGCGGACAAGGATTCGCCGGGCAAGGACATTGCGCGGCAAGTGCTCGACTGGCGCCAGCTGTCGAAGCTGAAAAGCACCTATACCGATGCGTTGCAGGCGCAGATCAATCCGGCGACGGGGCGCGTGCACACCAGCTATTCGCTGACCGGCGCGCAGACCGGTCGCCTGTCCTCGACCGATCCCAATCTGCAGAACATCCCGATCCGCACCGAGATCGGCCGCCAGATCCGCGATGCGTTCGTCGCGGACCAAGGCAATGTGCTGCTCGCCGCCGATTACAGCCAGATCGAATTGCGGCTCGCAGCGCACATGGCCGACGTGCCCGCGCTGAAGCAGGCGTTCGCCAATGGCGACGACATCCACAGCCTCACCGCGCAGGAACTGTTCGGCGAGGTCAACCGCGACACACGCGGCCGCGCCAAGACGATCAACTTCGCGATCCTCTATGGCATCAGCCGTTGGGGTCTGGCCGGGCGGCTCGACGTGACGGCGGACGAAGCGCAGGCGATGATCGACCGCTATTTCGAACGCTTCCCGGGCATCCGCAACTATATCGCCGCGACCACCGAGACGGTGCGCGACACCGGCTTTACCACCACGTTGTTCGGGCGGAAGACGCACTTTCCGCGGATCAAGTCGAAGGTGCAGCACGAGCGGCAGGGCGCCGAGCGCGCGGCGATCAACGCGCCGATCCAGGGGACCAGCGCCGATATCATCAAGCGCGCGATGGTGCGGATGGGGCCGGCGCTGCTCGAAGCGGGGCTGCCCAATGTGCGCATGCTGCTGCAGGTGCACGACGAACTGGTGTTCGAACTGCCCGAGGGCGACGTCGAAGCGGCCAGGCCGGTGATCGAGCGCGTCATGGCCAACGCCGCAGCGCCGGCCGTGGTGCTGGATGTACCGTTGGGGATCGAGATCGGCACGGGACTTAGTTGGGGCGCGGCGCATTGAGCCAGACCGGGGGGGGAAAGACGGGGGCCCAGATCACCGACGGCAAGGATGAGTTGAACGCGCTGGCCAAGGGCGGGCGTACCAACATCATCGGTTTCCTCATGCGTCTAGTCGCGCGGCTGCCGTTCCTGTTCATTGCCGGGCGCATCTACGGCCCGGAGATGGTCGGGCGCTTTGCGCTGGCCGTGGTGGTGGTCGAACTGGCGGCGCTGGTGGCGACGCTCGGGCTCAAGCGCGGGCTGGCACAAGCCTTGTCGAAGGGCGATCGCCCGGCGGTGTGCGTGGTGTGGGACGCGATGGCCGTGGCGCTGATCGCGTCGCTGATCGCCAGCGCGGTGCTCGTCGCGCTGCCCGAGATCATGTACCCCAACAGCGAAATCCGCGGCATGGATCGCTGGCTGGCGCTGATCGTGTTCGCCACTGCCTGGTCGGACATCAGCCTGGCGGCGCTGGCCTATCGCCGCAACGTCAAGGCGACGGTCACGGCGCGGGCAGTGGTGGAGCCATGGACGATTTCGATCGCGGCCTGGGCTTTCTCCTTCTACTCGCTGCGCGACGGGCTGGTGCTGTCGTACATCGCCTCGATGGCGGCCGCTTTGGTCGCGTCGCTGATCCCGTTCCTGCGCAGCTATGGCCTGCCTTATGGCTGGCGACCACGGCCGAGCATCCTGATCGATCTTGCCGGGCGCAACGTGCCGCTGGCCGGTGCGGACGCGATCGAATGGGCGACGCGCAACGTCGATCGCTTCATTTTGGGCGTCATGTTCGAGCCGAAGATCGTCGGCATCTACTACATGGCGCAGCAGGTCGCCTCGATCCCGCAGAAGCTGAAGACGAGCTTTGACCCGATTCTCGGCCCGGTCGTCACGGCGGCACTGGCGCGGAACGACAAGGAAGCAGTCGCGCATCAGGTGCGCCAGGTGAGCTTCTGGATCATGGCGGCGCAAACGGGCCTCGCGCTGATGGGATCGATCCCGGGCGAAGCGGTGATGGGCGTAGTCGGGCCGCAATTCGTCGCCGGCACGGCCGCCCTGGGCTTCCTGCTCACCGCCGAGGCGGCGGCATCGACCGGCGCGGTATCGGAAGGCGCGCTGGTATATATTGCGCGGTTCGGCAATCTGCTGATCTCGGCCGCGATGCTGTGCTTCCAGATCGGGCTGAGCTTCGGGCTGATCTTTGCGATCCGCAGCGGCGGCTGGCCGGTCAATTACCAGGCGGCAGGGCCGGCGATCGCGCTGCTGCTGTCGGTCGGGCTGACCTCGGTGATCAAGTCGAACTTCCTGTCGCATTTGCTGAAGGCACGCGTCGCGGGATGGCGCTGGCCGATGCTGTGGGGCGCACTGGCGGCGATCGCAGTCGGGTCCATCTTCACGCTGTTGCCCAAGCGGCTCGAATGGCTGGAGGTGCTGCTAGGCATTCCGGCGATTGCCGGGGCCTATCTGTTCGTGATCTTCAAATGGGCGCTGACCACCGAGGACCGGGCGCTGTTCAAGTCGATGCCGAAGGAAGGCGCTGTTCCGGCGACCGCCTAGGTGGGCGATATCTCGCTGTTCCCCGGCGAAGGCCGGGGTCTAGTCGCGGAACGTCCTTTGGTTCGTGTTGCGGAAGGTACGACGACCTTCGCGCCTGGACCCCGGCCTTCGCCGGGGAACGCCATCAGTGACGGAAGTGGCGCATGCCGGTGAAGACCATGGCAAGGCCTGCCTCGTCCGCCGCGGCGATGACGTCGGCGTCGCGGATCGAGCCGCCTGGCTGGATCACTGCCGTGGCACCCGCCTCGACCGCGGCGAGCAGACCGTCGGCGAACGGGAAGAAGGCGTCCGACGCCACTGCCGAGCCGATCGTGCGCGGGGTTGCCCAGCCGGCCTTGTCGGCGGCGTCCTTGGCCTTCCACGCGGCGATGCGGGCGGATTCGAGCCGGTTCATCTGGCCCGCGCCGATGCCCGCGGTGCTGCCGCCCTTAGCATAGACGATCGCGTTGGACTTGACGTGTTTGGCCACCGTCCAGGCGAAGCGGCAATCCGCCAGTTCTTCCGCAGTTGGCTGGCGCCTGGTCACCACCTTGAGGTCGGCGTCGGTCAACATGCCATTGTCGCGCGTCTGCAGCAGCCAGCCGCCGGTGATCGACTTGGCCTGCAGCCCCGGTCGCGCGGCATCGGGCAGGTCGCCGGTCAGCAGCAGGCGCAGGTTCTTCTTGGCGGCGAAGATCTCCAGCGCCTCGTCATCGGCATCCGGCGCGATGACGACTTCGGTGAAGATGCCGGTGATCGCGCGCGCGGTCTGCGCATCGAGCGGGCGGTTCAGTGCGATGATCCCGCCGAATGCGGAGACGGTGTCGCAGGCAAAGGCGGCTTCATACGCAGCCGCCAGTGTGTCGGCGGTTGCCACCCCGCAAGGGTTGGCATGCTTGACGATGACCACGCTTGGATCCTTGTCGCGGAATTCGGCGATCAGCTCCAGCGCGGCATCGGCATCGTTGAGATTGTTGTAGCTCAGCTCCTTGCCCTGCACCTGGCTCGCCTGGCCGATGCCGCGCGTCGTCGCGCCGGCGGTGGTGTAGAAGGCCGCCTGCTGGTGCGGGTTCTCGCCATAACGCAGGCTCTCGCCGCGCTTGAGCACGATCGGCAGCGTAGCAGGGAAGGCCTCGCCCTGATCGTCCTGCGCGAACCATCCGGCGATCATCGAATCATAGGTTGCGGTGGCGGTATAGGCCTTGGCGGCAAGCCTCTTGCGATCGTCGAGCGTCGTGCTGCCGCCGGCGACCAAGGCATAATCCTGGGGGTCGGTGAGGATCGCGACGCTGGCATGGTTCTTCGCCGCCGAACGGATCATCGACGGGCCGCCGATATCGATATTCTCGATGATCTCGTCGCGCTCAGCGCCTTTGGCAACGGTGGCGGCGAACGGATACAGATTGACCACGACGAGGTCAATCGCGCCGATGCCGTGCGCGTCCATCGCCGCGACATGTTCGGGATTGTCGCGCACGGCGAGCAGCCCGCCATGCACCACCGGGTGCAGCGTCTTCACGCGGCCGTCCATCATCTCCGGGAAGCCGGTCAGGTCACTGATATCACGCACCTCTAGGCCGGCATCGCGGAGCGCTTTGGCCGTGCCGCCGGTCGAAACCAGTTCGACGCCCTGTCCGGCCAGGCCCGTGGCAAGCTCGACGATACCGGTCTTGTCGGACACCGACAGCAAGGCGCGGCGGATGGTGATAGCGGTCATGATCGTTTCCGTTGCTTAATTGGCAGTTTTCAACACCCAGCTGATGCTGGAGCCGCCGGCCGGCGTTTCGCCCGTGACGACGAGCTGATGGGTCGATTGCGGGCGGCCATCGGGGTCGATCCAGAGGCTATCCTCGACGGCGAGCGCGCCACCGCGGCAGCGGAACTGCCACAAGGCCCCGCCCGGCAGCCGCAGCAGCGCCGCCATGCCGTCGGCGGTTGGCGAGACCTGGACGCCGGCGCCCAGATGGAAGCGCACAGCGAAAGCGGTGCCGGCCTTGCTCCGCTTGCCCGATGGCAGCAGCATATCCTCGCCGCGCAGTTCGCGCCCGTCGCTGGTCAGCGTCAGTTGCCGGCGGTGGAGAAAGCCGTAGCGCCGCACATAGCCGTCATGGCTCGCCTCGATGCGGCTCGATGTCTCGGTTTCCTGGCGTGCCAGCTCGACCTCGGCGACACCGCGGCCGAGCGTACCATCGGCATGGATCGCGGTCGAATTGCTGTCCCCCACGGTAAGCGTCGAATGCGCCGCGGTGGTGCGCAGTCCTTCGGCCAGCGCCGCAGGCAGTTGCGCCACGGCAAAGCGCGCGCCGCCGCAATTGACCACCAGCCGCGCTGGTCCGTCCGATAGTTCGAACGCCAGTGTCGATGCGCATCCGCCTTCGACCAGCCGTGCGACCGGCGGCGGGGCGGCGTCCATCACCACCACCGTTCCGCCCGCGGCAAGACGCTGATAGCCCCAGTCGCGCGCCTGCCGCAGCGGCCGGGCGCGGACGCCCGTCGCCTCGATGACTTGCGCGAGCATTGCCGCGGGCACCGGGCCGCCGCCCTGCCAGCTCGACAGCGCCTTGTCGCCCAGGCACACGCCGAGCAATGCCGGCACCATCCGGGCGAGCGCATCCTGCACGGACGCCGGCGCCTGCAGCCGGCGCGACTCATAGGTCTCGCGCAACATGGTCAGCAGCATGATCACGTCGAGCAGGGCGGCCGGCGAGCGCGCAACGCCACCGCCATCGTCGAACACCGACACGGCCAGCGTCCGGGCAAGTGCGGCTTCCATGCCGGACCGACGCGCATCGCCGCCAGCGATGAGCAACCCGCCGACGGCGACACCGCACATCGCGGCAATGCGCGGCGCACCCGGCGGCATCTTTTCCGCGCTGCGATCGATATGCCGGGCGCCGCGCGCCAAGGTGTTGAGCACGCGGCTGCGATAGACGAGATCGGTCGAGGACAGCAGCAGCGGGGCATGCGCGGTCCAGAACAGGATCCGCCTGCCCCACAGATCGGCCCGCCAAGCCGGTTCGGAGACGGTGTCGGCGTGCTCGCGCAGCCAGCCGCGCATCAATGCCTCGGCGATCGGCGCCGCTTGCGCGCGGGTCGCCACGGTCGAGAGATCGCGCAGCCAGGCGAAGCTGTGCAGATGATCGGCAAAACGGCGCGACATCGTCGCCTTGCGATCGAACAAGCCGTCGAAGGCGCGCGTCTCACCGCGGAACGTCATCTCGCCGGCGAGCAGGGCATGGCCGCGCTTGACGTCGCCCATGATCGGATCGTCGGGCACGGCGATCAGCTTGAGCGGGTAGCGGCCCTTCAGCTTCAGGCCATGGATCGGCGTGCGCCAGGTAAGACGATGGAAGCGCTCGCTAAGGCGTTCTGCAAGCGACAGGCCAGCATCGCCGCCGACGCGGATCAGCCGTTTTCCCTCGTCGATCCCGTCGCCCTGGCGCTCGTCGGTCACCCGCCGCCCAGCCCGGCCCGAAGCCCCGCAATGTTGGCGGCATAGGCATCCGGCCCGCCGCGGAAGGTGGCGGTACCGGCGACCAGCGCATCCGCGCCCGCGGCGATCGCCAGCGGCGCGGTGCGGTGATCGATCCCGCCATCGACCTCGAGATCGACGTGCAGCCCGGCCTTGTCGATCATCTTGCGTACCGCCTCGACCTTGCGCAGCTGGCTCTCGATGAAGCTCTGCCCGCCAAAGCCCGGATTGACGCTCATCACCAGCACGAGATCGATCTCCTCGAGCAGATAATCGAGCGCCTTGGCCGGCGTCTGCGGCGTCAGGACCACGCCCGCGCGCTTGCCCAGGCCCCTTATGCGCTGGACGGTGCGATGCGTGTGCGGGCCGGCCTCGACATGGACGCTGATCGTGTCGGCGCCAGCCTCGGCAAAGGCCTCAAGGAAGGCATCGACCGGCGCGATCATCAGGTGGACGTCGAGCGGCTTGGCGGTGTGCGGGCGAATCGCCTTCACGACGGCCGGGCCGATCGTGATGTTGGGCACGAAATGGCCGTCCATGACATCGACATGGATCCAGTCGGCGCCGGCTGCGTCAACCGCGCGGACTTCCTCGCCCAATCGCGCGAAGTCGGCGGACAGGATCGAGGGAGCGATGCGGACGGAATGTGGCATGCGCGATCCTGTAGCATGGGCGCCCGCGCCCGCAAGGTTCAGCCGATATGTTTCAGGCGCACCATGAAGAAGCCGTCCATGCCGCCATGGTCGGCGAGCATGCCCGGAAGGGTGCGGAGATAGCCTGCTTCGTCGGGCACCATGCCTTCAGGCAGTTCCTCCGCCCGGACCGGATCGACTGCGAAACGATCGTTGACGGCAAGGAAGCGCTTGAGCTGTTGTTCGCCTTCCTGCGGTTCCAGCGAGCAGGTGGCGTAGACCAACGTCCCGCCGGGCTTAACCCAGGTCGCGGCGCGCGCGAGGATCCGTTCCTGCAGCGTCGCCATCTCCGCGATCAGCGACGGGCGGACGCGGTGAAGCACATCGGGGTGGCGGCGGAAGATGCCGGTGGCGCTGCACGGCGCGTCGATCAGCACTGCGTCGGCCAGCTCGGCCGGCTTCCACAACAGGGCGTCGGCCGTGACGATGTCGGCGGCGAGGCGGGTTCGCGCGAGATTGTCGGTGAGGCGCTCCAGCCGGGTCGGCGAATTGTCGAGCGCGGTGACCTGCCAGCCGGCGGCGGCGAGCTGCATCGTCTTGCCGCCCGGCGCCGCACAAACGTCGATCGCCGTTCCGGTACCACTACCGATCAGGCGTGCGGGCAAGGACGCGGCGATATCCTGCACCCACCAGGCTCCCTCGTCGAAGCCCGGCATCTCCGGCACATGGCCGCCGGGCAGGCGGACATGGCCCGGCATCAGCGAGACGCCGCCGAGCTGTTCGGCCCAATCGTCGGTGCGCGCGGGGTCGGCCAGCGTCAGATCGAGCGGCGGGGGAGCGGCGATGGCGTGCTCGGCCGCCTCGATCATGTCGTCGCCCCAGGCCGCATGCCAGCGGATCGCCACCGGATCGGGCAGCGTCGGCACGTCGGGCAAGGCATCGCCGCGACGCGACAGTGTGCCGAACACGCCGTGGACCAGCTTGCGCGGCCCGCCATCGACCAACGGCAGCACGGTGGAGATCGCCGCATGCGCGGGCGTGCCGAGCGCCAGCGTCTGGACGAGCGCGATGCGCAGCGCGGCGCGCGCCTTGGCATCGTCCGGCAAAGGCCGCGCCGTCGCCGAATCGATCAGCGCGTCGAGATCGGGCAGCCGGCGCAGCACCTCGGCGGCGATGGCACGGGCGAGCGCGCGATCGTCGGCGCGGTCGATGCCCGCGGTGGCCCGGTCGAGCACCGCTTCGAGCGGCAGGCCCTGGCGCAACACCGCATCGAGCAAGCGCAACGCGGCGCGACGGGCAGGGACGCCGGGGGCGTCGCCGGAGGAATGATGCTCTGAAACCATGGCGCAGCCATTGGGCATGCCCGGCGCGATGTAAAGTGCGGCGCGGCGGCGCGCAGTACGCGATCCGCCACTTGAAGCACGTGCGCCGAGCGCCGATGTGACGAACCACAGCCCCTGAGGAGCATCGATCATGGGCACCCGCCCGCCACATTTGAAGCCGCCGGCCTATCTGTCGAAGAACGTGCCCGTGCCGGCGCCCGATCCCAAGCCCGAGACCGACGCTCCTAAGCAGGCCGATCCTTTAGGGCTCAACCCGACGCGCTATGGCGACTGGGAGCGGAAGGGCATCGCGATCGATTTCTGACCACGGTTACTGCTGCCGCCCCGCTCGCGGGATGGCCTGAGTGATAGCCTTCGCATGTGCTCCTGCAAACGCACGAGCCAGATCTGCCGATGGCGCTCTTTCTGATCCACCCGGCGGAACATGGCTGCTACACAGATGTGCGACGCTGGCCTTCAGAAATCCGCATCCGACGATGCCTCGAACGCATCGAACACGCGCCAAGCGCCATCGGCCTCTCTGAAGCGGACGATGAAGTTGCGCCCGGCGCGCTGCCAGACGATCTCGCGTACGGGCGTTCGCGCCTTGCGCGCCGCGCCGCCGGGCAACTGGCTCGCGACCCCGCCGCTATAGGTACCAACGCCTTCGCCAGCGCGGAACCGATCCTCGCACTGGGGACGCCATAGGCGGCAAGCAGGTCCTCGGCGGTGCGGCCCATAAGTTCGGGATGCCGTTCCATTGGCGCATTGCGGTACTCATCATCGCCACAGCTTGTCGCGTCCCAAGGCGGAACCGGCTTAGTGGAAGGTGCCCTACTGTCAGGGCGAGTGCGCATCGGCGTGACTGCCTGCGGACGGGAAGATGAGGATCACGGTCGTGCGGTCGGCGAGTCGCCGCGCGTAAACACCGCCAGTTGATCGGCGAAGGCACGCTGGTAGGCGGGGCGCGACTCGCCGCGGGAGATATAAGCGGTGAGCGTCGGATAGTCGTTCAGCAATCCCGATCCGCTCAGCCGGCGCAACACCGCGATCATCAGCAGGTCACCGGCACTGAACACGCCGTCGAGCCAGTCGGCATCGCCGAGCCGCGCGGCTAGTTGGCCTATTCGGGTGCGTACGCGGTGGTCCAGGATGGACAGGCGCGCGTCGAACCAAGGCTGGTCGCGCTCGACGAGTGTGGCCGTGTCACGTTCGACGATCGGCTGCTCGACCGTGTTCAATGCGGCGAACATCCAGCCGATGGCGCGGGCGCGGGCATACGGTTCGTCGGGCAGCAATCCCGGATAATGCTCGGCGATGTGGAACACGATCGCGCCGGATTCGAACAGGACGAGATCGCCTTCCTCATAGGTTGGGATCTGACCAAATGGGTGCCGCGCGAGGTGCGCGTCGTGCTTCATCGCGGCGAACGACAGCAGGCGCATGTGGTAGCGCTGGCCCACTTCTTCCAACGCCCAGCGAACGGGCATGTCACGCGCGAGGCCTTGGCCGCGATCGGGGGAGCTTTCGAAGGCCGTGATGGTGATCGTCATCGTGGCTCCGCGATCAGGTCAGCCGTGTTCGCGGGTCAGGGGACGGGCGAGCAGCGTGCCGACGACCTCACGCACGTCGGCGCCTTCGAGCAAGGCGCAGACCGCTGCCGTGACGGGCATGTCGACCCCGGCGGCGGCGGCGGCCTCGCGCAGCACCGGGGCGGTGAATGCGCCCTCGGCGACGGTGCGGCGGTCGGCCATCAGTTCGGCGGCGGCGCGGCCCTGCCCCAGCCCGACGCCGAGCGAGAAATTGCGCGAGGCGGTGGACGAGCAGGTCAGCACGAGATCACCCAGGCCCGACAGGCCGGCGAGCGTCTCCGCACGCGCGCCGCGGGCCAGGCCGAAGCGCGTCATCTCGGCAAAGCCGCGCGCGATGAGCGCGGCGCGGGCGTTCTGGCCGAGGTCAGCGCCTTCCACCACGCCGCAGGCGATCGCGAGCACGTTCTTGACCGCGCCACCGATCTCCGCCCCGACGACGTCGCGGCTCGCATAGGTGCGGAACGCCGGGCCGGCGAGGCGCTCGGCCAGGCGCGCGCCCAGCGCCTCGTTCTCGCACGCGAGCGTGACGGCGGTAGGCTGCCCGGCGGCAACCTCGTGCGCGAAGGTCGGACCGGAAAGCACGGCGATCGGCGCCGCAGGATGCACCGCGCGGGCGATCTCGCCGACGAGCAACTGGGTGCCGGCCTCGATCCCCTTGGCGCACAAGACGAGCGGCGTCGTGCCGACCGCAAGCGCCGCGAGGACCGACCGAACGTGCTGCGCAGGCGCCACGACGAGCAGCGCATCGCAGCCGACGAGGTCAGCGAGATCACCTGTGGCCCGGATCGATTCGGGAAGGGGCACGGCGGAAAGGAAGACGGTGTTGACGTGCGTGTCGTTGATCGAGGCGACCACTTCGGGCTCGCGCGCCCACAGCAGCACCTCCTCCCCGCCACGTGCCGCGACCTGCGCAAGCGCGGTGCCCCAGGCGCCGCCGCCGATGACGCCGATCCTCATGCCTTCACTCCTGCGCCGCGAACCGCTTCTGCCACGGGATCGAGTGGCCAGCGGGGGCGGGCCGCGACGTCCAGCGGGTCGGTGAGACCGGCGGCGAAGCGTTCCGCGCCGGCCCAGGCGATCATCGCCGCATTATCAGTGCACAGCCACAACGGCGGCGCGACGAAGCGCAGGCCGTGTTGTGACGCCAAGCCTTCAAGCGCGCGCCGCACTGCCTGGTTCGCGGCGACGCCACCCGCCACGACCAAGGCGGTCGCGCCATCGGCACGCTCGATCGCCCGCGCGGTACGATCGAGCAGGCAATCGACCACGGCCTGCTGGAACGACGCGGAGATATCCTCGGCGCTCCATTGCCCCGTATCGGCGGCGCGCGAGACGGCGCTCTTCAGCCCGGCAAACGAGAAATGCGGTTCGGGTGAGCCCTTGAGCGGTCTTGGGAGCGGCACGGCGTACGGGTCGCCGGCAAGCGCGGCGCGTTCGACGGCGGGGCCGCCGGGGAATCCCAGTCCCAACAGCTTGGCGGTCTTGTCGAACGCTTCACCAGCGGCATCGTCGATCGTCGTGGCGAGGCGCACGTAATGGTCAACCCCCTTGACCAGCAGCAGCTGGCAATGCCCGCCCGAAACCAGCAGCAGCAGATAGGGGAAGGCGAGATCGGGATCGGTGAGGCGCGGGCTGAGCGCATGGCCTTCGAGATGGTTGACGGCGATCAGCGGCTTGCCCGCCGCGTGCGCCAACGCCTTGCCGGTGACCAGGCCGACCATCACGCCGCCGATCAACCCGGGGCCGGCGGTGGCGGCGATCGCATCGACCTCGCCCAGGGTGACGTCGGCATCACTCAGCGCCGTCTCGATCAGCGGCATCAGCGCCTCGACATGCGCGCGCGCGGCAATTTCGGGGACCACGCCGCCGAACGGGCGGTGCGCGGCTTCCTGGCCCGCCAGGCGGTGGCTGAGGATGCGGCGATCGCTGGTGACCAATGCCGCCGCGGTTTCGTCGCAGGAGGATTCGAGTCCGAGAATGAGCATGCCCCATCCTAGCCGGTCGCCCCGAGCTTGTCGAAGGGCGCGGCATCTTCTAGCGCCCATGCGATGCCTGCCCCTTTTCGTCTCGGCACTCGCGGATCGCCGCTCGCGCTCGTCCAGGCGGGCATGGTGCGCGATGCGCTGTACGCCGCGCATGGCTGGCGCGACGGTGCCGTGGAGATCGTGCCGATCCGCACCACCGGCGACCGGGTACAGGATCGCGCGCTGGCCGAAATTGGCGGCAAGGCGCTGTGGACCAAGGAACTGGACCGCGCATTGCTGGACGGCGAGATCGATTGCGCGGTGCATTCGATGAAGGATGTCGAGACGATCCGGCCGGAGCGCATTGCGATCGTCGCGATGCTGGCGCGGGCCGATGTGCGCGACCGGCTGATCGGTGCCGACAGTATCGCAGGGATCCGCCGGGACGGGGTGGTGGGGACGAGCTCGCCGCGGCGGGCGGCGCAACTCCGGCGCGCACGGCCCGACCTGACGCCGGTGCTGTTCCGCGGCAATGTCGACACCAGGCTGGCCAAGCTGGCCGCCGGCGCGGTGGATGCGACGTTGCTGGCCGCCGCCGGGCTCGATCGGCTTGGGCGGCATGACGTGGGCACGGCGATCCCGATCGATCTCATGCTGCCGGCGCCCGCGCAGGGTGCGGTAGGAATCGAGACCCGCGCGGACGACGCGCAGGCACGCGCGCTGGTGGGGGCGATCGACCATGAAGCAACGCGGGCGTGCGTGCTGGTGGAGCGCGCATTGCTGGCGGTGCTGCGCGCCGATTGCCACTCACCGGTTGCGGCACTCGCCACCATCGATGACGACGTCATGACCTTGCGCGCCGAGCTGCTGGCGGAGGATGGCAGCTTGTACGTCACGGGCGCGGCAAGCGCCGCGCTGGATGACGAGGGTCTGGCCAGGCGGGTGGCAGACGACCTACTCGACCGCGCGCCACCGGCAGTGCGCGCGCTGTTCGCCGCATGAGGCCGGTGGCGGTGCTGCGGCCGGAGCCGGGCAACGCCGCCACCGCCGCCCGCGCCGAGGCGCTGGGGCTGACCGTGATCCGCTTGCCGCTGTTCGTAGTGCGGGCGGTTGCGTGGCATTGCCCCGATCCGGCCGACCATGATGCGCTGATCCTGACCAGCGCCAATGCCGTACGGTTTGGCGGCACCGCGCTCGCAAGCTTGCGCGGCTTGCCGGCTCTAGCGGTCGGCGCCGCGACGGCGACCGCGGCACGTGACGCTGGGTTCGACGTGGTCGAGACGGGTGACCAGGACGCGGTGGCGTTGATCGCGCTGGCCCACGCCCGTGGCTTCTCCCACGCGCTCTATCTCGGCGGGCGCGATCGGATGGTGGCGCCGGGCGGACCGATCGCCGCGACGGTAACGGTCTATGCCAGCGATGCGCTACCCATTCCGGCAGAGGCGATCCAGCAGCTGCGGGGCGCAGTGCTGCTGCTGCATTCGGCGCGGGCCGCGCGGCGCCTCGTCGCCTTGGCAGACGAGCGACATCGTTATCGTATCGCTGCGCTGAGCGAAGCCGTGCGCGATGCCGCAGGCCCGGGGTGGGACGGCAGCACGGTCGCAGCAGCGCCGACGGATGCAGCGTTGCTTGCCGCTGCCCGGTCGCTCGCCGATTGACCGGCCGCACGCGGGCAGGGATAAGGCGCCATGACTGATTTCACGCCGACCCCGCTGGTGGCCCCGGCCCGGCCCCGATCCCGCGGAATTGCGATCATCGGCGCGCTCGCCTTCGTCGCCGGGTTGCTGGCGATGGCGGCAGTGTACCGCTATGGCGGCCAATGGTTGCCCGTACAGAGCATCACGCCGGCGACGATTGCCAAGGGGCAGGTGCCGCTCGTCGTGGTGCCGGCGACCAATGCCCCGGCGGGGCCGGCGCCGGTGATCGACCTGAACGCGCTATCGACGCGCGAGAATGTGCTGGCCGGGCAGCTCGCCGAGCTCGAACAGCGGACCGCCCGGATCGGCAGTGAGGCGCAGTCGGCTTCCGGCTATGCGACGCGCGCGGAAAGCATGATGGTGGCGTTCGCCGCCCGCCGCGCGCTCGATCGCGGCCTGGCACTCGGCTATATCGAGGATCAGCTGCGTAGTCGCTTTGGCGCGACGCAGCCGCGTGCGGTCGCCGCGATCCTGCAGGCGGCGCGCGAACCCGTCACCATTGCCGAGCTGCGCGCCGGACTGGACGGGATCGCGCCCGAGCTGGTGACCGGCGCGGCGAGCAATGGCTGGCTGCAGAGCCTCGAGCACGAACTGGTAAGCCTGATCGTCATCCACCGCGCCGACACCCCCTCCCCACTGCCCGTCGACCGGCTGGATCGGGCGCGGCAATTGCTGGAAGGTGGCAAGGTCGATGCGGCATTGGCCGAAGTAGCGCGCATGCCAGGTGCGGCGCAGGCGGTCCGCTGGACCGGCGCGGCGCGGCGTTATCTCGGTGCGCGCCGGGCGCTGGACACGATCGAGGCGGCGGCGATTACCGGGCAGGCCAATCCGCTCGATATTCCGGGGATCGACGCGCCGGCGGCGTAGACGGCGGTTGGAAGGTATTCCTCGGCAGGGGCCGGGGCTTAGACCATGATGACTTCACATTAACCCGAACGGATGGGTTCCAACCGATCCGAACTCATTAAGCTCTAGTCGCAATGCCCTGACCGAAAACGCTGCGCTTCGTCATCACGACCTTACCTACTGGGCCCCGGCCTTCGCCGGGGAACAGCACCGGTGCGGTCAGGCGAGCCGTTCGATCAGCGCCATCGCCCCCGCCGGCGCACGCACCTTGGCACCGTTGATGAAGAAGATGAACGTGTCGCGCGCCTGCTTTTTCGGCGCGGCGGCGTCGACATAGGGCAAGCCCTCAGGCGCACCGCCCTTGGCCCAAAGCTGCGCGGCTGTCGTCCAGTGATCGAGCTGTGTGTCGGTGTAGCCGGTCGTGACTTCCTCCACGGCGCTTTCCAATCGCGCGTAGACGAAGTCGCCGGTCACGTCGGCGATCGCGGGATAGTCCACCGAATCGGCATAGACGAGTGCCACCCCGGCCGCTCTGCACAGGGCGATGAACTCGGGCACGGCGAAGCTTTCGTGGCGGACATGAATCGCGTGGCGCAGCGCGATGCCATCCTGCTCGGCCGGCAGCAATTTCAGGAACGCGCCGAAATCCTCGGCATCGAACTTCTTGGTGGCCATGAACTGCCACAGGATCGGCCCGAGCTTATCGCCCAGTCCGACGATACCCTGACCGAGGAAGCGTTCGATCGACTCGCCGGCCTCTGCCAGCACCTTGCGGTTGGTGGTGTAGCGCGAAGCCTTCAATGCGAAGACGAAGCCGTCGGGCGCGGTCTTGGCCCAGGTGGCGAATGTCGCCGGCTTCTGCGTGCTGTAATAGGTGCCGTTGACCTCGATCGCGGTCATCGCGCGCGAGGCGTATTCGAGCTCCTTCTTGTGCGCGAGTCCTTCCGGGAAGAACACGCCACGCCAAGGTTCGTAGGTCCAGCCGCCGATGCCGACGCGAATCGGATGTTTGCTCATGGTGACGATGGTAGCAAGAAGATGTCCGCAAAGCATGGCGATGTGGCCGCCTTTACGAAGCCGTATTCTTTTCTGCCTACGCCATGACGCGTGGGTTCAGTCGTCTCCTCTGCGAATCGCGCGCCTGCGCTGCTCTCCGCCGCCACGGTGGCGGCGGTCGCGGCCAGTTCGTGGGCCAGCGCGGTCGGGGCCGGCTTGACCTTCGCGGTGATCGCGAGCGGGTTGCTGGCGTGGAACTGGCGGCTGCATCGGCGCATCGGTCGCGCACTGCGCCAGATGGAGGCCGCGACTCACACCGCCCATCTGCCGACGCACTCGCTGGAACATGGCATCGCCGAGCTCGGAGAGCGGCTGGCCAGCGTCGATCATCGCCTGTCGAGCGCGCATCCGGTGAGTGGCTTGCCGATGCGCGAAGCGCTGCTCGCGCGGATCAACGCCGATCAGAGCGGTATGCTGGGCGTGATCGAATTCGCCGATTTCGACCGGCTGACCGCGTTCGACCCTGCTCGCGGCGAGCGCGTGTTCGCGGCGATGGTCGCGCGGTTGCGCAAGATGGTGCCCCCGACCCGTTTCCTGGCGCAGGTCGATCGCGGCTATGTCGGCATCTGGATCGGCCAGCAGGCCGATGCGGGCGCAGCGCGCGCCGAGCTCGACGCGATATCCTATGCGCTGGGCGATGCGATCCTGGACGAGGAACGCGAGATCGTGCCGCAGGTCCATCTGCGGCTCGCCATGTTCGACGGCAAAGAGGGGCTGACCGCCGCCGCCTTCGTCTCGCGCACGCTGGCATCGTTCGCGCTGACGCAGGGCATGCAGGGCAACGAGGATGCCAAGGTGGACCTCGCCGAGCGCGCCCGCGACCGCTACGGGCTCGAACAGGATCTGCATCAGGCGGTCGCGCGCCGCGAACTCACGCTGGACTTCCAGCCGCTGATCGATGCCGCGCAGGGGCGCGTCTGCGGTGCCGAGGCGCTGCTGCGCTGGCACCATCCCGAACGCGGCCTCGTGCCGCCGACGCGCTTCATCCCGGTGATGGAATCAATGGGGCTGGCGAGCGAGATCGGATCCTGGGTGCTGAACGCCGCCGCGCGCGAGGCCGCCGGGTGGCGAGCGAGCGGGCTGGACGACCTGCAGATCGCGGTCAATGTCTCGGGCCTGCAGCTGGAGCGTGACGACCTGCCGATCCTGGTCGAGCGCACGTTGCAGCGCCATGATCTGACGCCCTCCGCCCTCGAGATCGAGCTGACCGAGAGCGTGGCGACCAGCGATGCCGATCATTGCCGCCGCATCTTCCAGCAACTGCGCAGCGCGGGCGTGAAGCTCGCCGTGGACGATTTCGGCACCGGCTATTCGGGGTTCAGTACGCTTCGCACGCTGGCATTCGACAAGATCAAGATCGACCGTGAATTCGTGACCGCGGTCGATACACGCAGTGACAGCCAGGCGATCTGCCAGAGCATCATCGCGCTGGCCCATGGGCTGGGCATCGCCGTGCTTGCCGAGGGTGTCGAGCGGCAGGCGGAATATGCCTGGTTGCGCAACCATGGCTGCCACTTGTTCCAAGGCTATTATTTCAGCCGTCCGCTGGATGCCGCGCGGTTCGTCGCCTTCGTGCACGATACCGCCGGGCTCAGCAGGCTGCTGTCCCCCGGCTTCGGCCCGGATACGATCATCGAAAGGTTGAGTGCATGAATTTCCCCCGGCTGAGGCTTGGCATCGCCGCTGCCTGCGCGCTTGGGCTGGCGGCGTGCTCGGGCGGCCCGTCCCGGCCCAAGCCCCCCCCTCCCCCACCCGGCGCGGCAAGCGCGCTGGAGACAGAAGCCGCCTTCACGCTGCTCAACGCCGGCGACGAAGCCGGCGCGCGCAAGCGGCTGACGGCATTGCTCAAGCGCGATCCGATGAACCCGTCGGCACGGCTGCTGAACGAGTCGATCGACCGCGACCCGCGCGACCTGCTCGGCCCTGACAGCTATGCTTATGTGGTTCGCGCAGGCGACACGATCGTCGGACTGGCCGAGCGCCTGCTGGGCAACCGGCTGAAGGCCTACCAACTCGGTCGCTACAATGGGTTGAAGGCGCCGGTGGTCCTGATCCCAGGCCAGTTGCTGCGGATTCCCGGGAAGGCGCCCCGCGCCGCGCCGGTGCGCCGCCCTGAGCCTCGGCCAACGCCCCCTGCCCCGAATGTACGGCCCAGGCCCGCCCCGGCCAGACCTGCTCCAACGACCGCGCCGGCAGCGCCGGTCGCCAATCCCGCAGCGGCGCGCCAGGCCCGGACCGCGGGACTTGCCGCGCTCAATCAGGGCAATGTCGTGCGGGCAGTCGGCTTGCTGCGGCGCGCAGCCGCGCTCGACCCGGGCAATCCGCTGATCGGGCGCGATCT
This sequence comes from Sphingomonas endolithica, assembly GCF_025231525.1. Classification (NCBI taxonomy): domain Bacteria; kingdom Pseudomonadati; phylum Pseudomonadota; class Alphaproteobacteria; order Sphingomonadales; family Sphingomonadaceae; genus Sphingomonas; species Sphingomonas endolithica. Next base: position 2,712,175 of record NZ_CP103057.1, read on the forward strand.
CGCCCGCGCGGAGCGTATCGCGGCGACCGTGCGGGCGCGACAATGACGCTGCATGCCTCTCGACAGCGATTGGTTAAAGGCTTGCTGCTATCCTTGCCGGCCGACCAACCACGAGACGCCGATTCATGACCATGCTGGGCCGCTATCACATCGACGAGTGCCTAGGCGAAGGCGCGATGGCGGAAGTGTATCGCGCGCACGATCCCGAAATCGATCGGCCGGTGGCAATCAAGGTGCTGAAGCCCGATTATGCACGCGACAAGGAGATCGGCGCGCGCTTCCTGCGCGAGGCGCGCGCGGCGGGCGCGCTCAGCCATGCCAATATCGCGACGATCTTCGATGTCGGCGAGACGCAGGGCATCGCCTATATCGCGATGGAGCTGGTCAACGGCCAGCCACTCGACCGCGTGCTGCAGCAGCAGGGGCGCATGCCGTATGAGCGCGTGCTGGCGATCGGACGGCAGCTCGCCAGCGCGCTGGCTTATGCCCACCGCGCAGGGGTCGTGCACCGCGACATCAAGCCCTCCAACATCCTGCTGTCGGCCGATGGCCAGACCGCCAAGCTACTCGACTTCGGTGTCGCGCGCATCGGCGATGTCGATCAATTGGGTCGCACGCAGGTGGGGCAGCTGATCGGCACGCCGCGCTACATGAGCCCCGAACAGGCATTGGGCCTGCCGGTCGATCACCGCGCCGATCTCTTCTCGCTCGGGGTCGTGCTGTACGAGATGGTGACCGGCAAGGTCGCCTTTCCCGGCACCGCGCTGGCGACGCTCGCGATCCAGATCGCACAGGAGAAAGTCGAGCCGATCGACCGCTGCACCGCGGATTGTCCGCCAGGCCTGCGCTTCATCATCGACAAATTGCTTTCCAAGAAACCCGAGCAACGCTTTGCCGTTGGCGAGGCGCTGGAACGTGCGCTGGCGCGTGAGATCGTTGCGCATGACGACAAGCCCGGCGCCAAGCGCGGGCTGGCGCTGCGCTTCAAGCTGCCGCTGACACTGGCGATCGTAACGGCGGCTGCGCTGTTCGCCTGCACCACGACGACGCTTGCGCGTGAGCAGCGGACGCTGGAACAGATGGCGATCACCTCGGGCGGATCGATCGCCTCGTTCGTCACCAACAATGCCGCGGTGGTGGCCGCCGAGAATGCCGGGCTCGGCGCCAACGAACAGGACTGGTCGTCGTTACAGGCATTCGCCACCACCGCGGCGCGCGATCCGGCGGTCCGCGACCTGATCGTTGCCGATACGAGCGGCGTCATCCGGGCTGCCGGCGATCCGCGGCTGGTCGGCCGGCGCTATCGCCCGACGATCGGCGAGGCGGTGATGCCGGGTGGCGGCAGCTCGACAGTCAGCGCAGCGGCCGATGCTGGCAAGGGCGCTGGGATCCGTTTTGTGCACCCGATCCTCTATGCTGGCGCGCGGTTCGGCACGGTTGATCTGGTGACGCGCCGCACTGCACTCGACGCGGCGATCGACGGTGCACGTGCCTCGCTGATGCTGTTGTCGCTGGTGGTGATGCTGGCGGTGCTGCTGGTCGGATATCTGAGCGGCGCCATGGTCGCCCGGCCGCTCGCGCGCCTGCGCAAGGCGCTGGACGAGGCGGCGGGATCGGCATTCGCCCTGCGTATATCGCATCGCCGCGGCGACGAATTCGGCGCGGCATTCGATGCCTTCAACCGTGCCGCGGCGGCGATCGAACCGCGGCTGGCGGGTGACGATGTCGGCGAGCAAGCGGTGCTCGCCACGCGCATCACGCCCGTGAAGCGCGCCGCGTAGGACCTGAACGATGTACATGCTTCAACTCTTCGATGCCACAGACGCACTTCAGCCGATCGATGCGCGGTTGATGCGCGACGGGGTGATGCGGATCGGACGCGATAGCGCGGCGGACTGGTCGATCGCCGACCCGGACTGCGAATTGTCGCGCGCGCATTGCGAGTTGGCAGTGATCGGCAACGGCCTGCAATTGCGCGCACTCGGCACCAACGGCGTGTATGACGATGCCACCGGGCGCCGCTTCCCGGACTCGACCGATGTCGCCGTGCCGATCCCGTCGACGATCCGCTTCGGCCGCTTCCGGCTGAAGGCCAGCCACGCGCCGCATGCCGAGGAGATTAGCGATGCCGCGCGCACGCTGGTGCTGACGCCGCCGCTCGGATCGTCGCTGGCGGTGCCCGACGACTGGAGCGATCGCAGCGACACGCCGGCGCGTGCCGCTGGCGGATCGCTGCTGGAGGCATTTTGCGAGGGCGCCGGGCTGGATGCGTCGATGTTGTCGAGCGAGGATCCGGCGGTGATCATGCACCGCGCGGGTGCGGTCTACCGGCAGATGGTACTCGGCATCGGCGACCTGATGACGGAACGCGAACGCGCCCGCGGGCATTACAAATTGTCGCGGACGACGATCGGCGGCGCGGGCAACAATCCGTTCAAATGGGCACCGACACAGCGCCTGGCGATCGATCTGCTGCTCGCGGGCTCCGGCAACTTCCTATCCGGCCCGGCGGCGCTGCAGGCATCGTTCCGCGACATCAAGCGCCACCTCATCGCCACTTTCGCCGGGCTGCAAGGCAGCCTGCGCGCGGCGGTCGCATCGTTCGATCCTGCAGCGGTGCAGGCGGCGGCGGAAGCTCGCGGCGGGCTGTTGAAGAGCCGCACCGGGCTGCAGGTCGAGGAGGTTGCGCAGCGGCATGCCGATCTTGCCGCGCAACTGGATCATTCGGGCGCTGGCGCAGGCGGGTCGCTCGATCAGGCGTTCGTCGCCGCCTATGACAGTGCCGAATCGCAATCGACGTGAGGTTATGGCGATGGCCGAAGCCCAGCATGGCGAGCGATGCAGCGGCGATGGTCGCATCGGTGGCACGCTCGCACGTCGGCCGGGTGCGCGCGGTGAACGAGGATCGCGTCTTCGACTGTCCCGAGCGCTGCTTGTGGGCGGTGGCGGACGGCATGGGCGGGCACCATGGCGGCGACGTGGCGGCGCAGATGGTGATCGAGGCGTTTCGCCAACCGTGTGAAGATCGGCCAGGCGCGGCGCCGGCGATGCTCGAGGCGATCGGTGCCGCCAACCGGACGATCGTAAGGCGTAATCGTGCGGAGGGCACCGATGCCGGATCGACCGTCGTCGCAGCACACCTCGCCGGCAGGATCGCAACGATCGCCTGGGTGGGCGACAGCCGCGCCTATCTGATCCGCGGGCGCACCGTATCGCTGCTGACGCACGATCATAGCCTGGTGCAGGACCTGATCGATGCCGGGTTATTGACGCCGGCGGCAGCCATGCATCACCCGCAGGCCAACGTCGTCACCCGCGCGTTGGGCATTGCCGACTCGGTGGACATTGCCGTGCGGCGGGTGTCCGTCCTTGACGGTGACCGATTGCTTTTATGTTCGGACGGCTTGTCGCGATCGCTGGACGACGGCAACCTCAGCTGCGGCCAACCCTTGCCGGCGTTCGCCGACACATTGATCGCCGGTGCACTCGAGCGCGATGGTCGCGACAACATCAGCCTGGTCACGATCGAGATTGCGGCCAGCCCTGCTGCGCTTCGCGCCGCGAGACCACCCCTAGGGCAGCAGAGAGCTTGGTGGCCATAGCGCACGCTTACGCGCTTCCGATCATAAGCTGCGCCGAGTTGGCCGGCAATACATCGGTCATCCGGTGCTTCCACGCATGGACTGTGTTACGAATTGCACGGCGAGGACGGTCAGCTCAGCAGCATCCAACCACCGCAGACCGCCCAAATACAACTTGAGTTGGGTTGTGCGCAGATCCAAGGCTGTAAGCCGATACATTTGTCCGCCCACTGGCAGTCTTCTGAGAGGCAACGCCGCAACCTCTTGCGCAATCATGAGGACGGCAAAGTCGCGGAGGCAGGATTACCAGAAGCTTAAAGCGATATGCTAAGTCAGGTCATAATGGCATACTCGCAATGAAAGTAGGGGCGACCTGCTTTGCCTTCGCGGAGCGTAGGCCAAGATCTGGCTATTAGGGTGACAGCGAGCGAGGTTGCGGCTGAACGTCCGCATTTCAGGGCCATAAGAAAAAGCTTGCTCATTCGGAACGTCAGCGCCCCCGAACTCTCGCAAAAACAACAGGCTACTAAAAGCGTCTCGGCTGTAGCGCCATCAGGTGCGCACGGGCAGTTGCAATCTAATCCGATAGTACATGGCCGTGCGCGGCAATTCGTCTTTTAACGCCATTAAAGCCGGTTAACGCACCAAATTGAAACAGGAGCAATAAATTTCCGGATCAGGCATGTCTTTTTGGTGAACGGCAGGTTAATGGCAGGTCAACACGCGGCTTCGGATAATTGGTTAACTTTGCGTGCTTGCTAGTCAGTCATACAATGCAGTAAAATAGGGTTTTAGCAGACATCACGTCCTACATCATCAATGCCAATTGGGAACCTAGCTAAGCGGGGTAGTGCTAGTATAAAGATATTGCATTGTCGATGTATAATAGATCTTGCAGCTTTCCTGTTCTTCTCCGTAGGATAGTCAAGACAAGCAGCCCTTCTCGTATTTGTACTGTTACGAAGTAAACAGGACAGGCCGGACTTGCAGCAGGCATAGGGGCGCTTAAGTGGATGAAACAGGGATACATTTATGCTGAACGTTATGAAGCTGCTCAGTGGCGTTGGTTTACTGTCGCTCGCCGCGTGTGGTGGAGCCGGAACGGGCATTTCTTCGGCGGGTAGTCTTGGCTCTGTAGGAGGCATTGCCGACGGTGCTCCAACGCCTATTCTTCCAACCCTAACACCTCCGGTCTACTCACCGCCGATTGCGACACCCGCCGGCTACGTGATCACACCCGCGGACCAGCAGCCGATCCGTTCAGTCAACGATACCGCAGAGTTTCGTCGCAACTACATCGCCAACGAGACCGTGAATGCGCTTTATGCACTCGACGCCGGCTACACCGGCAAGGGCGTCACGGTCGCAATTCTCGATGACGGCGTCGTCAACGTCGACGGCGAGCTCGATGGTCGGATTAATACCACTCTTTCGAAGGATTTCGGCAGCGTCACGAGCCAGGGCGTTACCAAAAGGCGCAACGCGCTGGGCGATGAACATTCCGACCATGGCACGCCGGTCGCCAATATCATCGCGGGCGGCCGCAATGGCATCGGAGCTATGGGGTTCGCGCCAGATGTCACCATTGCAGTGTTGCGCATTGCCGATTGGAACGAAGACACCAAGACTGAGATACTTATTCACGCGATCGAAGGGCTCGATTACGCGGGCGCGAAGCGCATCAAACTCGTCAACAGCTCGCTTAGCAGCAGCGGCACCAGTCAGTTCTACGCTGACGCCATGGCCCGCTTCGGCTCGACCGGCGGCCTGATCGTCAATGCCGCCGGCAACAGCGGCGGAACGTCGCCAAGCGATGCTGGTTTGATCAATCCCTCAAACCGTAACGCCATTCTGTTCGTCGGTTCGCTCAGCCCCAACAGCAACGCCTACACATTGGAATCCTATTCCAACCGCGCCGGCACCATGGCCGACCGCTACGTCGTCGCCATCGGCTCGAACGTCACCACCATGGTGGATGGCAAGGCAGGCGTGTTCTCGGGTACCAGTTCGGCAACACCAACGGTGACCGCGCTTGCGGCCGATATCTTGTCGAAATGGCCGCAACTAACTGGGCAGCTGGCAGGCGACGTGATTCTGAACACTGCCACAGACATCGGAGCGCCGGGTGTTGATGATGTGTTTGGCCATGGGCTAGTCGACTTCAAAGCCGCTCTATCCCCGGTAAATCCGACCCTCTCCAACGGAGCCCAGCAGACCAGCGTACAGACCTCGATCATGGCGGTTCCAGCCGCCATGGGAGCGGAAGCCATCCAGACGTCGTTGTCGAACGTTACCGTGCTGGACGATTATGGTCGTGACTTCTCGGGATCGATTGCCGGCATGGTCATAAAGCCAGAGGCAAAGCAGGGTCACTGGCTCCGCCGGCGCGTCGAGCAGATGGGAGCAGGTGGACACGCCGAACTCGCAGCGGGTCCGTTTGCCGGCAGCTTTGGTTTCACCAATACCCGCGTTGGTCCCAACCAAGGCGATGTACGATCGAGCGTCACCGCCGGCAGCATGTCCTTTATCGACGGTCAGACCGGCTTCCACGCCAGTTGGAACGCGCAGGACTTGCTGCAAAGCGACGTGATGGGTCTTGCGCCTTTCGCAGACGGCGTACTCGCCTATGCGCCGCAGGCGGGCAATAGCTTCGGGGTCGACCGCTATGTCGATGGCGGCAAGCTCGGTCTGACAGTCGCGACTGGACGCTATGCGGGTTCGTCAGCTTTCGCCGCAACACTTGGCTGGTCGAAAAGGGGGACCGATCTGCGCCTCTCGCTGATCGACGAGTATGGCTCGGTTATGGGCATGCCGACGGGCGAGGGCGCACTGCGCCTAGGCCGTGGTGCGACTACGTCGATGGTCGAAGCTCACCACACGTTTGATCTCGCTACTGGTTGGAGCCTCGAAGGCTATGGCTCGGTTGGATTCACCAAGCTGAAGATCGACGCCGCATCTCTGGTAACTGGATCAACCACGATCATCGGCTCGCGTGTCGGCCTCCAGACTAGCGCACCCCTTTTTGGGGGGGTGTTGAGCTTCGGCGTAGCACAGCCGCTGACGATCGAGAGTGGCTCTGCAAAGCTGACCTACAGCAACGGCTATGACCTCGCGTCTCGGTCGCTGACCTACACAACTACCCAGGCCAGCCTCGCCGGGGAGCGCCGCCTGCAGCTCACCGCAGGCTTTGTAAAGGGAAGCGCGCGTTCCAGCTTCCAGTTCGGCGTGATGCAGGACGTGAAGCAGAGCTCCATGAGCGCGCTAGCTGGATGGGCAGCACGTTTTTAACCGCGTTCTCTTCTGCGATAAACGGCGCGAAGCATTGCCGCGGTAGCGGCACCCTGGCGCTTATCTGCATTGTTCGAGACTGTTTGTGATTGGCCGACAATAGGCGCGGCCAATGCGGCGGTATCATCGATATTTTCGGTACCAAACACTGCCTCTGCGTAAGAGCTGTCGGTTAAGCAGTCATGGAATCGGTCAGGTGGCGATAGGAGCACGAACAAAGGACAGCGAGCTGTTTGCTTCGCGGCCTTACGCGTTCGAGCACAACCGTGGTGTACAAGGAATGCGGCGGAGAGCTGGCGCAGATCTGCGCGCGGTGTCTGTCGTCCAGACGGATGCCGCAGACGTGTTCTGAAGATTGGAAAGCCTCAGGACAGGACTGCTCGCTGCTTCATCAAATGAGCGGGCAATGACCAGTAAGATTTACTGTGAGTGGGTTAATGCGCCAAAATAAGACAGCGGAGATTTAGTTCCGTTGTGCTTTTTTATTTTAGGTGAACAAGCCGTTAACGGCATCCCGGCCCCGCTCTTTGCGTGGCATGGAGGGGAAGAACCATGAACTTAATGACGAAGTTTGGGATTGCCGCAGTGATGCTCGCGGGAACGGCTGGCGCAGCAGAGGCTGCCACGACAATCGTTACTCCCAAAGCGACCACTTGGCGTGTCACAACCGGAACGGCAAACTCCGCGAAGATTACTGGTACCGAGGCTCATTCGGGCGATGGCTCGCTTGAGCTCAAGGGTGATGTCAGCCGGTTTACGTACGACGGAACAAGCTCGTTTTCCTCGGCAATTGCGTCACTCGCCGACGTGCGCAGCCTGACGTTCGACTGGCGCATCGCGGGGGACACGGTAAGTGCGCTAAACCCGGATTATACGCCGGCTCTGCGGCTGAACATCAAGAATGGCATTCTCCAATATGGAGAGCTGATCTGGGAGGGGGTCTATAACGGCGTTTATGGAGCCACGACGGTACCCGACACGTGGTATTCGACCGATTCGACGGCCAAATTCTACTTCGGTAGGGGCAATGAGAATGGCGCCAAGACGCTTGCCGAATGGACGGCTTCCATGGGGACTTGGGATGTCGTTGGAATCAGCGTTGGACAGGGAAGTTCGGCAGGCGCTGGTTTTCATGCGTTTGCTGATAACGTGACCCTAGCCACTACACGCGGCTCGACGACTTACAATTTCGAAGCAACCGCCAATGGCGCCGTACCCGAGCCCGCCACCTGGGCGATGATGATCCTCGGCATGGGCGCTGTCGGCTTCGCGATGCGCCGTCGCATGAAGGTTTCGGAGGCAAACTTCACCAACAAGGTGCGCGCGATCGCCGCGGCGTAGCCACTGCGTAGCAAGCAGAAGGAAGCCGTCGCTCTCACCTGAGGGCGGCGGCTATCCCTTGTCTGGCGTCTCTCAACGAATTGGCGCATCCTACCAACCGGCGCAACGCCAGTCATCCATCGGCAGCAGCGTGTGGCGCCGGAACGCGACCAACACTGCCTCCTCCTCGATCGCCAACGTCGTAAACGGGCCTCCTTGGGTCCGGTTCGAAGATCAGCCGTCGATGAGCGCTTGCGCCACTTCGCGATCGTCTTCTGGTTGACGCCGTGACGCGTAGCCTCGCGTCCGCGATCTTGATCCGCGTCGGCTTGCCGGCGAACTCCGCATCCTTGAGGCTCTAGTCAAACTGATGGGCCTCGCTTTGATACATCGGCGGATGAAGATGGGCATGTCGCCGCCGGGAATGATGTACCGCGCGTTAGCCAGCGTGCGTGGCGCCAACGGCATCATTGCCGACGGCGGCACTCTAATCGCCACGCCATTTTCCGAAGGCAGGCTATCGGAAACCCGACGCGCAAATGCGGATGTGCGGGTACTAGCGAAAGCGGCGTCGTGCCTGCTCTGCGCAAGATACAAGGATATTAATGTACAGCCGCAGAAATGCAGACTTGTGCCTTGTCATGCAGAGGGGTATTCGAGATTTGCCGTGTACGTCTGTTCTAGAAGCCATCGAAGTAGAACGCGAAAAAGGAATTTGTGTGAGCCAGTCTCGGGACATAATCCTTCTTAGGGCACGACATGTCGATGAGCATAATCAGCTTTTTGCCGAGCAACTGAGGCAAGTTAGCGGATGCGAAGTGCAGTTTCTCGTTGACGAACGATCTTCTCCAGTCCCATCGGACGATCCAATGGTTCTAAGCTTAAATAGCTTTAGCTACGATAAGTTGGGTCTCTACGTTCCGCCGGACGTTGCGTGGCGATGTGGAGACTACGGAGCCTACATCGCTTGGAGAGTTGACCCGACGCGATCCTTCTACTGGATTATAGAGGATGACGTGCGGATTGATGGCGACGCGTCAGAATTCTTTCGTCTTTGTGCGACTTCGAGCTCCGACCTGCTTGCTCCTCGCGTGCGAAAAACAGAGCGAGGAGACTTTTGGTGGCCGCATACAGTTTCGAAGAATGCCGTTCCACATTCTTGCCTGTTCGGTGCAATACGACTTTCCGCGAAAGCCGTTGAGCTATCGTACGAGAAGCGTACATCTCACTCTCGAAAGCTAAATCGGACTGCGCTATGGCCAAATGATGAAGGGCTCGTAGCAACGACCGTCGTTGCTAACGGCCTTAAAGCCACCGACTTCAATGAAATACTTCCCGGACTCTGGGACGAAGCTACGTTTTCGGTTACGAATCAGCCTATTTCCTTTAATCCCTTGCCTGGTCCACCCCGTTTGCTGCATCCCGTGCGGTTCAAACCACGTCCACATGACTTTGCGAAGCAGACCAACCGGGATGACGCATCAAGTTTAAGGTTTCGCATACGTCAATGGATCGCTCGTAGGCTCAATAAGCTTTCTTCATGGTAGGCTACACGGAGCGCATGCTTATATTTACGCCTGCGGCGCGCGTGAGCAACCTCAACAGCGCGTAGGACATAAGATTGATATGCTTTAGGTATTATTAGGGCTCTCGAAGGCTGAGCTGCTGCCGGTTTCGTGGACACCAAGATAAGGTGTTTTCGGAACCGGAGGGTGTAAATGCAACGACGGAAGTTCAGCCGAGAGTTCAAGCTCGAGGCGGTGAAGTTGGTCCGAGATCGGGGCGTGGCGGTAGCGCAGGCCGCTCGGGACCTGGACCTGCACGAGAACGTGCTGCGCAAATGGGTCCGCGAAGCGGAAGCTGATCCCCAGTCTGCATTCCCGGGCAACGGTCAGATGAAGCCCGAGCAGCAGGAGATTGAGCGGCTGCGCCGCGAGTTGGCTCGGATGAAGACCGAACGTGACATCCTAAAAAAAGCCGCGGCCTACTTTGCCAGGGACTCGATATGAAGTTCGGGTTCATCGTAAAGCATCGAGGGATCTGGCCGGTGTCGTGGCTTTGCGGGGCGCTCGATGTCTCGCACAGTGGTTTCCACGCCTGGCTCGTGCGGGCGCCAAGTGCCCGGTCGCGCAGCGACGAAGTGTATGCAGGGAAGATCCGGGCCAGCTTCATCTCCAGCTATCGAATTAATGGCGCGCGTCGCGTCTGGCACGATCTCTTGGCCGAAGGCCTTTCATGTGGCCTGCACCGTGTCGAACGGCTGATGCGTGTGCACGGCCTGATGGCGCGGCCGCGACGCCGCGGTCTGCCCAAGGATCATGGCGAACGCTTGGTCATCGCGGGCAACGTGCTCAATCGGCAGTTCAGCGCCGACGCGCCGAACCAGAAGTGGGTGGCCGACTTCACCTACATCTGGACCGCTGAAGGATGGCTGTATGCTGCCGCGGTGATCGATCTGTTCTCGCGGCGGGTGGTCGGCTGGTCCCCTTCGACGTCGCTCAGGACAGGGATGAGCGATACGATGACGGCGCAACTCGTCACCGATGCGCTGGTTATGGTGATCTGGCGGCGTGGCAAGCCCGATGCGCTGCTGCATCACTCCGACCAGGGCAGCCAATATACTAGTGAGCAGTTCCAGCGGCTGATGGCCGACAACGGGGTCACGTGCTCGATGAGCCGGTCGGGCAACGTCTGGGACAACGCCGCGATAGGGAGCTTCTTCTCCTCGCTGAAGACCGAACGCATCGCGCGCAAAACCTACCGCACGCGCAATCAGGCAAGGCAGGACGTGTTCGATTACATCGAGCGCTTCTACAATCCCACGCGCAGGCACTCGACCTTGGGCTATCTCTGCCCATGGACTTCGAGAAGCAGGCTCATATAGCCTAACTTGGTGTCCATGGGACCGGCAGCAGCTCAGGCAATCCTTTTGATTGCTGGAGACCTCTACGGGCTTGCCAAGGGTGCAAACTACTAAGCCAGCCGTGGCTATGATGCAAACCTAAGGGATCTGCTTTAAGGCGACCTTGTTCGGCAGTTGAGAATGAGCTAGCTTTGATAATGGTTTCCATTCCGAGCTTCGCGCTAGGTTCTGCCCTTCCTCGCCTTATCCACCGGGTCCATTTGGGCGGCAAACTACCGTCCGTCCTGCAAGCTAATTTGGATGCTGGGGCTCGCGAGAATATCGATTGGCATCAGCGCCTCTATGGAGAAGCGGAGATCCGAGAGTTTACGCTCCTACACTACGGCCCACGCGTTTACGAAATTTACGAACGGATCAGCCCGGAGTATCTCGCCGCCCGGTCCGACTTGTTCCGTTATTTGGTGATGTATAAGCTCGGCGGCGTCTACCTCGACACCAAAAGTCGTATCTCGAAGCCGCTGAACGACGTGCTGGCACTAGATGAACAGTTTGTCGTTTCGCAATGGCGTAACAAGGCCGAAGAGCCGCACTCTGGCCATGGATTACACCGGGAGCTTTCGGGCATCGCGGGCGGTGAATTCCAGCAGTGGCACATCGTGGCTCGTCCAGGACACCCGTTTCTAGCCGCCGTGATTAATAGCGTGCTTGAGAACATTCGAGCCTACCGACCATGGACCGGCGTCGGTCGCAATGGCGTGCTTCGCGTTACAGGACCGATTGCCTACACGCGTGCGATCGCGCCGCTTCTGGCGTACTATCCCCATCGTCGGGTTAAGAGTGAGCAGGAAATCGGTTTCGAATTCAGTTGTGTCGAACGTAGCCCATTCACCTCTAGCCACTATTCCGAATGCACCGGCCCTGTCGTGAGAAAGGGCGTGATCTCTTCAATGCTGACGCGCGGCTTCGTCGCGTGCCAAAACCTTCGAAGGCAGGCTCGCAATTGACGCGCTGAAGCACTTGGGCAAGGTCAAGATGGCTTAGTTAAGACACGCGTCCGTATCGCGCGAATTTCGTCCGTGAGGGGGTGATGGACAATGAACAAGCTCACTCCCCATAACAATATCCCGGAGGTAATCGCGCAGAGAAGCATTAATAAGGATGGCTGAGCTCCTTTGGCCGTAAGCATGAGAATAGCAACAGGTAAGATGGCGGCGAGCGTTAAAAGGGTGCTTTGCAAATAGGTCTTCGCCATTCCCCTAAATGATGTTCCCGTCATCTTGTTAAGATAGGGACGGTAAAGCACAAATATAAAGGCAGCGTCGATGATCCTTGTGAATGCAACTGCCTCGATGCTGATAAAGCACGCGCCGACGAATAGCAAAACAGATACAATCGTTCTCACAGCCTCAAGTCGAGTCTGCGTGCCGACGTTGCCAGTCACCGTGAACAACTCCCATGACATGGTCATGGCAACAAGGATGATGGAGGATAGCGTAAGATAGACCAGCGGCACTGCCGCCGCCGCCCATTTCGCCCCATAAACGATGACGATGAATGGATGCGCCAAGATCGCCAGCCCCGCGAAGGCAGGCCAGAGGGTTGCCGTAATGACGGCAACCGTCTGAATGTACCGGTCACCAATCGGGATTCCGGACCGATGGTGGTTGGCGAAATCGACAAGCATGACACGGCTAGCAAGATAGTGGATGTTGCCCCAGATCATATTGTTTATGCCGCTCGCCCGGTTGTACAATCCTAGGGCGCTAAGCCCTAATATTCGGCCGAGCATGATCTCGCAGAAGCGCTGGGACAAATTAACGATTCCGGAATAACTAAACATCTGGACGCCGAAGCCGAAAATGTACTTCCACTCCGATAAGCCGAAGCTTGCGAACCAATACCTACGTCCAACAATGATAAATGAGGCAGAAAGAGTTATAGCGCTAATAACCTGGCCATAGGCCAAGCTCATATATTTGAATCCCAAGACGGCAAAGATGATCGTTGCGCTGCTTCCAATCAAGCTTGTTACAGCACCGATGAGAGCGATTTCCTTGAAACGGCCGTTCCGCTCAAGCTTAGCACCCGGCATGAATGATAATATGCCGAACAGCGGAACGACGGATAGCACAACGAGGATGTGCTTGACCCCTTCATTACGCAGAAAAGAGGCGGCCACGAACGCGAAAAGAAAAGTTGCGATCGTCTGGACGATGCAAATTATGGTATTAGCAGTGAACGTCGTGGCTTCCATGGGCCGCGTAAGGGTCTCCTCCCTGACAATCAGGGGCTGCAATCCGAAGTTCTGCAGCACGGCAAGCATCCCAACCATGGCCAATCCGATGGCGAAGACGCCCATCTCCTGCGGAGTGAGATACCGGGCCAGAACCACGGATGAGCCGAACTGAAACAGGAAGGTCGCCGCCTGCGCAATGCCCATCCAAGCGAGCGATCTCTTGATCGACACGTTATATACCTTACCATGTTGAAGTTCGGGGCTGCTACTCGATGAAGAATAGGCTAGAAAGTGCGAAGCTCGTCTCCGCATTTGCAGCCATGCTTCGCTGGAAGAGCAGCATGAGCGTACGTGCTATAAGCACGCAGTGCCGTCCTGCTGCGGTCAAGGGCGGGTGCTTCCTTCAGAACGTTGAAACCGATGTGAGACCCTTTTACCAAGATCAATCATCGGGTTTTCGAATCGAAAAGTAGACAGGTGGGCAAGAAGCCATGTCACCGCCGCCAGAATAGGGCGCTTGGCGTATTTCTCGAGCGTGTCGCCAGTACCGAGCCATGTGTCGCCCAGCATGCCATGGATCACATATACGGCGAAAGAAATCGATGCGATATAACGCGCCGGTGTGGAACATAGAAGCGCGCGCAACCAGCCTGGCGCGGCAAAGATCGACACCCCAATGGTCATAGCTGCGAGATATGGCCGCGCATAAGCAAGAGGCACTAACGTCTCCATGCCCGACAACAGCAGCAACGCTGCCAAAATCAGCGGTGTCCAGCGCGGCAGTCGCGCTATCCAGCGTGGCGCATCCGTCCAGTAAATCAGTAACGCGAGCGTTGCGCCGGCTAAGATTTCGTCAACGCGATGCCAAGTGACAATGCTCATCGGCTGCGCTGCGTCGATCCGGGCAATCGTCACGGCGATTGCGCCCAACGGCGCCAGCCACAATCCACGCGGGCCGGCAACGGCGACAATCACCGCGACAGCAAGGTAGAATTGCACCTCGACACAGAGGCTCCAGAGATGATGCCCGCCTGGCATTAGATGATCGGGAGGCAAATTGGCAAAGAAGGCAAAGTTCGCCAGGGCAGTAATCGGCGATACGCCGTTAACCACGACTAGAATCAGGGTCGCCGCCCATGCCAGCGGCATAATCCGGAACAAGCGTCTGATTAGGAAAACCGGCACCTGCTCACGGGTCATAAGAACCCGCGCAATGAGAAACCCAGACAAGCTAAAAAACAGCGCCATCCCGGTTGCGGCAGTCGCAGTGTTTAAGCCCCAAGCATGAGGCCCCAGCGGTAGCCAGTGGCCGGCAATGACGCAAAGGATCGACATCGCTCGCCATCCGTCGAGTTCACTGATCCGTGTCGGCGCGCCGACGCGCGCATCGCCGCCGCCCGCTTCGGCTGCAGTCAATTCCGGTGTTGCGTAGATCGTCTTGATCGCTGTTTCATGCCAGCTGGCCATACACTTTTGTCCTCGGTAATGAGGCATATCGATTTGCCTGAGGTCTGTCATTCGGCAGATAAAAAGGGATCTCAGCAGCGGTCTGACGCCTTTGCCGGGCTCTAGCGCTGTTGTTAAGCTAAGTCGCTGGCAATGTTGTTGTGCGAACCCCCAGTGCCCAATGGCCTCATCCCGACTGCTGCGAGCTTGAGCTCGCCCGGGGCTCACTGCGCCTGCAGAATGATCACTTGCCGGTTAAAGAGAAGGGGCTTCCATCACCCGCGGGGACGCCAAAACGGGTAGAGATTTTCGCTTGAGCATGGTGCCATCGCCGAGCACGCCGTCGGAACAGTCGCGCATCTTGCCGATGCACTCGCGCTCCCAGATAGCACGCGTTGGTGGATCCCAGCCCTCCATGTAGTCGGCGTGGAAGGTCGAGCCACCCGCCATCGTCATGCCGTTCATGCGATCCGACGAGAACCACAGGTCACCATCGCCTTTCTCGATCGTGTAGACGATTCCCTGCGTCAGTTCGGGGAGCACGTATGGATGGGTCGACGGGCATTTTTCGTAGCCCCAATCACCGTAGCTTGTATGTGCGACGTGGGAGCGGTGGTCGGCGCTGTCGAGCTGGCCGTTCCAGCACGAGCCGAAGTTGATGGCGGCCATGACCTGGCCCGCACCACCACAGTCGGTGACAGCCTCGGCGAACGTACCGCGGTGATCCGATGGCTTGCCAGGCGAGATGCACCGGAAGTGGAACGTCATGTTCTCCGGCTGAGCCTGCCCCATCCGCTTCATGTCGTACCCGGAGACAACGCGCAGGCCAGTTGGCAGGCCAACGCAGCCCTTGGCTGCCATGCGGAAGCACTCCGGATCGCTGTCCGGGCGGCGCTTGTAATAGATCGACATGTAATCGGGCACGATCACCTTGCCCGCCGCATTCATCAACGCCGGGATCCAATATGCCGATCGGTTGAGCATATCCGAACAGGTGCTGTCGCCGCTCGTGCGCAGGCTGGCGTAGGTCGACGCATAGTTGCCGCCTGTGTTCCCATACCATTGGTGGAGATGCGGCGACGCGCCCTTCTGGCCTGGATAGAGGATCGGATCGTCATAGTTCAGCTGCCCCGGCGAACAGATGAAGCGGAACGCACCAACCACGTCGGGTGCCATGCTCTTGGGAATGCCGTAGCCCGGCACAATCAGCGGTGCCGTATCGAAGGTGCTGGAAACCGGGGTAACCGTCATGGATTGCATGATTGACATCGCCGGAGCCGGCACCTGCCCACAACAATTCGCCTTTGTTCAATCTTGGCGGCGTCCGCGCATTTTTCGCCTTGGGCAACCGCTAAACCGGCGGCGAGCAACGCTACCGCAGAAACAATAAATTGATTCACTGGTTCCCCGCTGGTGTATCAGCAGCCTTCTAAAGTCAAACAATCAGCGCAAGAGATTGTCCCGCCGGAGCGGTACGTTAAGTGAATAATAATAGAGTTATTACGCTACTTGTGAAGGTGAAGCGGTCTCTATCTGGCGTTAGGACAGCACACTGCGATAAATTGGCCCGCTGCGCGACCCTAGCCACAGCAGGAGCTATACCGTAAGCCGCGTGACGAGGCGATTAGTTGGTGCGGTCCATTGGCCCTCGATCGCTTCGGTTCCCTCGCGAGCTGCACTCTATCTCCGCCTTGTGGTATGTCCGAGGCGCCTGCTGGTAGATAGGCGTCGCTTACTCGACGAGGCTGCACCCCATCCTGTTTACCCGGTCGCAGACATCGTCCCGCAACTTCAGCCGTAGGTTAAAGGCCACGCCTAACAGCCGCATCGCGAAAGCTCGACAAATTCCGCTATCACTGTCGCGGCCATCGATCGCCTCGGTATCAACGGCATACGTGAAAATACTGCTTCTAATTGACGCAGCACGCCGATTGGGCGAGCGTCGCCGTGCCCGGAGGCGCTGATCTCGATTGTCGCTAGCGAGTACCTGCGCCAGTGCTCCCCAGACCGAAACAGGGAAGAAATTGTGAGAAACACTGCGTCTTCCGGCTACCGCCCAGACATCGACGGATTAAGAACGCTTGCCGTGCTGCCGGTGGTACTTTTCCATGCAGGCATACCCTACGTCACTGGCGGTTTCATCGGTGTCGACGTGTTCTTTGTAATCTCTGGCTTTTTGATCACCGGCATAATAGCGCGCGAGATCAGTGAGCGGCGCTTCAGCATCTTGGAGTTTTATAGGCGCCGAGCCCGTCGTATTTTTCCTGCTTTGACGGCAGTTGTGCTGACAACCATTCTTATCGGATATCTGGTGCTAACGCCCAAGGAATACGTCGCTCTCGGCGGCAGTGCCGTAAGTATTGCAGTATTCTCCTCCAACTTCTACTTTTGGAAGTCAGTAAGTTATTTCGATCCCGGCATTCAGCCCCTTTTACATACCTGGTCACTTGCGGTAGAAGAACAGTACTATCTGTTCTTTCCAATCCTTTTCTTAGTGATGCACAAACGGAAGAACTGGATGGTGGCTGCCTTATGGACGGTATTAATCGGGTCGCTTGCGCTGTCTGCGGCGCTGGTGGCAATCAAACCCTCTGCCGCCTTCTATCTGCTCCCCAGCAGAGCTTGGGAGTTAATGCTTGGCGGGCTGCTTGCTATGGAGAGGTTCGGTGGACCTTCGTCCGATCGCGAGGGCAAGCTGGCTTCGCTAGCTGGGTATGGGCTTATCCTGGTACCCGTCTTCGCCTACACACCTTCAACCCCATTTCCCGGTCTTGCTGCACTTCCTCCTGTGCTCGGCGCTGCACTGCTCATCTGGGGGCGCGGATGGGGGCTGTCGAGTCGCTGGATGGTAAGGATCGGATTGCTATCCTACAGCCTCTACCTTTGGCATCTGCCCGTCATCGACTTCGCCAGGTATCTGACTGACGCCCCACTATCGCCGCTAGGTGGGCTGATGGCTTCGGTGGTGTCGCTTGCTTTGGCAGCCTTAACCTATCGCTATGTCGAGACGCCTTTCCGCGTGGGGCGCAACAAGCCTCGCTTGGCCGCGCAAGCGGCGCTCGGAATGCCTCTGTTGGCGGCCCTGGCGCTCGTCGTAGTGTTCACCGCTGGAGCCCCCTCCCGCCTCTTGCCTCTGCAATCGCGCCAGCTCGCAGTCCAGGGCGACGAGGCACGCCATCCATCCCGATGCATGACAATCGCCGCAGGGTTTGTGGATCCGGCCAAGCCTTGCCAGTTTGGCGAACGACCGTCTGTCTTGCTGTGGGGTGACAGTCACGCGATGGTAACTGCAACCTCGATGGAGGCTGCGGGAGTGCCGTTCCTGTTTGCAGCAGACGCGGACTGTCCGATCGGGCTCGGGCTATCGATCGACGCGAGTCACGCCGGCTCCCTTGCAGATCAAACCTCTTACCAGCGGTGCGGCGAGTACAATGCCAATATGTTTAAACGTGCTCTCCAGCCAGACGTGAAGACGGTCGTGCTGTCGTCGCGGTGGACGAACTGGCGCATTGGGGAGCCGGCAAACCCAAGCGAGTCCTCGGTTGATCTGCGTCTGGTGGATGCGACCGGCACGGCCAGTTCGACAGCGGGCAACCGGTCGAAGTTTGAAAAAGCCTTTACCGCCCTATTAGATCGCCTTATCGCCGCAGGGAAGAACGTCGTGATTGTTGGGCCCATGCCCGAGCCATCCTACAATGTGCCTCATCGGCTGTTTGTGGGTAGCTTCGGTCTCGCCCCGGCTCCCAAGCCTGCTGAGTATTTCGGACGCCATAGCGTCGCGCTTACCTTCCTGCGAAGCGTGGAAAAACGTAAGGGAGTATCTATGATCTGGCCCGCAATGCAGCTGTGCCGCTCAGGGATATGCCCTACAACAGCGAACGGCATGCCGCTCTACTTTGACCACAATCACCTGACCGTGGACGCGTCGAGGTCGCTCGCGCCACTCTATGTAGGGCTAAGACCGCCTAAGAATGTCCGCTAGATGCTTTATCCCTGCGATTTATCATGCGAGTTTGCAACGCTGAGCACGTGCGCTGACCGACGGAGAACATGTTTATTTGATTTCTGGCGAGCTGAAATCCCTGCAGTGATACCCAACGTAATGGCAAAGAGATATTGGATTACCCAATCCAGGAACACCCATTCGTAGAGGCAATGTAGCGCCACAACGATGAGAGTAACTGCGGCCCCTAGAGAAATCTCTCCGTCTGGTGTACGTGGACGCGCCCAAGCAGAGCGCATTGCAATTAGTATTCCTGAGAATAACAAAGTCAGATACGCAACAAGGCCGAAATATCCAGTCTCGGCGCCCATGAGAAGGTATGTATTGTGAACGTTAGTTCCACGCGATGCGGAGGTCCATAGCACACCAGCACGTTGAGAATACCCGCGGGTATTTGCAATCACTACATACTGGTTCGCGCCTACGCCCATCGGATGATCTGACCACATGGCACGCGCCGCGCGTTCGAATGCGGCACGTTCATCATAACCATTCGACTTAGGTTCGTTAGCAAAACGATGCTGCAGTGTCAGATAAGCGATTGGCGCGCCGACGACAAACAGTGCTACCCCAATTCCTACAACTCTCATCTTTAATGCAGTTCTGTATCTTAGTAAAGACAAAATGACTAAAAGGATTATGCCTAGTGCGGCTAAGCCAGTTGTGGCTCGTGATCCCGTTAATACGACAGCTATGACACCACCCAGAACACCAATTTTGGGTAGCCACCTCCTGTCGCCGGAGAGCATAACTGCCATGGACGACAATAAAGCAAAGTGCGTCGCCAAGCCTAACAGATTTTGATGCCCAAGTGTGCCACTGGCCTGCGTCACACCATGCAGTCTCTCCATCACAGAAAATAAAGCTTGAAAAGCAATACCAGCGGAGAGGCCACCAATAACATAGCGCGCACCATTAGGCTGGGCAGAAACTCTGGCAACGGCGACAAAGACTATGATGGCGCGACCGAGTTGCCATGGAAAGAAGATCGATCCCATCCACGGGTCGGCAAAGAGGACAGATACTAAAGTAGCAAATAGATAAAAAAGGTAAGACCACAAAATAACACTCTTGTGTGGTGTAGGTCTTAGGGTAATTAAGACCGCAACAGCCACTGCATCTAATAAAGATACCAGCGCACCCTTGACATAGCCAGGCCAATAGGCCCAAGATATAAGAGATACATCGAGGTGCATATAGCTAATTATGAAGGGGGAAAGCCCTATAAAAAACCATGAAAACCGTCGAGATAGCGGGTTTCCCTTTAGAAGTGCGCAGAATATAGGGATGGATATGGCTACTATAAATAGCCCAATTACTCGCAACACAGCTTATACTCCGCGCTTTGTCATAGAATCGCCTGGATTTTTGCTTGAGGGCCGATCTTATAAATTTGTGGCGCTTAAACCCCATAGCGTTGAACACGAGGAACCGCTTCCGCGAAAGCTCGCTATGCAGCGGATTCTCCTTTGCAAATGGGCAAAATCGATCAGCTAATTTTGCGGGTGATCGGACATCTCGCATCGCCCAAAAAACTTCCGAAGGCTTGCACCGCCTGCCGCCTGCCCCCGAGCGCTTGTTGATACCCATACGCAGGCATTGTAACGTAGAACTTAGTTTTAAAAATCCTCTACCCCTCGCGTACGCTGTTGGCAGCCTCTCGCGAGGCAGTCCAGTTAAAGGTTCCCGCATCTGCAGCGACATAATCACGTTTCTGGTTAGGAGGGGTCGCATGACGTTAGACAGGATATTAGGACCCTAATGATTATGGCACGTAGATTGGGTATTGCGACCGTTGGTGTCGTGATAATCGGCCGTAACGAAGGTGAGCGGCTGGTCGCCTGTCTACGCTCGGTTGCGTCGCTGGGCCTGCCAATGGTCTATGTCGATAGCGGCTCGACCGATAATAGCCGTGAAGTGGCGGGTGCGGCATTTGCCGAGGTGGTGGAACTCGATCTATCACGCCCCTTTACGGCTGCGCGTGCGCGAAATGAGGGAGCAGCGGCGCTGATCCGCTGTGCACCAGCGCTACGTTACATCCAGTTCGTCGATGGCGATTGCGAGATCGTTGATGGCTGGATCGCTAAGGCGCAAATGGTGCTGGATACCCGGCCCGAAGTCGTTGCTGTCTGCGGACAGCGATCGGAGCGTTACCCCGAGCGGTCCTTCTACAATCGTCTTTGCAATAAAGAATGGAACACGCCCGTAGGCGAGGCACTTGCCTGCGGCGGGGATGCGATGATGCGGATGGGAGCTTTCATGGCGGTCGGCGGCTTCGATGATTCCATGATCGCCCATGAAGAGCCCGAGCTTTGTGCTCGTTTACGCAATCGGGAGGGCATTATCCTGCGGATTGATGAGCCAATGACTCTGCACGATGCAAATATCATGCAGTTTTCGCAATGGTGGCGAAGAAACGTTCGGGCGGGTTTCGGCTATGCTCAGGCGGCAGTTCGCGCCCCGGGCTATCCCAAGTCTGAGATCGCCTTGCTGCGGCGCGCATTGACTTGGTCGTTGCTACCGATTCCCATAGTGATCGCGTTGCTGCTAGGATGGACCTTGATCGCAATTGCGCTGTTTCTGCTTTATCCGCTGCAGTTTGCTCGGCTTTCCTTGCGTGAGCGTAGTATGGGCTATCCGCTCGCGTTCAAGAATGCCGCGTTGAGCCTGATTGGTAAATTTGCCGAAACATTGGGCGCTATGAAGTGTGGGGTAGACACGCTTCTTGGCCGTAAACGCGGAGCAATCCTTTATCGTTGATTCTTGCGGGTCATACCTAACTTCGTCTTCAACGCGCGGGCGAATTCGGCAGGCTGAAATTTTAGACGCGCGCCGTCGATGACGGTCCATCCCCCCGTCCAACTGAGGGTGTGAAGGCCATGACGATACCGTCCGCGACGAGGCGCGATTACCTTCCACACATTTTCAAGAAAATCATTTGGCGTCAGTACAACAATCTGATTGAGGCAAATGGCGCCGCCATAACGGAGTGAGCAATCCTGCGCCGGCCTGATCAGGCTGCCGTCCAAGATAAATGGCCTCCCCGCCGGTCGCGCGCTGCGTATATCGGTTTTGACCGGGTTTAGGGCATGCGGCACCCAAGGTCCTATCAATTGATGAGCATGAAAGATGTTTAACACGGTATTACTGTCGCTGGGGTCGCTTGCGAACATCCAATAGCGATCATCGTGCCATATAACCGTGGGATCGATGAGGCCATCAGGGAAGATCACCCGGCCTCCTGACGCGAAGGCAACGTGCCCGTCATCCGTGATCGGGAACAAGTACGCTTCGCCAGCCTCGCTCGTTTCAGGCAGGCACCAGAACCGTTCGCCGTCATCGAAGATATAGGGATAGGAACAATGATAAGGCGGTTGCCATAGAGGTCGTAAGGGCGTGAAACCCTGCGCGGCGGAATAATCCAGCGCAACGATATCACCACGGCCGCTCCGCCAGGGTAGGCGCTCGGCATAGATCCTGATACCGTCGCCCGCGGCAATGGGGAAGGGATCGGCTAAAAATGCTCCCTGTTCGCCTACATGCCAATGAATTTCGCTATTATTTTGCTGCTGTTCGTCGGTTAGTATGTGTACTGCTTCTGCGATCGGTTGCTTGATGACGCCGACTGTCCAATCCTGATGTTGGAACAGACTGCGAATATGGATAGCTGCGGTTGCTTTTGCAGTTTTCCAAGCGAACCAGAGAAACTGCATATTGTCAGGTTTACGCAGGATCGGGCCGAGGTCCTTCTGCGGCTCTTCTCGAAGCGTCCCGGCCAAAATTGCCGCGCTGGTCCGTGCGATCCAACTGGCCGCGCCAAAATATAATTGATCACGCTGGCGGGGATAAGAGTGCGCAATCGTACCGAACCAGCCGCGCTGCAGAATGGCGCCTGCATCAAGCTCTGCACTCAGGCGCTGCAGAATCACACCAGTGACGGGAAGCTCTAAAGCGATTTCCCAAAAGCCGGGCGGTTGGCCGCGGATGGCCGAAGGGTCGCCATGGTGGAACGACCATACGCCGTGCGGTGCTACCGTCAGGATGCCTCCCTTCAGGATACCGAAGCCGAACCGCACAATGACGTCAGGGCGGGCGGCTCGGATGGCTTCCATCTCATCAGGTGTAAAGCTTTCCGTTCGCGACGACCCAAGAAGCTGATTGGCTGTCAGACGTGGTACCAAATCAAGTGCGACCGGTAGCGGTGTTGGCAATATAGCTAACGACCGGCGCGCGACGACCCGCTCAAACATTTGCCATAATCCCCGTCCCCTCGGCCTGAGCTGTCGCCAACGCGAGGGCCGAAGTGGCGAACGTTGAGGCGCGCCGTTGCGAACGATCATCACAATTTCTGCGGTCTTGGACTTCAGCAGCAGCTCGACCGCATGCGCTTGCCAAGCCGGCACAACATCGTCATCAACCAAGAGAACGAATTTGAGAACCAATAGTCCGCCCACCCATCTATACTGTAAAGGTCGGCTTAGCCTACGGCAGCCGAAATGGTAGACTTTTAAATGTCTCGATCGGACGAAGCATGCCCAGACGCGGCCATCATCGGCTATCTCACCAGTCAATTTCCCGCACCGTCCCACACCTTCATTCGTCGTGAAATCGCAGCGCTGCGGGCGATGGGACTCGACATCTTTACCTACAGCATCCAGCGCCCTCCAGCGGGGCTGGATGCTGCTCTGGACCGTGCAGCGGCGGCGGACACGTTCACCGTGCTCTCGCGTTCCGCGTTCGATTTTGCCAAGGCGCATTTGACGGCTGTGGCGACGCGACCGGGGCGCTACCTGCGTACCCTTACGCTGGCCTGCCGTCATCGCGTACCGGGGATACGTGCTGCAGTGTGGTCAATGTTTCATTTCGCTGAAGCTATCCTGCTAGCGCGACGGCTCGAAGCGGACGGCGTCACGCATCTTCACAATCATTTCGCCAATTCGGCCGCGACTGTCGGGCTGCTCGCCAGCCGCTTCTCCGGCATCAACTGGAGTCTGACGCTCCATGGCATCTCCGAATTCGACTATCCTGCCGGCCTGTTGCTGCGCGACAAGATTGCGGCGGCCGACTTCGTCGCCTGCGTGTCGCGTTTCGGCATGGCGCAGGCGATGCGGCTGATACCGCCTGGCCAGTGGCCCAAGCTTAGCATCGTGCGCTGCGGCATCGACCTCGCCGACCTCCCGACAATTCCCTATCAGAGCATCGAGGGCGGGCGGCCGCTGCAGGTGATCGCTGTCGGCCGCCTATCACCAGAAAAAGGGCAGGCGGGTCTGCTCGATGCAATTGCGATGCTACGCGACCGCAGCATTGACGTGGCCCTGACCATAGTCGGCGATGGCCCAGAAGAGGCATCGCTGCATGCGCAAGTCGATCGTCTCAGGATTGGCGCGCTGGTTCGCTTTGTCGGACGGCAAGACGAGCGCACGACGCTGCGCTCGATCGCGGCCGCGGATGTGCTGGTGCTTTCGAGCTTCATGGAGGGCTTGCCCGTTGTGCTGATGGAGGCGATGGCACTCGGCATTCCTGTCATTGCGACGCGGGTCGCGGGCATTCCCGAGTTGGTGCGGGACGAGGTTAGCGGCTTGCTCTTCGACCCAGCAGACTGGGTCGCGTTGGCTGATGCGATCGCTAGGCTGGCTGCCGACCCACCGTTGCGCGAAAGGCTCGTGGCAGCCGGCCGTCTGCGTATCGAGCAAGATTTCGCGATAGAGCGTGCGGTCAGCCCGCTACCTGCGCTTTTTGCCAAGGATGCACCGCAATGATCCTCGATAGGTTTGATCGCATCCGAGTCGTCAATCTTGCCCACCGCCGCGACCGGCGCGCTCAGATGGAAGGCGAACTGCGCCGCATCGGACTAGCAGGCGACCCGCGAGTGTCCTTCTTCCCGGCGTTCCGGCCTGACGATCGCGGCGACTTTACATCGGTCGGCGCACGTGGGGTTTATGCCAGCCAGAAGGCGATACTTGACGAAGCCGCCGAGGCGGGTGAGTCAGTGCTGATCCTAGAAGACGATTGCGACTTCGAGCCGCATGTCACGCACTACGAGGCGCCGGACGCTTGGGACATCTTCTATGGCGGCTACGAGCCGTCCAATTGGGCAGATCTCCAAGGCAGCGACATCATCGGCGCACACATGATGGGGTTTAGTGCCACAGGCGCGCGGCTGATGAGCGATTATCTGCGCGACCTAAGCTACACTGGCATCCATCCACCAATCGATGGCGTCTATGTGTGGTTCCGCCGTGCACACCCCGGTGTTGTGACGCATTTCGCAGCGCCGCCCCTCGGTCATCAGCGATCGTCCCGCACTGATATTGCTAGTCTCGCCTTCTTTGATCGCTGGCGGGGCTTGAGAAGTATGGCCAGCGCGGCGCGGCGCATAAAACGCGGAATCAAACGCTGGCCTCGGCCTTAACGCAGAAGGAGCGTAGGTTGGATCAAGCGTAGTATTTACCGTACGGGTTGCCATAGCCATAGCCATAAGGATCTGACCACCCGCCATCATAGCGGTTGAGAACGGTGCCAAGACAAGGAGTAGGGCTGAGCATTGTGCGCGTACCAAGGATTTGATTGCGCGTCGTTACGCCCTGCTCGACAACCATCAAGAAGGCATCGAGATGCTCACAAATCACTGCCGTATCGTCGTTGGCGAAAGCCGGCGGGAGATCGCACAGCACAATGGCATTGTCAGGAAGCGTTCGCATCGCTGCAGCAAGTCCCTTGAAGCTGTCACTGGCGAACAACTCTGCGGAGCGGTCCATGCTCGCAAAACACGGGAAAAAGGCGAAGCCAGTTTCACCGACCCGATGACCAATAGCGTGCAGGTCGGGCACTTTCCCTTCCAAGAAGAGGCCGAGACCACGCCCTGACTGCAGCCCCAGCTCGCGTGCGATTGATCCCCGACGGAGATCGAAGTCAAATAGATAGACTTCACGATCGGGCATTCGAGACAACGCAGCGGCCAGATTGATAGAAATAAACGACTTGCCAGCATTGGGCGCGGCCGAGGTGATGCCGAGCACTTTCAGACCGTCCTGGTTCAGACGTTTAGCAACCTGAGAACGCAGAAGATTGAACGCGCGCGACCGGATATCGCGGGAATCAAATCCGATAATCTTGCGCTTGGCGAGATGATCGGGATCAAGCGTGAGGATGGGAAGCTCCGCGGCCTTGGGAATATAGATGGCGGGAATGTCAGCGCCAGCCTTGATAGGCGAGGTAATGTTCGTCACGTGTTCCATCCTAAACCTGGGCCTTGCGACGTCTGAACCAACTCCGCTTAGAAGAGCGCACTGTCGCGGACACCGTAGGAATAACCCCTAAGGGGTCTTCGCCGAACAGTTGCGTGAGCGTCGCTGGATCTCGGATAGGACGCAGTATCAGCTCAACCAGGAACAGCAGCATTAATCCGAGTGCAAGCCCGGCCACCGGTCCGCCGGCAATCAGCATCCAACGTTTGGGGAAAGTGGGCTCGTCGGGCACCACCGGCGGATCGACGATCGACAAGCGCTCGCCGAGTTGCTCGTTCTCTGCCTTCACGCCTGCTCGCGCTTGAAAGAGACGATCGGAGACGCCCTTGTATTGCTCATTTAAGCCGTCGAGCTTCTGCTGAAGCTGCGCGATCTGTTGAAGGACAAGGGGCGCGCGTGATTGCGCGCCGACAGTTGCGTTAACACGCGCCGACTCACCGGCCTGCGCCGAACGCAACGCAGCGATCTGGCGATTGTTGAACGACACCTGCTCGTCGATTGCACCGACCGGTGCATTGGCCACATTCTTGCGCGCGAGTGCTTTCGCCTCGTTGAGACGCTGGCGAGCGAGACGAACGTCGGGATGATCATCGGAATAGACCGCTTGCGCTGCAGCCAGCTGTGCCTCGGCCTGGGCAACGATGGGATCGCGGGTGTCGGCGGTTCGCGTTAGGTTACGCTGAGCGAGTAACTGCGAATTTTCGCGCTGCAGGGCGGCGATCTGGACATCGTAGCTGCCGCCCCCGCCACCCAGCATCGTCACACCGGCGCTAGATAGGATCGATCCGTTGGCGCTCTTGATTCCAGAAATCTGGCGTTCCTGTTCCCCGATCTGCTGTTGCAGACTGCGTGCCTGATCGGCGAGGAACTGCACTGAGGCGCCAGCCTGCTGCGTCGTCTGCGTCGCCGCGAGCTGCAGGACCTGTTCGCTGAGATCCTGCGCCACTGCCTGTGCCTTGTTGGGATCAGCATAGGAGTAAGATAGCGTGAAGGCGATCGTGTTGCTGTTGTTGCCCTGCTGTTGCAGCTCCGCGCTGAGCGGTGAGATCGTCACCGCTTTGCGCATCGTATCGACGATATCCGACAGGGCGTCTGCCCGCTGCTTAGGATAGAGCTGATATCGATTCACCAACTCGATGAGCTCGGGCCGGCTGAGCACCTGCTCGCGGATCCGCGCAATTCGGCGATCAATCACGTCATCGGGATTACCCGCGGCGATTGCCTGCGGCAGCGTCGAGGACTGTACCAGTAGCGTTGCGGACGAGGTGTAGCGTACCGGCATAAGGAAAGCTGCCGCAACTCCTACGATCGCCATGGAGAGGATCGGGACGATCAGATACCAGCGCCGCTGCCAGATAATTGCTGGCAGATGGGCGAATAGCGACCCGCCGCCGCCCTGCTCGGCTTCGAATTGGTCGTTCTGCTTCATTATAGCCCAATAAACCTATAAGTTACGCCTGCGGAGGCCGTGAGATTCGCGTCGCGTTTGATGCTGTCGCCAAAGGCCTTGGCATAACCGGCCGACACGAAGCCTGAGAACCCCGGCCGGAAGCGACGCGAGTAACTCGCGTTGACGTTTAGGAAGTCCAACGAGTCGTCCCGCGTTGTGCCGATAATGTTACGCTGCAAGGGGCTGCTAGCGCGTGAATAGCCACCGGTGAAGGACAAATCGTCCGTCGGGCTCATTCGATAACCTATCAACGTAGACGCGCTCGTCGATGTCCGTACACCCTGGAAGGCCGAAGGCACCGTCTGCCGCGAAAGACTGAAGCATGCGGTCAACAAGCTGTCGCGGCGGCAAAGATCGGCCGATCCGTTCAGGCTGGTGGTGGTACGGCTTTGGCCCAGTCCTTCGGTTAAATCGACGATTGCCGCTCCCAGTGATCCCTTCAATGTCCATCGCTCGCTGATGCCACGTGAGACGGTCAGTGAGGGCTGGTAGACCGTCGCATCACCGACCGGCGTCCGGCGATAATCAGACAATCCGACGGCAAAGCTCGCGCCAATGTTGAAATTCTCGCTTAACAAGCGCGAGTAGGAGAGGGACGGCGTGACATAGTTGAAGTCATTAAACCCGATTCCCTCGAACCGGTTGGCAGACAAGGATACCCCGAACTCTACCTGATCGCGCGGCGAGAGCATCGAGACGAGATTACCCGATGCCTGATAGGATTGACGACGTCTGCCAATTCCGCCGAGTGCGGGATCGTTGACGAATTCGGGCAAGTCGGAGCCGACGGGAACCACGATGCCGACGGGCACGCGAACATTGTTGAGGGTGCCGACGATCGTATTAAAGTAGCCCAGGGAGGCATTGATCGACGTATATTCGCTCAGCTTGTGCGTCCCAGACCCCTGGATCGTTGCACTCGCGTTAGTGCCATAGTCGTGGTTGTAGAAGGAAGCCTGCAGGTCCGCCTCCACCCGCAATGTGGTAAGCGGACGCTCGCTCACCCAAGATGGATGAAGGTCCAGTGTAGGGCTGATGGCCGTAGGCGTCGAGCCCACATCGAGGAATGGATTTGTCGCGACGCCTACGCTGGCGGAGGCATCGACGGTCAACCGATTCTGCGCGGCAGCCGGTGCCATCATGGCAAGAAGGTCAAAAGCGGTAAGCACACCTAGGGTTACGAGCAGACGGCGGGTACCAGCCAGAGGCGAGGCCATGAGGCAAGTCATGGAACGATGATCGTGTCGCCGCTCTCGATGCGCGGGATCAGCTTATCTCCGCTTGCATCGTTCGGCACGCCGTTGCGCATCACGCTGGACAAGCGCGCGCGGACGCTGGTGACGGCATTGCCATTCTTGCGCACGATCGAGATATTATCGAGGTTGGCAAACTCCGCCGGGCCTCCAGCGAGGCTGAGCGCCTCTAGCAGGTTTACGTAGCGGCCTGGGGTAAACGAACCGGGAGATTTGACTTTGCCGACAATGGAGAATTGAAGTCCGGCGGGGTTGCGAACTGATACCGTCACTTGGGGCACGGTGCCGCGATACTGACCGGTCAGGCGGTTAGAGATGGCGTCCTGCACCTGTTCGGGCAGCAATCCTTGGACAGAGATCTGGCCGACAAGCGGCATCGCGATTGTGCCATCGGGCAGCACGCGGATCTGGCGCTGCAGCCGCTCCTCGCCCCAGACATAGACTTCGATCTCGTCACCGGGATTGATCCGATAAGGGGTGACGCCAGACGCACGAACCACCGGGGGCTGTGCAGTGGGCATGACGTCCTGCGACCCCTGTGCCATTAAAGGTGCCGCGGCCGTGCCTGCCAGCATGGCGGTCGCGAGTGCGCGACGCCACGAGAATACGGTCATTACTGCTACCCCTTTACCCTGCAAGCGGCCATCTTACGGGTTTTCCTTGTAACTGGCGAGACGAAAAGTAGGTTGCCATAGCTAAAGACCGTTGCGAATTCGCCATGTCCAGTTACGAGACAGAAGGTAATGATCCGTCGACGCCCTTTGATCGCGCATGTCTGCCTGACTTTGCTCGTTACATTGCCCATTGCTTGCACCAGCGGCGATAGACAAGCCGCCGACATGGCCGCTCAAGCCCAGCAGCTTTTCGACGGCGGCCAGCCCGTGGAGGCGTTCGTCCTTATCGGACGATCAATCCGCGAACGAGACGATCAGCCGGCTTCCTATCTGCTACAAGCGAAGATCGCGCTTGCGCTGGGCAAGCCTGAGGATGCCTATCGGGCTTATGCTAATGCGCAATCGCTCGAAGCGGCGAACCTGGAAGCGCTGCTCGGCGTTGCGCAGACAGGCATCGGACTTGGTCACCTTAGCGAGGCTGATGCTGCGTCCGACAAGGTCCTTGTCCTTGATCCCAATCAGAGCCAAGCGCTGCTGGTCAAAGGCATCGCTAGGATGGTGCGCAACGACCTTGATGGCGCGATTGGCTTTAGTGACCAGATACTCACGATCGAGCCTGGGGAGGTCGCCGCGACGATCTTGAAAGCACGCGCGCTCGCGCTGCGAGGAGACCGCAATGCAGCCCTGGAGCTGATCCGCGGCGGCATCGCGAAGGCGGGTGAGACGCGCGAATTAGCGATGTCGCTGGCCGAGCTGCAACGCCTCGGCGGCGATGCGAATGCCTTTCTCGCTTCGTTGCGTCGGATCCGCCAGCTTGCGCCCGAGAACCGTGATTATCGGTTCGACCTGGTAGATACGCTCTACCGCCTGGGGCATACCGATGAAGCTCGCAGCGAAGCCGCCTCGCTGGTCGCAGAGCCGACGCTCACCGCGGAGGAGGCCAGCCGCTTCGCGCGCCTGTTCTATGCTTATGATAACGATGCGCTGACGGCCGAGCAGATCGCCGGGGCGGCGACCAAGGCATCGGTAGAAACCCGCCTAGTGCTCGCGCGCTTCTATATTGCAACCGGGCGCGCGGGTACCGCGATCTCCCTGCTGCGCCCGCTCGCGACCGGCTGGTCGACTGATATTGAGGCGTTGTACGCAAGGGCTATCGGATCAGCGGGCAATAGCGCTGCGGCTAGCACCGCAGCAAACAACATCCTTAAGCGCGACACTGACAATGGCGATGCGTTGCTGATCCGGGCGGCCGACGCGATGACGCGACATGAGCCGGCTGTCGCGATTATCGATTACCAGCGCGTCATTCGGGACTATCCCAAGTGGGAGGAAGGCTATCTAGGTCTTGCGCGGGCTTATGCCAGCAAAGGCCGGACGGACGGTGTCCGCCGCGCCTTCGAAGACGGGCGCAAGGCCTTGCCGCAAAGCCTGCCGCTTGCGCGCGATTATATTGCTGTGCTGTTGCAGATGGCGGACAGGGAGCATGCGGTAGATGTCGCGCGCCGCTTTGCGCTCGACTCACCGTCGTTGGTCAGGGCATGGTCAATTTACGCCACAGCCTGTACCAGGACGGGCGGCGAGGAGTGCCGCGCCGAGGCCGCAGAGGGTGCCAAGCAAGCCCGATCGCGCTACGGCCTTGATCCTGTACCCGGCACACCGCCTCCTATCGCGCTGATTGGCCGACTGAATTGATGACATCCTCATCCGCCTCGATGCGAACCGTATTTCTCGGTCTGCCGATGGCATCACTGTCGATGGAGCAGGCTATCGACGCGGTACTGCGCGGCTGCGAAGCGACAACCTTCTCCTATGTCGTCACGCCCAATGTTGACCATGTCGTCCGCCTCGATAAATCACGTGACAATGTCGACGGCCGCGCGTTTGCCGACGCTTACGCCGCGGCGGGGCTGGTGCTATGCGACAGCCGTATCCTTCAGCGGTTGGCAAAACTGTCGGGCCTGTCGCTGCCGGTGGTTCCGGGCAGCGACCTTACGCGAGTCCTTCTAGAGGATCCTCGCATGGCCGGACGTACGGTCGCTATCATCGGGGGCTCAGAAACTTTGGTCGCCTCGCTCCAGCGCTGCGCTCCCGGTATTCGCTTAATGCAGCTGCGCCCCCCGATGAACGTGCTGCGCAATGAGGTGGCTGTGGCGGAGATCGAGCAGTTCGTTGCCGAGCAGCGTGCCGACGTTGTGCTGTTCGCAATAGGCGCGCCCCAAAGCGAGATTGCAGCGCATCGTTGCTTGTACGAGGGCCGGTCGCGCGGCATCGGCCTGTGCATTGGCGCCTCGCTGGAGTTTATAATCGGCGAGAAAAGCCGCGCGCCTCGTTGGGTGCAGCACATTGGGATGGAATGGGCCTTCCGGCTGG
Organism: Sphingomonas endolithica; assembly: GCF_025231525.1. Taxonomy (NCBI): domain Bacteria; kingdom Pseudomonadati; phylum Pseudomonadota; class Alphaproteobacteria; order Sphingomonadales; family Sphingomonadaceae; genus Sphingomonas; species Sphingomonas endolithica. The sequence continues at coordinate 2,743,846 of NZ_CP103057.1, forward strand.
GTAGTGAGCCGCGCCGGCTCTGGCGCCGCTATCTCGTCGATGGCCCACGCATCTTCGCTATTTGGGCACGGCAGCGCTGAAAAGGTGATTTAGCAAGCTAATGCTCAAGATATTTCTTCGTCGCCAGCGCGACGTGTTCGTACCCAGCCGGCGTTGTCACCCCGGCGTAGCATCATGCGATAAAGCGGCAGCTTGCTAGCGATGTAGAGCGGTGCGCGGAGCAGTGCCAAACCGCTGATCTGCTCGCGGCCCGCAACCAACCATGCAGCGATCGTCGCAATGCCTGCAACGATCGATGCTGCGGCCAGCGCGCTGGCCACCAACAGCGAAGCGCCGACGAGCGCCAGCAGTAGAAGGAGGGCAAGCACCGCTCCGGAGCCCGCAAAAAGTAGGGCGAGCGGCGGCACCAACAAATGTACGCCGAGCCACAAACGGCCGCGCGAGGTGCCGACTATGCCTTGCACCACCAGTGGCAACGCCTTTCGCCGCGCGATCGTGAGAAAGCCCCGCTCCCAACGATGCCGCTGTGTCATCAATGCGCCGCCCGATGCTGCATCACTCCAGACGCGCACCGACTCCATGAACCGTGGATGCTTGCCATGCTGCGTTAGCCAGACGCCAAGGGACATATCTTCCGCAAGATCGGCACTCGCCAGCGGAGCGTCGGCAAGCAACTTCCACGGCAAGGCCATGCCGGTGCCGGTCATCGCTGCGACCCCGCCCATCCGGATCATACCACGCTGGCGCACAAGGTTTTTGACGAGAAAGGCAAAGCTTGAAATTTGCGCTATTGGTGTTGCGGCAAGGTCTGCGTGTTGCAGGTAACAGGCCTGGAGCGCTCGCCCGGACGTGGCGGCGGCGCGCGCGAGCGCAGCCACGCCGGCGCCTTCGACCGTGCAATCGGCATCGAGTACCACGATGCAATCGGGCGGCGAGGCGGCGGCCACGTGATCGCGGCCGAAAGCGAGCGCATAGCCTTTGCCGCGACGCGCTGGATCGTTGCGTTCGATCACCCGCGCGCCGGCGTTACGCGCCTGCGCTGCGGTGTCGTCTGTACAATTGTCGGCAACCACCAGTAACTCAATGGTAGGGTCGGTCGTCGCTCGCAGCGCCACGATGGCTGCGGCGATCCCTGCTGCTTCGTTATGCGCTGGGATTAGCACGACGGTACGCGGCAATTCACCCAAATCCGCCGGCTGTGAAAGCGGTCGCAGGCCAGCAACGACTTCAATGGTATAGATCGCCAGCATTAGCAGCGGCGGTGCCGCGACGAGCCATGCGACGACGGTGATGATGCTCATCGCAGCAGTCCTGAGATGAAGCTGCGATAGGCGGCACCCACCTGATCCCAACCGAAGCGCTCAGCCCGTGCGGAGCCATCGGCCCGACCGGTCGTTGCGGCTAGCGTGGTGGCGATTGCCTGGGCTACCGCAGGGATCGACTGGGTATCGACCAACGGCTCGTTATCGCCAACGATCCAGCGGAGGCGCGGCGTATCATGGCCGATAATTGGCAATCCGCATGCCATCGCCTCAACGAAGACGTTGCCGAACGATTCTAGCAACGACAGGTGGAGGAAGGCGTCCGCGGAACGATAGAGTGCTGGCATGTCCGACGGCGAGACCGTGAGGCGGGTAAAGCGACCCGGCAGCAGCGTTGCAGCGAGCGCATCCACCTCGCCCCGCAGCGCGCCATCGCCCGCGACCACCAGGTGCGCCCCGGGTACCGCCGCGATCGCGCGAATACCGTCGCTGACGCGCTTGCTCGTGATCAGTGCGCTAACCATCAATACGATCGGGCGGCCTTCTGGCAGGCCAAGGCGCACGCGCTCTCCCGATCCCGGCGAGAAGCGCCTCAGGTCGATTCCGTTCGGGATCAATGCCGATGGCCAGTGGTCCTTGTTGCGCTCGTAAAAGTCGGGGTTAGTGCAGACAAGCCCCTCGCACCCGAACCAGCGATATTCCGACGTACGCGTTATCGCGGGCCAGTCGCCGTTCTGCGTGACGAAAACATGCGCTGGTCGTTTGCCGCCGATCCGTGGCCGCCGCAGCGCCAAGTTGGTAAACGGAAAGGAACAGGTAACCGTCGCGTCATATGCATCGGGGTGGTACCTCCGTAACAACCCCGGCAGGAAGCTCGCCTCCTCATAGACGGTGTCACCGCGCAGCAGCGGCATGGACGGCATCCGTTCAAACCATTTTCGATCGATCGCGGGAACGTGGCGGAAGGCGTAAGGGGTATCGGGCCTCGGCCCGCCCGACCCCATCACTGTCACCGCATCGCCGGCGCGGGCGCAATGATCGGCCACGGCGAGGAGCGCCACCTCCGCACCTCGGTCAAAGCGGTGAAAGCCCGGCAGGGCGAAGAGGAGGCGCATCGCCATGCTGTCGGCGACGTCTTACTTCGGTGCCGCCGGGGGGGTGAAGCCTGGCTGATATTCGATCTTCGCCTTGGCGCGCGCATCCTTCAGCCGCTGCTGAACCACCGCGTCCAGCGCCTGCGCGCGCATCATCTGCACAGCCAGCGGCTGCGCCTGTTCGGGCGACAGCGGCGCGGTTTCCTTGCTGACGATCACGCTCGCCACTATGCCCTGCGGTGTCGGCACAATGAAGGGCTCGCCTGGCGGCAGCGCCAGCACCTGCTGCATCATCGCCGCGGGAACCTGGGCGGAATCGATCTTGTTCGCACCCCGAGCGACTTTGACTCCGCGGCCTTCGAGATATTGCGCAATTGCATCGAGCGAATGCAGATCCTTCATTTTGGCGATGACACTCGTGTCGCTGGGCGGCGTGAAGCGCAATTGATCGACGGTATAGATCGTACGGCCAGCAAAGTTGGTCGGATGGTCACCGATGAACTTGGTGATTGCCGCCTGATCAGGCACGCGCAGCGTGTCCTGTGCGCGCTTGGCGTAGAATTCCAGCAACAACCCTTGGCTCAGTTGGCGCTGACGGTTGAGGAAATCGGGATCTCGGTCCAGCCCTGCAGCCTTAGCCTGCTGTTCAAGCAGGCGCTTGTCGACCAATCGCTGGATGAGAATGCCCCGCGCCTTGTCCTTCTCGGCACCCTCAGGGATTTTAGCGTTGCCCAGTTCGGCATTCACCTCCTGCAGTGTGATCTCGTCGCCGTTGACGACGGCAGCGACCTGGCCAGTCGCCTTCTTTCCGCAGCCGCTCAGCGCCAGCGACAGCGCGAGGCACGAGATCAGGATCGGGGCAGGGGTCTTTAAGGGGGACATGGGGCGCATTGACGTTCCTCTGGAGATAGCGAATATTTTAGGATAGGGCGGCAACATTATTGCAGAAAGGCCCCGCCGACGTGGAAACTCCCTTTGATTGGATCACCTTGGCGTTGTTCGGGGGCTTGATCGTCCTGTTTCTCGAACGTTCGTCGAAGGCGGAGCCGAGCGATCACCTTTGGCAGTACATCATTCCCGCTATAGGTTGTGCGGTCGCCAATTACGCTGGCAATCATGGACAAACCCTTGTCGCGGTCGCGATCATCGTCGGAGTGGTCGCCTATGTTCATGTGGTACTAAAGCCGCTGGAGCTGTGGCGACGGCGCTAGGCCCTGCCAATCAGCAGTTGGCGGGCAGCCGGCGATGCGCTTTCGACCAATTGCGCGGCGAACGCCGCCAGGTCGGCCTGCGCCGCGGGCATGTCCGGCGCAAGCGTGGATAGCCTGACGAGGATACCATCAGGGATCATGCCGTCGAGGTTGGCACGTACCACTGCCATCCGCTGGTCAAGCCAGCTGGTTGGAAAGCTGTTGCCGATCCGCGTCCAGTACAGCACCTGCTCGGTCCGGCTAATACCATCGGCCGAGAAGATGTTGGCCGAAATACCGCCGCCTACGCCGTTGGGCACCTGTTCTACCTGGGTCGGCGACAGATGATAGCCGCCCGCCGGATAGCAGACCTCCGGCCTGTGGACCTGCAACATGCCATCCTGAACGTTGCTATAGGCAACCAGTAACATCATCGGCAGGCGATCGGGCGAGACGTAACTGCGGGTGACGAGCCCGCTGTAAAGCGCGTCGGACAAGGCGTCGGGCGGCGGCAGCACGATTCCGGACGCATCGCGATACGTCCAGTTGCCGATCTGTAGCGGGATCAGCTTGTCGAGTGCTTCCTTACGCACTGGTACCGCGATCGGCTCGGGCTGGCGGGCGATCGCGGCGCCCCCGACACCCAGTAAAGCGGTGCCTATCAGCATACTCCGTCGGTTAAGCAGTGACGAATAAGTAGAAGTCATGCCGTACTCCGGGCGGTGATGCGGCGCCAGATTGGTTCGATCACGCTGTCGAGTGCGAAGATCGTCAGCAGCGCAATAGTGAACATCGTCAGGCCGGCGAAATTGTGCAGGAAGCCCTGCGCGGTCGCATCGCCGGCATGATAGGTTAGCAGAATCAGGATCAGTACGCGGATGAAGTTGGTGAATATCGCCACCGGCAGGATCAGCAGAGTCAGCAAAAGCGCGTAGCGCCAGTCGGCCTGATGGCGGATATAGACGTAGAACAGCGAGATCGCGGTTAACGCGACGATCGAGTTGAGTCCTGAACAGGCGGCCGCGACGAGCAACTGGAATTGGCCGACCTGGATCGAAACTCCGGCGCTGCCGATCGGATAGCCGAATTGATAAAGGAAGGAGACCGCTGCATGCGAAATCGTCGTCTTGAGCGACCCGGTTAGCGCCGCGACCAATGTGTCCGGCAGCGGAAACATGAAAGCGAGATAGAGCAGCGGGAACCATAGCCGCCGCATCGCCGGCAAACCGATGACCGCATAGGTCGTCGCTAGCGCAACCGCATACATCAAATACCCCTGAATTTCGACGATCTGCGCGATGCGTGCGAGGAGGTAAAGCGGCAGGGTCACCAGCAGCACGATCGCCGCTAGCCCGGCGGGCGGCGGGGCGACCAGAGGCCGGGCCTCGGGCCACAATCGCCATAGCAGCCACAGACCGGTGAACAATACGATCGGACCATGCGCGCCCGATTCCGTGCTCCAGCTCACCCGCGCCACGAAGGCCATAGTCGGCACGATCACGAGTGCCAAACCGGCAAGCAACACCAGAGGCGCTATCGCTCCTGACGTGCTGTTACCTGTCGTGATTGCCGAGGTCGCCATTAACGTTATTTCCAGATCCTGGCTCTACTTCTTGCCGTGATATGATCGCAGCCCCCGCCCAATTCTTAGCATGCGCGATGCCCTTGGCCAAGCGACTAGGCGCGGCTTGGGGGGACGCGTTCCATTTCGATACTTTTGTTAAGATGGTAACTTTTTGGGCTGCGCGGCCATCCGAATGCGGCAGCATCCGTTGCTATGGCATAGGCACATCTCGATAGGGGCTTATCGCCCCTACGAGGCGCCGCTTGCCTTAGCGATCTTCCTCGCTCACGAGAGGAATCAACAGACTAACGGGGAAAAATGATGGCGCGACAATATGGCGTTCGCAAACGAGTGATGGTCACAGGGGGAGCGGGCTTTCTCGGGTCACATCTGATCGACCGGCTGATCGAACGGGGCGACGAGGTGCTGTGCCTCGATAATCTGTTCACCGGCACCAAGCAGAACATCGCGCACCTGCGCGATCATGACCGCTTCGAATTCATGCGCCACGACGTGACGATCCCGCTCTACGTCGAGGTCGACGAGATCTACAATTTGGCTTGTCCGGCTTCGCCGATCCACTACCAGCACGATCCGGTCCAGACCACCAAGACCAGCGTTCACGGGGCGATCAACATGCTTGGTCTCGCCAAGCGGACAGGCGCAAGGATCTTTCAGGCATCGACCAGCGAGGTGTATGGCGACCCCGTCGTTCATCCGCAGAAGGAGGATTATTGGGGCCATGTGAACCCGATCGGCCCGCGTTCCTGCTACGACGAAGGCAAACGCTGCGCCGAGACCCTGTTTTTTGACTATCGCCGCCAGCATAATCTCGGCATTAAAGTCGCGCGCATCTTCAACACCTATGGCCCGCGCATGCATCCATCAGATGGCCGCGTCGTATCAAACTTCATCGTTGCAGCGCTGAAGGGCGAACCGATCCCGATCTATGGCGATGGCTCGCAAACACGCAGCTTCTGTTATGTTGATGATCTGATCGAGGGATTCCTGCGGCTCATGGACAGCGCGGACGACGTCACCGGCCCGATCAACATCGGCAATCCCGGCGAATTCTCGATGCTCGAACTAGCCGAGAAGGTGATCGCGATAACGGGCTCCAAGTCGGAAATTAGCTACTTACCACTGCCGCAGGACGATCCGCGCCAGCGTCGCCCCGACATCAGCCTCGCGCACGAGAAACTGGGCTGGGCGCCGACGGTCGCGCTCGATCAGGGGCTCGAACGGACCGTCGCCTATTTCCGACAGCTCATGTGACGCCGTCCCGAACTGGTGCACTGGTATGATCGTCATTGTGGGTAAGTGTATAACAACGTTATTTCTGCGAACCGGCGAGCATCGCCATCAGGAGATCACCGGATCATGACGGCCCAGGTGACAGTGGAAGCAGACGACCTCTACATGGGACATAGTGGCCGCGCAGACACCCAAATGGTCCGCGCGGCGCTCTATCTTGTGCTCGCTTTGCTCGACACTGCGGTCGTCATCACGGCTTTCGGCTTGTCAGACGTAATCCGGCACCGCAGCGTCACCGACATGTTGACGATTAGCTATTGGCTTATCGTGCCCGTATTTATGGCTGTCAGCTTCTACGTCCGCGCCTATTCATATACGACCCTAATTGCTCGTCACCTCAGCATCTGGAAAGCGCTCACCGCGATCATCGGTGCGACCGCGATCACGATTATGCTGCTATTCGCCACCAAAAACAGCACCGATGTATCGCGTGTCGCCTTCTTCACCGGAACATTGCTGAGCATCGTCGGCCTCACTCTCGTCCGCTTGCCGCTGCCGTTGCTGATCAAGCGATTGGGCTCGAGCTTCTTCCGGCACGTGTTGATCGTCGATGGAAATTTCACCGAGAACATTCCACCTGATGTCGAACGGATCAACGTGGCGAGCTTCGGCATTCGTCCCGAAGTAACCGATCCGCTGATGCTGCATCGTTTCTCAAAGCTCGTCGCCGGTGCCGATCGGGTCACGGTATCCTGCGCGGTCCAGGATCGTGAGCGTTGGTCGTTTTATCTGAAAAGCGTTGACTGCCACGGCGAGCTGTTGGTTCCCGAACTGCACAGCCTCGAACCACTCGGCAATGCTCATGGTCTGGGTCTTGCGGGCGTGCGCGTGTCAATCGGCCGGATGGACATGCGCAATCGGCTGCTAAAACGCGGCTTTGACCTAAGCATTGCGGTGATCGCGCTGATCCTATTGGCCCCCGCGATGCTGCTGGTTGCGCTGGCAATCCGGCTGGAGGGGCCCGGCCCCGTACTGTTCCGCCAGCAGCGGATGGGCCGCACCAACCGCCTGTTTGAAGTGCTCAAGTTCCGAAGCATGTATGTGGAACTCAGCGACGGGCACGGCAACACTTCCACGGCTCGCGATGATCGGCGTATCACCCGCGTTGGCCGCATCATTCGCGCGACAAGCCTCGACGAGCTGCCCCAATTGCTAAATGTAATCGGAGGCAGCATGAGCCTAGTCGGGCCGCGCCCCCATGCGCTGGGCTCACGCGCTGGCGACAATCTTTTCTGGCAGGTCGACCGCCGTTACTGGCTGCGTCACACGATCAAGCCCGGTCTGACCGGGCTTGCACAGGTCCGCGGCTATCGGGGCTCTACCGACAATGAGGACGACTTGATCAAGCGGCTCGAGAGCGACATGGAGTATCTGACACATTGGTCACTGATGACCGACATCACGATCCTGGTACGGACGCTATTCGTGCTGTTGCACCGGAATGCCTATTAAAGGCGGTCCGCCTGCATGGGCAAGCGTCGGACATCCTAATGTCACACCTCAAAACGGCACGTCGCCTTCGTAATTGCCCGCCTTGCTGTACCGACATACGAGGACGTCCTGGCGCCGGCCATGCGCGAGAGCACATCCAACTGAATGAGTGGCCCGCCACATCAACTGCGTATAATGACCGACATCGGCGACGCGGCCGGTAGTGCTGTTCGCGGGAAAGTGCCCAACACGGAAGAAACGCTGCTCCCGCGCCCACGCATCGACCATGGCTTCTGGCGTGAAGCGTCCAGGCGTGCCGGCCCACAGATTCTCGCCTTCCGGCGCCGCATCGTTTTCGGGGGCATGCTGGAACGTCCCACTCGTCGCGAGATGATCGGCCCAGACCCGAGCCGACCGCGCCAGGGCGGGATCCCAGGTTAGCGGAGGGACGTCGAAGCGCGCGCGCTCATCGTTGTGCCGCGAAACAAGACGTGAAGCAAAACCGTCATTTGCTCCCGTCAGTGCCGGTGCGCCAACAAGCGCCAACAGAGCGAGCAACTGGTACCTGCCGAACACTCCGGAAAACATGCTGTCCTCATCCTTCGACAATCGAAAAATGAGTATGGCCTCCCGTCCTGACCGTGCGGTTAGAGAGGCTGGTAAACGCGGCTTTAAGCGTCGGTATCGAGCTCCGCACCAGCACTCGGCGGGGCAGGCAATATGATCGCGGTATCGCCCGGGCTGGCGACAGCGAACAGCTTGCGTGCAAAATCCGGTGGTATGCCGATGCATCCGTGCGTCGCGCGCCCGAGTTCGACCGTGCTGGCGTGAATGGCCACGCCGTCATGGGTCAGCCACAGCGTGTTCGGCATGTCTGCATCATACAGCGACGATCGGTGCATCCGTTCTTTGCCGAGGATCGGGAAGGTGCCCGAAGGCGTCGCCTTACCGTCGGAGCCGTAGACGATCACTGCGGTGCCGATCTCATCGGCACCGCGGAAGACTGAGATCAGTTGCCGGGGGAGGTCCACCCGGATCCAGATCGGTTTTGCGCTGACCGCGCGATCGTTCCAGACGAAATCGCCGAACGTCATCTTGCCGGGTAATGCGAGTAGGCTAGCGATGGGATGTCGACTGCCATCAGGTGCGACAAATACTGGCCGGGTGTTCGGGTCATAACGGATGCGGCCATCGACCGTAGCTTCGCCGCCAGTTGTCCGCCCGGCTGTCGCCCGTGCGGGAAGCTGCAGATTCTCAATCGTCTCGGGCGACTGTCGGCAGGCTGCCGCCATCATCGCCGCAATCGTCAACAGAATCGCGCTTCGCGCTAAGATAATTCTATCGCGCCTCATGAAACTGGAGATTGAGCTGCCGTCGCCGCATTATGCCGCCAATAGCGAAGAACCCGAGGACGAGCATCCCCCAGGTTGCAGGCTCCGGCACCGCGGGCGGTGGCGTGACAGTATCGCCGTCACCCGGCGTACCCCCAGTGCCAGGACCTCCGCTTCCACCGCCCGGGCCAGGCAAGACCCCGCCGCCAGCCGCCCCGGTTGGGACGAACACTCCACCCGTGCCAGTGGGAACGGCAGCGTCGAGCAAAGCATCATCAGTCGGTTGCGACGGTGCGGGCTCGAACACACTATCGGGCGCGCTAAAGGGGACGACGACGGGCGTATTGCTTGGCAGCACAGGCGCCCCAGGGTGCCGACGCACGGACGTCAGGACACGCTCGTCCGGCGGGCCGACGTCAAAGCCCGTGCGAGGCTGTTTTGTGTTGAAAAGCCTACCGTAACGACGACCGCCAGGCGAGCGGGCATCGAACAAGCTGTCTGGATCGGCAGGGTGAGCCTTGGGGGTGGCAGCGACATTGTACGACGGACTGGTGAGCGCCTCGCCGGCGCCGACGATACCGAACACGCTTGTGCCCACGGCGACGAACCCCGTTGTAATCGGCCATCGCTTAGCGATTGAGGCCGTCCAGCGGATGCTATGTCGGATTAAATGCAGCTTGCTCTCCATCGCTTAATAACTCCTATTCCTCCCTATGGTTGCGCCGTCCTTAACCTGCAGGCGCAATCAGCTCTTACCGTCGGCTGCTCACCCGACGAAGCCCGCCTCCAGTGTCACAAGGAAACTTTCGGGAAAGAGACACTAGCTCAGAAAAGCAATCTTGACCACGTATTACACGATCGTCGCTCGAAGGCGCCGACAGGGCGTAAAGGCAAAATGCACGATTTATTTTGGGACATTCAGACCGTTGGGAATTTGCCCTATACTTAACAGAATATCTTAACGATGCGGGATGACTCATTGATGGGGTAGAGGCGATCTGACGCAAGTTCTGCGACAAAACGGGCATTTTTGACCTGTACGGGGCAACGGATAAGCAGATGATGCGTCTGAGGCAGTATCTTCTCCAAGCGTCCATGACAGGGCGCCGACCAAGACCAGCGGGATGACTTTCATCAGCCGCATTGGGCTCCAACGCGATTTTTGTAAGTCCCGAGCCTGAGTTGGTGCATCGCTCATTTCTAGATGATCAAAGCGGACGCAATCTGATGGACGCGGACTTCGTCACGTCCCCGCGCGGGCCAGTAGCAATTCGCTAGGAATCAAAAGCATTCTGGCCCGGATGGTCATTGGGGTGGCGGCGGGAAAAAGGGCCAGTGTCGCTCGTGCCGTCGCTTCTGTGCCGACGTTGACCGCCAAGGTCAGGACATCTCCGCGGAACAGCACCTCTATGTTAACCGTGCGCCAAGCCGTTTGAACGTCGATTTGTTCGATGTCCGCAAAGCTTCGCTTATGAGTCCGGAGCACCCGATATTCTAGGCCCCTGGGCCCAATGGCGAATAATGGGTTTGCACTGTTGGTCGCGACAGCAAACACAGGAGGCATTCCACGCACGCCGGCGAATGTCGCTTTCACCGAGATCACCTTGCCGCCGTCGGCGGTCCTGCCCCCGAAGTCGCTGCCATTGCACGCTGTCGCTGCTCTCAGAACCATGAAAAGCATGCAGAGTACCAGCACAAGCATCATGAGCGAAAGCGGCTGGAGAAGGATGGCGATGACTGCCTCGCCTGCTGAACGCGACATGGCGTAGACATCTCCAAATGTGAACAGATCGGTGGCCACCGCCCATCATACGCTCAGATTGGTTGGTTCTTGATCGAGGTATTAGTCGCGTGCGCCGTTGCAATAGCGATACTGTTCACGGGGGGAATGTGCCTCCATTGCGGCTCTTCGCGGCGCAATGCGCGTGCGGTGGTCTCCGCGTCAGGTATCATCAGCGTTCGCTCAAAAGAGAAGGGCCGCCATCTCTCGGGATGACGACCCAGTACTCTCTCGTCTAACGGCTGATCAGGCGTAGGCAACAGTCGTACGGACCTTAGGACGACGGCGCATCGCACCACCAACGACACCGAAGCCCAGGATCATCATACCCCAAGTTGCGGGCTCGGGGACAGCGGCAAGAAGAGGGGTAACGTTACCGTTGATTGAAACCGGCGTGTTAGTGCTGCCAGGTGCATAATTCTCCACGCGGAAGGTTCCGCCAGAAGCGATCGTACCGCCGTTTGCCGACGTTTGATTGGCTGCCGTCAAACGGAATTCAATGCTGCTCAATGCCGTAAGCGGGCCGAACGAAATGCTTTGGAAAAGATCATTTGTCCCCCGCTGTGCAAATGACGCGATCGTCATGAATGCGCCATTATCAACAGACGCGAGCAAATTAACAAAGCCCGGTCCGGTGCCTGACGATCGGGTGCCAAGCAGAATTTGGCTTACAGATGCACTGAAGCCCGAGTTCAGATTGAGACCGAAGCTGAAATAGTCAGTTGCCTGAGCGTTAAATCCGTTCGCGTTGATCGAATCACTTCCGCTTGGTGAAGCGAGCCCCGCCCCGCGGGTGAACGATCGGCCGGTCAGCCCATCCGCCACGTTGCTGGCGGCGGTGAATGGCTGGTTGCCCGGCGCGCCGGTAAAATCATACTGTATGAGCGTTGCAGCACTTGCAGGCGCTCCAAGGAGAGCGGCTCCGGCAAACGCCGCTGCATGTATCATCTTCATGGTGTCAAATTTCCCGTTCGTTAAGATCGCGTTAATTCCCTTGCAGGGAATTGTGAAGCCTCTGTGACAAGGTGGCTTCTAATTTCCGCCTTCCATCACGACAGCAGCTCCTAGTCGTTTAGCTAACCTACGAAAAAGGAATCCTATGAGGTGACACAAGCTATCTAGGCGTGTACCGTGCCGATCTCGTCGATATCGCTGCTGCTGTCGTAGCTGCGACACCGCTTCGCGAAGACAGCGCCCATGCAACGCACGGTGCGGGTGATTTACTGAAGATACCGCATCATCGGACGGTACCGGGCACGCAGCGACAGACCGCCAGCCTTTCGGCCAGCGGCCCCCTCTTCATGTTACAAACGAGCTTATGCGTACCCGACAATCGTCTTAAGCGATTTACGACGGCGCATGGCAAAGCCGATGATCCCAAAACCCGTCAGCATCATCGCCCAGGTTGCGGGCTCGGGCACCGGCGCTAGTGTTGCAACCGTACCATTTAGATAACCATCGATGAAGTTACGGTTGTACGAGACGAGAGTGTTGCCGCCGATCTCACCAACCGATGAGTTGGTGCAGTTTGCTAGGTTCGTCGTGACCACAGTACTTCCGGTGTTATTGTAAGGATCTGTCGAGCTCCCACCGCAATATCCGTCAAAGATACCGCCTGTAATTCCAAAGGACGTTACCGAGACGATCTTTCCGTTAATGAACTCTGGCCCGCCAGAATCACCGGGAGAGGCCGCAGACTCTCCTAGAACCCCGCGCTGAACGTAGCCGTCGTTGCGACCAAATACGTCGTGGGCGGCAGTGCCGTCATCGAAGTCGTACAATACAACGCCTTCACTCGAGCCACTGAAGATGTCGCTGCCGTAATATTCGTAGATGTTGCTACCCAAACGTTTTCGGTAGTCACTCGTCACTCCAACGTTCGTGCCACGCGGCCCGCCCACGGTGCCGGCACCTACCTCGGTATATTGCTGGAACGGGTCGCCGGTGAACAGGCCGTATTTTTCGTAGCCGGTAGTGTCACCGGTAATTGTGAACGCTGCGACATCGTTGCCGCCCGCCAATCCTGTGACCGCGTAATCTGGGTGTATTGCAAAGGCACTTGCGCTGAAAATCTGGGTTTCTGCCGCACGACGATCACCGAACGACGGCAGATAAAAAGCAATCGAGGTGATCGGATCGCCAGCGTCAGTCGAGAGACAATGTGCCGCCGTCAGGACAGTGCCGCCACCAATAAGTGAACCGGTGCAAACTCCTCCCAGGCCGGTCGTTGCCGTTGAAACGGTCGAAATGAAGAGCGAGCCAACACCGCTGTAACCTGACGTCCTGCTGGTGTTGACTTGGTCAACCGTGGTGTAGGTCATGTAACTCTTAGCCAGGTCGCCCGCCACATACTTGGTTGCTGAGGCATTGCTAGCCAGCAGCAAGCCGGCAACTGCCAGCGCAACCTTCATCGACTTTTTCATCAGCCCACCTTTTTTGCCATGACGCGTGATTCGCTTTTGCAATAGCTCGAAGCTGACAAATTGGGCGGCCGTATGCAAGTATGTTAATTAAATGTTAATTTGTGACCGGACCATCTACGATACTGCCCGGCTCAAAGAGGAAAATCAGATGCTGACAGTGTTTTTGATTACTGTGGCAGCTTTGGACCACGCCGGCAGTAGGCGACCAGTGCCTCGTGCTAATCCGAACGCCGCGTGTCGTGAGCCGGACGGGCGCATAAGGTTGGGCTGCTTGCCTGCTGGCACTCTCCGGGCATTACCGTCGGCCGAGGTGCCAGGCAAAAATCTCAAAAAAGGATCTGGTCCGCACCGCCAGCAGAAACAGTTGCCGTAGCCACAATTCTCTCCGTGGGAGAGGAGGGGGCGACCTTGTCGGCGCCTCAGTATACCCGCAGACGTAGGGATGTTCTAAGCGCGATCTTCATACTTGTGCAATCGCGATACCATGACGAATATCGGTCGGTTCGACTCTTAACCGCCGGGACGAGCGACAGGCGCATTCCCTGATCTACGGTGAGTCGCTGCAGTTCGCTGTGGTAATCTGCGCAGGCAAGCCCCCGACCCACCTTCTGTCATCTCGCAACCGATATACTCGATTCGTTAGAAAGCCGTCGTAATCCGCAAAGCGGGGATCGTCGCCTTTGAGCGACAAATTACCGTTACCTTCTGCCGAGGACTAGGCCACGTGGACAAAGGGCAGCCAGAGCGTAACTGAGGCGAGCGCGCCGAAGCCGAGGTAAGATTCTGCGGTTTTGTCATAGCGAGTGGCGACACGACGCCAGTTCTTGAGCTTGCTGAACAAGCGCTCGGCGAGATTGCGCCAGCGGTATTTCTCGCGGTCATGCGGGATCGGCATGCGGCGGTTGCTCTCTTGGCTGGAGTGACCGTCTCGACATCTGCCTTGGCGAGTTCCTCGCGGATGGAGTCGGCGTCATAGCCCTTGTCGGCGAGCAGCGCCTCGACGGGGTCGGCCAGCATCCCCAATAACGGACCAAAGCCCTTCACGTCGTGAGCCTGTCCCGGCGTCAGGACGAAGCATAGGGGACGGCCCTGACCATCGAAGTGGGCGTGCAGCTTAGTCGTGAAGCCGCCTCGCGATCGGCCAAGCCCCTCGGTTTCTTGATCCCTTTTCGACGCCGACGGCGCAGTGGTGTGCACGGACCACGGTGCTGTCGATCATGTCGGCGGTGGTATCCTCCCGCTCGACCACGGCGGCGAGCCTCTCCAGCATGGCTTCGGACACGCCCGTCACGACCCAGCGGCGGTAGCGCCGAAACACGCTGTTCCACTTGCCGTATTCATCCGCCAAATGCCCCCACTGCCCGCCCGTCCGCGCCATCTACATCATGCCTTAGAAATAGGGCCGATTATCGCCTGCAGGTCGACAGCCACGGCCACGTTCCGCTGGCAGCAGTGGAGCAATCAGCGCCCACTCACTATCGGAAATCCCGATCCGCTCGCCCATGCCGCCTCCAAAAAGCAGCCTTGAATCAACCGATCAGTCGATCGTCAACCTTTGTCCACGTGGCCTAGCACGATCAGGTTGTCCCAGGACGAGACTGGATCTTCGCTGCCGAAATGCGCGGCTTCTGCTACGGGCGCGCATCAAACATGAGAAAATATTACGCCTTTTGCGCCGTGCTCATCGTGACCGCGAGCGTCATCGCCGCTACGCTGGTACGCACGTGGTTGGCACCGCGGCATAGTTCCGCCGCGACAACACAGCAAACCAACGCGATCGTCCGCAAGGCTTCGGAAGCTGTTCGCCTTGTCGACTTACCAGTAGTCGCACCCGTGCAATACCTTCCGATCACAGCCAGCGAAGCACTCGCTTTGAATGCAAAACAATTGCCTGCCGGGAACGTTGGTCCCCCGGCTGCACCATTTCGTGATGCAGACACTCCCGCAAACCTCGCTCGTGCAGCCAAATGCCTCACTGAAGCCGTGTATTACGAAGCTGCTTCGCAGGAGCTTGCCGGCCAACGCGCGGTTGCCCAGGTCGTGTTAAATCGCGTCCGCAACCCAGCTTTCCCGGCGAGTGTATGTGGCGTTGTCTATCAAGGTGCAGAGCGGGTCACCGGTTGCCAGTTCACCTTCACTTGCGACGGTTCACTTTCCCGCACGATATCGAAGCGAGCATGGATGCGCGCTCAGCAGGTAGCGACCGCGGCGTTGGCCGGCTTTGTTTTCAAACCTGTTGGTTATTCCACGCACTACCATGCCAATTGGGTGGTACCCTACTGGGCTTCGTCGTTGGTACGAGCCACCAGTATCGGAGCACACATTTTCTACCGCTGGAGTGGAAGATGGGGAGAATCCAAGGCTTTCCAGCAACGATATGCCGGCATTGAACCGGAAACTACATGGACACATTCCGCACGTGAGGTCGCGGGCTCCTTGAACACGGATGCTCTCGCTCCTCTGAGTACGCCCGTTGCCGAACTGGCCACGAAGACCATCCCAGTAGACGATCTAAAGATTTACTCCTCCCTAGCTGCTGATCGCGCCATGCGCGGCAGCACCTTGCGGTTAGATGAGAGACCAGCAAGGCTCATTGCCTCGTTGGAGTCCAAGCCGCAGATAGTATTGGACCCTTTTCCGGGCGGTCGCAGTGCCTCGCCAGGTGAGCAGCGCAGAACCGAAGCAGGTAAGCGCGGTCGGTAGGCCGTTAGTTATTTCGGTCGGTTCTTTTGGTAGGCGGCCTGGCCGTATGGCGACGGGTGGTATGGCGGTGACGCGCGCTTGGTGAAATGCTCGTCCATGTCGTCGGAATTATAGGACTGCTATACCAGTCGCAGTAAGGTCGTGGTCCTCGTGGGTGGGGCGGCCATGGGGTCCAAGAACATCTCGTATCGGGGATAAGCCGCCGATGCCTTCGGGCGGGCAGCGCCGCTCGTCGGCGACAAAGCGGGGTACTTGACGTCCGGCTCGCCGCGACCGACCGTCTCGGCGACGATGTGTCGCCAGTCGTCTCCCATGTCGTAGGTGTAGACGAGTTCTCGCACATCCCATGTCAATGAAGGCGGCGATGGGCTCATCGACCCGGCACCAAACCGTAGGTGAAATGTGACGTGACCCCCGCCTTTCACCCAGCGGCAACCAGAGACCGACCGTTGTTGTCGCGCAGGAGCGCGGGTGAAGCAACGGCCGGGTTTAAGCCCGCCCGTTGCTTTTCGAGTTCGGCGGTGAACGCCGCTGGTGTGGCGTAGCCGAGCGAGGAGTGCGGCCGCTCGGTGTTGTAATCATCGACCCAGCGCGCGAGGATCGAGCGCGCCTGGCGGACTGTGAAGAACAGCGTCTCGTTGAGCAGCTCGTCGCGCATGCGACCGTTGAAGCTCTCGACGAACCCGTTCTGCGTAGGCTTGCCTGGTGCGATATAGTGCCACTCGGCGCCGGCATCGCCCGACCATGCGAGCACTGCGTCCGAGGTCAGTTCGGTCCCGTTGTCGCTGACGATCATCCTGGAGGCGCCGCGCTCGGCGACCAGGTCGCCCAGCTCGCGCACCACCCGCTTGCCCGAGATCTACGTGTCGAGCACCGCCCGCAAGCATTCGCGCGTTACGTCGTCGACGATGTTGAGGATGCGGAACCGCCGCCCCGTAGCCATCTGATCGTGCACGAAGTCCAGGCTCCAGCGCTGGTTGGGCAGCGCCAACACCGGGGCCGGCGCCCGCGCGCCGGCGGCGCGCTTTCGTCCCTTCCGGCGACGCACTGTCAGACCTTCCTCGCGGTAGAGCCGCTGGGTCTTCTTGCGGTTGATTGTGATGCCGTCCCGGCGCAGCAGGATATGCAGTCGCCGATAGCCGAACCGCCGACGCTGCTGCGCCAAGTCACGCAGACGCGACCGCAGGTCGCCATTATCCCCCCGACACGAGCGATACCGCATGCTCGTGCGATCCGCTCCGACGACCATACACGCCCGCCGCTCGCTCATCCCCAGCGTCGTCTGGAGATGCGCGACCGCTTCCCGCTTCGCGGCGGGCGTCACCATTTCTTTGACAGCAGGTCCTTCAGACCTGCGTTGTCCAGCATTGTGTCCGCCAGCAACCGTTTGAGCCGGGCGTTCTCTTCCTCAAGCGCCCGTAGACGCTTCGCGTCGGACACCTCCAGACCGCCGAACTTGGCCTTCCAAGCGTAATAGGTGCCGCTAGACATCCCGTGCCGGCGACACAGATCCGTCACCACCGCACCTGCCTCGGCTTCCTTCAGGATGCCGATGATTTGCTCTTCAGAAAACTGCTTCCGCTTCATCTGTCCGTCCCTTTCCGGGGTCGGACTCTAGCTCCAACTGGAGGAAAAAAACGGGGGTCACGTCAAATGTGGTTCAAGACGATGGGCAGGAATGCGACGGTTCGGTACTCACGCCGCCTGCCTGATAGGTTCGCAGGACCAATTCAGCGGCATGAGCCGCCCAGCAACTGGCGGCCCAATCGTCGAGTTGGACATGCGTGAGCCCACGACCGACTAGTGGCGTCGGCGCTTTCTCTTGGATTGCGTCGCAAGCTGGGCAAGAAGCGCCCCGCAGGCCAAAACGCTCGCTGATGATCAGTCGCCATAGGAACGGACAGCCATCAGTTGAGGCTCTTTATACTTGACCAGCCTTGTGAACGCCCGTTCACATCAGTCGATAACTCCCATGTCTGACCTTTTACAGTGTCTAAAAGCACGGTTCGACTACCCACCTGAACGACCTGGTATCGGGCCACATCCGAACGCTCAGCGTTTGAGGACAAAGGTCGGTCACACGCGGAAAGGCTTGCCAGCGCGCCTAGTAGCATCAAACACTTTTTCATAGGGTCTCCGTTACGCCATATTTGTTCTTCAAACAGGCACCTACGGCTATCTTATCACTTTATGCTCAGTAAACGCGACCCGCCAATGGGCGCCATTCACGATTACAAAATGCCTAACCGCGGCATGGCTTGCCAGAGAAAGCAGCCTGGGTTGTTTCGTGAAGGGCAGGCTACCAACGGCTGGCTTTTTGCTCCCCTATGTTCAGCGCACACAGGCGTTCGTTGGCTGCTTTGTTGCTGGCGCATCCACCATGGTCGTCCCTTTTGGCAATGGCCAGAACGTGACGCTTGGCGTTCGATGCTTGGTATTGCGCACATTCGATTGAACGCGAGGAGGCAGTGCCTCAGGTCGTGCTGAAAGTGAACTTATCAACACGTCGTGCTTGATTAAATACGAGGTCTTGCCCGGAACGATCATCATGCCCGGGATATGACGGCGCAATTCACGGCTTGAAGGGTCCCGCCAGTCGCTACCTGCACTCCTTGGCGGGGCGGGTGGGTACAGCCGGATCTTCTCGAGCACGGGCGATATTGTGTGCGTCCTTTGTTTAAGCCAGATTTGCAGCAAATGGAGCTGTTGCCGCTCACCCGGCACCTTGCCTACCGCATACCTTCATTTTTCGTTAATAGAGCCTCTGCTCACTCTGCTGCAGCAGACAATTATCGAGCTAGCGCATCTATCAGTCGCGGCGACGCCAGCACTGGCAGTAGTCCGCGCTTGAGCATGGTGCCATCGCCGAGCACGCCATCCGAACAGTCGCGCATCTTACCGATGCACTCGCGCTCCCAGATGGCACGCGTTGGCGGATCCCAGCCCTCCATGTAGTCGGCGTGGAAGGTCGAGCCCCCGGCCATGTTCATGCCGCTCATGCGGTCAGAGGAGAACCAAGCCTCGCCGTCGCTCTTCTCGATCGTGTAGACGATTCCCTGCGTCAACTCGGGGAGCACGTACGGATGGGTCGTCGGGCATTTTTCATAGCCCCAATCGCCGTAGCTTGTATGTGCGACATGAGAGCGGTGATCGGCGCTGTCGAGTTGGCCGTTCCAGCACGAGCCGAAGTTGATCGCGGCCATGATCTGGCCCGCACCACCACAGTCGGTGACAGCCTCGGCGAACGTACCGCGGTGATCCGATGGCTTGCCAGGCGAGATGCACCGGAAGTGGAACGTCATGTTCTCCGGCTGAGCCTGCCCCATCCGCTTCATGTCATAACCTGAGACAACGCGCAGGCCAGTCGGCAGGCCAACGCAGCCCTTGGCTGCCATGCGGAGGCACTCCGGGTCGCTGTCCGGGCGGCGCTTGTAATAGATCGACATGTAATCGGGCACGATCACCTTGCCCGCCGCATTCATCAACGCCGGGATCCAATATGCCGATCGGTTGAGCATATCCGAACAGGTGCTGTCGCCGCTCGTGCGCAGGCTGGCGTAGGTCGACGCATAGTTGCCGCCTGTGTTCCCATACCATTGGTGGAGATGCGGCGACGCCCCCTTCTGGCCTGGATAGAGGATCGGATCGTCATAGTTCAGCTGCCCCGGCGAACAGATGAAGCGGAACGCACCAACCACATCGGGTGCCATGCTCTTGGGAATGCCGTACCCCGGCACAATCAACGGTGCCGTAGTGAAATTACTTGCGATCGGAGTGACTGTCATGGGCTGCGCGACTGACGGCTCGGGAGTAGGCGACGCCGTTGGTGTCGGTTCAGGTGTAGGCACAGGCGCTGGGGTGGGTGTGACGCCGGCGGGCACAGTGAGAACGGGCTCTCCCCCCTGAGGGGTGGCCCCGCCTCCTCCCCCGCCGCACGCGCTTAACGTGATAAGGAGCAGCGGCCGAGCCACATGCGATCCCAAGCGCCGATGCATTTTTGTGAGCCAAGTGCAGTTTTGAAGCTGTGCCATGGCAGCTGCATGGGCCTGCACTCGTTAACTTGTGGTATGGCTTGCCGTGACATGCCCCCATTTTCGGATAGATTGGGCGAATTCCTAAGCTGAACCCGAAGCCGATGGTCACTGACCGCCGTTGCGTCTCGATGTTAGCCTGATTCGAAACTGGTAGCCAACCACCAGCGCCCGAGCGGGTTTTGACAGCCGCCACCTTCGAGCTGCCTTTGCAAGGGTCGCCCAAGCGGCAAAGTAGGTATAGCGAAGGTCGATTTTCGTAGAAGTTTTTACCAAAGTGCTTCGATAGGAAGCGCCAATTTCCCGACCCTTGGTCAGTTGGGGGAGGCCTTGGGTCGGCAGCAGTCCGATGTTGCTTTGGCACCTAGAAACGGTGAGCTGCTCCCTTCTGAGTGGTCCATCGACTATGACCATCTGGATCGAGGAAGGAACGCCGAATGCCTGCCAAGAAACACAAGCCGAGGAGATCATCGGGAAGCTGCGTGAGGTTGAGATCATGCTCGGTCAGGGCGGCACGACCGCCGAGGCGTGCCGGCGGATCGCCGTCAGCGAGCAGACTTACGATCGCTAGCGCAAGGAATATGGCGGCCTAAAGTCGGATCAGGCTCGGCGGATGAAGGATTTGAAGAAGGAGAACCTGCGGCTACGCCGCGCGATCTCCGACCTGACGCTGGACAAGCTGATCTTGCAGGAGGCGGCACGGGGCGAATTCTGAGCCCGCGCGGCGCCGACGCTGGATCTACCAGTTGAAAGAGGTGTTGGAAGTATCGGAGCGACGGGTGTGCCGAGTGCTCGGCCAGCACCGGTCGACACAGCGCTTGGGTAGGCCACGCGACACTAACGCCGACAATCGAGGGGCACCATGACAGAAACCAGCAACCCGGCGAGTTATCTCGCCAAGCGTGAGACCTACGGCAAATGGCTGCTGGCGCAGCGCGACCGCGGCGATTGGGTGAACGATCTGGCAAACGCAGCCCGCGCTGATCGTACGTTCCCGAAGGAGGGCGACCCGGAAGCCGTGCGCGCGCACCTGCGCAAGCAGCAGGCGGACAGCTACGTGTTCCAGGCGGTCGATGATGCGGAGGCGGACTGGCAGAGCCTGCGATGAGCCGCACCCGCAAAGCTTGGAGCGATGAGGACGTGGCCCTGCTTAGCGCCTTGGCGAGTGAGGGCGTCGGCCTGCCAATGATCGCGCTGCGGCTCGAACGGACTAAGTTAGCAGTGCTTAATTACTCTAAGTCGATGAAGATAAAAGTGAGGCCGCGCTGAACGTGCGGACACGGAACGCGCTGCGCGACACCGATTGAACCCTCGCTCGCGCGACTGCCGTCCCGAGACGTTATGCCCGGCCGATGGAGGATTGCACTTAGCTGCCGCCAAATTCGATTTCGGTGCCACCGAAGCTTCACAATCAGGCCGTAATGGTTATCTGT
This sequence comes from Sphingomonas endolithica, assembly GCF_025231525.1. Lineage (NCBI taxonomy): Bacteria > Pseudomonadati > Pseudomonadota > Alphaproteobacteria > Sphingomonadales > Sphingomonadaceae > Sphingomonas > Sphingomonas endolithica. The sequence continues at coordinate 2,765,402 of NZ_CP103057.1, forward strand.
ACGTTAACCGGTAGGTGTTTTATGAACAAGTCTTTCGTTGCAATAGGTTCCCTGCTGCTCGCCTGTTCGGGCAATGCCGCACAGGCTGCCAAGATTCTCGACTCCTATAACCTGCAGGCCTACAAAGGTTCAGAGCTTGTCCTCAGCGGCAGCTTTTCCGTTCTCCACGACGACCCGGCGACGGTCTCGGTGTATTCGCAGACGGCGACGCTGCAATCGGTCAATCTCACGCTTGGCTCGACCACCTTCACTGCCGCAAATGCGGCTCTGTTCAAGAACACTTCGCCGTTCTCATACAACGATAAGGATCTCTACCAGCTTTACGGCATCGTCGGTGCAGGTCTTGGCCGCAGCACCGGCGTGGGGGGCGCGACTGATGACTTTAGCCTGACGTTTAATCCTTATACGGGTGCCGTCGCTAATCTCCTTTACGCCAAGGCGAATCCAGCGACCAGCGGCACGTTTGCCGATCGCGTCGTGCTTACGCCCGCAGCGGGTGCCGTCCCCGAACCCGCAACCTGGGCGATGATGATCCTCGGCATGGGTGTAGTCGGCTTTGCGATGCGCCGTCGCATGAAGGTCTCCGAGGTAAGCTTCACCAACAAGGTTCGCGCGATCGCCGCTGTGTAATCGCTTTCACTCAGCGAGGCAGAACAGAGCCGCTAGTCGAAAGGCTGGCGGCTTCTTGCTCGGTGTTGATCCGCTGAGCTAGATGTGCGCGGGTTGCGCATCAGCACGGTCAAGCGCACCTTGCCCGCATGATCGAGCCGCTTACCGACGAGGCGTTCATTCAGGAGCTGACTGATGCCAATCTAGTGGCGGCATACCATCGGTCTGAACTGCCCCGGGTCTGCCGGAGGCCTTGGGTTGTGAGTCACGCCGCCATATCGATGTTATCTGCGGCAGCAATAATATTGATCTTCGCTTCGGCAGGCGGGATGCTGCCGATGGGCTCGAGCAGCCGACGGTGGTTGAACCAGTCAACCCATTCGAGCGTGGCATATTCGACAGCTTCGAAGCTGCGCTTTGGCCCACGCCTGTGGATCACCTCAGCTTTGTAGAGACCGTTGATCGTCTCGGCCAAAGCGTTGTCGTAGCTGTCGTCGACGCTGCCGACCGACGGTTCGATCCCCGCCTCGGCGAGCCGCTCGGTGCACTTAATAGACACGTATTGTGACCCGCGGTCGCTGTGGTGAACCAAGCCGCCACAGTGGACCGGCCGGCGGTCATGAAGCGCCTGCTCGAGCGCATCCAGGACGAAGCTGGCATGTGCTTTCCTTCTAGCACGCCAGCCGACGATCCTTGCGGGCGTAGGTGTCGATGACGAAGGCGATGTAGACGAACCCCGCCCAAGTCGCGACGGGTGCGGCTATCGCAGGCTCTGCCAGTGCGCCTCCGCCGCAAGCTCGACCTTAAAGAACGACTAATGCACAAATGATGAGGCACACAGCACGATGCCGATCGGGATGGCGAACGACAGGGGCCGTTTCATCGTGCTTGCGCGCTTACCGGTCGAGGCGACGCGAGCACCGGCAGCACTCGTCATTGGTGCCTCCACCTTTCTTGGTACACTGGGCTCAGGCAGTTGAATAGGCCGCCCACGTCCTTTGACGACGCCGTTTCTCCGCCCCGCTATCGGGATAGATACCATCAGGACTGCGATCAGAACGATCAGCATGATGATTACGGGTCCATCAGCCGCCTTTAGCGGCTCGGACTACCAGCGGTTAGTGTTTCGGTCGCCGCCCTCTCGTCGGCTCACTTTGCACGCTTCTTGGGCTGGCGGTTAGCGTGCAGCTTGGTGTGGTGCTTTAAATCCGCAGGCCCCTCGATTCGCAACTGCGGCACGTCAGTGAGTCCTTTATCGGGACACATGCCCGATGCGCGCAGCGGAAGTCATTAAGATGTCATTAACCTGTCTTTAAGATTTGTTAATCGCTCGCTTTGGTTCGAAAGCTCCGAAGGCAAAGGGTATTTTCACAATGGCATTCTTTTCGCGTACCAAGCTGGTGGTAGTAGCCAGCCTGTTGTCCTCCATCGGGTCCGCTGCCACCGCCGCAACAACCCTCGATTTCGATACGTTGCGCAACAAGGACACGACCAGCTACACCTACGTAAAGGGCGCTTACAAGGAAGACGGTTTTACCATAAATGCATCTAGCTGCCAGGGTACGGCTAAGGATGGGTGCTTTGCAGCGGTGCAGCCGTTTAAGAGCATGGACACGACCGGCGCGTCGCTGTTCACGCAGTTTGTATCGCCGACGGTGACGCTGACGCGCGACAATGGGTCGGCATTCCTGTTTAAGTCTATCGACTTTTCGGAATATTTCGACAACGGTGCATATCAGCCGTTTTCGACCAATGTGAATTTCGCCTTCGCCTTCTTGGATGGGACGGTTGGCACGGCGGTTCGCAACTTCAGCACCGACGGCAAGTATTTGGCCACGACCTTCAACTTCGACCTTGCGCCGCTCAGATCGTTGAGCTGGACCCCTGTGACGGGCAGCGGCGTGCAGTTCGACAATATCGTGCTGGAAGACGTCGCGGCCGTTCCCGAGCCCGCTACCTGGGCGATGATGATCTTCGGCTTCGGCCTTATTGGCTTCGCCATGCGTCGTCGAGTGAAGGCCTCCGAGGTGAACTTCACCAACAAGGTGCGCGCGATCGCCGCCGCGTAAGCACTTCCCTTCAGCGAAGCAAAAGAGAGCCGCCGGTCGAAAAGCTGGCGGCTTTCTGCTGTGCTCTGATTTGTTCGGACGGCGCTGGGCACGTTGCGGACGCCACTAATCGGGCGCATCACGCATGTATATGATCGACAAAGCAGCGCTAGATACTGGCCTGACCGGGCTGAAAGCGTTCCGCATGGCGCAGCACCTTGCCGCGCTCATCGAAGAGCGGCCTGACTGCGACGGCTCTCGACGTACTGATCTAGGCGCTTGAAAGTACCCCGGCAGGTTGAATGCCTTATCGAGCTAGCGCATCTATCAGTCGCGGCGACGCCAGCACTGGCAGTAGTCCGCGCTTGAGCATGGTGCCATCGCCGAGCACGCCATCCGAACAGTCGCGCATCTTACCGATGCACTCGCGCTCCCAGATGGCACGCGTTGGCGGATCCCAGCCCTCCATGTAGTCGGCGTGGAAGGTCGAGCCCCCGGCCATGTTCATGCCGCTCATGCGGTCAGAGGAGAACCAAGCCTCGCCGTCGCTCTTCTCGATCGTGTAGACGATTCCCTGCGTCAACTCGGGGAGCACGTACGGATGGGTCGTCGGGCATTTTTCATAGCCCCAATCGCCGTAGCTTGTATGTGCGACATGAGAGCGGTGATCGGCGCTGTCGAGTTGGCCGTTCCAGCACGAGCCGAAGTTGATCGCGGCCATGATCTGGCCCGCACCACCACAGTCGGTGACAGCCTCGGCGAACGTACCGCGGTGATCCGATGGCTTGCCAGGCGAGATGCACCGGAAGTGGAACGTCATGTTCTCCGGCTGAGCCTGCCCCATCCGCTTCATGTCATAACCTGAGACAACGCGCAGGCCAGTCGGCAGGCCAACGCAGCCCTTGGCTGCCATGCGGAGGCACTCTGGGTCGCTGTCCGGGCGGCGCTTGTAATAGATCGACATGTAATCGGGCACGATCACCTTGCCCGCCGCATTCATCAACGCCGGGATCCAATATGCCGATCGGTTGAGCATATCCGAACAGGTGCTGTCGCCGCTCGTGCGCAGGCTGGCGTAGGTCGACGCATAGTTGCCGCCTGTGTTCCCATACCATTGGTGGAGATGCGGCGACGCCCCCTTCTGGCCTGGATAGAGGATCGGATCGTCATAGTTCAGCTGCGCCGGCGAACAGATGAAGCGGAACGCACCAACCACGTCGGGTGCCATGCTCTTGGGCGTGCCGTACCCCGGCACAATCAACGGTGCCGTAGTGAAATTACTTGCGATCGGAGTGACTGTCATGGGCTGCGCAACTGACGGCTCGGGAGTAGGCGACGCCGTTGGTGTCGGTTCAGGTGTAGGCACAGGCGCGGGTACAGGCTCGGGCTCTGGTGCAGGACCTGGAGCAGGCGCCGGCCCGGGTTGCGGGGCTGGCTCAGGTGCAGGAGCAGGCCCTGGTTCAGGTGCTGGAGTAGGCTCAGGTGCCGGAGCCGGAGCAGGAGCAGGTTCCGGATCCGGAGCGGGAGTGGGCTCGGGTGCCGGAGTAGCTACGGGACTCGGATCTGGAACAGGAGTTGGCGTTGGCGTTGGCGTAGGAGTTGGCGTTGGCGTTGGCGTTGGCGTTGGCGTTGGCGTTGGCGTTGGCGTTGGCGTTGGCAGTATCGGTTCAAATGCCGGTTCTACAAGAGGCGGAGGCGCAAGGCCCTTGAGCAATGCGTCGACCACTGGCGCATATACGGCCGCCAACCTGCCGTGCCCCCCTAATGTTTCTGCCGTTTTCAACGTGGGATATTTCCCTGCTAAGTACAGGCTTAGATTTTTGGCAGCGAGATTTTTTCCCATTTCTGATTCTGCTGCAAAGTCTGCAACTGCGTCGATGCGCTTGCCAACTTGATCCCTAATCAACCGATTTGCTTCGACTCTTCTAGAATTAAAAAAGGACGTATAATCATCGTTGTTGGAGCTATACTGCGGCAATATGGTTGCAACGATCACCTTTATGCCGTTAGCCCGGAGCGTATCGGAATACTTAAGCACAACTTCGACCCAAGATGTTGCACTATCGTAAGAGGTCAAGTCTTCCGAGACTATCGATATGCTGATCACCTTAGGCTTTATTTTAAGGACCTCGCCCGAACGAGCTACCATCGACTCTATTGAAGAGCCTTTCGTTGCCAGCCCGACGATACGCACATTAGGATGTGCAGCGGCATAAAGCGAAGCGAAGGTTCCGTCTTCAAGTACAGAGATCGCGTCTCCTTCAGCCACCAATATATCTTGAGCAGGCACCGGTGTAGGAGTGGGGGTGGGAGTGGGTACAGCGGCAGGCACAACTTGAACGGGCGCCGCCGCCTGAGGGGCGGGTTCGCCGCCCCCACCGCCGCACGCGCTTAACGTTACGAGGAGTAGCGGTAGAGCGGCATGCGATCTACAGCGCCTTCGAATTTTGGTAAACCACGTGCCAATGTGAAGCTGTGCCATGGCCGCTGCATTGACCCGCACTCGTTAAATTATGGTATTACTTGCCGTGCTGCGCTCCCGTTTTTTCTGATGAGCGGGGCCAATCAATACTTTATAGGTAAATTACATACTCTTCGCGTGGCACGAAACGTTGAGGGTTGGTGCTAAGCTGATCGCTTGAACAGCCGGCCTGGGAGAACACCACGGAGACGCTCCTAACAAGCAAGTCTCGCGTGCGACCGACATGCGATGAAAAGTCATTGTCGCACTCGCTACAAAGTCGACAGAAAATCACGCCGGTCGGCATTTAGCGGGAATTAAAAGTCACCAGAAGTTAACCTACCTCGGTTCAAAAGAACACGTTGCGGTGCCCGCTTGCTCCCGAGAGCTTCAAGGGCGCCGCAACACTCGTCGCAGAAGTTAGTCCTCCTGCTTGCTAATATCACAACCGCTTGCGCAGCTGCCACCAGCGACGTGCGGCCGCAATTGCAACCCGCGCTCATCCGCCGCCGGGCGTAAGTCGCGGGCAAGCGAGCGGAGCTGGCGATCGTTCAGCGCGACTTGAACTTCCAAAAACGTTCGAGAAGCCTTCATCGTCGCGTGCAGTGAGAATCTGCAATCTCAAATGATCCCATACGCGGCCGGATTACGCTCCCACCCCACAAGCGCACCAGTCGCGACAGCCGTCATAATGGAAGCTCCTTACCCCCGTCGGTTCGCAAAGCGGTCATGTTGCTTTAGGTCTACGGGCTATGCGGCGAGCTCCTAAAAGCTCTCCAATAATGGCACACTCATGCCGCCAGAGCCAATCGCTTCCGGTCACTAGGAAGAGTACTAAGACTCGACTCGCAGAAATTTCAGGGCAGCGTAATGCGAATTGCGATCATTGTAGTATTTTGCCTTTGGGGGCTGCCTCTCATTTTGGCAGCCACAACCGCGCTGGCAGCCTTTATGTCAACGCGTGTTCGCGCCTGGATCAAGACGAATGTGACCGGGTCGAAGATGGGCCTGCCTTCGGTTACTGACATTTATGGCGGTATCGACCCAAAGTCTTAAGGCGGCAGTTCACGAACGGCAGGCCTGGTAACAGCACGATGCTTGAGCGCGACCGATCTATTTTACCGCGGCGCAGCCGGTGAGTCGCGCCATCTGCATGGCCATACCATGGCATCGTGGTGGGTGCGAATGAAATGGTAAACAAAGATTGAACCTGCCGATTTGCCGCATTATCCCTTCTTGGGATCGACCAAGACAGGCGAGGCCGAATGGCAAGATATATGATTACGAACGAATACGGCGACCGCATACCTCTCCATACGCAATGGCAGCCTGCCGGCGGTCGCGGGCTCCTCCTGGCGCTTCTCGCGTCGATGGCTCTATGGGGACTTGTCGTCCTAGCCTTTTCTGTCTTCTAAGCTCATCAGCGGTGCAGCTTGCCTCTCGTTCTGCTCTCCTGCGGAATGCGGCCTGCGGATCGACAAGCGTGCCGGTGCGATCTTCACGCTACTCCTGACGATCCTGCCACAAAGCGCGCCGTTCGCGCAGAAAAGCAATTGCCACGTCGAAAATGCGGATTGCGGCGTGAGACAGCGTCCATTCAGTTCGAGGTGCTTAGCCCCACCTGATGGATCCTTTAATCATTGTGCTAATCGTTCTGGTCGGAATCCTGGTGGCCTCCATCCGAATGGCGGGAGCAGAGAACCGCCGTCGCCAAAGGGCGTGGGCGGCCTACTTCCAACAACCTAAAACCAACCGTTTGAAAAAGGAGCGCCGACACTAACGCCAAGAGGTTATTATGTACCTACAGCTGTTGATGCGCGGTTAACTGAGACCTAAACGAGCAACGATTTTGCGGGCAGTGGCTCCCTCGGACGTCGCACCCACAAGCGGCAGCGAGCGACAGATACTCGATCACAGGATTTTCCAAAGCAGCCCCGCGATACCCCAAGGAACGATCGCCGCCGTCGCTATGGAAAGAATGCGCAGACGTGGCGATAACAACCGTTCGGCTTCTCGTCCGTCCAGCCCCTCGATGGGATTGGCTGCGGCCTGCTGATGAAGCAAGACTGGCTCCGGCGGGGTCAGGCCTGCCAGAGCTGCCGCGAGTTCCTCGGCACTGAGCGGCGTGAGAAACTGGCAACCGTAACTGCCATCGCTTTCACGCATCACGCGTGCGGGGCGTAGACCGACGCCAAAGATCCCGAGAGTGATAACGTCACCGACGACAAGGCCCATTGCAACGCCAGTACGGAAGCCGCCGGCGGATAGGTCATCAATTATGACGTCCTGCGGCGCTGCCTGCGGACTGCGCAATGTACCGTCGAGCATAACCGGATAGCGTTCGGCCAGTCGATCGTCATCATAGAGCTTGGCAACGAAAGACATTTTACTACCCCAGCGATTCACCGGGCATGTTCGCTGCAAATGGTTTACATTATGTAAGTCAACGCTGGTCGTTAACGGTGAGCGGTCTGCGAATTCGCCGCTCGATGCGGATCATGAACCATCCAGACCTCACTTGCCCCGTCGTCTTTGGTCGAATAGCTTCGGTTACAGCCACCTGAGTGGTCGGCCCCTCAGGTCAGCGGAAGTGCGGTCATGAACAATCGTCAGATACGTGATGGGGCCTCGTTCATTGTCGATCGAGGATGGAGCCTCCACGCCGGTCCGTTCACGCTAGTCCAGTGGCATCGATGCTATGCAGATCATGCCCAATCCGAGCTGCGCCCGATGCGCTCGCAGGCACTGCTCTTTTCCGGTCGCGCCGCACTTAGCGGCGTGGTGGTGTGCATGTGCACTTTGGCGGCAACCAGCCTTGTCGCCGAGCGGGTAGGCGCGAGGTCGGCCTATTCGATCACGATCCCTGTGCCGCGGAAGGCCCGTCATATACCTATCGCACGTCCCGCATCTGGACCAGGCTACGGAGATGAGCGCACCGCGACTGCAGCCACGATGACGAGCAGCCGACGTTTGGCCGCAGCGGTTCCGGCCGCCGTACGCGAATCTTCCGAACTTCCGCTCAGCGCAGACGCAAGCTTGCAGCCATCGTCCAAAATGATCTCGCAAGCGCTCGCCGTGCAGACTGCGCTTGCTACAGGCGGCATGCAGGAGTGGCGCGAGGCATCGCCTGCCCGCCATGGGTTCGTCGTTGCCGGAATGCTTCAGGAAGAAGACGGCAGGCAATGTCGTGCCATGTCGGTGCTGACCCGTTCGGCAGACGGCGATGTCGTCGAACAACGGCACGACTGCCTGCGCTGACCCGCTCGGTTGTCCGCAAGAGCTTAGCGAAACCGCATCGTCGCTGCGCGAGCAAGGCGTTCGCGGGTGGCTCGGGGATCCTCGAACAAATCGCGGATAGCGCGCCGGCGGGAAGCGTTCCACCAGCGCTGCCAGCGATGCTCCGCCGCTTCGTGCAGCATGTGGCAGCGCTGGCACAGCGCGGCTAGGTTAGCGAACGCGTTATTGCTTGGATCGTGATCGAGATGGGCGCAGGCGAGCACCACATAAGTTGTGCGCACGCTGCCGAAAGCGAACGGCTCGCGCAACGCGATCCGCCTGCCACATTCAGATCGCCAGTATTGCGCTTGCGCGTCCCACCAGCGCCCGTCTCCAAGATGCGAAACGCGGTGCAGATGGGGCCGCGCACAGCGCGCGCAGCCTGATCCGCGCGCTCGAACCGGATAACGTCGGACAACTGACCCAATCAATTGGATAAAGCCAGCGGTGTTCGGGACGTATCGGCACGACCACTCTATCAGTCAGCGGAAACCGGAACAAAAGCGAGATCTTCGACTGCTCGGACAACGACACGTCAGCAGGTCTACGCCGTGCTTATGCCGTACCCGACATGGAAGAAGGCATCGCTTCATCCAAGCAGGGCCCAGCGGCGTCTGCTACCCGGTAAAGCGATTCAGATTTACGGGCAAAGGCTGGAAGGCTGCGCAACCACGCCTCGCCATCGGTCGGAATTCAGACCAATACGCATCATTCCTCAGGCTCAAGGCGCGGTTTGGCTACTAAGCCCCTTAACAGATCGTCCCATATCGATGCGATATTTTGCTGGACAAACCCACTGGACATAGAAACGAATCTTGTTAATGCTTTGTTTAGAATATCGGTCAGCGGCAATATATAAGGGATAACACTATGAGGAAGCTTGCGATGATGGGCGTGGCGATCGCCACGCTGGCTGTAGCGCAGAGCGCGTCGGCAGCTACGACAGTTGACTCGTGCGGCAGCGGATCGTCGTGCGTCATCAACTTCGATGGCATTTCTGGTACGTTCGGCAATGCGAACGTCACCAATACGCCTTTCGTGGATCGTTATCTTTTTGACCTCGGCGCTGGACTTCTCAGCTTCACGCTGACGACCGCTTTCACAGGCGCCGATGGTAGCCCGCAAGACATCGATTTCAACCTGGTCCGGATCAACGCTCCGGGCGCAGGCGGCTTCACCAATGTTCCGCTTGCACCAGGGACGGACGAATTTTACTCGATCCGCAACCTGTCCGTTGCGGCTGGCCAATACGCTCTTCGTCTGGGCGGCAGCGGCGCCAGCAATATCAATGCGTCGTATTCTGGTACGCTGAACTTCTCCCCAGCAGCGGTTCCCGAGCCAGCGACTTGGGCCATGATGATCCTCGGCATGGGCGCGGTCGGCTTTGCAATGCGCCGCCGCCGTGCGGTCAAGACAACTGTCAGCTACGCATAAGCTACGCTTTACAGCACGTTAGGAAAGCCGCTGGCCGGAAGGCTGGCGGCTTTTGCTTTGGATCATGGGACGGGGCGATGCCCGTGCGGATCGTTCCAGCCAAGCACACTGGCGCCATTATGATCGAATGGCTCACCGATGAATTGGTCATCCGCGAGATGACGGATGCCGAGTTGTTAGCAGCGTATGAGCGTACGGATGGCGCGAGCGGTGCGGGATCGACCTTTAAAGAGCTATTGCCGCCCATATAATGAGGCACCAGAGCAGGATCCCGAGCGGGATAGCAATCCAGAGGGCGCGTTTCTTCACACAGGTTCCATCATAAATTGTACCATGCACCCGCTCCCAGGGCGAGACATGACGGAATGCTGATCGGGGTTTATCACGTCAGCTCGCAAGGCCATTGATCTTGGTTATGCATGCTCAACTGTAAGTTCAGCCGTGCACGCGACTCCGATCGCGCAACTGCTCAGTAGGGGCGGCTCGTATAGGGCGTCGCAGGCATGAACGAGCCGCCTTCAGCTGTTGTTTGTCAAATCCTCTGTATCAAATGGGCAGCCGCAGAAAAGTCACGCGGTCTCGTACGTTTGCCGCATCCCGATACTCTTCCAATGGCAAAATGGGACGGATATGGAACACTAGGCGAGGATGGCGTCGGCGTTTTAAGTTTACTCGGATGTCGTTCGGTTAAGGATGTGGTAACAAAGAGCTCGCCGTTCTCGCTGGCCTGCCAGCAGCGAGTCGGCAAAGGGCGGCTCGCGTGACACTTTTACCCGTTATTCGGCGCGGGCCGTCCTTCATGATGCAGCCGGCACGATCTGCCTAGTAAACAGTAGCTATTAACGAAATCGGCACTCTCGCCAGCTATCGAGCTCCGATGGGAGTACAGCCGCAAACCAACGACCCAAGGGGCTCGTCTGCGCTCGACGAACGCAGGGCCGAACGATTTCCTGCCCGGGTCGTGGCCGAAATCCGAGGCGAACGCCTGCCGCCGGGTGAAGTAAAGCTTGTGGATGTGAGCGTTCTGGGATGCAGGGTCGAGGCAGATCATAACGTTACGGTGGGTTCGTTCGTGACGTTGATCTTCCAAGGTTTCGCGGGCTTTGACGGTTGGATCGCGTGGCGGCGGGAAAGCAGTTATGGCATCGACTTCGCGCATCCATTGCCTTCCGCTGTGGTACATCGAATCGTTGAGACATGTCGCGTGCCTGCGCACGCTGCCGGATGAAGAAGCGAGTCATCTCGATCCAGATCAATCTCGGCCGCTAAAATCCTGTGATATCGGTCCTCTGATCGGGGGACTGTGCATGACACGCAAGATGTTGAACAACGATGCCGGTGCGCTGGATGACGAGCGCGTCGCGCTCCGTATCCGCATCGCATTACTAGAAGAGCGCGGCGGCCATTCTGCCGAATTATTGGAGGCGCGCGACCGGCTGAGGGAGGTGAGCGCCCACATCATGAGCATCCGCAGCGGGAATGTCGCCCTTTAGCGGCTGTCACAATACAGAGAGACTGGCGCCAATCGTTGTCCAAGATGGATCGGCGCCCGTTCATACCAGCAAGCCGTTGGCGCTGCCCAGGAAGCACGCAACGTACTCAGTGCACAGCACGACCAGCTTCTATTCGCGTCGGTCCTGTAGAGTGGATCGGTCGTGTGGACGCCAACCCGCCCGCCCAACGCAACCAGCGCTCGTGATCGTCCGGGTAAGGGAAGTTGATCATTGCCTTGGGGTGAGCGGGCGCGACTGGTTCGTTAGTGTCGCACATTACCATCGTGAAGGCGGCGCCCTTTTTGTTGTGCTGCCAGAAGCCGCCAACGGCTAAGATCGGTTGGTTAGTCAGCTGGAACCACATCTCGCCTTTAAGGGCGTTCATGCAGTTGCAGGTCGTGCGTCTCCGGCGTCTCGCTCCCGTGATCTGATAGCACTGTCACCAATTCCGAACACGCCTTTAACGGCGGCTTGCAACTTTTTTACAGCTCCCGCATGGCAGTGCAACCGGCCGACAGAAAGGTAAATGATGGAACCTTGCGGCACGCGGCCGGCATTGCGGCGGCGACTCCCGCGGCGACTCGCAAAGGCCACCCTGCTAGTCGGTCTATCAGGTATTCTTCTTTGGTTCATGCTTACGGATCGCACGCCCTCCGTCCAGGAGCGCTCAGCGCCGACGGCTGCGGAGGTTGGTGCCGGGCGCGATGCAGCAAGTCAGCTGCGGGCGAGCCGAAGCGACCCAAGCGGGCGGAGTCAAGTTGACTTAGGCCGGGCTCAGCTCGATGGCGCCGCGGCGCTTGCTAGCCACGGCTTCCGCCCTGATCGGCTCGCCTTAGAAATACACGACGGTACCGCCAGCATGCGTGGCAGTCATCATCTACCCGGCGGGAGATGGCTTAACGCCAGCCTATCCACGACGGGCGGCGGCATTGGCTTCCCGCCCACTCGCATGACCGTTGGCTCAATGACGCTAAACCCATTCCTGAGCCGGAAGGTGCTTCAGGTTGGCAGGCTGCTCCTCCGCGTGCGTCAGGTTCGGCTGCCGCCACTCGATGAGATGGTAAGCGCTGTAGCGATCAAACGCGGTCGGGTCACCGCGACGGTGAGTCTTCCGGAGCAGACCGGATTAATCGACGGGTTGGTTGCGACCTCGACGCCGCCCGCTGTATCGCGAATAACAACCCATCTCTACTGTCGCCTCGCGAAGATGCAGCGAAGCCAACCGGTTGCAGAGTTTACGGACCTGTTGCATCGCGCTTTTAGCTGGTCAGAACCCAGTGCGACGTCGAGCGAATATAACCACGCTGCTCTAATTGCGCTTGCAATGTTGGTAGTCGACGAGCGCACCGGCGACCTGGCTGGCCCAGCACGCGCAGACAGCGAGCGCTGCCGAGTCGGGCTGATCCCAGTGACGATTTACGGTCGCTCCGATTGGCCAAAGCATTGGGTTCTCTCGGCAGCGTTGGCAGCTGGCGCGGGCACCCAACTTTCGGAGGCAATGGGTGAGTGGAAGGAGCTGGCCGACAGCTTGAGCAAGCAATCTCAATTCGCGCGCGGGGACCCCAGCGGCTTCTCGTTTGCCGATCTGTCCGCCGACCGGTCGGGTTTCCGCAGCGCACGCGCGGCGATTGACCCGGCGCGCGCCGATGGCACGGCCGCCTGGCTGCGCACGGTTGCTGCCGAGCACCTGCTACCTCGCCAGCTGACCGAACGCGAGGATGGACTAACCAACGCCGAATTTGGCAGCCGGTACGGCAGCCTCGCTGACCAGCGCTTCTCTGCTCGCGTCCGCGAAGTCGACCGAGCGCTCTACAAGGTAGGGGTTCCCAACTAACGCCAACCCGCGATCATGCGTTGTCCGTGCGCGAAGAGCTCAGTTGCCCAGAATCTGGTACAAGAGCAGGTAGGTGTTGGAACGGCGAGCGTCTGCCGGCGAATGTATCGCGCTCAATAGAAGCTGGTTTCCGGGTTCGCTCTCTTGGCGAAAACAGCACCTATGCTTTCGAATAACACCTGCATGGCTACGGGCTTGGTAATCAGATCGTTCGCGCCTGCCTTCATGCAGCTAGACCTGAGTTCCGGTCCCGCCTCACCACTGACGACGATGATCGGAGTCGTGCATTTATCGTCAGGCCGGCTCCGCACAGCCTCCATAACGCTGAACCCATCTATGCCTGGCATTCTTAGATCTATAAGTAGCAGATCATACGAATTTTGTTCTATCAGTTGCAGCCCTTCAGCACCGCCCGCTGCCTCATCGATCTGCAGACCTGCCACAGCAAACATGTCGCGCAATACCAACCGGTTCATTGCATCGTCCTCTATCAGTAGCACTTTCGGCGTGGTCATGCGCAATCCATCCGGCCTGCAGTCCTGCCCTCGGATGAGGACGGCGGCGCCGAGCCTTAGCCGGCAGAGGCAAATGAGTATGCAGCCAATATCTCAGACGCGACGACTCCGTTGTACCTGACATGACCTTTCGCTTTGAAATGTCCGGCCGGTGTGGCCTGCCGCTCGCCGGTTGCGCTTGCACGTGGCACACGTGCGATTTTTTTAAATCTGCCAATCTTCAGCCCTAAGTTTATCAATTTCTATCTCGATCCGATTGCGGCCGCCGGCCTTTACTCGGTAAAGCGCGTTATCTGCACGGCGAACAATCGTTTGCAGGTCTTCGATGGCCTTGAAGGAGGCCACGCCCGCGCTGAATCTTACAGGAACAGGGCCGCCCGCCGTAATAATGCCGGGCGCCCGTGCGGTCTGAAGCCTTTGCAGCGCCTCGACGGCCCCCGCTTCTGTCGTGTTTGGAAAGATAACGATGAACTCCTCACCGCCCCAACGTGCGAGCACGTGACCGTGGCGTAGGACGCTGTGCGCGAGCCGTGCGAACGCAACAAGGATCTCATCCCCGGCACTGTGCCCATGGGTATCGTTGATGGTTTGAAATGATCCAGGTCGTTCAGCGCTACGGTGAGCCGCCCTCCCGTCTTTGCGTAATCTCCGACAAAAAAAGCCCTCTCGTGCTCATTGATGAAGCGAGGGTTGCGGAGTCCGGTCAGAGGATCTGTATTTGCGATCTGCGTCAGCTGACGTCGGTGGTAGATACCCATTCCCAAGATTACGAGCAGCAATATGGCGCCAACTAAGGTCGAAAATGCAAGTACGGTGTGACGCTTCGCCTGCTCTCGTTCGCGCTCGTTCGAGAAGGCAAGGCTTCGCTGTAACCCTTGATTTCGTGCAGCGGCCCGGCCTGTGTCGAGACTTGCCCGCAATAGTGCGCTTTGCCTGGCTTGCTCGGACGCTCCCTGCCGTTCAGTGGCGCGGACTTAAACATCAAGGTCGCTGTAGGCAGCCGGGATCCTGCCGAGGTTTGCGTTTACGTCAGATCGCAGCCGATAGGCTTGCGGTACAGACGCAAAAGAAAAGAGAACATCGTAGGTCGCGAGGAGGCGATTGAGAGTCGCAAGAGCAAGCTTTGGCTCGTTCCGACGCGATTTGAGCCAGAAGCAGCTGCGCCTGCCCGGCTGCCACCTCCCTACGGCTGCTGAGGATCCTCACGGCCCGCTGACATAGCGCCCTCGCTCGGTCGAAGATCTTCATTTCAATCAGGGTCGCGCAGGTTTGGAGATCTAGAAGGGCGGCGCCAACCGGGTCGATGTCGGCGGGTGCAAGCGCCCGCGCATGTCGAAAATCATCAAGGGCCGCGTCGTAAGCGCCGCAGCGCAAATTGAACGTGCCCCGGAAGTATAGGTCATTCGATAGCGCGCCTTTCCGCCCTCGTGCTTAATCCCACGCGATGACCTCCTCGATCAACGAAACTGCCTGAAGATGGTCACCTGCCCAATCTATCACCCGCGCCAGCTTCTCCGTTGCCAGGGTGTGCTGCTGCTTCAAGCGGGCTTGTAAAGTCGCCCTATATGCTTCCGTCAGAGAAGCCACCGCGCGTTCTGGAGTGCCCTCAATACGCTGCAGGTCTCCGAGCGCGATCTGCAGGCAAGCGTCCGCTGCCGATCTGCGCACCTGGTGCTGCCTTGCTGCCTCTACCATCGGAACGGCATGTGCTATTTCTTCAACGCGGAAGCCGTCCATCGCGTAGCCGGTCAGAAGTTCGACATCGAGGGCGGAGCGTGAAGCTGTGTCGCGTTCCGTCATGCGCTGCGCGATACGCCGAGCATCTGCAGGACGTGACAGTGTGTCATACGCCTCTGCACGTGCCGCCTGCCGCCAGCCGAAACGAGAAGCGGTCATGACGTTCGCGTTATCGCGCTCGGTTGCAGCCACCACAGCAGCGGGATTGCGATCCGCCAGCTCGGCAAGGCTTCGCAGCTCCTGCGTCGGTACCGGCATGCAACCCGCACGAGCGACACTTACGCCGGCGAGCATACAGATCAGCAAGGCCCCGAGCGTGGCAATGCCACGTTGAACGCTAGCGCTGGCAATTAACAGCCGAATGGCTTGCATCAACTTCCTTGAGCTACGCAGAGCTCTTTTAGCACTGCTTCTACTAAGTTATTCTAAACCGAAGCTACTCACCGCCATGTCGTTGCCATCTATCGCTAGGTTTGAACCGCCGGGGTTTGCCGGAGGGCACTGTGCCTGATGAGGTGGACGCCACCGCCACGACATTTGGTGCTAAGATAGGTGTGTCCAGCACCTATGAAGGAGGCGTCCGTGGGATAGGTGAGCACGATTGATCGGCATATCGCCAAGGCCGTTTTCCAGGCACATAGCGCTGATACCGCAGACATCAGCTTGCAGTAGGCGGACTAGGGATCAAAGCTGCTGGAGTTTCTCGCTCCACAACTACGCTCTCTAGTTGCGATGGAAGCGTGCGGAGGCGCGTTTCACTGGGCAACCTACGAGCGCTGTCGATCATCGCGTCTTGAACGGCATCGGGCGATCCTGCTCAGTGGCATGCGCAGTCTTTTTGCGCGAAATCCCCCGCCGCGCGAAGAACCGCTATATCGTTCCGAACGCGACCTCGTTGCCGTGATCAGCCGGAAGCGCCTGCAACTCGGCCAGGGTGATGTCGCGTCGCCTTGTAAGCGTTCAGAATCAACCCGGCATGCGCCTCGATCCTCATCGAACGGTCGAACGCCCCCCTGCAGCAGCGACGCTGGCGTCCCAGGCTGGTTTGCGGGGTACTACCACCGGACGGCACTCACGGTGCTGACACCAAACGCGACGCTGCCTATAGACGAGGCAGACCACCCGCGATCGCCGCTGCCACCCTTTCTCGAAGATCGACCGACAATGCTCGTGCCATCCATGCCGGCCTCCCGCACCGGCATGGATCCTGAACCAGAAACCCGCAGCAACGAGCATCCTTTATGAATCAGTCCGTTGAGAACCGATCTAACGGCAAACGGCGCGAGTGTCGCGATGGTTTACGGATACTCCCGTTCATCGAAGGAGTAGTCGATAGGAGGAAGCCGCCGACTTCAGGTGAGAGCAGCGGCTTCCTTCTGGCTTATGAAATAAGCTTATGCGGCAGAGATCGCGCGCACCTTCTTGGTGAAGTTCGCCTCGGAAGCCTTCATGCGGCGACGCATCGCAAGACCGACTGCCCCCATGCCAAGGATCATCATGGCCCAAGTGGCAGGCTCGGGTACAGCTCCCGTCGCGGCCGCTACGCTAAAGGTACCGAGACCGTTCGGTCCATACGACGTTCCACCAGCGACGCTGTAGCTAAGGCTCTGCGAGAGGTTCAGTCGAACATTCTGGGGGGCGTATCCACCGGCGCCAAAGTACCCCTGCGCTGCGGCTCCTGCGATGAAGTCGCGGAAGACGCTGTTAGCGATGGAGAACTCAGTCGTCGTCAATCCCGCCGTCGATGTGGTTGCGAACGTAATTGCTGACGACAAGTCGAAGAAGTTCGAGGTCCCAGCAATAAACCCTCGCCGGTTATTCACTTCAATGCCGAGCTCGGAACCGCCCGATCCCGTTACCGGATCGATGTCGAAATACAAGTTAGCGAAAGGTCCGGCGGAATTGCCACCCGTCTGCATGACGGCACCAAAAAGCGTGTCGTTCAGATCGTTCAGGTAGATGTTGTAGCCGGCTGTAGCCGAGTTGCCCGGCATATTGAAATTTGACTGTGATGCAGCAGGGTTGGTTGCCACGGTCGCGGTCGGAGCACCATACTCGCTGTCGTTCACAACGCCATCGACTGCTGGTGCGGCGTATACAGGCGCCGCGCTAATCATCAGGCCCGTTAAGGCAGTCGCAATCATCTTCAACATCGTCGTACCCCTCGTTAGCCTAAAGACTCGCAATATTAACCTGTTGTTAACCACTAACTAGAATGGCTCTAAACAAGAGTCAAAGGCCTTCTGCCCGCGACGGGATAAGCTGTCGTTTACCCCGTATTTTCGGGCGATTTCGTGCGGAGTACCCGGAATGCACATTCTGGGCTTAAGTGCTTCGGCGCGTCTCAAATGCGCCGCAATCACATAACAGTTATCCCCGCCATTAAGGGAGGGAGCTGTCTAACGACTGCCGACGTTCAGCGTTTCGATTGTACGTTCCAGCGGGCAGGCTAAAGAAACTACGCCGTCGCGGGCTCGGTCCCATGTAATACCCATGCGCATCATTCAGCCTGCTGATCAAGACTGGCGGATCGTTACGCGACGCCCAGGAGCTCGCTGGCCATCGCTCGCTCACCACCACAGGGCGCTACATCGAAGGCGACCGCGACGCGCAGCGGCGCCAAATGCGCCTGACCTAATCCCGACCACATCGAAGGAGGTACATCGTGCTCAATCACGAACAGGATACGTGTGCCCAGAGCACAGCGACGGCGGCACCCAAGACGCAAACTATGCTCTGGGCATACCAGTTGCCGCCGCTTGGCGCCGGTATCCCACGGTAGTTCAGCTCGCGAGCTAAGCCTCGTGCAGTATAGAAGCCTTCAGAACGTAGTTGTGCAAGGAGCGGAGCGAGACCCGCGGCTTGGTCTTCCGCCACCCGTATCCTTGCGACGCTGGCCGCCGCCGCATCCCGGCAGCCCGCCCGTAGGGCTGCCGCGCCGTTTGGGCTCCCCAGCCGCACGCCGCGCGCTTTCGCCGCCGCCAATGCTTACCTCGTCCGTTAGCTGATCGCCTCAGCCTCGTGCTCCGCCATGGCCGCCATCAGGTGCAACGTCAGCCGATTTGGCGTGGGGCATGTCACATGCGACAAAGTCCAGACCGCAGTCTACGATGCCGGCAATAAAGCGGACGTCGCGTGCCAAGCGGTCCAGCTTGGCAATTACCAGGGTGGCGCGATGCAATCGGCAAGCTGCAAAGGCCGCCGCCAGCTGGGGTCGCTCGTCGCGCCTGCCGGACTCACCCTCGACACCCTCAGTTATGATGGACTGCCCGCTCGCTGCAGCGTACGCCTGAACCGCACCGCGTTGCGCCTCTAGCGCTAAGCCGGAGGCGCCCTGCCGGGCCGTTGAGACGCGAGCGTAGCTGATCGCACGGCGAGCGCTCACAGCGACGCCTCTGCGTTGAGTGACGGTGCACCCGCTGCATCGACCGACGTGGCAAGGTAACCGTCTCTTACCACGCCTTGCACATACCCCTGGCACTAGCTGCGATCCTGCGGCCTAGCCCTTGGGTGCGGGAATGTCGCCGCCGCCATGGCGTCAAGCAACTCGCCGCGCCGCATGGCGCGGCGCTCGGTCACCAACGCCACAATGGCGGCGACAACTGTGCCGGGGTTAGGCGTCACCTCGCCGACGCGGAGCATCTGCCCGGACACGTCCTTGCTACGACGCTGGAAGCCACTGGCCTTGCGGCGCGCAGTTAATGCCTGGAGCAAAGCCTCGTCCTGCTCAGACCACGCGGGAGCAACGGGCAGCTGCACAACCGCAGCGTGGGCGGCGTCGCTCGACGGCTCGCCGACGGCGGCGAGCTGCTGATCCTGCGGCGCCTCTGCTGGCGCCTTCGACTCTATATACTCGACGTTCGGCGCTGCGTCGGGGGCAGGCTCGCCGTTGGCGTGGTCGGCCGCTGCGGGCAGAACGGCCGGCACCATCGGACCTGTGAATTCGGCCACTGGGAAGCTGTCCTCGATGGACTCGCCAAACGGAGCGGGGTTGCCTAGCTTTTCCACTGCCTTGCGCAGCAACAGCGCGCGGCTGGCGTTCGGACGATTGGATTGCGTCCCCCGCGGCGCGGCGTTTGTATTCTTGCTCACAGTCTAGGATCCACAGTCTATGTTGGTGGACCCAGTCGATCGCATCCTCCACGCGAGCAAGTGATGGCGATCCTGAAACGGATCCGCGCGGCAACCGTCTGCCGCAAATCCGGTATGGTACCTTGGCTGGGTACCCGGCTTGGGGTGGAGGTGCCCCTCGGTCAGCGTAATCGAAGTTTCACACCTCTTGTTTTATTTTTTATCGTCATCGCGGTGCGACGTCGGCCAACGTCGACGGCCATGGTGACAGTATAGCGTGCGAGCCATACCGCTGCGACACGCACGCCCATGATCGGTATCGTCGACAATGCTTGCAGCTGTTTTGATGTAGCCCTTTGGGTGCTCCGAAGCGACGAATGGCACCCCGCGGTAAAGTAACGTCGATACAATAAAGCGAACAGCGTATGCATACAGTGTAGGCGGCGCGCGTTCACCAAGCGCGACGCCCCTACAGCGAGCGCTGGCCATCATTCCGCCAAGGGTGACAGATGCGCTGGAGCCGTATGCTAACAGGGCTAATCGGTTGATGTTGTTCGCAATCGTTTCGAGAGCGTTCCGAATGAACAATATACCAGTATAGCTCCTTCGACCAGTGCCCAGTAGCAATGCGAGCCGGCGAAGCTACCTTGTGTGCTGCGGCGTATAGGAATACCTAGGAGAACGATGATGAGCGACGGCAATAAGGGCGGTTTTGGCAGCTACAATCCTAACCGCGGCCCCCTGGATCGCGCAGAGAACGCAATCAGTGGCCACGACGACCCAAACCGTGGACCACTTGATCGTGCAGCCAATGCTGTAACAGGTGGAAGCGGCGGCGTCTAAGCTGCGCTCGGACACGACAATCCCAACCGTGGCCCGCTTGACCGCGCAGAAAACGCGGTAAGCGGACATGATAGCCCAGACCGCGGGGTGCTTGATCGCGCGGCTAACGCTATCACCGGCGGAAGCGGCGGTGTCTCAGCTGCACTGGGCAACGACGATCCCAACCGCGGCGCCCTGGATCGCACAGCGAACGCAACTACCGGCGGCAGCGGCGGGGTCGCTGCTGTAGGAGCAGGCCTGGCTAATACCGACCGGTCTGTCGCGTCGGCGATGTTCGACAGCCAGGCGGAAGCCGAACGCGCTGTGTCTGAGCTACGTGACGCAGGCGTCGATAACAGCGCACTTTCGGTGATCGTACAGAACAAGGGTACGACGACTGCCCGCAGTGGCGACGGTGAGATCACTGACGAGCATCATCAGAATCTTGCTCGTGGCATTCTTGGCGGCGGAGCACTCGGTGCCGGTCTTGGGGTTCTTGCTCTAGCCATTCCGGGCGTCGGCCCGTTGGTTGCTGCCGGCGCCATTGCTGCCTCAGCAGTACCCGGGGCTCTAGCTCTCGGTGCCGCTGCTGGTGCTGTAGCCGGTACGTTCAACGAGACGCTGAAGGAGCACGGCGTTAGCGAGGAAGACGCATCCTATTACGGGGAGCGTTTGAGCAGCGGGGGCGTGCTGGTCACAGTCAGCGGCGGCACGGGAGCAGATAGCTCGGTGGTGCGCGACATCCTGCGCCGTAACGGGGGGCACAGCGTAAACAGCCCGCGCTTGGCTACGATGTAAAGAGTCTCCGGGAGGGTCGGGAGCTTCTGTTCCCGGCCCCACCCGCGACTCAAGTGACTGAATGCCAGGCGCGGTTGGCATCAGCCACCAAGAGACCGCGTTGACGTTCCCAGTTGCCGCGACGGCTCTTCCTGATCGTTAGCGGTCCGTTGATATATCGGTCGTATCACAACGATGTGGTTGCGGCTCTAGCCCCTCGCCGCGACCTGCACCGATTGGGGTGCAGATCCACATCGGACAGCAATCGGCCCCCGTTCAGCATAAAGCCTGTCAGATAACGTTCTCTACCCCAGCAACGGCGACGGCGACCTTCCCGCCCCGCAAGGTAGTGATCTGAGCGTTGATCACCCTCAAGCGTTCCCGACGTTCGAGCAGCTCGGCATAGTTGCCGCCGCGCTCTTCCATCAAGGCGATCTGAACCCTAAGCCCGATGCGCTCTTCGTCGAGCGCGCCGATGTCTTCGTGTATAGTCTTGCGTGTCATGTGCGTCCCCCTGATCGGACCGCCTCCTATCACCAGGGCGGAGAGCATGTGAATGATCTGGATCGGTCTTGAAAACGCGAAACTGACAAGGTTTATCGCGAATTAACCGGAACCTTCGCCGTGACTTAGGTGCTTAGCATGCCACGGCCGTTGCCGTCTTTGGGGCGTAGATGTTAGAGATAATCCACGAAGAATTGCTGGATGCGGCGCGATCCGATCACGAAGCCCGGTCGCTGCGGCACGCCCGGGATTGTGTCCTGTTGGCAGTCGTTACAAGCGAGGGTCTTGCTGCCGAGCTTATCGACCAAGCAATCGCGGTTTATGCCAGCGTTGGGAAACCATCAAACAGCCGACAGCCCAAATTAGGCTCGCTGCGTCGCGGTGGACTCACCGCTGGCACATCCCGTGAAGATTCTAGGCACTCCCTCAGGCTGCGGGTGCCGGCTGAGTAAAGCGGCAGCCCTCGTTCCCGATGTCACGCATGTTCGCGTTCGTGCTTCTGAGTAACAATGCCCGGGTCTGCAATCCCGATGGGGCCGATCTGCCCGAAAATCGATGATCGTTGAACGCCGCGTCGATCATGGTAGCAGAGCCCGTTGCTGTGCCGGGAGCCATCGACCTAAATCAGGCGGATTGCGCGCGTTGCTGCCCCGACATGGCATACAGCCGCAGGAAGCTGCGTTCAGCCCGCGCACTTCGCCACCGAGCATGCGAAGTGCCAACTGCGATGGCCTGAACGGCTGGCGTAGTTCCCTGACGGGCAGCGGTAATGGTTGCCGCCTAGCAAGTTGCAGCTATGCAGGGAAAGAATTCACAAAGGTAACGACGTGACGACTGAATTGCCTACGGGACATGAGTGGAACCCGGAGCACCTACGCCTGGCGATCGATGGGGCGGGCGTCGCCCTTTGGGCGTGGAATGTCGACACGGACCTGCTGAAAATGGATGATCGCGGCTTTGAGCTTTGGGGAATATCCTGGAGCGACAAGGTGACGTTCGAAGAACTGTCGGCCCACATTCATCCAGCAGATCGTGACCGTGTTCGCGCAGCATTTGCGGCGACGCGAGCTATCCTTGGCGACTACGAGACTGACTTCCGCATTATGGTTGGTGACGAAGTTCGCTGGATCTCGGCGCGCGGAAAAGGCGATGACGCTGGTATCGTTGGGCGCACGATGTTCGGCATTTTCCTGGACGTCACCGGTCGCAAGCAAGCCGAGGAGGGCAACGAGCTGCTCGCTGGCGAAATGAGTCACCGCGTCAAAAATTTGCTCGCGATAGCCTCTGGCTTAACCACCATCACCTCACGATCGGCAACGACCATTGAGGAGATGGCGCAGGACCTGACCGGGCGTCTGGCCGCGCTTGGGCGCGCGCACGATCTGGTCAGGCCGCTGGCGACGGGCCAAGGCGAGGCCGCCTTGCTCGGCGACTTATTGTCGATTCTACTAGCTCCTTATGACGAACTTGGTGCGTTCAAGGGGCGAATAAGGGTCGCGGTTGAGCGGACCGGCGTGGGCGAGACTGCTGCAACAGGACTCGCGCTCGTGATCCATGAACTTGCTACGAATTCGATGAAGTATGGATCTCTGTCTGACGCGACAGGCACGCTCGACATCACTAGCACGTCCGAACCCGATCAGATCATCCTGACTTGGTTGGAACGCGGCGGCCCGCCAGTCTCGCCGCCCGACGGACCGGACGGCTATGGCAGCAAGTTGATCAGACGCAGCGTTGCCAGCCAGCTCGGCGGATCAATCGAGTATGATTGGTCGAAAAACGGACTGATCGTAAGCCTTCGCATCAAGCGCACCCGTTTGGCTCTATGAGGGGGTAAGCGTCGGCCTTGGAACGACCATGTCTCGGAACGGTTCGGACTTGATGGCTGAAATTCCTCAACGTGCTGTCATTCTTGTTGTGGAAGATGAGCCCTTCATCCGGATGGTTGCGGTTGATCTGCTTGCTGAGGAGGGAAGAGTTATCCTCGAAGCTGGCAGCGCCCAAGAGGCGCTAGAGGTAATTGCGGCTGAGGGGCGGATCGACCTGCTATTCACCGACATCAACATGCCCGGTGAGCTCGACGGCCTCGATCTCGCCGGGATCGCCTACAGCCGACAACCGGACCTGAAAGTCGTCGTCACCTCAGGCGCCACCCAATTAGCAGACGGCGACATCCCGGACCACGGAGTGTTTATGTCAAAGCCATATTCCGCGGGTAACCTGGCGCGCGTCGTTAAGGCAAAGCTCGCTGCCGCCAGTTAGCGATAAACAGACCGAATACTCGAATGAGCCGCGCACCGTCAGTGTGACTTGACCGACAGCCGCAGCCTGACCGCGCGTGTCCGGACGGCTGATTGCGTTCGTTCCAGCCGCTGAGCCATCATTGGCAGGGCGATCCCTTCTCGGACCATCGAGCGCAGCAGGGCTTCGTCATTCTCGTTCCACGCCTCCCCAGTGCGGATCACCCCAAACTCTGCCAATCAGCCTCGGCATCATCGACCGCCTGGAACACGTCTCCGTCCGCCTGCTGCTTGCGGAGGTGAGCGCGCACCGCCTCCGGATCGGCATCTTTGGGGAACGTTCGATCGGCGCGCGCGGCGTTCGCCAGATCGTCCACCCAGTCACCGCAGTCGCGTTGAGCTAGCAGCCATTTGCCGAACGGCTCTGGCTTGGAGAGTTAGCTCCCTGGGTCGCTGGCGTCTGACACGGTGCTCCGATTCGGTTGCTGCGGAGGACACTATATATGCGCCAGGGACGAACGCGAACTCAGCCCCACCCTCGCACAGTATCCTCGGATCATTCGTGCCCATCTCCGCGGCGAATGCGTTGGGCTTCTGATAGGAGAAGACCATGACCGAAGATCAAGCGAATGTTGATGAAGGTGCAGGCCCCGAGAAGGACTTGAAAGGGCAGAACCCAGGCGAGACCACCACCGCTGATCTCACCGACGCGAACGAGCCTCACAAGGCCGAGAAGCTGACGAAGGCTGGCCGTGACATCGAGCCTGACGATGGTGCGGAGTAGCAAGAGCCCCGGTGCCCGAGGCGTTGTAGCGTCAGTCACTAGCGCTGCCGGCATCGTATCGGTTTAAAGAAGCCCGCGCTAGCTCGACGCCGACCAGGATCCTGAGCGCTTCGGGGAGCCGCTTGTGAAGCTGGTAAAGCATAAGCCGGTGGGAAAGCAGTCGAAAGTGGTGTAGCCCAGACGCCTAACATGGCGTTAGCGCCTTCAGCAGAGCGCCTGTATGCCGATATACAACATCAATGTAAGAACCGAGTCGCACATCGCGGCCTCTTCGGAGATCGAACGAGATGACCTCACGGCGCTCCGTCTCGAGATGGCGCGCTTTGTAGGCGAGCTACTCAAAGACCACGCTGAGCTTATCTGGGCTGATGAGGACTGGCGTGTCGACGTAACCGACAACGCGGGGCTCATACTCTACGTGATGCACATCAGCGCCACCGACACTGCCGCCACGATGAGGCCTCAGACGCAACCGGGTTTGTAAACATCTGGTCCAACTATGCAGCCGCCGGCAGCCGCTTCTGCTGGTCAGGTCCAGTATCGGCAGTGAGATAAGTAGCGTCGAAGTCGCCGACGCGGGTCAATTTCGCCCAATCGTGTATGCGCACCGTTCCATTGATCAACGTCACAACATCCCTAAGCGCTCTGAGCGTACGGTTTACGTGTACTCCGGTGAGCGAGGCGGCATCACCAAGCTGCTCTTGTGTGACGGGGAAGGCATATTCCTGCACCGCCTTGCGGTTGTGGCCGGCTCGTATCGCCATCTCGCAGAATATGTGAGCGATTCGGGTTTGCGCGTTGCGGCGACCCACATTGACGACCCACTCCATCAGAATTGCGGCATCGAGCATGCAATCTCGCCACAGCGCTTCGGCAATCGATGGATAGCGAGCAGCCAACGCCCGAATAGCAGCATGCGGCACTCGCAAGATTACTGTCTCGCAAAGCGCGTTCATCCCGCCAATCCCTATGGGTCGGACGGCCGAGAGTAGGTCGGCCATGTCACCGGGCAGATGAAAGGCGGTGAGCTGCCGAGCGCCATCTGACGTCTGTCCGAAGCGTGCGATCATGCCCGATACTACAAGGGCGGCGTGGCTGGTTTCCTCATTGACGTGCAAATAGTCGAGCCTGGAACGAAGGAGCACCTCTTGGGTAGGCAAGGCCAAGATAGCCTGCCGCTCTTCTTCGTTCAGGATCGAACGTATGGTGAGGCGGTCCACGAACGGCTGTAGGCTTGCCTTAGCTTCACCAGTCACATCCATTCTCCCGCTCGCAAGCGGGAGCTCAGAGGTATCCTGAACCGTCGCGCCTGCGGACATTATGTCACGTCTCGATCTCATAACATAGATCAAAGTTAAGAGGTGGTCGGCATTTTCGCCGGGCATCTCGGTGACTTAGCGGCAGGCCTCGGCAACGCTAGCTACTCAGGTAGCCAATGCACCGCCAATCACCAACGCCGATCTGCAGCCGCGTAGGCCGATATAAACATAGGATATTAAAGCAAGACAACCAAATAAATTGGTCGTCAATGTTCAATGTTAACAACGGCGATCAAGCAGCGGGTATAACAAAATCATCGTCGAGCAGATTGGGCCCTCGACGACTGAGAGACGAAGCGCTCCCGTCCCTTGGCTTGCGGAGTACGTTCGTGTCCCTCTTCTATTTGAACCTGAGAACTACCACGGACTTCATTGGTGGCGAGGATGGTATCGAGCTCCCCAGTCTTGCCGCCGCCGTAGCCACCGCTGCCGTTTCGGCGCGGGATATAATGAGCGAAGCTGTTCAAGACGGCGATCTTCAGCTTGGCGAGACCATTGAGATACACGATGCGCAAGGTCGCTTCCTCTCTGCCGTGCACTTCTGTGATGTGCTGAAGATCCGGCTGGGCGCGCGAGAGATCGTAGCGAGGGCCTGATCGGCCAACACCACGTTCGAGGAAAGCCCTTGGGATGATAGCGTTGTTAGCCGAAGATCCGATTACCGGGGCGAGAGCGATTAGCGCGTCGCGGGCTCAATCCCATGCAAGACCCAAGCACGCCCTTCAGGAATGGCGGCAGTGATGCGAGCATAGGGTTGCGTGAACAGGCGGCGCACCTGCATGCGAGCAAGCGCGCTTTCAGTGACCACTGCAAGAGCGCGTGCCTTGGGCATCGTCGCCATGTGCTGCCCCATGGATCGAATCATGTCCTGCGCCTGGACGGGACAATGGGTCACGTCGATGATCAACGCATAGCTCGAAAGTTCATAGAACGTGATCTGGCGCTTCAACTCGGTGATGTAGTTACTCACTTCATCCAGCGACATCATCTCCCCGAGCGTGACCTCGATCAGCTCGTTAGCTCTATCGACTCGAATCTCGTACATCATGCACCTCTGGGCATGTATTACGCCTGCGCGGTTGATGATCCATTACGGTATACAAGCAGCCATTTAATTGGGTACATGAGCACGGTACCCGGTAAAAGGAAATCACGGGAGCCTTTCTTCTAGTGGTCATTGCCAACGACTGAAGCCTCCATGTTGCGCATCGTGATATCAGCGCGCAGGTGTGTGTGATGGAAAACCAGCCAAACGATCAACAGTTGTACGAACTGGATCGGGCTCTGCTCGATGAGCACGGGCCGTCATACATCGCCACAGTTTGCTCGTTCTCCGAGGGCATGTGGGCGGAGGGCCGCACCGCTGATGCGGATGACGCTATGCGGCAGTGTGACCGGATGCGGGCGATCTTGATGAACGACCGCGATCTTGTTGCGCATTATCACGCTAGCAACGGAGAGGGCGGGGACTCTTGGGCCGAAGCGGTTACCGGGGAGGTGAAGCGACGAGGGCTCGACACATGAATGGCGACGAGCTCGCGTTTAAGGAGATGTGCCGCCGCTGCTAGCCCTAACCGACACGTGCAACTTCCGCGACAGCTGGTATGGGTAGACGACTTTCAAACCGGTCCTGAGGAGCCGGGCTGGCGAGCTTGAGCTGGCGCCGGTCCTCTGCTTGGGGCTCACTTTCGAGCATGTGCGCCGCCTCGACCGCCGGCGCGGGTCGCCCGAACAGGAAGCCTTGTGCGTTCTCGCATCCCAGCGCCCGCAGCGCGTCTGCCACCTCGCCGGTCTCAACACCTTCGGCAGTCACCGGCATGCCTAGCGCCTTGCCTAGTCCTGCCACTGCGCTGACGATCTTGCGGCTTTCCGCGGTATCCATCGTTCGCACGAACGAGCTGTCGATCTTCAAATGGTTGAACTTAAGCTGGCGCAGATGCGACAGGCTTGAATATCCCTTGCCGAAATCATCCAGGGCGATGCGGATGCCGACATTTTGTAACGACGCGAACACCGTGGCAGCGTGCTCGATGTCATCAATAATCGCATTCTCGGTGACCTCTACGATCAACCGCTGCGGCGCGAAGCCTGTCTCCTGCAGGATCGCCAGCAGCCGGGCGGCAAGCCAGCTATCCTTGAGTTGGACCGGCGAAATGTTGATCGATAGCGTCGTGTCGGTATGCCAGTCACGCGCCGCGATGCAGCCTTGGCGCAGGATGCGATGCGACAGCGCGTCGATCAGCCCCAGATCCTCGGCCAGCGGGATGAAGTCGTCCGGGGCAATGGTGCCGCGCGTTGGATGATGCCATCGCGCTAATGCCTCGAAACCGACAATCCGCTGGTCTGCAAGCGAGATGACCGGCTGGAAATATGGCGTGATGTCGCCCGCTGCGATCGCCTCGCGTAAATCAGCCTCTAGCACCGCGCGCTCGCGTAGCCGTTCGTCCATGGCGGCATGGAAAAATCGGTGAGTACCCTTTCCGGCACGCTTGGCGTCGTACATCGCGACATCCGCCACGCGCAGAAGGTCGTCACCCAGCGTCGCGTCGACGGGTGCGCGCGCGATCCCTACGGAAGCTCCCAGCTGGAGCATGCGGCCACCAACATCATACGGCGTGGTCAAGGCGCGGATTACCTGTGCTGCGATCCGCGCCGGAGCGTCGGTGCCGGGTTCGTGCAGGATCGCCAGCACGAACTCGTCGCCGCCCACTCTCGCTACCAGTCCCGTACCTGCCGCGCGCTGCAGCCGAGACGCGACCTCGACCAACACAGCATCGCCGGTATCGTGCCCGTAGACGTCGTTGATCGGCTTGAAATGATCTAGATCGATCATGAACACCGCACACTGCGTGGTTGCTTTGCGCGCCTCCTCCAACAGGGCGGGAAGATCCTCGTGCAACACGCGACGATTAGCCAAGCCGGTCAGCGGATCGTGCCGCGCCAGCGACAGCGCCCGGGCCTCTGCAACCTCCCGCTTGCCCATCTCGCGTGCCAGATCAGACGCGCGCCGGATGGCGAGAATAAGCGCACCGATGCCGCCGAAGAACAGCACGAAGAAGATCTCGTCCAGCTGCCAGGCGTCGTGCTGCGCCATGAACTCGGCTAACCGTTCGAAGGCATCTATCCTGTCGAACAGCACGCCAAGCGCAACGGCCGTGACTATGCAGGCCACCAGCTCCAGCGGCTTGATCAGCTTACCTCGCCCGAGATACCTCTTCACTGGTGAATTCCTGCGGATACAAGAACTTGTTATCCGCCCGCGAGTCCTAACACATCGTCAATTGCCGATGCCTCGGGAGTGGGAGGAGCCCCTGCCTGACCCGGGTCGCATGACGATGAAAAGCCGAACTGACGTAACCATTTAGTCCGCTCTATGAACCGAACGTAACGACTTGTTGCTGAGCGACGTGCAGGGGGCTTGCGCGGTTTACACGCCAGCCCCGCCTGAACATTTAGCCGACGCTAACCGGCGTCCGTTTCATTCACGAGGAACATCAACATGCCAGCTGTATCGCCCCAGCCAATTGCACAGCCCGCAGCTCAACCCGCGCCCGATGAGGCTTTGCAGCGGCTGATCGCCGGTAATGCCGCCTTCGTCGCCGACGCGCCTCACGCCCCGGACATCTCGCGCCAGCGGCGCCTGGAGTTAGCACAGGGCCAGCAGCCTTTCGCCACGCTCATAGGGTGCTCGGATTCGCGGGTCGGTCCGGAACAGCTTTTCGGCGTAGGTCTCGGCGACCTGTTCATCGTCCGGAGTGCCGGTAACAATGTCGACACAGCTGGAATGGGCTCGATCGAGTATTCGGTCATGGCGCTTAAGGTCCCGCTGATCGTCGTTTTGGGTCACGAGAAGTGCGGTGCCGTTGCGGCCGCGACTGATGTCGTCACGAAGGACGTGCGGTTTCCCGGCAGCATCGGCAGAATGATCGAGCCGATCTTGCCTGCGGTAATCGCAGCTGAGCGTGCGGGCGAGGATGGTGATCTGGTTGAGCGAGCCGTGGAGGAGAATGTCCGGCGAATGGTCGAGCGACTTCAGACCTATTCCGAGCCTATGCTGCTTGAGCCGCAGAGCCGCGGCGAACTGATGGTCGTTGGTGCAGTCTATGAGCTGGCCACTGGTAAGGTGCGCTGGTTGTGATTGATGGACCGGTCTCCTGCCGGTCCATTATATCCGCACTCTCGGCAGCTATCTGACGATGTGTCTGCTTTCGCCCAGTCGCGGGCATTCCGCCATGCCTTAAGATGAGGCATCATTTCTGAGGTAGCGACATGAGAAGCGCAATCCAGCTCGGCATACCCGCGGTGGCTGTAATGCTTATCGGTGGGACGGCATACGCTACTGCCCAAAGCTGGCGCCACGCTATGCCAGAGTTCGTCGTTAACGTTCGAACCGCAGACCGTAGCAATAGGGCCCCAGCTTTGATGCTGATCTATGGCGAGAATGGCAGTGACCCGTTCCGTACGGGGCCTCTTGGAGCAGACCGGCGCATTTCGCAGTGCCAGACGATCGGTTCGCTTTGTGTAAGCAGGGCGGGGCGCAGAGAGTTCGGGACAATGCATGATCGCGCCCAAACTCTTCAAGTCCGGCTGTTCACCGGAAAGGGAAACCCCATAGTCGGCGGACTTCGCTGGACCGGGTCATGGCACCCCAGACAGGTTCGTGTGACCTGCGATCTGAGTGTTCGGAATGTGCGCAGGTCTTGCACTATCACCCAAGTGATCTCCTAAGACGGAACGGCAGCTGACCAACAGGTCGGGACGCGGGCAAAGCGGAAGGCTAAGATCTGCGTTTCCGCTGTCGCCCAATGCGACCCGGGGGCTAACGCCCAACAGCGGACGTTCAACTGCAAAGTGGCATTCTGGAAGCAGCCGTCCGTGAACCCGGTGAGTAGGGCTGCCGGTAGCCGCTAGCTGCTGATAAGGAGAGCAGATAGCTGCCACCCCACGTGGGCGACTTGAGTTACGGCGCAGCCTTTTTCCGCACGCTGCCGCCGAAGGTATAGCTCAGCGCAATGCCGCCCGAGAGCTGGTTGCGCGCCCCAAAGGCGCGCACAACAGGCGAGCGGCCGGGGTCCGCCACAAGCCGATCGTATTTAGCGTAGCTGTAGATTCCCCAGCGCGCGTTGATCTGGCGGATCAAGCCTGCGGTCACGCCGACCGCCTGCAAGCCACCGTCCGCGCGGAAGGCAGGTAGCGTTGTGGTCATCGCGGTCGCGCGATCGATACCGAAAAAGGCCCGGTTGTAACGACCGTTCGCAAGCGTGACGCGCGGGCCAATGGAGAATAGCCAACGGTCGGCGTCGCGGGTGACATAGTCAGCACCAACCGTCCCGATCAGTCCCTTGTGGCCGCCGATCCCCTGACGCACTTCAGTCCGAAGGCGGAGCTTTGGGGTGAGCTGATACTGCACGAATCCACCCAGTTCGAACGTGAAGCCGACTTTCGGCAGCATTCCGTTCGTGTTGTCGCGCGAACGCTTTCCTTCGAAGCCTAGTGCGGGCCCGAACCGCAACCCGCCAGTGCGAACCAGGCTGGGGCCAAAGCTTTCATCCGGTGCCTCGAAGGCGAAGGGTTCGTCGCCGCGCGCCCGCGCAACGTCAACGAGCGGGCGGATGCTGATACCGTCAGCTCCAGGAAAGCTGGGCACGATCTGCGGCCCCAGAGCGAGACGAGTTCGCCGGGATGTGCTCGTGTCGCTCTCCGCTTGCGCGGCGGCGGCCGGAGGGTTCGTAATGAACAGCGCCAAGGCAAGCGGCCCGGCTGCGAGACTCAGGAGCATGCGTGTTGTCATTGGAGGAGCGTACAGCATCCGGCGGGGGATCAAAGGAAAAGCGGCTGGGCGACTCGCGCATGGGGTTGGATGTTGTCAGGGGTCTGACGGGTTGGTTATCACCGGCACAACGTGAATGGCGACTCACGCCCAATAGCGGACATGCAGTCGCTTCTGCCACGTGCCGACACCCGCCGTTCGTACAGGCTTGTTCGATACCCCCGACCTCGATCTTTAGACCCCGGTAGAGACACTAGGTAGGCTGACTGGGCGAGGGCAACGCGCTACTTCCAACGCTGAACTGGTAGGATTTGAAGGTCGTGAAGAAAGCTTTTCTGGCAATCCTAGCTGGGTGCTTCGCTTCGGCTGCCCGCGCCGACCCACCCACAACCGATTATCGCCTGATCCAGATGGACGGGTTTAATATTTTCATGAGTCCAGACCTTAGTTCCGACACGCGCCTCAGGAACACCACTTTTAAGGTTTTGCAATCACGCCTTAAAGAAGTTCAAGCACTGGTGACCCCGGCACAAATGGTGTTTTTCAAGTCGGTCTCGTTCTGGATCCAAGGTCGACAGGGAACCGGAGGCGCAACTTACCATTCATCTAGAGATTGGCTGCGAGAGCACAAACAAAATCCTGACAAGGCCGGCGGTATTGAGATCACCAACTCGGAAAACTTTGTCTTGTGGGCCACAACCGATCAGCCGATGATGGTTCTCCATGAGTTAGCCCATGCTTACCATAGTCGCGTGCTCGGGGAGAGATATTCGCCGATTGAAGCAGCATATCAGAGTGCTATTGAGCGGCAGCTCTATGCAAATGTGGATTATGTCCACGGCGGCAAAAAGCGCGCCTACGCTGTCAATAATAAGGAAGAGTTTTTCGCGGAACTGACCGAAGCCTATCTTGGCTGTAATGATTTTTTCCCGTTTGATAGACAGGATCTGCGATCCCACGACCCTATCGGATACGCTCTTATGGAAAATATCTGGGGAAAACGATCTGACGAGGTGCGTTCGCTTTGCGTAAAAGGGCCATGAAGGGAGATGGTATAAGCTCGTATTTCACCAAGCGTCGAATCGGCAAAGCGGCGCCCTAAAGCCAACGGTCCGCTATCGCTCACTTGCGGACCGCAGCTTCTACACTTCATCCGGCGCTGCACGCTCCTCAGGTCGTTCCGCCAGCCCTTCCGTTGATAAAGATGCCAGAGCGCGTGGGGGTCAAAGACAGACTCGCGCTTACACTGCCTGCACGTTGCAACGATCGCGATATGCCACGCGGCGCACTCGAAAAGATCGGACGCGGTTCGACGGCCCTCCGCGTCAAAGCCGCCCACGCTTAAAGGGCTAACGTCAGCTGATCGGCGTTGTGCTCGGGAGCGCCCAGTCGCTCGACAATCGCGCGCGCAAGCTCGCCTGCAGCGCGCTGGCGCATAGCTTCGTCGGGCATTGCTATTCCCACGCGGCACCAGCCAGGAGCGGAGAGGATCGCGTCGGACAAGTCCGGCACGGTGGCGGGCGTGAGTGGCGAATCGAGCATGCCTCATGTTAGAACATATCGGGAACAATGGCCAAGCTCGATCTGCCACACAGCGGCTAGCGCAGGTACAATCCCGATCACCCTCCGCCCTGGCCGGCGGCCGGCTTGTCGGCGTGGATAGAAGTGGCGGCGATGCCGGCGGCGCTGTCGGCGTCGCTGCGGCCCGATAACCAAAAGCGCCAACCGCCATAACCGAATACGCTAATACGTTAGTACCCCCCTGGTTATTTATACGCGTGAGTGTGGGGTAAGTACTTTTGTATATAGCTTTAGGCAGGGGGTGTAACGTATTAGCGTACTTGCTTGCAGGATAGCGCCCCTGCCCTCTTCGTCGCACGCAAGCGACCTCTTGCATGCTGACGTGCCCTCTCCATCTTGGAAGAACGCAACAGTACGGAGGCTACCATGGCGAAGAACACTGGCGAGGGACATCGGGTCGGGTCGGTCAGAGACCGCAGTCAGACTGAAGCGCCCAGCGGCAATCACGTCAAGCGTGACACAGCCGACGGCAAGTTCATGGACCAGAAGGCCGACAGCAAGCCGTTCAAGGGCGTCGCCAAGGAACCGGACGGCCGGCGGAAGTAGGCTTCGGGCGATCCTGACGAGGGGTTGGTAGCCACACTGGGAGGGACGGCGGCGGGCCGCAATCATCGCCTGCCGCCACGAACGCAGTGTCCTGGGTTGGATCAGCGGGTAGTTGCCAGGCGGGTGGGAGAAGAAGCGTGAGCGGAACCAGTCTCAGCATTGCGCATTGAACCGTGAGATGGGGGCAGACTTGATGGGTAATCCGGTCGACGAACTTTTCGATCACGCTCGCAAAATCGCTAGTCGCGTCGTGGTCATGGCGCTCGAACGAGCGATCCAATCTGCACAAGCCGCTATTCGGCGATCCGTTCAATCAGAATTTCAGAGCCTAGCGGGTAAGATTGGACTCTTCACCTCTGTACTTGGCAAGCTTCCGCACGGGACCGCTAACGTTGTGGCTGATTCCTATCGCGGACCGTTTGCCCGCGCTCTGACCCCTGCTGAGGTGAAGATTGTGACGTGGGCTTTCGGCAAACAGCCAGTAGCACCTTCGCAAGTTCGGATTGTACCTGGCCCCGGACTCCAAACGGTGGCGGCAATAGCGTTCCTGAATGGAAATCCGGCGATCACCATCGGCAACACCATATACATCAAGCAACGCGTCTATCGCGAACGCGGTGGTAGCAACCTGGCAGCGACCCCCGAGGGAGTGGAGATGCTGCTGCATGAATATACCCACGTCCTGCAATACGGCCGCCTTGGCTTCGCCAGGTTCGGCGCTCGTTATGCGGCCGAGTTTAAAGCGGCGGGCGGCGACGCGAACAAGATGTACGACTACAAACATCGAAAGAAGGGTTTCAATGATGAAAGCATTGAGGGCCAGGCGGCGTTAGTAGGCGATTTTGGCGAGCAGCTTGCGTTGCCACCAGTCCGCCGGACACCGGCCCTGATCCGGCAGTTGCGCTCGAAGCTCAACGGCACGGGCATTCTCGGGCAATGACCAGGATTGGTAAATTCGCACACGTTGGACTTCTACTGGCGGCACTGTCGCTGGGCGCCTGCGAACAGGAGTACAACGTAGCCGTGACGTCGGAGCGGGGGCAGGTGACATTTACCGTACCCAGCTCGGAGCCTTATTGCCTGGACCGTCTCACCGTCTATGCCGCCACCGACAGGGCGAAGCCCATTTGGCTCATCGACACGTCGTCTCAAGGACCCTGCACGACCCGGGTTCAATATGGCGCCATACCGAAAGGCTTTGAACAACGGGGGCCGATGGAGCCATTGGCTCCGGGTAAGCTGTACGTGGTCTCGGCATCCCGAACTGGTGCCACAGCGCTGAGCTTCTTTGAGCCTGGTCGTGAAGGGTCGATCCAGAAGGAGCCGCCTTCCTAACGCCGATCGGAGACTTGCCCCAGTTTCAAAAGCCGAGACATACCAGCGGAGCGCCGCGCGCTCTAGAGGACGGCCGCACCGGACCACAGGTGCCAGAATTGGGCATGCTACTAATCCTCGATGATCGCCAGGCGCGCCGAGAACCGCACCGCGCTGCTCTCAGGGCTAGTACCGCGCACCCGCAGCGCTGACCCTTTCTCTACGACGCCTGTAAGCTCCACTAGAACGTCGTCCAGGCCAAGGGCGGCGATAGCGCCCGGAACGTGCCGGTGGCGCGTGACGGACATCTCCGCGGTAAATAGCTGCCCTTGCTGCGTGGCTGGCGGGTTGCCGCGCGGTTGAGCAACAGTATCGTTAGGTCGACCTCACTGGTCCGCCTCCGAAGGAATCGATTATGTCCGCCGCCGATCTACCGAAATCGTTCAAAGCCCTGCTGACTACCGTAAGCCATGGCGAAGTTGGCCGGCTCACCTTTCACAAAGATCAGGCAACAGAGAGGTTGTCGTTTCGGTTCGTGAATGAAACAGCAGAAGACGTACCGGAAGGGCCAGCCTCGTTACGCATGATAAGCGGCGACGAATACCCGGTTGTGATCAGTAAAGGGCAGTACGATTATCGGGCGACGCCTGATTCGCGAAACACAAAGCCTCAGTAAGGCCGGTGTCGCGGGCAGGATCGAGCTTATCTTTAGCCGCTTCGTCATCAGCTTTCTGGGCGTGCTCAGCCGGTATCTGAACCAATCGAGTGAGAAAGTGCAACACGCTGGCAACCACAAGCGTGCCGATCGCCGCAATGGCGCTCCAAGCAATGCCGCCAGTCGCTAGCTATGTGACGACGCCCGCCGCGATGCCCCCCCGATCGTCATCGTAATGCGCGCCCAAATGGGCGAGCCGAACCACCGCGCGCGTATCCGTCCAAGCCTGCTTGGCGATTTGCTCCCAGTAACTCATGCGCTCCTGAGTGTCCTTATTCGTCGTCAGATTGGCGGTCGCTATCGTCGCTGTAATCGGGTGCGATCGAGGTCCATAGCGAGCCGGAATTACCCTCAGCGTTCACGCCTTCCGGGGCGTCGTCATCCCAATTGAGCAACCACGCCGTAACGATGCCGCCATCGTTCGTGGTGGCGTAATCAAGGGTATAGGGATGTTCGTCCAGCATGTCGGGATCAATGCCAAGTTGACCGGCTACATAAGCGCGTTCGCGCTCAGCGTTCACGGTTTCCATATGGTCGTCATACGCTCTCGACATTGGCGTGCCTTTCATCGGGGATGAAGACAGTATGCCTAAGCTTTGCGAGTCGCGGTAGATCCTAGAACCAAACATATCTTGCGGGCGATATGGGAGGGGGGCGAGCGCCAAACGACGACGCTACGGCGCTCACAAGGAGGCTAGTTGAGCTGGCTGGCGCCACGCACCGTCTCGAGGAACGGCACTTAATCCGCAATCATCGCCAACCGAGCGGAAAACCGCACTGCGCTGCTCTCGGGGCTGGTGCCGCGCACCCGCAGCGCCGCCCCCTCCTCTACGACGCCTGTAAGCTCCACCAGAACGTCGTCCAGGCCAAGCGCGGCAATGGCGCCCGGGACGTGCCGATGACGCGTGACGGACATCTCAGCGGTGAAAAGCTGGCCTTGCTGCTGGTACGTGCCAACGTAGCAGAGGCCGCTGTCACCGCCACGCAGGCGGCCGTCCAGCAGATACGCTACGCCGTACTCGGTTCCGGCGGGGGTATCCCAGGTTACCTTGTATAGGCCGTTTGGTAGGGGCATCGTCACGTCCTTATTGGGTAGGACGGTCGATACCGGTGGTGGGGAAATGGGACCAGTGACGGTAAGATTGGATCTACCCGTTCAAGCCTTTTCAGATGCTACATGTGGGAAGCAGCCCTCCGCCATTTCCGACAACGGCCGTAATGCCCGCCCAGGCGATATTCAGCGCCCATTTCGCGATACTCATCTTCCGACATCCATTCATCTCAACCTGACGTCCGCCTCTAGCGGTTGAAAAATCGGCGATGGATGGCGAAAAGCGAGATTCAGCAGTCCTCCCAATGGTGGCCGCGCCCTTCCGGGCAACGTCGCCGAGGGTATTCTAACGAAGCGAACGACGAACATTGGTCGAGAGCCGCTGGCTGAAAACGGTTGCTCTGATCCTGTCGGCAAATGCGACCTCATCTGGCGAACCACCATGCCGAACAGCCAGCGACGCCGATCACGCCTTGCGTACCATTAAAACGCCACTGATACTGAGCTTTATGTCGATAAGTAATAACACAGGGAATCTTTAGGTGGGGGATTTAGCCAAGCTGTCGATCGCCGGCTGCAACTACGTTGAGGACGCGTTCGGTCAGCATGTATATCACGTCAACAGTCCTCATGGCCTGATGCAAGCGGTCGGCTATCTGGAACACACAGCCCAGCCCTGGGAGCGCATATATATGCGAGGTCAGGGCTGTCTATATCCTAGCTTATTGCCGACGCTTTATCGCGCAATAACTAGAAAGAACCAAGGAAAGCGTCACGAGAAGCTGCCTATTTGCTGGCGTACCTGATTACGCACAAGAACCTTTGCTGCAGCATTATGGGATACAGACTACTTGGCTGGATATCGTAGACAATGCCTGGATCGCTCTTTGGTCTGCTACTCATAGGGCGTTAGCGTCGAGACCCAATAATCAGTTCCTACTCTGACGCTAGAAAGCCGACATCCGGCGACGACTTTTCTTATATTTTGCTAATAAAAACTGAGGACAGTCGTCGCGAGCGCGTCAAGAGCGGTGTTGCGAAGGGCGACATTGCCGAAACGGTTGATTTAAGGATCGCCGCTCCATCCATTTTTCTCCGACCGCATGCTCAGCATGGACTACTTTTCAGAGCGCGTGGGAAAGAAGGAGGCAGGCTTACGGATTATTCTAGCGCGATTGCTGGCGTCGTCCGCTTCACGCTCCAAGATGGAATAGACTGGCTTGGGTCGGGTGCGATGCATAACGTGAGAGCCCTGTTCCCGCCTCCGTATTTTGATAATGGATACCAAATATTGCTTGGCATGCAACAGACCGAGCAAGGCGTAGGACTAATCGGGCATATCGGAGCATGATCGATGATGTTCGCTGCCGAAACCGCTGCTCCATACGTTGGCATTCAGGCCCGTTTCCCTCTTTTCAACTTCGGATACTCATTCGCGCGATCTGCGCCAATTTGAGGCAGCTAGATCATCCACCCATTGAAATAGCCAGTAGTGGCGGCCAATCTACTTAATCCGCTCGCCCTATCGGGTCAGAACTCGAACTGCTGAGTCTCGCCGAAGCCCTGTCGATCCTGTCTAGGAAGGTGCAATTAAAGAGGTCGCTTCCGAGCTACGGCGGGGCGCTTACCGAAAAGGCTAATAGTGCCGGTGATCGTCGGTGATTAAAGGATGATGCGGCTGGGTTCTTAGAGGGTCAAAGAGCCCGATCCACATGCACACGGGATCCAACCCCTAAGCCTGCTGAACCCATCGAACCCGACATTGGCCCCATCCGTATTTGCCGTCGCGATCATTATGCCGCGATGTCGATCTTCACCCCAAGAAAGTCCAGCGCCTCCTTCAGGATTGGCTCGAAGTTCGCGAACGTCGTTCGACATTGGTCGTCCGTTTGCTGGCAGAGCCGGGTCGCAGTCGGAATTTTGTGTTCGGTCGCGAAGTCGTTCTTCACCAAGTAGGCCCACGTCGGGGCCAGCTCAGCTTCGAAAGTAGTCTCGCCGAGTATGATCCGATTGACAAGATCCGGGTGGCAGATCTTACCCGGCTCACGCGGCACAAGCTTCTTTCTTTTCTCCGCCTCCCTCCAAACGTCTTCTGGATACAGCGCCTCGAGCGTCGCATGAACGCCGAAATGAGCGGTGCGCGCCGCCCGCAGGTTCATCGGCACCGGATACACCAGGCATTTCGCCGACCGAACGTTGTCGGGCAGCCGGTTGAAGTCCTTCTTAACCTTCTCGGCGTCACCGTCCACGATCCCCACCGCCTTTGGCCTGTCCGGATGATGCTTGTGCTGGGAACGCCACCCGATAAGCATATCGATGACGTAAGTATGGCCGGCCCCCTCTCGCTTAGTCTCGAAACGAACTTGCCCGACAGCCGCCGGGAAAAAGAGGGCAAGCGCCCGCTCCAGCACGAGTCGATCGCTCTCACCCTCGACGAAGATGCGACAGCAGCTCTCCTCCGCCATGACGGCGGCAGCGACTTTCGCTGCCTCCTGTTGCCGAATCTGCGCCACCATCTCCGAAATGCGCGGAGCCAGCATTGCCAGCGTGCCGAGGCTTTCGTCGATGCCCTTCGCGTCCGTCTTCGTCTCGCTGCCATCGGTGTCGGTCGTGCGCGTCACGAAATGCAAAACGATGTCACTCTCCCGCTGCCCAAGATCGTAGAAGGCAGGCGAATGAGTGGTCAGCAAGATTTGAGCGGTCGCCGCCTTGGACAGTTCATGCAACTCGTCGGCGAGCTGCACCGCGCTCCCGATCTCGAGATTGTTCTCCGGCTCCTCATACGCCCAGATGCTGCTGATGGGGGCTCCCCCACGACGTTGCAGCGCCGCCTTCTTCTCCGCCATGAAACGCAGGATGAGCGGAATGTGACGGGCCTTGATCCCGTCCCCGCGGTTGTTGAGTGACACCGACTTCTCGCCGCTCAGAAAGTCTAGGCGTTCAAAGATGTGGGAAAGATCCCGCGGCAACGCCAGCCGCGTGGCGAACCCAAGCGATGTAGATATGCTCGCGGTAAGCTCGTTAAGGTGGTCGCCGATCGACTGCTCGAACGCAGTGCTCGATTCGTGAAACGTGCGGGTCGCAACCTCTGAGATAATCCCGTAAATTCGTCCGCGCAGATCGTCGAAGTAATCCGAGTCTTTAATGGCCGGGACGTACTCGAATTCAATCTTGCGCAGCAATGCGTGCACGTTCGACTTCTCGGGGATTTTGACGTCCTCCCGAATTTCCAGACCACGCTTGTTCTCGGTAATGCGCTGGCCGTAATAGTCGTACTCCTCGCTCCACAGA
The DNA here is from genome assembly GCF_025231525.1 of Sphingomonas endolithica. Lineage (NCBI taxonomy): Bacteria > Pseudomonadati > Pseudomonadota > Alphaproteobacteria > Sphingomonadales > Sphingomonadaceae > Sphingomonas > Sphingomonas endolithica. The sequence continues at coordinate 2,805,594 of NZ_CP103057.1, forward strand.
CCGTCTTCACGCCAACGCTTCGTCCAGATGATGACGTGGCCGTTGGTGCCATGATAAGACTCCGGTAGGGCGATCTCTACGCGGACCACCACCTCTTTCGCCTTGCGCACCTTGACCGGAGCGAAGAAATTGTAATCTTCCGCGAAGTCGAACTCGACTCCGGGATTCGTCTCGCCGTTAAAGAAGAGGTTGAGCGACCGCAGGATATTAGATTTTCCGCAGTCGTTCCTGCCAACGAAGATCGACAGCTGAGTCAGGTCCGCGTCTACGGACTTGATAGATCTAAAGTTCTCGATGTGGATCGACTTAATCGTTGCTGCCATGGCATCCCCCCGTCTCGCCCCCAATCGCGCACCGTTGTGAGAGCGTCGAACGAGTTGTCGAGCCTGCGTCTAGGATAGTGGCGCAGTCGCGCCAAGCACCGACGAGCTCACTTCACAAAATGTGCCCTGACGGAGGAGCTATGCGGCGCTGTGGAACGCCACGGGCTGTTACCAAAGTCGGATCCAGCCGCACAGAGCGAACGCGGATCTCCGAAATACCTTGGGGGCTGCCGGAAGGCATCATGTGAACATCAATCCGCCGAGACACTCAGAGTATTCGATGGCATGGCGAGCAGTCGCACTGTCGGCATTGTCTAGGATGCTCATGCGACTAGCAAACCACCCAGAGTTACCCCGGTGTTACCCCAGACCACACGCGGCTGCCCTCAGCCCCGGCGGTCAGTTTCTAAGTGCTTGTATTTACTACGGAAACTGGAGCGGGCGAAGGGATTCGAACCCTCGACCCCAACCTTGGCAAGGTTGTGCTCTACCCCTGAGCTACGCCCGCTCTGGCGCCTAACGCCCCTGCCGGTGACCGGAGGGGGCGGGTAAGGAGGCGGCCTCTAACAGTGGTGTCGCGGATCGGCAACCCCTGTTTCGCTGTCGTGCGAAAAGGGTTGGCTTGCGGGCCCGAGCGCCCACATAAGGCGCACACCAGAAACGGAGTTCGACCTTGGCAACCTTGGGATTGAGTGCAGCGGAACGCGAAGCGGTGGAAAGCTTCCGCCGCGACGTCGTCGAGCCGTCGATGAACGCGCTAGTCATCATCGATTTCTGGGCCGAATGGTGCGGGCCGTGCAAGGCGCTGACCCCGTTGCTGGAGAAGGTCGCGGCGGCCTATGCCGATAAGGGCGTGGTGCTGGCCAAAGTCGATACCGACAAGAACCAGTTCATCGCGAGCCAATTCCAGATCAAGTCGATCCCCACCGTCTATGCGATGTTCCAGGGGCAGCTGGTCGCCGACCTGACCTCGGCGCGGACCGAATCGCAGCTGAAGACGATGATCGACCAGATCCTCGCCAAGCTGCCGATCCCGAGCGAAGCCGCCGATCTGGAAGCGGAGCTCGAACCGCTGATCGCGATGGGCGAGCAGGTGCTGGCAGAAGGCGATGCAGAACGCGCGCTGTCGGTGTTCGACCAATTGGTCGAGATCGCACCTGAGCATCCGGCCGTGCTGTCGGGACGGCTACGGGCACTGGTCATGGCCAATCGCGTTGACGAGGCGGATGCGGCAATCGCTGCGCTGCCGGAGGCGCTGGCGAAACTGCCGGAGATCGAACGCGCCAAGGCTACGCTGGAGCTGGCGCGCGACGCCAAGCCGGTGGACGATCTGTCGGGGTTGGCCGCCGAGGTAGCGGCGAATCCGGAGGATCACGACAAGCGTTTTGAACTGGCCGGCGGGCAGATGGCGGCGGGCGACCGTGATGCCGCGGCCGAATCGCTGCTGACGATCATTGCCGCCGACCGGGCATGGAACGAGGGCGCCGCGCGCACGCAATTGCTCAAGCTGTTCGAGGTCGTCGGGCTGGAAGACCCCTGGGTCTCGGCACAGCGGCGCAAATTGTCGGCGATCCTGTTCGGATGAGCAAACCCGTACGCCTGTCGGTCTTCCCGCTGCCGGGCGCGTTGCTCTTTCCCGGCATGCATCTGCCGCTGCACATCTTCGAGCCGCGCTACCGCGCGATGATGAGCGACGCGATGGCGCGCGATCGCCGCATCGGCATGATCCAGCCGCGCCCCAATGCGGTCGGGCCAGGCGAAGCACCGGCGCTGTTCGATATCGGCTGCGTCGGCAGGATCGCCGAGTTCGAGGCGATGGAGGACGGGCGCTACAATCTGGTGCTGGAAGGCGTGTCGCTGTTCCGGGTACTGCGCGAACTGGATGTCAGTACCGCCTTCCGCCAGGTCGAAGCCGAATTCCTGCCGCCAGCCGCGGAGGACGACACATTGTCGCTGTCGCGCCGATCCTCGCTGGAGATGGAATCGCGGCGCTTCGCCGATGCGCAGGGCTATGCGGTGGATTGGGAATCGGTCGCACGGCTTGATGACGAAGCGCTGGTCAACGGCATCGCCCAGATCGCGCCGTTCGACGTGGCCGCGAAACAGGCGCTGCTCGAGGCTGAAGGGATCGAGGATCGCGCCGAATTAATCATCCAGCTGATGCAGTTCTTTGGCCGGCATGACGGTGATGAATCGGTGACGCTGCAGTAAGTGTCAGTACGTTCCGCCTGATCTGAGCTGTCATCCGGGCTCGACCCGGGATCCAAAGTCACGGTGGCCGCCCCTTGTGGCTCTGGATCCTGACGTTCGTCAGGATGACGCTCGGGGGCTAGACCATCATCCCTTGTAGCAGCTTGGGTACCTCGCCGCTTTCGCCGCGCGCCTCGGCCATGAAGCGGTTTTTTACCATCGGCAGGCGCTGCACCGCCGATAGCCCGAGGCGGCGGGCGGCGTTGGCGGTCTTGCCGGGGATACCGAACAGCCGCTGCAGGCCGTCGGTGGCGACCGAGACCATCAGCGTGTCGAGACTGCGCCAGCGCTGGTAGCGCGCGAGCAGTGCCGGATCGCCGAGATCGAGCCCGAGCCGCTTGCCCTCGACCAGCACCTCGACCAACGTCGCCACGTCGCGGAAACCGACATTGACGCCCTGCCCGGCGATCGGGTGGATGCCGTGCGCGGCATCGCCGACCAGCGCGAGGCGGTTGGAAACGATCTGCGCCGCATGGTGAAAGCCCAGCGGATAGCTGGAGCGCGCGCCCAATGGGCCGAGTTGCCCGAGGAACCCGCCCATCTTCTTCTCCGCCTCGGCCAGGAAACCGCGCTCGGACAGTTTGAGCATGCCCGGCGCTTCGGCCCGCGACACCGACCAGACGATCGCCGAGCGATGCCCTTCGGCATCGTCGTTCAGCGGCAGGATCGCGAACGGCCCCTGCGGGTAGAAGATCTCGAAGGCAATGTTCTCGTGGCTATGTTCATGGTGCAGCGAGGTGACGATTGCAGCATGATCATATTGCCAGCGCGCGGTGCGGATGCCGGCCGCGTCGCGGGTCGGCGAATTACGCCCTTCCGCCGCGATCAGCAGCGGCGCGGTGATCGTCGCCCCCGAATCGAGCACGGCGGTCACGCCCTGGTCGTCGCGGGTAACGGATACGGCCCGCGTGCTCATGCGCAGGTCGATATTGGGGGCGGCCACCGCGGCCTCGTACAAGGCGCCGCGCAGCAACCGATTCTCGAACATATGGCCGAGCGCGCCATCATCGGCCGATGGCGCGAAATCCAGCGCGCCGGGCTCCAGCCCATCGCTCACCCGAATCCCCGCGATCGGGCAGCCCTTGCCCGCCAGCCGGTCGATCACGCCGATCGCACTCAGCATCCGGTACGGCGCGCTGGCGATCGCCGAAGCGCGGCCATCGAAACCCGCTGCCAGGATCACTTGCGGATCGGCGATATCGACGACGATCGCCTTCAACTTGTGCGCATCGAGCGCCACGGCGAGCGCGCTGCCGACAAGGCCGCCGCCCAGAATGATGACATCTGCCTGTTCCATGCCACGCACCGTAACCGCCGCATGCGCCGCTGCCAATGCGGCTGCCTTGACGGCACCCGCCGCAAGGGCGATTATCCGGAACAGATAGCGGACAGACGGGACAAATTGAGATGGCGAGCCGTGCTCGGCCTGCGCTTTGGCGCGAAACGGTGAAGGCAGGGGCGGTCCGCAGCAGCGCGCTGCTCGCCGCGCTCGCTTTGTTCACCGCCACCATTGTCATGGTGATCGCGCTCGCCAGCTACCATTCCGGCGATCCGTCGCTCAACACTGCCTCGCGCGGGCCGGCCGAGAACTGGCTTGGGCTGCCCGGCGCCTGGTTCGCCGATCTCGCGCTGACGCTGTTCGGCCCGGCCGTGGTGCTGCTCGTGCCCGTCGCGCCGGTCATGGCGATGCGGCTATGGCGTAACGAACCGACCGGGCGCTGGGGCTGGATGCTGGGCGGTGCGGCGATCGGCACGGTGCTGGTCGGCACGGCGCTCGCCTTCATGTCGGGATCGTCGGTACTCGCCCTGCCGGCCGGCTGGGGTGGCGTGCTCGGGCTCGGCATCACCGATATCCTGCGCTGGGGGATGGATTTCATCGGTGATCCGGTGGCGATCCTGTGGACCGGTCGCGGGCTGGGGCTGCTGGCGGCGATAATCGGTGCGATCGTGTGGGCGCGCAGCCTGCAGATCGATCTGTCCCGCCGGCGCCTGCCGCGTCTGCCCGCATTTCGCGGTGCCGCTGTCGTGCCGGCGACAACGCCGTTCGGCGAGCCGGTGACCGTGGAACCGGAACCAGCGCGCAAGGCGGTGCCGGCGCCCCGCGCCGTGGCGATCCCGGACGAACGCCCAGGCCCGGTGATCGCCGATCGGACGCTCGCCCCTTCGGTCGCCAAGCCCAAGGCAAAGCAGGAACGGCTCGACCTGCGCGACAATAATTATCGGTTGCCGGCGATCGAGCTGCTGATCCCTGCCCCGCCGTCCGCCGGCGGGCCGATCGACAAGGCGGCGCTCGAGCGTAATGCGCGGTTGCTCGAATCGGTGCTCGACGATTTCCACGTCAAGGGATCGATCGTCGAGGTACGGCCAGGCCCAGTCGTCACGATGTACGAACTCGAACCCGCCAGCGGCATCAAGGCCAGCCGCGTGATCCAGCTCGCCGACGATATCGCGCGCAACATGTCGGCGATCTCGGCGCGCGTGGCGACAATCCCGGGGCGCACGGTGATCGGCATCGAACTGCCCAATGCCAAGCGCGAAATGGTCGGCTTGCAGGAACTGATCGGATCGCAGAGCTTCGAGGATCAGGCGGCATCGCTGCCGCTGGTACTGGGCAAGAACATCGCCGGCGATCCAGTGATCGCCGACCTAGCGCCGATGCCGCATCTGCTGGTCGCGGGCACGACGGGCTCGGGCAAGTCGGTGGGCTTGAACTGCATGATCCTGTCGCTGCTCTATCGGCTGACGCCGGATCAGTGCCGCATGATCATGATCGATCCCAAGATGCTCGAACTCAGCATGTACGAGGATATCCCGCATCTGCTGTCGCCGGTGGTGACCGATCCGGCCAAGGCGGTACGCGCGCTGAAATGGGCGGTCGAGCAGATGGAGGACCGCTATCGTCAGATGTCCTCGGTCGGCGTGCGCAGCCTTGCCAGCTTCAACGAAAAGGTGCGTGCGGCCAAGGCCAAGGGCCAGCCGCTCGGGCGCAAGGTGCAGTGCGGCTATTCCGATACCGGCCAACCGATCTACGAGGAAGAGACGCTCGATTTCGTGCCGCTGCCGCAGATCGTGGTGATCGTCGACGAGCTTGCCGATCTGATGATGACCGCAGGCAAGGAAGTCGAATTCCTCATCCAGCGCCTGGCGCAGAAGGCACGCGCGGCGGGCATCCACCTGATCATGGCGACGCAGCGCCCCTCGGTCGACGTCATCACCGGCGTGATCAAGGCGAACCTGCCGACGCGGATCAGCTTCCACGTCACGTCGAAGATCGATTCGCGCACCATCCTGGGCGAACAGGGCGCCGAACAGCTGCTGGGCAAGGGCGATATGCTGTACATGCCCGGCGGCCGCGGCGTGGTGCGCGTGCACGGCCCGTTCGTCAGCGATGACGAAGTGCGCGCCGTCGCCGATCACTGGCGCGCGCAGGGCCAGCCCGATTACATCCAGTCGGTCACCGAGGAGCCCGAAGAGAGCTTCATCATGGACGGCGCGCCGACCGGCGAGGATTCGACCGAGGACCAGCAGTATCGCAGCGCCATCCAGCTGGTCGTGGAAAGCCAGAAGGCCTCGACCTCCTGGCTGCAGCGGCAACTGCGCATCGGCTACAATTCCGCCGCTCGGTTGATCGAACGCATGGAGAAAGACGGCGTCGTCGGCCGCCCGGACCATGTCGGACGCCGCGAAGTGCTGCGCGACCGCGAGGGTAATCCGCTATAGCGCCCGGAAGATTCTTCCACACACACGCACGACTTCGTCATTCCCGCGCAGGCGGGAATCCATATTGGCCGACGCTTCGATTTTACGGCCTAGCTTCGAGATAATGGATCCCCGCCTTCGCGGGGATGACGAAGCGCCGCATAAAGGCTCTATTGGTTCAGAGCGGGTTCAACGCGCGAACGTCAGACGACCGGCATCCCTGAGGAGAATTTCGTGAATTTGCGACTTAGCGCCCTGGCGCTCGCCCCTGCCCTGATCGCCGCGGCGCCCGCCGCAGTCGCACCGGGCGAGCTCGGCCTCGTCCAGAAACATCTGCAATCGGTGCAGAGCATGACGGCCAATTTCACGCAGACCGATCGCGCCAACAAGGTGCTGACCGGCGTGCTGACGCTGAAGAAGCCGGGCAAGATCCGCTTCCAGTACGAAAAGGGCGTGCCGATCCTGATCGTCGGCGACGGCAAGGCGTTGACCTTCATCGACTATTCGGTGCGGCAGGTGCAGCGCTGGCCGATCGGCAACTCGCCGCTGGCCGTGCTGCTCGATCCATCGCGTGACATGACTCGGTTCGCCAAGGTCGTGCCCGGCGTGGATCCCCGGATCATCTCGGTCGAGGCGAACGACCCCAAGCATCCCGAATATGGCCGCATCACCTTGGTGTTCCTGCGTAGCACGTCGGCTCCGGGTGGACTGATGCTGCAGGGCTGGGTCGCACTGGACAGTCAGAACAACCGGACGACGATCCGGCTGACCAATCAGCGCTTTAACGCGCCTGTTAGCGACGGAACGTTCCGCTGGAACGATCCACGGCGTGCATCCGGGCCGAAATAACGTTTCATTCATATTGGCGACAGGTTCACTGTCCTAATTATGCCTGGCGGATGAGGGGCGGTTCGAGATTTCCCCCCTGTTGCTCGAATTGTCAGCCCCCATCCTGCCTGCGTGACGAACGCTAGGTCGGCCCTCGCTCCATGCCCCCGGAGCGGGGGCCTTTCCTTTTTCAAGTATGTAGCAGTGCACTGGCGCCGGCCGGATCGCGTAGCTACATGCTCCGCCATGGCGGACACGCTCAAGATCGTTTCCTGGAACATCAATTCGGTGCGGTTCCGCATCGAGATCGTCGAACGCTTCCTGCGCGACGTGCAGCCGCATGTGCTATGCCTGCAAGAAACCAAGGTGGTCGACGGCGACTTCCCGACCGCGCCGTTTCGCGCGCTCGGCTACGACCAGATCATCCTGCACGGGCAGAAGATGCATCACGGCGTGGCGATCATCAGCCGCGTGCCGATCGTGGAGGACGATCGCTACGACTGGCAGGCGAACATGGAGGCACGGCATGTCGGCGTGCGGCTGCCCAATGGCGTGCGCCTCGACAACGTCTATGTGCCGGCGGGGGGCGACGTTCCCGACCGCGAGGTGAATGCGAAATTCGGGCAGAAGCTGGATTTCGTCGACCGCATGACGCGCTGGTCGGCCGAGCTTGCCACCCCGACGATCTTGACCGGCGATTTTAACATCGCACCGCTCGAGGCCGATGTGTGGAGCCACAAGCAATTGCTGAACGTCGTCAGTCACACGCCGATCGAGGTGGCGGCGCTGAATGCGCTCAAGGCGTCCAATTCCTGGGTCGATCTCGGGCGGCACTTCCATCCCTCGCCGGCGCGGTTGCACACCTGGTGGAGCTACCGCTCGCCCGATTTCACCGCCAACGACCGCGGGCGGCGGCTCGACCATATGTGGGCGACCGCCGACGTGGCAGCGACGGCGCAGGCGCACACCGTGTTCGAAGACTGCCGCAGCTGGCTGAAACCCTCCGATCATGTGCCGATCATGACCGAGTTCGCCTGTTGAGCGATGCGCAGCAGACGGCGCTTGCGATCGACGCCTTGCGCCGTGGGTGGCCGGTGGCGATCAGCGGATCGGACGGCACGTTGGCGCTGCTGCCGATCGAGACCGCCGATCCGGTCCGGCTGGCGGCATTCGACCGGGCGGGAACCGCAGCCGTCTTGTTGTCGGCGGGCCGCGCGCTGACGCTCAAGCTCGCCAATCAACGCGCCGCGGCGGTGCCCGATGCCCCGGTCCTCGTCGAGCGCGCGCCGTGGCTCGACTTCGCCACCGCCACGGCGCTGGCCGACCCGCAATTGGACCTCCAAACGCCGCTCAAGGGACCTTTCCGCGCCATCCCACTGGCCGAGAGCGAGGCGGGGGCCGCCGCATTGCGCCTCGCGCGAATCGGCGGCGTGCTACCGGCATTCTTCGCGGTCCCTGGTGGCACCGCCGCGCTGAGCATCACGGTCGACGACATCGCCCAGCATGAGGATGCCGCGCGCCTCGCCATCGCCACCCGCGCGCGCCTGCCCGTGGCCGGCGCGGAGACGGCGGAGATCGTCGCGTTCCGCACGCCCGAAATGCCAGGCGAACATATTGCGCTGCTGATCGGCGCGCCCAACGGTCAGCCGCCGCTGGTTCGGCTGCATAGCGAATGCCTAACCGGCGATGTACTGGGCAGCCTGAAATGCGATTGCGGGCCGCAGTTAGATGCCGCGATCGCTGCGATCACCGCGAGCGGCTGGGGCATCCTGCTGTATCTGCGGCAAGAGGGCCGCGGCATCGGGCTGATCAACAAATTGCGCGCCTATGCGCTGCAGGATCAGGGGTTCGATACGGTCGACGCCAATACCCGGCTGGGCTTTGCGGTCGACTCGCGCAACTTCCGGGTTGCCGCGCGGATGCTCGAGCTGCTCGGGCAACGCGAAGTGCGCTTGCTGACCAACAATCCCGAAAAAGTCGCGCAGCTCGAAGGTGCGGGTGTGTCGGTGGTCGAGCGCGTGCCGCATTTCCTACCCGCCAACCCGCATAATGAGCGCTATCTGGCGACCAAACGCGACCGCACCGGCCATCAGCTGTGACCTGCCGGTGAGCAAGCGCGCAAAACCGTCGCGCCAGTTGATCGTCGTGTTCGGCGCCCCCGTCCGCGCGGATGGCCGGCCAAGCCCGACATTGCGGCGGCGGATCGATTATGCCGCGGGTGCGGCCGCCCGCTTCCCCAACGCCGATCTGTTCTGTTCGGGTGCCGCCGGCCGCGTGGGACCGTCAGAAGCGTCGGTGATGGCCGAAATCCTCGCCAAGACCGTCGACCCCGCACGGTTGCATCTCGACGAGGAGAGTGTGGACACCTTGACGTCAGTCCGTGCCGCTGCCGCCTATTTCCGCGCCGGAGGCTATGATCAGTGCATCAGTTGCACCGACCGCTATCATCAGGCGCGGACGATGATGCTGTTCGCCTTCTACGGCATTCGTGCACGGCCAGTGATGTTCTACCGCGACGATGTCCGCACGGCGGCGTGGTGGCGGATGCGCGCGCGCGAGGGCGCAGCCTTGCCGTACGACTTCGTCGCCGGACTCGGCGCGCGAGCGCGCGATCTGCTGCGGCGACGCTAGGCGATCAGCCGAGCAACGTCATCGAAGTCGTGCGCGATGTGCGTGACCCCGACGGCACGCAGGCGATCGGCGTGGTCGGGCGCGCAATGCGTGCCGGCGCACAGGCCGATCACCGTCGCCCCCGAAGCGACGGCAGCCGTCGCACCGACGACCGAATCCTCCAGGATGACGCACTCGGCGATCGGCACGCCCAGAACCTGGGCCGCGTGCCAATACAGATCGGGCGCCGGCTTGCCGCGCGCGACATGTTCCTTGCCACTGAAGATCATCGGCTCGAACGCATCGCGCAAGCCAAGGTGATCGAGGTGCGTGCGAATCCAGTGCGTCGAGCTCGACGAGGCGATCGCGCGGGGCAGGGCGGCGGGCAGCGCACGCACGAAGTCGATCGCACCGGCGACGGCACCGATCCCATCGCGCAACACCCGTTCGTTCTCGGCCTCGCGCTCGGCATGGAAGTCATCGGGCACGGTACGCCCGATCCAGCGCTCGATCGCGCCCAGGAAATCGGCGCCGGACAGGCCCATGAAATTGGCCATCGACTGTTCGGCGCTGGTCGGGTGCCCGATACGCGTCAGATAATCGGCAATCTGCATGTTGCCGGCGAATTCGCTCTCCAGCAGCACGCCGTCGAAATCGAAGATGATCGCGGCATAAAGGTTGGCGGTGGCGGCGGTCATGCGCGTGCTCCGAACAAAGCGGTGCCGACCCGGACATGCGTGGCCCCAATGGTCACCGCGGTTTCGACATCGCTCGACATGCCCATGCTGAGCCCGGCCAGGCCGTGGTCACGCGCCATCGCGGCGAGCAGCGCGAAATAGGGGGCGGGCTCGAGGTCCGCCGGCGGAATCGCCATCAGGCCGGCGACGGGCAAGCCCACCTCGTGCGCCAGGGTGATCAATGCCGGCAGTTCCGCGATCGGGCAGCCGCCCTTTTGCGGTTCATCGCCGATATTGACCTGCACGAAGCAATCGGGACGCTTGTCGAGCCGGTCCATCGCCTTGCCCAGTGCCGTCACCAGCGAGGGACGATCGACCGAATGAATCGAATCGAACAAGGCGACGGCTTCCTCCGCCTTGTTGGATTGCAGCTGCCCGATCAGGTGGAGCACGACGCCGGGATAGGCTTTGGCCAACGCCGGCCACTTGCCCGCCGCCTCCTGCACGCGATTCTCACCGAAATGGCGCTGCCCGACCTCCAGCAAGGGCTGGATCGCGGTGGCATCCTGCGTTTTGGAAACCGCGATCAGGGTCACGTCCTCAGCCTTGCGGCGGGCAAGGCCGGCGGCATGCTGGATCTGCTGACGCACGGCGGCGAGGGCGGTGGTGGGATCGTATGATGACATCGCCGCCGCTATAGGGTGCGGTGTGCGCCCCCGCCACCCTGCCCCGCCCAAGACGCTGCCGCGATTGTGGCTGATGACCGACGAACGCGTCGGCACCGAATTGTTCGCGATGCTGGAGGCCTTGCCGGCGGGCGCCGGTATCATCTTCCGGCACTATGCCACGCCCCCGGCAGAGCGCCGGGCGCTGTTTGCCGCGATCGCCGCGATCGCCCGGCGCCGGCGGCTGGTGCTCATCCGCGCCGGCAAGACCAGGATGCCGGGGGAAGACGGCGTGCACGGCGCCGCGCGATTGCACGGCAGCGCCATTCGCACCTGGCCGGCGCATACCCGGAGCGAGGCGCTTGCCGGCCGCAGGGCAGGGGCCGACCTGCTGCTGGTATCGCCAGTGTTCGCCACCCGCTCGCATCCCGGCAAGAAGCCGCTGGGCCCGCTACGTGCGGCTGCCATCATGCAGGGACTGGATGTGCCGGCCGTCGCGCTGGGCGGCATGCAGGCACGCCGACACCGGCGACTGGCGAATCTGGGATTTTACGGCTGGGCGGCGATCGATGCCTGGCGCCCGACGCGCGATCAGAAGCGGAAGGCAGTGCCGATATAAACGGCCTGGCTGTCGAGACGATCGTCCTTCAGCCGCTCCAACCGGTCACGCTCGCTCTTGTAGCGCACGCCGGCGGTCACGTCGAAGTTGCGCGTCAACGAATAGGAGCCGCCGACGTCCAGCGCATAGGCCGGTGCATCCTCGACCAATTTGGGCGTGCCCGCGAGCGGGCGGTCGGCGGTCGCCTTCACCTGGCCGCTAAAGCGCTTGCCGGCATAGCTGAGGCCGAGATCGACCGTCTCGCGGCTGCCCGGTAGACCGGCAAGATCGACCCGCGCCATGTCGCTCGACAAAGCGAACCGCTTCCAGCCGACCGCGACACCCAGATTATAAGCAATCGGCGCGAGGCTCAGCGCCGATGGCGCGGTGGAGATACGCTCGCTCAATGCGGTGCGAGTCGAACGGGCACGGACCGCGACGGTCACGGCCCTGGTGCCGGTACGGCGCGATTCGGACGGTGTGAAGCGGAAGCCGCTCGAATCGAGTCCGCCCCGCGCGAACACCGCAGCGAGCCGCGGATCGGCCGAGGCCGGGGTGAACGATCCGATCGCACGCGGCGTAAAAACGCGCTTTTCCGGGCGGTTAGTGATGTCGGGGGCGCCGATCGCAGGCGCCACGGCGATACCGGCAGCGACGAGCGCTCCCACTACCATTCCCGCCATCGCGCGACCCACAACCACTTCGACACCCCTTGACCGGCAAATTCCTGCCGCTGCTCCAAAACGCGTCTATCACGATTTGGTCCGCCGTCACCACCATCAGAAAGCAGTTTACGCCAGAGTGTTGTAATCCGCCCACAGGGCCTTGCGAAACCGCCGTGCTTGCGGCGGACGCGAGACCATCTATAGATGCCGCTACATGTTGCCCTTACCCGCAGGAAACCGCCGATGATCCGCCTTCCGGCCCCCATGCTTGCCCTGTTCGCGTTGCCGCTTGCCCTGACGGCATGTGGCGGCAGGGAACGGCCGAGCGCCGATCTCGCGGCATCGCGCGTCACCACCATCGGTGTGAATTCGTATCTCTGGCGCGCCAGCCTGGACACGTTGAGCTTCATGCCGCTGCTGCAGACCGATTCGAACGGCGGCGTGATCGTGACCGATTGGTACATCAACCCGGCCGTGCCGACCGAGCGCGTCAAGGTGACGGTGACGATCCTGGATCAGGATCTGCGCGCCGATGGCCTGCGCGTCGCGGCGCTGCGTGAAGTGAACCAAGGCGGGCAGTGGGTTGCCGCACCGGTCAAGGCCGCGACCGTCCAGAAACTCGAAGATGCGATCCTGACGCGCGCCCGCGATCTGCGCCGCGCCTCTGTTGCCGGATAAGAGAAAGACCAAAGATATGGCGTCGCGCTTCAATGCGCTGAAGGCGGACGCGGCGTGGCAGGGGGTGTGGGATCAACGCTCCACCTTCGCCGCGCGTGACGACAGCCCCAAGCCCCGTTCGTATGTGCTCGAGATGTTTCCGTACCCGTCGGGGCGGATCCACATGGGCCATGTGCGCAACTACACGATGGGCGACGTGCTGGCGCGCTATCGCCGCATGATCGGGCATGAAGTGCTCCATCCCATGGGCTGGGATGCGTTCGGCATGCCGGCCGAGAATGCCGCGATGGAAAAGGGCGTCCATCCCGGCCGCTGGACCCGCGCCAATATCGCGACGATGAAGGCGCAGTTGAAGCGGCTCGGTTTCGCGCTCGATTGGACGCGCGAACTGGCGACGTGCGAGCCGGATTATTACGGCCACGAACAGGCCTTGTTCCTCGATCTGTTCAAGGCCGGGCTCGTCTACCGCAAGGAATCGGCGGTCAATTGGGATCCGGTCGACATGACCGTATTGGCCAACGAGCAGGTGATCGACGGCCGCGGCTGGCGTTCGGGGGCGCTGGTCGAGCGGCGCAAGCTCAGCCAGTGGTTCCTGAAGATCACCGATTTCGCCGACGAGCTGCTCGACGGCCTGGACGCGCTCGATCAGTGGCCGGACAAGGTCAAGCTGATGCAGGGCAACTGGATCGGGCGCAGCCAGGGGCTGACCTTCTCGTTCAAGCTGTCGGATGGCGAAAAGGTCGACGTCTTCACCACGCGGCCGGACACGATGTTCGGCTCGAGCTTCGTCGCCGTCGCCGCCGATCACCCGATTGCGCGCAAGCTGGCCGAGACCAACGCCGAGGCCGCCGCATTCATCGATTTGTGCAAGCGCGGCGGAACGACTGCGGCCGAGCTCGAAACGCAGGAGAAGCTCGGCTTCGCGACTGGCATCACCGCGACGCATCCGCTGGATCCGACGTGGCAATTGCCGGTCTACATCGCGAACTTCGTGCTGATGGAATATGGCACCGGCGCCGTGTTCGGCGTGCCGGCGCACGATCAGCGCGATCTGGACTTCGCGCGCAAATACCGCCTGCCGGTCAAGCGCGTGGTTTCGGACGGCCCGATCGAGGATCCGGTATTCGTCGGCAACGAGGCGTGGACCGGGCCGGGGACCTTGGTGAATTCGCACTTCCTGGATGGCATGGACATCGAGGATGCCAAGCGCATCGTCATCGAACGCGCCGAGAGCGATGGCTGGGGCAAGGGCTCGACCGTGTTCCGCTTGCGCGACTGGGGCGTCAGCCGCCAGCGTTACTGGGGCACGCCGATCCCGATCATCCATTGCGACAAATGCGGTGCAGTACCGGTGCCGCGCGAACAGCTGCCGGTGGTGTTGCCGGAGGATGTCAGCTTCGACGTGCCGGGCAATCCGCTCGATCGTCATACCGGCTGGAATCAGGTCGATTGCCCGTCCTGCGGCGGCGCGGGGCGGCGCGAGACCGACACGCTCGACACGTTCGTCGATTCGTCCTGGTACTTCATCCGCTTCGCCAGCCAGCCCAAGGACAGGCCGTTCGACCGCGCCGTGGCCGAGAAGTGGCTGCCGGTTGGGCAATATATCGGCGGGGTCGAGCACGCGATCCTGCACCTGCTCTATGCGCGTTTCTGGACCCGCGCGCTGAAGCACATCGGCCATCTCGATGTGGCGGAACCGTTCGCCGGGCTGTTCACGCAAGGCATGGTGACGCACGAGACGTATAGCCGGACGGTGGAGACGCTGGGTACCGACGGCGTGGACGTGATCGCCAAGCCGTTGTGGCTGGCGCCGGACGATATCGAGCGCCGCGATGATGGTGTGTTCGACCGCGCAACGGGTGATGCCGTCACCGTCGGGCGCGTCGAGAAGATGTCCAAGTCCAAGAAGAACACCGTCGATCCTGAACCGATCGTCGATCAATATGGCGCAGACGCGGTGCGCTGGTTCATGCTGTCGGATTCGCCGCCCGAGCGCGATCTGCCGTGGAGCGAGAGCGGCATCGAGGGTTGCTGGCGGTTCATTCAGCGGCTGTGGCGGCTGTTCGACGGCGAACGATCCGACGGATCGGGCAGGGATGCGGCGCTGGATCGCAAGCTGCACCAGACGATCGCCGGCATTGCGCTCGACATCGAAGCGCTCGGCTTCAACAAGGCGGTCGCCAAATTGTACGCGCTGGTCAACGATATCGAGAAGGCCAAGCCCTCGGCATCGCGCGACACGGCCATCGCCACCTTGATGCGGCTGGTGGCACCGATGGCGCCGCATCTGGCGGAGGAGGCCTGGTCCTTGGCCGGTAATGACGGCCTGATCGCCGATGCGCCCTGGCCCGAGGTCGATCCGGCGTTGCTGGTCGAGGACGAAGTGACGATCGCGCTGCAAGTGAACGGCAAGCTGCGCGACACAGTGAAGGTCGCCAAGGGCACGCCCAAGGATGCGATGGAGGCGCTGGCGCTCGCCAATGTCAACGTGCAGCGCGTGCTGGATGGCGCAATGCCGAAAAAGATCGTCGTGGTACCCGATCGTCTGGTAAACCTCGTCGCATGAAGCGCATCCTCAGTCTCGCCCTCCTGACCCTCACGCTATCGGGCTGCGGCCTGCATCCGCTGTACAGCGGCGGCGGATCAGGCGCCGTGGCGACCACGCTGACGCGGATCGAAGTCGCGCCGATCCAGGGCAAGTCCGGCTGGCTGATGGCCAATGCGCTGAACGACCGTCTGTCAGCGGGCAAGACCGCCCCCGCCTATCGCCTGGAAGTACGGCTGGACGACGATATCACGGGCCTGGGCGTACGGCGCGACAACAGTATCGCGCGCGAACGGCGCACGCTGCGCGCACGCTATCAGCTTATCGATCTCGCCAATGGATCGGTCCTGCTGGACGCGACCGCCGGCTCCGATGCCGGTATCGACGTGGTCGGATCGGAATATGCCACCATAGCGGCGGAGAATACCGCGCTTGAACGGCTGGCGGGGATCGTCGCCGATCAGATCGTGGCACGCGTCGCGCTTTATGCGCAGCGGACGCAGCCGCAATCCACGGCTGCCGCACCCGCGCCGCAATGACGGCGTGAAGGCCAACACAAACCAGATCCGCGCGGCGATCGATGCCGCCGACCCGTCGATCCGCCTGTTCCTGCTGCATGGGCCCGATGAGGCAGGCGCTCAGGACCTGGCGACGAGGCTGGCGCGCAAGATGGGGCCGGACGCCGAGCGCGTCGACCTCGAGCCCGCCTTGCTCAAGAGCAATCCCGGCCGGCTTGCCGACGAAGCGGCTTCGTTATCGCTGTTCGGCGGCGCGCGGCATATCCGCATTTCGGGCGCAGGCGAGGAATGCCTGGAGGCATTCACCCTCCTGCTGGCGACCGAACGCGCCGGAAACCCGGTCGTGGCGATTGCACCATCGCTCAAGAGCAGCGCCAAGCTGGTCAAGCTCGCCACCGTGGCACGGGCGGCAATGGTCTGCGCGTTCTACATGCCTGAGGGCGCGGACGCGGACAAACTCGTCTCGACCATCGCGCGCGAGTTCGGCATGAGCACGACCGGAGACACCGCGACGCGGCTGGCGCTCGCCACTGGCGGCGACCGCGCGATTATGACTCGCGAGCTGGAGAAACTGGCGCTGTTCCTCGATGCCGATGCCGAGCGGCCACGCGAGATCGACGATGCCGCGCTGGACGCGATCGGCGCGGACATCGGCGATGCCGAGATGAGCCGCGCGATCGATGCGGCGATCGACGGTAAGCCCGACGTGCTCGGGGCGGAGCTCGCACGGCTGAACGAAGCCGGCGTATCGCCGATCCCGGTGCTGCGGCAGCTCGCGCGGCGCTTGATGACGCTGGCCGAGCTGCGCGCGCAATTGGATGGCGGGGCAGGGGTCGCGCATGTCACCGATGGCATCTTCTTCCGCGAGAAAGCGATCACCGCGCGGGCACTCCGACATTGGCAAAGCCCCATGCTGACCATTGCGATCGACCGCGTGCGCGAAGCCGAGCGCGCGATGATGGGCGCCGCCACCGCAGGCAGTGTGCTGGCCGAGGCGGCGATGCTGGCCATCGCACGGCAGGCGGCACGGCAGCGCTGACATGCCGATGATGGTAGCAGCTGGCGCAAGCGCCGCGTGCCTTCAGCCTGACTTAACGCCTATTGGACGATAAGAGGGCAGGGGAGGCCGTGATGGCGATTCGATGCAAGATGACGGGCCATGCCCCAGAGGAACCCGGCGTGTTCAACGCCGGGCTGCACTTCACACGCTGCAACAGTTGTGGGGCGGAGCTATTCCGGCAACAGGGTGGCCGTTGGCTCCCGCTCCCGCCGCAATTTCGGGTCAGGTGGGAGCGCGAGGGGGAACATAGCATCGCGCCGTGGAAAGCGATCAACATCGCGCATCGCAAGCGCTGGCGCCTCTAACGAGCCGTTAAATCTGCTCTCCGCTAAGTCTTTGACAAAGCATGTCTAATTGGTCGAGCGTCGCATAGTTGAGCGTGAGCGACCCGCCCTTGGCCCCATAAGCGATGCGCACCTGCAGGCCGAGCAGGTCACCCAATTGATGTTCGAGCGCCGCGAGATCTGCGTCGCGCCCACCATCACCCGCCGATCGCCCGCGCGGCTCCGGCTTGGCGCCGCGCGCGAGCCGCTCGGTCTCGCGCACCGACAAGCCCTTGGCGATGACCTGATCGACCAGCCCCTCGACATCGGCAACACCGATCAGCGCACGGGCATGGCCCATGGTGAGATCACCGGTGACGACGCGCTCCTGCACCGGCTGTGGCAGTTCCAACAGACGCAACAGGTTGGCGATATGGCTCCGCGACTTGTGTACCAGCTTGCCCAGCGCTTCCTGGGTATGACCGTAATCGTCGATCAGGCGATGATACGCCTCCGCCTCTTCGATCGCGTTGAGATCCTGGCGCTGGATGTTCTCGACCAGCGCGACTTCCATCGTCGCGGCATCGTCGAAATCGCGGACGATGACCGGCACCTCGTGCAACCGGGCGCGCTGCGCGGCGCGCCAGCGACGCTCCCCGGCGACGATCTGATACCCCTTGCCGTGCGGGCGTACGACGATCGGCTGGATCAGCCCGCGCGCCGCGATCGAGGTGGCGAGTTCCTCCAGCGCCGCTTCGTCGAAATGTCGCCGCGGCTGATTGGGATGCGGGCTGATCGATCCCACCGGCAAGGTCCGCAGTCCTGGAGACAGCGACTCGCTCTGTCCGATCGGCTCTTCGCGCGCGATATCACCAAGCAACGCGTTCAGCCCACGACCAAGTCCAGATCGAGGCTTCGCACGCATCGGCGTGGCATTGTCTGGTGCAGGGGAGTCGGTCATGCGGCCTTCGCAGCGTCGGCGCTCTTGGGCAGGCGCGGAATGAGTTCACGGGCCAGTGCCATATACGCTTCCGATCCCGAGCAGCGATGATCGTAGATCAACGCGGGCAATCCGTGGCTCGGCGCTTCGGAAAGGCGGACGTTGCGCGGGATGACAGTGTCGAACACCACACGGCCCAACACGGCGCGGACATCGTTCGACACCTGGTCCGTCAGCCGGTTGCGGCGATCGTACATCGTCAAGGCAACGCCCAGGATCGACAGGCCGGGATTGAAGCGCTCGCGGATGCGCTCGACCGTGCCGAGCAACTGGCTCAGGCCTTCCAACGCGAAAAACTCGCACTGCAGCGGTACGAGCAGAGAATTGGCGGCGACCATCGCGTTGAGCGTCAACAGCCCCAACGATGGCGGGCAATCGATCAGCACCACGTCCCAGCGGCTTTCGCACCGGGCAAGCGCACGGCTCAAGCGGTGCGTCCGCTCCTCATATTCGACCAACTCTATCTCGGCCCCGGACAGATCCGAATTGGCAGGTACGATGTCGAGCTTGGGCACGCAGGTCGCGAGTGCCGCATCGGTAACAGGCATCTCGCCAAGCAGGATATCGTAAGTCGACTTGCCGCGGCTGGCGCGATTAATGCCAAGGCCGGTCGACGCGTTACCTTGAGGGTCGAGATCAATGATCAATACATTGAGCCCCGTGGCGGCAAGCGCCGTCCCCACATTGATCGCGGTGGTGGTCTTGCCAACGCCACCTTTTTGATTCGCCACCGCAATGACATTCATCGACGAGACACCTTGCTGGCGATTACGATGAGAGATTCTGGGTCCGTAGCACTTTGTTCCACGTGGAACACTCCATGCCATGAACGCTGCGCTTGCGCTACCTCTTCTCGCGCGGTCTTGCCTTTCGGCAGGAGCCAGATGGTCTCTTTGGAGGCGCAATGCCGCGCGGAATTAAGCAGGGCGTCGATCTGTGACACTGCCCGCGCCGAGATGACACTCGCCTTCAACACCTCGGCCTCGACCTTTATGGCGGCGACGCTGATCTGATGCTGTAACCCCAGACGCTCCACAACATGGTCCAGGAAGGCCGCACGCCGACGGCGTGGTTCAATCAGACGCGTCTCAGTTCCCGACAAGAGCGCCGTCACGATCCCCGGAAACCCTGCGCCGGTTCCAATGTCCAGCCAGGTTCCTGCCGATGCGGCGGCCGCAAGCGGCACCAGCTGCGCAGAATCGAGCATATGCCTGACCCACAGATGATCGATCGTCGAGGCGGCAATAAGGTTCTGGTTGCCGGACTCCTCGACCACCATGTCGGCAAAGAGACGCAACCGCGCGAGCGCGGCCGCGCCATATCGTTGCTCGATCCAGTCGCGAGCGTCATCCTCGGTCATGCCGCACGTCGCTTGGCGTGCAGCAGGATCGCCGTCAGTGCGGCAGGGGTGATGCCGCGAATACGACCCGCCGCGCCGAGAGTCGTCGGGCTGGCCATCGATAATCGCTCTACCATTTCGCTGGATAGTCCTGGGATCGTCGCAAAGTCCAAGTTGAGCGGCAGGACGACGGCATCATTGTTGCGCAGCCGTGCTACTTCGTCCGACTGCCGCTCGATATAGGGCGCATAGCGTGCGTCTTCGACTGCCTCGGCGATCAACGCAGCATCGAACGCGCCCAGGAGCGACGGGGCGACATGCATCACCGTTACGCCGGGCAGGCGCAACCATGCCGCTGCGGACCTTTTCTCGCCAGCGATCTCAGTCGCACCGTTGCGAATCAATTCTGCAGCACTGACCGGCTGGTTCAATCGCCCAGCTATTTTGAAGAGATCGGCCTGGCGTGATGCTTGGTGCCGTCTGCGGTCATTCCCCAAAACGCCAAGCGCCGCAGCGGTTTCCCCCAGCCGGGTCTCGGCATTGTCAGCGCGCAGCCGCAAGCGATATTCCGCGCGCGCTGTCAGCATGCGGTAAGGCTCGGTCACCCCTTGCAGAACGAGATCGTCGATCATCACACCGAGATAGCTGCTCGATCGATCGAGCAGTAGCGGATCGAGCTGCAGTGCGTGGGCTGCGGCATTGATCCCGGCGACGAGGCCCTGGCCCGCCGCCTCTTCATAGCCGGTCGTACCGTTGATCTGACCGGCGCAGAACAAGCCGCCCAACGCGCGCACCTCCAATGTCGGGGCCAAGGCGCGCGGGTCAATATAGTCATATTCCACCGCGTAACCGGGCACGATGATCTTCGTGCGCTCCAAGCCAGGGATCGAGCGTATCATTGCCGCCTGCACGTCGCTCGGCAGAGATGTGGAGATGCCGTTCGGATAGATCGCGACATCGTCCAGACCTTCCGGTTCAAGGAAGATCTGATGCCCGTCACGATCACCGAAGCGGTGGATCTTGTCCTCGATCGACGGGCAGTATCGCGGGCCAGTCCCGTCGATCGCGCCGCTGAACAAGGGCGATCGATCCAGGCTCGCCCGAATGATGTCGTGCGTGTGTTGCGTGGTACGGGTGATTGCGCAGAACAATTGCGGCTGGATTCGGCCGGGCGACAATGGCGACATCGTCCATTGCTCGTCGTCGCTATGCTGTTCGGGTAGCGCGGCCCAGTCGATCGTCCGACCGTCCAAGCGCGGCGGGGTGCCCGTCTTCAGACGTGCCATCGGCAAGCGTGCGTCGCGCAACTGCACGGCAAGGCGGCTCGCGGCAGCTTCGCCGATGCGTCCTCCCGTCAGCCGTTCCTCGCCCCGGAACATACGCGCGCCGAGAAAGGTGCCCGTCGCGAGCACCACGGCGGGAGCGCTGATCGATCTACCATCCGCTAGGATCACGCCCGCGACTGTGCTGTCGTTCAGGATAAGCGAGGCTGCCTCGCCACCGACAATGGTGAGGCTAGGCTGTGCATGTAGCATGCGCTGGATTGCAGCCGCATAAAGCCGTCGGTCCGCCTGCACACGAGGACCCTGAACCGCGCTGCCCTTGCTGCGGTTGAGCATGCGATAGTGGATGCCCGCATCATCCGTAGCCCGCGCGATCAAGCCATCGAATGCATCGATCTCGCGCACCAAATGGCCTTTACCAAGCCCGCCGATCGCCGGGTTGCAGGACATCGCGCCAATCTTCGCAGGGTCGAAGCTTATCAGCGCGGTCTTGGCGCCCCGCCTGGCTGCCGCGGCGGCAGCTTCGGTCCCCGCATGGCCGCCGCCGATGACGATAACGTCGAAGTTCATGCGGACGGCGCTATGCCTCACCGCATGGTCTGTCAAAGAGTGTTCCACGTGGAACGCTACTTACCGATGCAAAACGCGCCGAACAGCGCGTCAAGCATGCGCTCAGTATCGCCACGCCCCGTAATCGCGTCGAGCGCGTTCCGGGCCTGACGCAGGTGTTCGGCGGTCATCAATAAATCGATAGCTCGCGCGGCAAGTAAAAGTTCGTTGGTGCACGTAGAGAGCAGATCACGCTGTCGAGCATTGAGGGCAACATCATCCAAAACCGGCAGCAGACCCGCGGCGCGACGTTCGATCTCGCTCCAGAGCGCATCCAATCCCAATGCCCTGTGCACAGAAATCGAGAATTCTGCTCCCGTTTCGGTCCGGCCAATTTCGTCAGCGCGGGCACGCAGCCAGATCGCGCCGGGAGGAGCATCGCTGTCGCCAAGCCACAACACCACATCGGCTGCCTCAATGGCCAAACGTGCGCGCTCGATACCCTGAGCTTCGATCGGATCATCGGTCGCTTCCGCCAGGCCGGCTGTGTCCGTCAGTAAGTAAGCGATGCCGTTGCGACGAACGGGCACATCGATCCTGTCGCGTGTCGTTCCGGCAATTGAAGAAACAATCGCGGCGTCGCGCTCTGCCAGCGCGTTGATCAAGGTTGATTTGCCGCTATTCGGAGGTCCGGCGAGCACGATGCGAATGCCATCCTTCAACCGCTCGACCGGCGGCTTGGCAAGGATCGTCGTCATCTCGCCTGCGAGCTGGCGACAGGCATCGGCAATAGCGCTTTCATCCTCCTCGGGAACGTCGTCCTCGTCGGAAAAATCGAGTTGTGCCTCCACCTGTGCTGCAATCGTCAACAGGCGGGTCAGCCAAGCCTCTACGCGCCGACGAATGCCCCCTTCGGCCGCGGTCAACGCTGCGCGCCGTTGCGTCTCTGTCTCAGCCGCAAGCAAGTCGCCCAAGCCTTCTGCCTCGCTCAGATCGATGATCCCCGCCTGCAGGGCACGCCGCGTGAACTCGCCAGGCTCGGCTCGACGCAATCCGTCGATCGCGCCGAGCGACGCCTCCACTGCGGCAACCACCGCTCGTCCCCCATGGAGGTGGAGTTCGACCAGATCCTCTCCCGTGGCCGTCCTCGGCCCGGGGAACACGATGACCAGTGCATTGTCCAAGGGCCCAGCGCTGCTAGGATCAACGAGACGGCGTAGCGAGGCGCGGCGGGGTGGGGGAAGCGCGCCGCACAACAGGCTCGCGGCTGCGCAAGCGCGTGGGCCGCTGATGCGCAAAACGGCGATGGCGGCAGGCGGAGCGCCGCTCGACACCGCGAAGATCGTATCCATGGTTCAGCCGGTCGACTTACCGGAAGTCTCGAGCATCTGGCGCCAGAAGCTCAGCCCGGCATCGCTCATCGGGGCCCAGCTGCGCATCATGCCTTCCACCATCTCCGGCTGGACGACGCCGTCCAAAGCGCCGGTCAGCGAGGCGATGTACTTCTCGTGCACGGGGGTCAGGTCGGGCAGGCCCATCATGCGGCGTGCTTCCTCCGGGGTGCAATCGACCTCGACATTGAACTTCATCGATCTTCTCCGCTTGAGCCGGCGCCGTGCGCGGCATAATCATCTGCCCCATGTATGCGCGCGACACCGCCCTGATCGCAACGCCCATCGGCATGGTGCAGGTGAGCGGCACCGCCGAGCATGTCATCGCGATCACCATCCTGTCGTACATCACCGCAGAGCGGCAGCCGAACGGCGGTGCGGTCGCCGACGCGGCGACACAGCTACGCGCCTGGTTCGCCGGTACGCTGTTCACATTCGATCTGCCCCTTGCCCCGGCAGCGACGGAAAGAGGCGCTGTTCTCCGCACCGCGATGATCGCACTGCCTTATGGCGAGACGATCGGCTATGGCCAGCTTGCGCAGACCATCGCGTCGAGCGCGCGGGCGATCGGCCAAGCCTGTGCCCGCAACCCGTTACCGATCATCGTGCCGTGTCGCCGCGTGCTCGATGGCAAGGGGACGCTGGGCGCTTATTCGGCGGGGGGAGGCCCTGCCACCAAACCCTGGCTGCTCGACCATGAGCGGCTCCATTCCGGAAGGACTCTCCTATGACGATGACGATCGACACGCTCGACCATGATGGCAGTTTTAGCGCCTATGTCGCGCGACCTGAGGGGCAGCCGAAGGCGGCGATCATCGTCATCCAGGAAGTGTTCGGCATCAATGCCGGCATCCGCGGTAAGTGCGATGCGCTGGCGACGGCAGGCTATTTGGCGATCGCGCCCGATCTGTTCTGGCGTACCGCGCCCGGGATCGAACTCGATCCCGACGTGCCCGAGCAGATGCAGCGTGGGCTCGACCTGTTCGGCACGTTCGACCAGGACCTAGGTATCGCGGATATCGAAGCAACGATCCGCGCGGCCCGGGCAGAGATCGGCGGCGGGAAGGTCGGCGCGGTCGGCTATTGCTTGGGCGGCCGGCTCGCATTCATGACCGCGACACGCACCGATGTGGATGCGAGCGTCGGCTATTACGGTGTCGGGATCGACGGCCTGTTGGGCGAGAAGCACGCCATCGCCAAGCCCGTGCTGCTACACGTGCCGGTCGAGGATCACTTCGTCGACAAGGATGCCCAGGCGCGCATGCATGCCGGCCTGGACGATCATCCCAAGGTGACGCTCTACGACTATCCGGGCGAGGATCACGGTTTCGCGACCGAGATCGGGTCACGGCGTTCGCCTGCGTCAGCCGAGTTAGCGGACGGACGGACGGCGGCGTTCTTTGCCGAGCATCTCGGGTGATCTGATCGCCGGGTGCGGGGGTCCCAGTCGCGGCTGTGGTTGCGGGCGTGACGCCCGTTATCGCATGTGCCGCGACTGGGCCCCGGCCTTCGCCGGGGAACAGGTAGAAGGTCTCTCTCTAGCCGAGCGTACCAAGGAACGGCTGGAGATCGTGCCAGCCTTCCAGGATCATCTTGCCAGCGACATAGACGATGATGACCAGGCCGACCCAGGCGATCCACCGATAGCGTTCGATATATTTGGCGATCACGTTGGCCGCGAGGCCCATCAGCGCGACCGACAGGATCAGGCCGATCACCATGATCCCGGGATGCTCGCGCGCCGCGCCGGCAACGGCCAGCACGTTGTCGAGGCTCATCGATACGTCGGCCACTGCCACTGCCCAGGCCGCTGCAATGAAGCTCTTGGCCGGCCGGATGCCGCTAGTCTCGTCGCCATCCACCTCGGGCGAGCCGCCATTGACGCTCTTGGGCTTCAACTCGCGGTACATCTTCCACGCCACCCAAAGCAGCAGCAGGCCACCGCCTAGCACCAGACCGTAATGCTTGAAGCTCTCGAGACCGTAGAGCACCGCCACGGCGAAGATGATCCGCAGCACCAGCGCGGCGAGGATACCGATCAGGATGACCTTGCGGCGCTGCTCCGCCGGCAACCCGGCAGCCAGTGCGCCGACAATGATCGCATTGTCGCCGGCCAGTGCCACGTCGAGCAGGACGACAGTGGCAAAGGCAGTCAGCGCCGATGTCGTGCCGATATTGGCAAAGTCGCTGACGATGTGGCTCCATAGCCAGCCCAGCGACATGGGTTCAACAGTGGGTGTGGCGGCGGCCAGCAGGGCGATGAGGCTCATGGGGGGCTCCGCGATTGGATGATTTGGTAACGTACTTCAAAAAAAAGGCGTGGGCAAAGCCCACGCCGTCGGCCGGGGTGATACCCCGCCGGCCGGACCGGTGCGAGTCCGGATCTAGCTACGCTAAATCCGGCCGCACTCGGTCACTGATTCATACTGTCGAAGAAATTCTCGTTGGTCTTGGAATCCTTCATCTTGTCGAGCAGGAATTCCATCGCGTCGATCGTGCCCATCTGCATGAGGATGCGGCGCAGCACCCACATCTTGCTGAGCTTGACCTTGTCGACGAGCAACTCATCCTTGCGGGTACCGGACTTGCCGACGTCCAGCGCCGGGAAGACGCGCTTGTCGGCAACCTTGCGATCGAGCACGATTTCCGAGTTACCCGTGCCCTTGAATTCCTCGAAGATCACTTCGTCCATGCGGCTGCCTGTATCGATCAGTGCCGTGGCGATGATCGACAGCGAACCGCCTTCCTCGATGTTGCGCGCCGCGCCGAAGAAGCGCTTCGGGCGCTGCAATGCATTGGCGTCGACACCACCGGTCAGCACCTTGCCCGAGCTCGGCACGACCGTGTTGTAGGCGCGGCCGAGACGCGTGATCGAGTCGAGAAGGATAACCACATCCTTCTTGTGCTCGACCAGGCGCTTGGCCTTTTCGATAACCATTTCAGCAACTTGCACGTGGCGCTGCGCGGGTTCATCGAAGGTGGAGGAGACGACCTCGCCCTTCACGCTGCGCTGCATGTCGGTGACTTCCTCCGGCCGCTCGTCGATCAGCAGCACGATCAGGAACACTTCCGGGTGGTTCTCGGAAATCGCACGCGCAATGTTCTGCAGCATCACCGTCTTGCCGACGCGCGGTGGTGCCACGATCAGCGTGCGCTGACCCTTGCCCTGCGGCGACACGATATCGATGACGCGAGCCGACTTGTCCTTCTGCGTCGGATCGAGCGTGTCGAGCGTGAGCTTGCTCTCGGGATAGAGCGGCGTGAGATTGTCGAAATTGACGCGGTGCCGGACGACATCGGGATCGTCGAAATTGACCGCGGTGAGCTTGACCAGCGCGAAATAGCGTTCGCCGTCCTTGGGCCCGCGGATCTCGCCTTCGACCGTGTCACCGGTCCGCAGGCCGAATTTGCGCACCTGGTTGGGCGACACATAGATGTCGTCGGGTCCGGCCAGGTAATTGGATTCCGGCGAGCGCAGGAAGCCGAAGCCATCCGGCAGCACCTCGATCGTGCCGAGCCCCATGATCTGCTCGCCCTCTTCGGCCTGGACCTTGAGGATCGCGAACATCAAGTCCTGCTTGCGCAGCGTCGATGCGCCTTCGACGCCCAACTCTTCGGCCATGCTGACCAGTTCGGCCGGTTTCTTGTTCTTGAGGTCTTTGAGATGCATGGGGATAGCGTCCGGCTAGTCTGGGAGGGCATCGGAGGGGTGCGCGAAGGACTCGGGCAAGCGATGCGGGAGGAGGATGCCGACGCGGAGAAACCGTGTGCCGACAGTCGCAGGAGGTAAGAGGGGGAGGGGGCCAAGTCAACGGGAAACCCGTCACCCCGGACTTGTTCCGGGGTCCACCGGCCCGCAAACGCAACGCTTTTGGTAGTGATGCACCGTGGACCCCGGAACAAGCCCGGGGTGACGACAGCGTTAGAACGGCTTCACGAACGCCAGGATGACGATCACCGTCGCGGCCACTGCCGGGATCTCGTTCAACATACGTAGCGTTTTGCCGCTCAGCGTCGGCTTCCCCGCCGCAAGCTTCCTGGCATAGCCGACCGCCCAGCCATGATAGCCGCTCAAGCCCAGTACGAAGAGCAGTTTGACGTGCAGCCAGCCCTCCGCCCAATGCTGGCCGATCGTCGCCAGCGTCAGGCCGAGCAGCCAGACGATGATCATCGCCGGCGTCAGGATGATCTTGCGGATCTTGCTCTCGCGCTCGACCCACAAAGCGGCCTCGTCGGCGCGGCCGGCGGCAAGCGCTTCCTGGTGGTAGACGAGATAGCGCGGCAGCATGAACAGCCCGGCCATCCAGAAGATCACGAAGATCACATGCGCGGCGAGATACCAATTATACGCCACGATCAAACGCTCCATCATCGTCGTACCCGCGCGAGGAGCGCCTCGACATGCTCTATGGGCGTGTCCGGCAGGATGCCGTGGCCCAGGTTGAAGATATGCGGCCGATCGTCGAACGCCGCAAGCACGCGATCAATCGCTTCCTCCAGCGCAGGGCCGCCGGCGATCAATGCCAGCGGATCGAGATTGCCCTGCACCGGCATATGCTTGGGCAGATTGGCATCCGCCCATATTGGATCGACCGTCTCGTCCAGCCCCAGCGCATCGACACCGGTCTCCCGCGCATAAGCGGGCAGCTTGCCGCCGGCGCCCTTGGGGAATCCGATGATCGGCGTGTCGGGATGGCGCGCCTTCAGTCCGGCGACGATCGTGGCATTGGGGGCGATCACCCAGCGTTCGAATTGCGCCGGGCTGAGCGATCCCGCCCAGCTGTCGAACAATTGCACCGCTTCCACGCCGGCATCGATCTGCGCGGAGAGATAGTCGATCGTCATCGCGGCGATCGCATCGATGATCTCGCCGAAGCGCTGCGGATCGCCATAGGCCAGGCGGCGGGTCTCACCCTGGTCCTTGCTGCCTTGGCCTGCGACCATATAGGTCGCCACTGTCCAGGGACTGCCGGCAAAGCCCAGGAACGTGGTTTCCGGCGGCAAGGCAGCCGCGACCCGGGCGACGGTCGCATAGACTGGCTCCAGCCGTTCTGCTGCCCCCTGTAGGCCCTCCAGCGTGGCGCTCGACAGCGGCGGCGCCAGACGCGGGCCTTCGCCGACGCCAAAGCTCAGATCTTGCCCCAGTGCCCAGGGCACCATCAGGATATCGGAAAACAGGATCGCGCCGTCGAACCCGAAGCGCCGGATCGGCTGCAGCGTGACTTCGGCCGCCGCTTCCGGATCGGTGGCGAGCGCCAGAAACCCGCCTTTCTCGGCCCGCAGCGCTCGATATTCGGGTAGATACCGGCCCGCCTGGCGCATCAGCCAGATCGGTGGGACGCTCTGCCGCACACCCTTCAACACGCTGAGCAGCGGCTTGGCCGGGAGGGGCTCCGGAGCGGGGATTTCGGACGTTATCGACAAGCCGGACGAGCCCTTACTTCAATAAGAATTAGAATCTTGAATAGATTGTAGCGGTGGTTGGCGCGTTGGTTGTGGGGCTTATGCGCTCATCCCCGATCTGCCAACAGCTTGACCGCAACGCGCCGGACCAAAGCGTGCGATTCCCGAACGTCGTCCACGATATCCACAGGCTGTGGATGGAACCAGGTGGGTGGGAGCAATTTGTGGACAAGTTGCGGCTTATCC
The DNA here is from genome assembly GCF_025231525.1 of Sphingomonas endolithica. Classification (NCBI taxonomy): domain Bacteria; kingdom Pseudomonadati; phylum Pseudomonadota; class Alphaproteobacteria; order Sphingomonadales; family Sphingomonadaceae; genus Sphingomonas; species Sphingomonas endolithica. The sequence goes on from NZ_CP103057.1 coordinate 2,834,184, forward strand.
ACCGCTTGGCGAGGGGCCGCGGTTGCGCTAGCGATTCTGCCGATGTTGTCCACAGACCTGTCCTGACCCGTGCGATTGCACCTTCATCTGCTGTCGGATTCGACCGGCGAGACGCTGGAGAACATCGCCAAGGCGGCACTGGCGCAATATGACGACGTCGAGACGATCCGCCATTTCTGGCCGATGGTGCGGACCGAGGCGCACCTTGAACGCATCCTGCAGGAGATTGCGCAGAATCCGGGCCTGGTGATCTTCACTTTGGTCAATCACGCCACGCGGCGGACGCTGGAGGCGCGGTGTCGCGCCTTGGGCCTGCCGGCGGTGGCACCGCTCGATGCCGTGAACCATGCACTCTCCGGTATGCTCGGCCAACAGGCCAAGGCGCGGCCGGGGCGGCAACACGTTCTCGACGATGCCTATTTCGACCGGGTGGAGGCGATCCAGTTCACCATCGCGCATGACGACGGGATCGGCTGGGAGAATTGGGAACAGGCCGATATCGTGCTCGCAGGGGTATCGCGCTCGTCCAAGACGCCGACCTCGATCTATCTCGCCAATCGCGGCTATCGCACGGCGAACATCCCGATCGTGGTGGAATCGCCGCCGCCCGACCTGCTCTACCGATTGAAGCACCCGCTGGTGATCGGGCTGACGACCAGTTCGGAACGGCTGATCCAGGTGCGGCGCAACCGTCTGCTGTCGCTCAACCAGGCGCCGGAGACATCCTATGTCGATCATGAGGCGGTCACCCGTGAAGTGGCGTTTGCGCGGCGGATTTTCGCCGACAATGATTGGCCGGTGATCGACGTGACCAGGCGTTCGATCGAGGAAACGGCGGCGGCGATCATCGCGCTGGTCAGTGAACGGCGTGGGGAATCGGCGGTTTCGGAATGAAGGTCGTATTGGCGTCGCAAAGCGCGTCGCGGCGGGCGATGCTCGTGGCGGCAGGCGTGCCGTTCGAAGCAGTGTCGGCCGGCGTCGACGAGGAGGCGGCCAAAGCTGGCCTGCGCGATCTGAATGCCCGCGACCTGGCGGATGCCCTGGCCGAGTTGAAGGCATTGCGCGTCTCGGGGCGGGATCCCGATGCACTGGTGCTGGGCAGCGACTCCGTCGTCGCGCTGGAGGACGGCACCTTGCTCGACAAGCCCGAGACGCGCGAACAGGCGGCGGCCCACCTGCGGCTGATGTCGGGCAAGCGCCACGAACTGGTCAGCGCCGCGGTGATCGCCGAACAGTGCAAGCCGGTGTGGCGCGTGGTCGATCGCGCCAAGATGTATGTGCGGCCGCTGTCCGACGCTTTCATCGAGACCTATCTCGATGCGGAATGGCCGGCGATTTCGAGCTGTGTCGGTTGCTACCGGATCGAGGGTCCGGGCGCGCAATTGTTCGCGCGGATCGAAGGCAGCCAGTTTACCGTGCTCGGGCTGCCGCTGCTGCCGGTGCTCGACTATTTGCGGGTTCGCGGAGTTTTGGCGTCATGACGAAACCCTATGCCGAGGTGATCGGCGATCCGATCGCCCAGTCCAAATCGCCGCTGATCCACGGTTTCTGGCTGGAGGCGCTGGGCATCGATGCCGAGTATCGCCGCACGCAGGTAGGCGCGGACGATCTCGGCGCGTTCCTGGCTGGGCGGCAGCTCGATCCCGACTGGCGCGGCTGCAACATCACCATCCCGCACAAGCAGGCGGCGCTCGACCATGTCGCCGATCCGGGCGGCGTGCGCGCGTCGATCGGCGCGATCAACACCGTGTTCCGCGGCGAAGACGGCACGTTCGTCGGCACCAATACCGATGCCGGCGGCTTCTATGCGCCGATTTCCGACCTCGATTTGCCCGGCGCTCCGGTGGTGGTGATCGGCGCCGGCGGCGCGGCGCGCGCAGTGCTGTTCGCGCTGTCGCGGATCGGCGTGGGGCCGGTCACCATCCTCAACCGCAATGTGTTGAAGGCGGCTGCCTTGCTGTCGTCGTTCGGCTTGAAGGGGAAGGCCCTGCCGCTCGGCACCCCGCTGCCGCCCGCCGCCCTGCTGGTCAACACCAGCGCACTCGGCATGGTCGGTCAGCCGCCGCTGGACATCGACCTTGATCCGCTGCCCGACGATGCGGTCGTGTATGACGTGGTCTATGCCCCGCTCGAAACCCCATTGCTGAAAGCGGCGCGCGCGCGCGCGCTGGAGACGGTGGATGGGCTGGAGATGCTGGTCGGCCAGGCGGCATTGGCCTTTGAATTGCTGTTCGGGGCCGCGCCGCCGCAGGACCGCGACGATGAACTGCGCGCGTTGTTGACCGCATGACCGTACGCCGATGATCGTCCTCGGGCTCACCGGATCGATCGGCATGGGCAAGTCGACAGTAGCGGCGATGTTCACCGCCCGCGGCATCCCCGTCTTCGACGCCGACGCCGCGGTGCATCGGCTGCAAGGCAAAGACGGCCGTTTGGTCTCCGAGATCGAGGCGCTGTTCCCCGATACGACCGGGCCCCAGGGCGTGAACCGCACGGCGCTGGGCGAGGCGGTGCTCGGTGATGACGCCCAGCTCAAGCGGCTCGAGGCGCTGGTCCATCCCGCAGTGGCCGAGGAACGCGAGGCATTCCTTGGCCAGCACGAGCACGCACCGCTCGTGCTGTTCGACATACCCTTGCTGTTCGAAACCGGTGGTAACACTCGCGTCGACAAGGTCGCCGTGGTCAGCGCGCCACCCGACGTCCAGCGCGCCCGCGTCCTCGCCCGGCCCGGCATGACCGAAGCGCGGTTCGCCGCAATCCTGGCGCGCCAGATGCCCGATGCCGAGAAGCGTGCGCGTGCCGATTTCGTGATCGCGACCGACTGTTCGCTGGACGACACGGCACGCGCGGTCGATGCGGTCATCGCTTGCCTGATCGGCCCCGACAGCCGATAACCTGCACGATGCGCGAGATAGTATTCGATACCGAGACGACGGGATTCAACTTCGCCGATGGCGACCGGATGGTCGAGATCGGCTGCGTCGAACTGGTCAACAAGGTCGAGACCGGGCGCACCTTCCACGCCTATTTCCACCCCGAACGCAGCATGCCGGCCGAGGCGCAGCGCGTGCACGGCCTGTCGGACGCCTTCCTGTCCGACAAGAGGCGCTTTCACGAGCATGCAATCGAGTTGCTCGAGTTCATCGAAGATTGCCCGCTCGTCGCGCACAATGCCGGATTCGATTTCGGCTTTCTCAACGGCGAACTGGGCAAATGCGGCCACCCGCATGTCGGCATGCACCGCATGGTCGACACGATCGTGCTCGCGCGCAGCCGCCATCCCGGTGCCAAGCACAGCCTGGACGCTTTGTGCAATCGCTACGGCATCGATCGCAGCCACCGCGTGGTGCACGGCGCGCTGCTCGACGCGCAATTGCTGGCGCAGGTCTATGTCGAGCTGACCGGCGGGCGCCAGATCGGGCTTGGCCTGGTCAGCGAGACGATCGAGGTGCAGACCAGTTTCCATCCCGCCGCGACACCGGCCAAGGCGCGTCCGCCGCGCATTTTCACAGCCTCCGATGCGGAACTTGCGCGTCATGCCGCGTTTATCGGTAAGCTCACCAAGCCAATTTGGGAGCAGGTGTAAGTGGGGGAGTGAACTACAAGGGGGGTCGGGGCGTCCGATTGACGCCGCTACCGGGGACGCGCACGTTGCGTGTTCCATCTAAGGAGAATGCTCATGGAAATCCGGATCTCGGGTCATCAGATCGCCACTGGCGATGCGTTGAAAACCCATGTCGACGATCGGCTTCAGGGCATCGCCACCAAATATTTCGCGCGGGCGATTTCCGCGCATGTCACGTTCGGCAAGGGACCGCACGATGCCATCACCTGCGATATCGTCGCCCATGTGATGCAGGGGCTGGTGCTCAAAGGAAGCAATGACGGTCGCGACGCGCATGTCGCGTTCGATGGTACCGCCGACAAGATCGAGAAGCAGCTGCGCCGCTACATGCGCCGCCTGAAGGATCGCAACGGCGGCACCTCGCAGGAGGTCCAGGAAGCCGGCGCCTATGACAATGCCGGCTATACCTTGTTCAAGGAGGCGCCAGAGGACGTCGAGGCCGAGGATCATCCGCTGATCATCGCGGAAACTCGCGTCGACGTGCCGGAATCGAGCGTGTCGGATGCCGTGATGATGCTCGATCTGCGCAACACCACCGCCTTGTTGTTCAAGAACAGCGGGTCGGGTGCGTACAACATGGTCTATCGCCGCGGCGACGGCACGATCGGCTGGGTCGAACCGCAGCGCAACGCCGCCTCCTAGCCGCTTCCGCTCCCGCTCGTTCGGCGCTAAGGCGCGCCAGCGAGCGTGGGGCATGTGCCAGCGATGATGACCGATTTCAGCGACCTGCTGCTGCCCGATACCGTGATTCAAGGTGGGGCGGCGGCAACCAAGAAGACGTTGCTCCAGCAATTGGGCAGCGTCTTCGCGGCTGCCTATGATTTGGACGCCAAGGCAGTGACCGATACGCTGGTCGCGCGCGAGAAGCTCGGCTCGACCGGTTTTGGCGGTGGCATCGCCATCCCGCACGGGAAGCTGCCCGATCTGCCGCGCGTCGTCGGCGCCTTCGTGCGCCTTGCGCAACCGATCGATTTCCAGGCGATCGACGATCTGCCCGTCGACCTGGTGTTCGTGCTGCTCTCGCCAACCGATGCGGGTGCCGATCATCTGAAGGCGCTGGCCCGAGTGTCGCGCCGGCTGCGCGATCGTGGCTTCGTGGCCAAGCTGCGCGGGGCGGGATCGCCGGATGCGCTCTATGCGCTAATGACCGACGATGAAGCACGCGATGTCGCCTGATCCGCAGCCAATCGCGGGAGAGGCAGCGCATTTCCGTGCGCTGGAGGCGCTCTACACCGCAGCGCCGATCAATCGATTGTTCGATTCGGTGCTCGAAATACCCGAACGCGGCATCGCGCGGATCCGCTTCCACGTCGACGAACGCTATTTTCACGCCGGCGGCGCGGCGCACGGCACGAGCTATTTCAAGATGCTCGACGACGCCGCCTTCTACGCCGCCAACAGCCTGGTGACCGATCGTTTCCTGCTGACCACGGCGTTCAACCTGTTGCTGACCAAGCCTCTGAACGCTGGCCCGGTGACGGCCGAGGGACGCTGGATCAGCGGCAGCCGTCGTGTGTTCGTGGCCGAAGCGCGGTTGATCGATGCCCAGGGCGAGGAAGCGGCGCGCGGTACCGGCACCTTCATGAAATCGCGTATCCCGCTGGCCACGCTACCGGGCTATCGGCCGCAGCCATGACGCCGGGCAGGTGAGCGACCGCCTGCCCAGCGGCCTCCTGGTCGGCGCACTGCTCCGGCGCGTGAACGATGCCGGGGGCATGGGGATGATGCTCGCGCGCGGCGATCCGATGGGCGGCGCGATCCTGATCATCGCGTTAGATCGGGGCGCCAATCCGCGTGCGCTGGAGCGTGGTATCGGGCCGGACGGTCGAGTCGCGTTGCTTAGTTGGACCCCACCCGAAGCGGATCCGGACGCCATTACCCACTATTGGCAGCGCCGTCGCCGCAACGATCCCGACCTGTGGGTCGTGGAGCTAGATGTCCCATCGGTGGAACGCTTCGCCGCGGAAACCATTCTCGGCGGTTGACCCGCCGCGCTGCAACATGCACCGCGCTTCTCATTGTCAAAGGCGTTGTGTCGATGCGGGTGCGATCCGGGTCGATTACGCAGTCGGGGGGAAGTCCGGACGGCAGCTCGTTGCAAGACGAATTGGCCGCTTCCGCACACCAACCGCATAATACGAAGTACGAATGTCTCTATTCCAACGGGCTGCGACGTTCGCGGCGATGACGCTCGGGATCGCCTCTTTGATCGGCGTAAGCAGCCCGGGCTTTGCTTTTCAACTGGATCGAACGGTAAACGTACCGGCCGCTGATCCGGTTCCATCGGTCCGGGCTTCGGCTACGGAATCCGATCCGACGACCTTCCGCGCTGCTGATGCCGCCCCCGCCGAGATTTTGCCGGCTGTGGTGCAGAGCGACGACCAATCCTTTTCCAGCCTCACGGCCGCCGTCGCCGGGCAGGATGACACGCCCGAGATGACGCCCGATCTGGTCTGTCTCGCCGGCGCCATCTATTTCGAAGCGAAGGGCGAACCGCTCGCCGGTCAGCTGGCCGTCGCGGAGGTGATCATCAATCGCGCTAAATCCGGCCGCTTTGCCGCCTCGATCTGCGCCGTCGTGACCCAGCGCGGGCAATTCTCCTTCGTTCGTGGCGGCCGCATTCCGGCGATCGGCGGCAACGCTAATTATCGCACGGCCGTTGCCATCGCCCAGGTTGCGATGGGCGACGATTGGGACAGTCCTGCCCCGCGCGCACTGTATTTCCACGCCCGCCGCGCCGCGCCGGGATGGCGGATGCAGAAGGTCGCATCGATCGGCAACCACGTCTTCTATCGGTGATGATCCAAGCCTCGGCGCGTCCGGGGCTTTACCTGTTCGCGGAATGTTCTAGGATCGGCGGATGCTCCAGCGTCCCCCTGATTCCTGTATCGATGCTCCCGGTTCCCCGCTTTGTGCCGCCGATGTAGCGCGCGGCACGACGCGCATGTTGTTGCGCCACGATCTCGTGGCGATGCACGAAGTGCCGTTGGAGGGCGGCCGCCGGGCGGACCTGATGGCGATCGATTCGCGCGGCAACATCATCATCGTCGAGATCAAGGTATCGCGCGCCGATCTGCTGGGTGACGCCAAGTGGACCGACTATCTAGCGCATTGCGACCGCTTCTACTGGGCGGTGCCCGCCGGGTTCGATGCCTCGCCGATCGACGGCCCCGCCTTCCTGCCGGCGCGTACCGGAATCATCATCGCCGATCGCTACGACGCGGCTATCGTCCGCGAGGCGCATACCGAGCCATTGCCGGCGGCGACGCGCAAGCGTTGCACGCTTGCCTTTGCCAGGCGCGCGGGGCGCAGGCTGATCGGTTCGCTCGATCCCGATGCGGATGCGATGATCTAGGGGGCGGCGAAACTCACACTGCTCCTGCAAAGGCAGGAGCTTAGGAACCGCCAGCGATGTACTCCGTGATCCTAAGCTCTTGCCTTCGCAGGAGCACCCCACCGACATCTGAAGCGCAACCTTAGCAATCAGCACGAGCTCCCCGGCGAAGGCCGGGGCCCAATTGCGGGACATCAGTGACAAGCCCGCACCCTTGTTACGACCACTTATCCGCCCGGACCTGGCCTCCGGCGTGATCATGACAACCCTAAAACTTAGGCCCGGCCACCGCCGCCTTCGGCTTCTTCGGTGCTTCGTCGATCGCCTTGATGATCGCCGGGGACCGTCCGTCCCGCTTGGCATAATCCCGCGCGGACGTGCCCGACAGGTCGACCTGGTCGGCATCCGCGCCTGCGGTCAGCAGGGTCTGCACCATCTGCAGGTCGCGGCGCTGGACCGCGCGGATCAATGCCGTCTCGCGCGAGGCGTTGCCCAGATTGACGTTGGCCTTCCCGGCAAGCAGCTTCTCGACCAAGTCGGTACGCCCCTTGCCCGCGGCAAGCAGCAGCGGCGTGTTGCCGTCATTATCGCGCACGTTGGGATTGGCCCCGCGCGAGAGCAGGAAGCTCAGATATTCGGCATTGCCGTTCTGCACCACGATGTGCAGCGCCGATTCCCCGCTGGTCACCGATCGCGCATTGATCACCGTCGTGCCGGGCTTGTTGAGCATTTCGACGATGTCGTTGCCCTTCTCGCTGCGCACGGCTTCCAGGAATTTGTAGCCCTCGGACTGAGTACCTTGCGCCTGGGCAGCGACGGGCAGGATGAACAAGGTTGCGGCGAGAGCCAGAGTAAACGTGCGGAATGACATGGATGCGGAAAACCTCGTGGACGATCGGCTTAACTTGCGTGACGGGGCTTAACAGATCATGGCTGGCCGCGCCATGAAACAGATCGCCCGTCTGGCCGCTGCGACGCTGATCGCGGTGCTGCCCATCGCCTGTTCGCCGTCGGCGCCGCCCGCCGCGCCGCCGCTCGAAGGCGCGCGTATCGGCGGCCCGTTTGCGCTCACCGACCAGAATGGCGCGAGCGTCACCGACCGCAGCCTGGCCGGCAAATACCGCATCATGTATTTCGGCTATACCTTCTGCCCCGACGTCTGCCCGGTCGACGTGCAGAACCTGGCCGCCGGATTGCGCGCGTTCGAGCAGCAGGATGCAGCGGCCGCGGCGAAGGTTGTGCCGGTGTTCGTGTCGATCGATCCCGCGCGGGATACGCCGGCGGTGCTCAAGCAGTTCGTCGGTCATTTTCATCCGCGTATGATCGGGCTGACCGGTACTCCGCAGGCGATTGCCGCGATCGCCAAGGAATATGCCGTTTATTACAAGAAGGGCGAGAGCAGCCCGGGCGGATACATGATGGATCATAGCCGCGTGGCCTATCTGATGAGTCCCGAAGGCAAGCCGATCGCGTTGTTGCCGCAGGAAGGCACGCCGCAGGCGATCGCTACGGAATTGGCACGATGGGTACGATAATCACGCCATTCTGGGAGACGACCCCGCTCGAGCAACTCGATCGCGGCCAGTGGGAGGCATTGTGCGACGGCTGCGGCAAATGCTGCGTGCATAAATTGGAGGATGAGGAGACGGGCGAACTGCTCGCCACCAACGTGTCGTGCAAGCTGCTCGACCGGGCGAGCGCGCAATGCTCCAACTATCGCCACCGCCACGCCTTCGTCGAGGAATGCGTGCGGCTGAGCCGCGACAATGTGCACCAGATCGATTGGCTGCCGAGCACCTGCGCGTACCGGCTCCGCCGCGAAGGCGAGCCGCTACCGCGCTGGCATTATCTGGTCTGCGGCGACCGGGAGGCAGTGCACCGCGCCGGTGAGTCGGTACGCGGCTGGACCGTTTCCGAGGTCGATGCCGGCGATCTGGAAAACCACATCGTCGACCGGCGCCTGTGACCGATGGCGGGCGCTACGCCGCCGGTTGAAGTCGTGCGCAACGCCAGGTCGCGGCGCGCCAAGCTGTCAATCGACCCGGCGAGCGGCAAGGTTCGCCTGACGCTGCCCACGCGTGCGGCGCTGAAGCCCGCGCTGCGCTGGGCTGCCGAACAGCAGGAATGGATCGACCGGCAGCAGGCGCGACTGCCCCCGGCGCGGCCGTTCGCGCCGGGATCAACCATTCCGTTCGAGGGTGTCGACCTGCGGATCGCATGGGATGAACGCGCGCCGCGGCGGATAAACCGCGACGGCGATACGCTGCATTGTGGCGGTCCGCTGGACGGGCTGGCACGCCGCATTGCCTTGTGGCTGCAGCGCGAGGCACTGCGCCTGCTGAGCATGGAGACCGCGGAATTTGCGGCGAAGGCGGGGGTGAGCGTCAGCAAGGTCGCGATCGGCGACGCCAAAGGCCGCTGGGGCAGTTGCACGACGCACGGCGTAATTCGTTACAGCTGGCGGCTGATCCTGGCGCCCCCCTTCGTCCGCCGCTCCACTGTCGCGCATGAGGTCGCCCACCGGCTCCACATGCACCACGGCCCGGAATTCCACGCCGCGGCTGACGCCTTGACCGAGGGCGATCCTGCCGAGTCACGCGCCTGGCTGCGCGCGAACGGCGCCGCACTTCACTGGGTGGGGCGGGATTCCTGAAGCCGGTCGCCGGGGCGTTCCGGCGCGCGATCGATCACCGGTGCCCGCGGCGCCGGCGCGCGCGAGGGCGGGGTGTTGCGATCCAGCACCCTGTCGATCCAATCCTGGTCGAGCCGCTCGGGCGCCTGCTCCGGACGCTGGTCCGGCACCGGCCGAGTCCGGCCGCTATCATCCTCAGGCTCGGTCGGCGCGCTCTCCGGCGCCGCCGTCTGCGCGCCGGGCTCGACCGGATTGCCATCGGCATCGACGAACAGCGTATTGTCCGCCTCGCCGAAATAGGATTCCTCGTCCGGCTCCAGCTGCCATTCGGGCAGCGTCACCTTGGTGTCGAATTCCTCCACCGGCCGGTTAGCAACCGCGGGTTTCATGAACGCCGCAAACGCCCGCGCCGGCGCGGTACCGCCCTGCAGGCCAGGCACGACACGCGCATCGTCGCGGCCCATCCACACGCCGGTGGTGATGCCGCTGGAGAAGCCGACGAACCAGCCATCCTTGTTCGAACTCGTCGTGCCGGTCTTGCCTGCCACGGGGCGGCCGATCTGCGCGGCCTTGCCGGTGCCGGTATTGACCGCGGTCTGCAGCAGATCGGTCATCTGCGCGGCGACATAGGGCGCGACCAGAACTTGGCTACGATCGACCGTCTGCTGGTAGATCGTCTCGCCCAGCGCCGTCACCTTGGTAATGCCGTATGGCGTGATCGCGACGCCCTTGTTGGCGACACTCGCGAAAGCGCGCGTCATGTCGATCAACCGGACGTCCGACGTGCCCAGCACCATTGCCGGATGCGTATCCACCGGCGTGGTGATCCCGAAGCGGCGCGCCATGTCGGCGATCGTGGCAAAGCCGACTTCCTGCCCGAGCTTGGCGGCGATCGTGTTCACCGAATAGGCAAAGGCCGTGCGCAGCGTCATCGCGCCGCGATTGGCGCCCGACGAATTGCGCGGGGTCCAGCCGTTGATCGTCACCCGTTCGTCGACGACGTTGTCTTCGGGCTTGTGCCCCGCCTCAAGCGCCGCGAGATAGACGAACAGCTTCCAGGCGGATCCCGGCTGGCGCACTGCCGAGGTAGCGCGGTTATAGTTGGACGACACGTAATCGGTCCCGCCGACCATCGCACGCACCGCCCCGTCGCGATCCAGCGCGACCAAAGCACCCTGCGCACCCCGCGGCGCATTGGCGCGGATCGAGGCGTCGGCGGCACGCTGCATGTTGAGGTCGAGCGTGGTCCATACGTCCAGCGGACGTGTCGTCTCGTCGATCAGCACTTCTAGCTGCGGCAGGGCCCAGTCGGTGAAGTAGCGAACGCTGTTCTGCTTGGGTTCGGGCGCGAGCGTCACGCCGGTCGGGTTGGCACTCGCCGCCTGTTCGGCGGTAATTGCGCCAGTTTCCTGCATCACCTGGATGACGACGCCGGCGCGGCCGACCGCAGCCTCGGCGTCGGCGGTAGGCGAATAGCGCGACGGGGCCTTGACTAGCCCGGCGATTACCGCCGCTTCGCTGAGCGACAGCGTATCGGCACCGTGGCCGAAGAAGCGGCGCGATGCGGCATCGATGCCGTAGGCGCCTCCGCCAAAATAGACCTTGTTGAGATACAGTTCGAGGATCTGGTCCTTGGAGAATTTACGCTCCATCGCCAGCGCCAGGATCGCCTCGCGCGTTTTGCGGCCGACATCGTATTTGTTCGACAGGAAGATCGTGCGCGCGACCTGCTGCGTGATCGTCGAGGCGCCCTGCAGCCGTCGGCCGCGCCCGCGATTCTCGTAAGCCAGCTTCACCGAGCGCGCGACGCCGATCGGATCCACCCCGATGTGCGAGCGGAAGCGCCGGTCCTCGACCGACACCATCGCATCGCGCATCACCCGCGGGATGCGGTCATAGGGCAGCCACTCGCCATAGCTCGGCCCCAGTGACACGATCACCGTGCCGTCGGCGGCATGGACGCGGATCATTTGCCCGTTGGGCGAGGATTTCAGCTCGTCATAGCTCGGCAGCTGCGCGCGCGCGACATACACTGCAATGACCAGCCCGATGAGCGCGAGCACGCCGAGGCCGATCAGGACACGCAGCAGCAAGACCAGCCGACGGCGCCACGAAGGCTGTTTCTTGGACGGGATCGCGCGGGCCATGGGTTGCACCTACGGATAGGCGCTATACGCCGCCTGAACAAGACGGCGCGGCCACGGCCGAGCGACCGATTATTCGCCGTCGCTGCGGGGGCGGAAATCCAGGCTGAGCGAATTCATGCAATAGCGAAGCCCAGTCGGCGGCGGACCATCGGGGAAGACGTGGCCGAGATGCCCGTCGCACCGTGCGCACCGCGCCTCGGTCCGGCGCATGCCATGGCTCGTGTCGCTATGTTCGATGACGTGATCCGCGGCGATCGGCTGGGTGAAGCTGGGCCAGCCCGATCCCGAATCATATTTGTCGGCGCTGTCGAACAACGGCAGGGCACAGCCGCCGCAAGGATAGATGCCGTCGGCCTTGTTGTTGTTGTAACGGCCGGAAAAGGCGCGTTCGGTGCCCGCTTCGCGCAGCACGTGATATTGTTCGGCGCTCAGCTTCTTGCGCCATTCGGCCTCGGACAGGGTCAGATGATCCATTGAATTGCTTTCGGGTTTGGTAGCGGAAGTCACGGCCGCACATAGCCGATGCGGGTGGCACGCGCGATGATCTCGATCAGAAATGGCGTGTGTTGCGCCAATGGCAAGAGCGCCCGGGCAATCCGCGGCCGCTCCGCCGCGTCCCGAACCAAGCCGGCAAGGCCGATCGGCCAGGCAAGGTCGCGCGCCAGGCGATGCTGGTAGCGGGTGGATGCCTGTGCGCCCCCCGCGGCATAGCAATCGGCGGCCCGGATGCCGCTGGCGATGGCGATGCCCATGCCTTCGCCCGCGAGCGACGGGATGACGCCGGCCTGATCGCCGAGCCGGAACAGACCGGCCGTGCCCTGACGCGCGCGCCAGCCATAGGGCACGTTGGCGACCGCATCCACCTGCCCCGCTACACGCCAGGCGAGGCGCTCCGCGAGGTGCGGCATTTCCGCGGCCAGCATGTCTAGCAACGTGTCGGGCGTGCCGGCCTCGGCCAGCCGGGAGCGGTGCACTGCCATGCACAGGTTCGCGGTACCATCCTCCTGGCGGACGATGCCGGCATAGCCGCGTTCGAACAGATGCAGTTCGATCGCGCTGCCGATCAGCCGGTCGAGCGTCGGCGACGGGCCGAGGCGCACGCGCAGACCGAGCGTGGGATCGTTGCCGCGGGCGGATTCGGGGCGAGCTAGGCCGCGAACGTCATGCTTGCCGCTGGCGAGGAACAGCGCGTCTGCCTCGATCACCGTGCCGTCGTGCAGTCGCGCGCTATTACCGGTCGTCTCGCGCACGGTGACGCCGCGCTCGATCGCGGCACCGGCCGCGGCGGCACGGGCAAGCAGCAAAGTGTCGAGATGGCGGCGCGAGACACCATGCGCCGCGCGCGGCAGCGGTGCCTCCACCATGGCCGCGCCGGCGAACAATCGCACGGTGTGAACGCGCGCCGGGCCGAGTGCCTCGGGTTCGATGCCAAGGCTGACGAGCGATTCCAGCGTGCGCCAACTGAGAAAACCGCCGCACAGGGCATCGCCGGTCTCTCGGCTGCGCTCGATCAGCAGATGCGGCAGGCCGGCCTGGGCCAAGCGTATCGCGGTGCTCGCACCCGCCGGGCCGCCGCCCAGGATCAGCGCAGGTGTTCGACGCATAATCGGAACGGAAAGAAGCGGTGGATGCGAGCGCCGGTCACACCGGCTTCACCCAGCAATGGCGGCCATTCGGCGGGGCGGTAGGACCGCGCGATCGACAGGTGACCGTCGTGCCGGACGATGCGGTGCCAGCGGAACAGGCCGGCCAGGATCGGGAAGCCGTGATAGGCGAAACGATGCCGATGGAGATCGTTGACCAGCCAACCCTTGCTTGCCCGCGCTTCCATGACGCGAAGGAAATCGAGCAGCTGCGGTCGAGTCATGTGGTGGGCGACAAGGCTGCTGATGATGAAATCCATGCCCTCGGCGTGATCGGCATAGTCGCCGGTGATCCAGGTGATCGGCAGGTCGGCGGGCGTATGCGCGCGGGCGGCCTGTTCGCTGCGCGGGTTGAGGTCGACGCCGATAAGCTCCGTGTCCAGCCCGCGTTTGCGTGCCCAGCGCGCGATGCGGCGGAGCATGTCGCCATCGCCGAACCCCACGTCGAGCAAGCGGAAGCGATTTAGACCGACGGTTCCGCGGGCGAGGAAGTCGAGCGTCGGGCGGGCGGCCATGGTAACCATGTTGACCCGCGCGAGATCGGCCATGACATCGGCATAGGTGCCGGCGTCGAGATCCTCGGCATCCATCAGCTCCTCGGCAATGGCGCGCGTCTCGAGCGTCATGGCGCACTCGCGAAGGCGAACCCCTCGGCCGCGAGACCCGGGCCAAAGGCGAGCGCGACGCCATCACGGATCGGCGGACCGGCAAGCAGCCGCGCCAGCACGAACATCAAGGTGGCCGAGGACATGTTGCCATTTTCCGCCAGAACCCCGCGCGAGGCGGCAAGCGTCTCGGGCGCGAGGTGCAGACTCGTCTCGACCGCATCGAGGATCGAGCGGCCGCCGGCATGAACCGCCCAACCGTCGATCTGCTGCGGCGTGCGCCCGCCGGTCGCGGCAGCGGCGAACAACGGATCGGACAGCGCCGTGGCGATTCGGCCCGGCACCTCGCCCGACAGATGCATGGCGAAGCCGCGATCGGTGATCGCCCAGCGGATCAGGTCGTGCGAATCGTCGAGCGTGGTGGCGAAGGGCTGGCCGAGCGCGAAGCCCTGCGGGTCGGCGGTCACCAGGGCCGCCGCCGCGCCGTCGCCGAATTGCAGCATGGCGAGCAGCGGCTCGATCTCAGGCGTATCCTGCAGGTGCAATGTCGACAGCTCGACACACAGGACGAGCACGCGCGCGGCGGGCTCGGAGCGCACGATGTGGCGCGCGCTGCGCAGCGCGGCGACCGCGGCATAGCAGCCCATGAAGCCGATCAGCAGCCGTTCGACCGAGGAGGGCAGGCCAAGGCGGCGGGCGACGATCTGGTCGATGCCGGGCGCGACGAAGCCGGTGCAACTGGCAACCACGAGATGCGTGATGCCCTCCAGCGACGCCTCAGCGCGCAGCCGATCGATCGCGGCCAGCCCCAGTATCGGCGCGGCCTCGGCATAGAGCAGCATGCGATCGCCCGTGCCGGGCAGGATCGCATCGGCATAGAAGCCGCCGGGATCGACCGGTGATCCGCCATCCGCCTGCGCCGGCAGCACCGACCAGCGATGCCCAATGCCGGCGCGCGACGCCATGCGGTCGAACAGCCTGGCGGCACGCGGATCGGGCAGCCGTTGGCGTGCCCAGCCGATGAACGCGTGGTGGATGTCATGGTCCGGAACGGCGGTGCCGATGGCGTTGAGATAGGCGTGGGCGGACGATGCTGAGGACAAGTAGCGGCTTTCAGGCGCGCGGAGGTGTCTCCGCGTCGGTAACATAACGCTAGTATGTCACAGTCGATCCGCCAGCGCCGATTGCGCTGGCTGCGTCGGAAGCTCTGGAAAATTGGTGCGGCCGAGAAGACTCGAACTTCCACGGGCTTTCGCCCACAACGACCTCAACGTTGCGCGTCTACCAGTTCCGCCACGGCCGCACGTAACTTGGAGCCGGGCGAACCCGGCAGCTGGTAGGCGAGCGCCCCTAGCAAGCAGCAGGCACGATGGCAAGCGGTGCGATGCGTGAGGCGCCGAGCGTCACCCTGCTGTGGGCGCGCTCAGCGCGCGCCGGCGAAACTGAGCACCAGTTTTTCGGAATTCACCGGCACGTCGAGCTTGGCGCTGTTGAACTCCACGCTACCACGCGGTGGCAGTGCCATCTTCTCCGGCCGGATCGTCCAGTTATACACCAGCCGCCCCTGCGCATCGCGCAATTCGACGCGGATGTCGGGCACCGGCTGCTTTGTGTCGGTCGGATTGACGACCTTGCCGCTGACCGCGAACATCTCGCTGCCATTGGCGAGATCGCGGCGCTCGATCGGGTTCTCGACCATGCGCAGCGGCGACTCCTCGGCGGCGATCGGCAGGCCGAGCTGTCCGGCAATGTTCGAGCTGCCGAAATACAGCAGCGCGGCAAGAGCGGCGAGCATCAGCATGCCCGTGGCGAGCGCGACCATCGTCCAAAGTCGCGCCGGGTTGCGCCGCGGCCGGAAGGGCGGTTGATGCGCGAAGGCGTCGTAATCGGGATCACTGGGTGGCGTGATCACCTCGCGTACGATCGGTGCGGCAGGCGCGTCGATGGCAGTGGGGGCGAGCGCGGCCACCGGCGATGGCGCCGTCGGGGCGGGGGGCGGAACAGGGGCCGGCGGCGCCACGGCGGGCGCGAGCTTGGCGCGCTCGATCAGGTCGAGCGGCGGCGCGACCGGTGCCGGTGCCTGGAACCAGCTGTGCCGGCAGGCGGCGCAGCGCACCGTGCGGCCATCGGGGCCGATGGCGCTATCGGGTACGACGTAACGGGTGTGGCATTCGGTACATTCGAGGATCATCGGGCGGCTTCGCTTCAGCAGACGTCCGGAGCCGGAACGCGTTATCGCTAAACTAAACACCCGAAGCGGCCAGCGCGCAAGGGCTGCGGCGACCGGTCGGCGCGGCGTGTCGCCCGCCCTCGTGCTTGCTGCGCAGGGTGTGATCGTGCGAAGACCTTAACAGGGCAGTGTATTCAGCGAGACGGGCACGCGCCGGTAATGGCCAATATCGTACAATTCGAGAATGTCGGCCTCCGCTACGGCGCGGGCCAGGAGACGCTGAGCGACGTCAGCTTCACGCTGGCCAGCGGCGCCTTCTATTTTCTCACCGGATCGAGCGGCGCGGGCAAGACATCGCTGCTGAAGTTGCTGTATCTGTCGCAACGCCCGACGCGCGGGCTGATCAAGCTGTTCGGCGAGGATGCGGTGACGTTGCCGCGCAAGCGCCTGCCGGGCTTTCGCCGCCGCATCGGCGTGGTGTTCCAGGATTTCCGGCTGGTGCCGCATCTGTCTGCCTATGACAATATCGCGCTGCCGCTGCGCGTATCGGGCGTGCCTGAGGCCGATATCGCGGCGCCGGTGCGCGAGATGCTGGCCTGGGTCGGCCTCTCCGACAAGCTTCGCGCCAAGCCGCCGACCATGTCGGGCGGCGAGCAGCAGCGTGTGGCGATCGCCCGCGCGGTAATCAGTCGGCCCGAAATCCTGGTTGCAGACGAACCGACCGGGAACGTCGATCCCGACATGGCGGAACGGCTGCTGCATTTGTTCGAATCGCTCAACCGGCTAGGGACGACGGTGGTCGTCGCAACGCACGATTTCCACCTGCTCGGCCGCATCCCCAACGCCAACATGATGCGGCTCGACAACGGCAAGCTGCTCGACCCGACCGGATCGCTGCGCTTCCCGCTGCCGCCACCTGAGCGATAAAGTTGGCGATCAAGCTAGTTCCTTCGTCCGCCGATCGGCGCTTGCTCGACGAACGTCGCGGCACGCGCGCGATGATGTGGATCATGGCGATCATGCTGTTCCTGACGGTGCTTGCCGGTGCATTGGGGCTGGCGACACGCTCGGCTTCGTCGTTGCTCGACCGTCAGCTCGCCGGGCGCCTGACGGTGCAGATCCTGGCGCCGGTGGAAGGCGAACGCGCCCGGGAGGCGGCGGCGGCACTGGCGACGCTCCGGGCGCAGCCGCAGGTGCGGCACGCTGCGGCGGTGGATCGCGCCGCGCTGGCGTCGCTGCTGCGCCCGTGGCTTGGCTCGGACGGCGCCGATCCCGATCTGCCGATCCCGGCGATGATCGACGCCGATCTGCGCGTTACCGACGCCGCCGCGCTGGCGCAGGTGCGCGGGGCGGTGCTGGCGGCAGCGCCATCGGCGCGGATCGATCGGCAGGAAAGCTGGATGTCGCCGGTGGCCGACTTCATGGACATGGTAACCGGGCTGGCGCTCGCACTGGTGCTGTTGATGGCAGCGGCCACCGCGGTGGTGGTAATCCTGGCGGCACGCGCGGGGCTGGAGACGCATAACGACACGATCGAAGTGCTGCACATGCTGGGATCGACCGACATCCAGGTGTCGCGCCTGTTCCAGCGGCGCATCGCGCTCGATACGCTGCTGGGCGGAGCGCTGGGGGCGGTGTTGGCAGGCGGCGTGATCGTGGTGGTGGGGTCGCAGCTCGGGCTGCTGGGATCGGACCTGCTCGGCGGCATGACGCTGGCGACGGGCGACTGGATCGCGCTGGCGCTCCTGCCGGTGGCGTTCGCCTTGCTCGCGACGATGGCGGCGCGGGTCGCAATCATCGCCGCGCTGAGCAAGATCCTGTGATCCGCCGCCTCATCGGCATCGTCGTCTTCCTGTGGCTCACCGGCTTCGCGCTGTTCATGCTAGCGCTGGCCAAGCCGCTGGAGAATGTGCGGACCGACGCGATCGTCGTGCCGACCGGCGGCGCAGGGCGGATCGATCGCGGGCTGGTGTTGCTCAAGGCCAAGGCTGCGCGGCGCATGCTGATCAGCGGCGTGGCACCGGAGGTTCGCGTCGTCGAACTGGCGGTGCACTATAAGAGTGCGCGCTTGTTCGCCTGCTGCATCGATCTGGGGCACGAGGCCGTCGATACGCAATCCAATGCCGAGGAGACCGCGCAATGGGTGCAGGCGCATGGCTATACATCGGTACGACTGGTGACGTCGGACTGGCATGTCGCACGCGCGCGGCTGGAACTGGTCAACGCGCTGCACCGGCTCGAGCCGGAACGCGACGTGCGCGTGGTGGGTGATGGCGTGCGGAGCCACCCGCGATTGATGCTGCTCGTCGCCGAGTACAACAAATTGTTGCTGCGCCAGTTCGCCATGTGGGTAGGGATCGGGCGATGATCTGGCTGCGCAACATCCTTTACATGATGGTGTTCTACACCATCTCCGCCCCGATCGTGCTGGCGACGCCGATCACCGCCTTGTTCGGGCGCCGCGCGATGGTGCTGCACACGCATTTCTGGACGCGCTTCCATCATTGGGCAACGCGCACGTTCCTGGGGATCCGCCAGCAGATCGAGGGGCAGCCGGTGCTCGGCACGCCAGTGATCTATGCCGCCAAGCACCAGGCGATGTACGAGGCGATCGAACTGGGGCGGATGCTCAGCACCTCGGCGGTGGTGATGAAGGAGGAATTGGCCAACATCCCGGTGTGGGGCTGGGCGGCGAAACGCTACGGCGTCATCGTCGTCGATCGCGAGGCATCGGCGGCGGCGCTGATGCGCATGGTGCGCGAGGCGAAGGCAGCGCTCGCCGAGGGGAGATCGATCGTGATCTTTCCCGAAGGCACGCGCGTACCGCCAGGCGAGCAGCCGCCGCTGCGTGCGGGTTTCGCCGGATTGTACCAGATGCTGAAGGTGCCGGTGGTGCCGATCGCGATCGACAGTGCCACCGTGTGGCCGCGCAAGGGGCCGAAACGATCGGGGATCGTGCGCTTCCGCTTCGGGGAGGCGATCCCACCGGGGCTGCCGCGCGCCGAAGCGGAGGCGCGGGTGCATGCAGCGATCAACGTGCTGGATGTGCCGGGGTGACGACTGGCTAAGTGAGCCTAATCATGCGTGCGGCCGAAATCGGGCGCGGGGTCGTCCTGGCCTTGTTCGATGATGCCGCGGCGGATCGCGCGGGTGCGGGTGAAATGGTCGAACAACTCGTCGCCTTTGCCCAGGCGGATGGCGCGTTGCAGGGCGGTGAGATCCTCCGAAAAACGCTGCAGCATGTCGAGCACCGCTTCCCGGTTGGTGAGGAACACGTCGCGCCACATCGTCGGATCGGATGCCGCGATGCGCGTGAAATCGCGAAACCCGCCGGCAGAATATTTGATCACCTCGGATTGCGTCACTTCCTCGAGATCCGAGGCGGTGCCGACGATCGTATAGGCGATGAGATGCGGTAGGTGGCTGGTGACGGCGAGGACACGGTCATGATGCTCGGGCGCCATGGTTTCGATATCGGCGCCCAGACGCCGCCAGAATTCGGAAACGCGCTCGACAGCGACCGAATTGGCGTTCTCTGGCGGGGTAATGATGCACCAGCGCTTCTGGAACAGCGAGGCAAAGCCGGCCTCGGGGCCGCTGCGTTCGGTGCCGGCGACGGGATGGGCGGGAACGATCGTCGCGCCGGGCAGCGCCGCGGTCAGCACGCGAAGCACTTCGGCTTTGGACGACCCGACATCGCTGACGATCGCATCGGCAGGAAGGTCGGCGGCGAGATCGGCAGCGGCGGCGGCCATTGCGCCGACGGGCACGCACAGGACGACGAGATCGGCGTCGATCACCGCGGCGCCGGCAGAATCGGTGACGTCGTCGCATAATTGCAAGCGATCGACGGTGGCGCGCACGTCCGGATCGGCGTCATAGCCGGTGAGGCGCACGTTCGGCATATGCGCGCGCACCGCGCGGGCGATTGACGAGCCGATCAGCCCGAGCCCGACGATCGTGACGCGCGCGAAGGGCAGCATCAGCCGGCGTCGTCGACCAGCTTGCGCAGCGCCGCCGCAACGCCTTGTGTCTCGTCCGCGGTGCCGATGGTGATGCGAAGGCCGTGGGGCAGTCCCTGACCCGGGAGCCAGCGGACGATATAGCCGGCGTCCATCAGCCCTTTGTACGCGACCTCGGCCGTCAGCTTGCCCTCGAACAGGACGAGCACGAAGTTCGCTTGGCTGGGTACGGCGCGCAGGCCCGCATTGCCGAGCTTGCCAATCTCATCCGAGAACCAGCGCCGCCACTTAGCATTGTGCGCTTTGGTGTGCGCGACGAAGTCGGTGTCGCCGAGCGCGGCGACCGCCGCGGCAGTCCCGGCGATGGTGATGCTGAACGGCAGCCGGATGCGGTGCATCGCGTCGATGATCGGTTGCGCGGCATAGCCCCAGCCGATGCGCTCGGCGGCCAGCCCATACATCTTGGAGAAGGTGCGCGTGACGAGCACGTTGCTGGCGGTCTCCGCCAGCGCCATGCCGCCATCCTCGGCATCGCCGTCGATATATTCGGCATAGGCATGGTCGAGCACGAGCAGAATGTCGGGGCGGAGACCGGCGTGCAGGCGGGCGATCTCGTCGCGTGCGGCGTAGGTGCCGGTCGGGTTATTGGGATTGGCGATGTAGATCACGCGCGTGCGATCGGTGACGCAGGCGAGCACCGCGTCGACGTCGGTGGCGTAATCCTTGTCGGGGGCGATGACCGGTTCGGCGCCGACGCGGCGGGTGGCGATCTCGTAGACAGCGAAGCCGTAGCGCACGTGGATGATCTCGTCGCCCGGCCCGGCATAGGCGCCGGCAATCAGGTGGAGCACTTCATCGGAACCGTTGCCGTAGATGATGCGGGCGGGATCCAGGCCGTGCCTGGCCGCCAGCACCTCGCGCAGTTCGGTCGCGCCGGCGTCGGGATAGCGTTCCAGCGTGTCGGCTGCGCCGGCAAACGTCGCACGCGCGGCGGGGCTGGTGCCGAGCGGGTTTTCGTTCGACGAGAGCTTGACGACCTTGCGCCCGTCATCGGTGGTCGAGCGGCCGGGAATGTATGGCGCGATGGCCATGATCCAGGGTTTTGGCTGAGGTGCTGTCATGGTTGCCGGGCATAGCGAGCGGGGGAAAATTGACAAGCAGGGCAGACGCACCCTAGCGCTCCGCGCGTGACCGTCACCGACCCCGCAAGCGACCAACGCTTTGGCCTCGACCGCCGCATCACGCTGGCAGGGCCGCTGCGGCTCGACGGCGGCGGGCTGCTGTCGCCGGTGGACATCGCTTACGAGACGTACGGCACGCTGGATGCCGAGCGCAGCAACGCGATCCTGATCTGTCATGCGCTGACCGGCGACCAGCATGTCGCCAGCAGCCATCCGGCGACGGGAAAGCCCGGTTGGTGGGCGCGCATGGTGGGTCCGGGCAAACCGGTCGATCCGGCGCGGCACTTCATCGTCTGTGCCAATGTGCTGGGCAGTTGCATGGGATCGTCGGGGCCGGCGACCGTCAACCCCGCGACCGGCGCGCCATGGGCGATGGCCTTCCCGGTGATCACCATTCGCGACATGGTGCGCGCGCAAGCCATGCTGCTCGATCATCTCGGCATCGCCACGCTGCAGGCGGTGGTCGGCGGATCGATGGGCGGCATGCAGGCGCTGAGCTGGCCCGCGACCTTCCCCGAACGCGTGAAAGCGTGCGTGGTGATCGCCTCCACGGCGCGGCACACGGCGCAGAACATCGCGTTTCATGAGGTCGGGCGGCAGGCGGTGATGGCCGATCCCAAGTGGCGCGGCGGGGCCTATTACGGCGATCAGGATCCGCCGGCCGCCGGCCTTGCGGTAGCTCGGATGGCCGCGCACATCACCTACCTGTCCGAGGCGGGTCTAACGGAGAAATTCGGCCGCAAGTTGCAGGCGCGTCCCGATCATCCCAATGGCGCCAAGACGTTCGGGTTCGACGCGGATTTCCAGATCGAAAGCTATTTGCGTCACCAGGGGATCGCCTTCGTCGATCGCTTCGATGCGAACTCCTATCTCTACATCACGCGGGCGATGGATTATTTCGATCTTGCCGAGGAACATGGCGGACATCTGGCCAAGGCATTCGCCGCCAGCAAGGCGCGCTTCTGCCTGGTCAGCTTCGACACCGACTGGCTGTATCCGACCGCGGAGTCGCGCGCGATCGTCCATGCGCTGAACGCCGCCGGCGCGCCGGTAAGCTTCGTCGAGCTTTCCAGCCCGTTCGGCCATGATGCGTTCCTGCTCGAGTCACCCGAGTTGAACCGGGTGGTGGATGGCTTCCTGAGGGCGTGGCAGTGAGCGAGATCATCCTGTCCGACGACAAGGCGCTGCTCCAGGTCGATCGCATCCATAACTGGCTGGCATCGAGCTACTGGTCGCCGGGCATCGAACGGGCGCTGGTCGAGCGTGCGATCTCCGGATCGCATTGTCTGGGCGCCTATCGGGATGGCGAGCAATTGGGGTATGCGCGCGCAATTACCGATCATGCGACCTTCGCGTGGATCGCCGATGTATGGGTTGATGAAGCCGGGCGTGGGCAGGGGCTGGGGCGGCGCATGGTCAGTTGGTTCGTCGATCATCCTCTCTTCGCGGGCATCCGGCGCATCCCTTTGGCGACGCTCGATGCGCACGGCGTCTACGAGGGCATTGGCTTTCACGCGCCGATCCGGCCGGAGCGCTACATGGAACGGCTCCAGCCCGGCGCGGCCGACATCTTGCGAAACCAGCCATGAGCCTGCGCCCCGATCTTGCAATCATCGCCGAGCATGTCGCGGCCGGGTCACGCGTCCTGGACGTCGGCTGCGGCGATGGCGCGCTGATGGCGGCGTTGCAAAGCACGCGGGGTGCCGATGCCCGGGGGCTGGAGATTGACGGCGGCAATGTCGCGGCAGCTGTGTCGCGCGGCCTGTCCGTGATCCAGGGCGATGCCGACACCGATCTGGCGGATTATCCTGATGCCAGCTTCGACTACGCGATCCTCAGTCAGACGCTGCAGACCGCCCGGCGGCCGGACGTGGTGCTCGATCAATTGCTGCGGATCGGTCGGCGTGCGTTCGTCTCCTTTCCCAATTTCGCGCATTGGCGGGTGCGCGCTTCGCTGTTGTGGGGCGGACGGATGCCGGTGACCCGTTTGTTGCCGGAACGCTGGTTCGACACGCCCAACATCCACCACCTGACGATAGATGATTTTCGGGCCTATGTGCAGGAACATGGGGTGACCGTGGAGGGCGCCTGGTTCCTGTCCGGCGACAAGCAGACGACGTCGGCTGCGGCCAACTTCCTGGCCGAGCATGCGGTGTTCCTGCTAAGGCATTGATCTCGATCAGGAACCAATCTATCGCCGGATGGTTGACTTTACGAATATCGTCATCGGAACTTGAATGTCTGCCACCGCCCTTATCGTAGAAGACGAAATATTCGTCGCTCTGGACCTAGAGCGCATCCTCACCGATGCCGGATACAAGGTGAAGGCGATCGCCGCGGATTGCTCGACCGCGATCGAAGAGGCGGACGAATGCAGCTTCGCGCTGGTCGACATCAACTTGCGCGATGGACCAACCGGGCCGGAACTCGCCGCCAGATTATCGCGGGAATACGGGATGAAGGTGGTGTTCGTCACCGCCAATCCGGCGCAGATCGGCACGCCGACCAGCGCGCTCGGCTATGTGCGCAAACCGTTCAGCGAGGCAGCGATCCTGGCTGCGGCTGCATTGGCGAGCGCGAGCCATGCCGCGCCCGTGCCGAGCGGTGATCTGGTGTTAATAGACGAGGATTGAGCCTCGCAGCTCTAGGCTTAGCTGCGGCTGAACGAACGTTGCGGCACGCGGATCGTCACGCGAAGACCTTCGGGACGCCAGTCTCGCTCCATCTTGCCACCCAGTTGGCGTACGGCGCTCATCTCCATCAACTGCGAGCCGAAACCGGCGGCTGCAGGAGCCGCGCCGATCGTCGGGCCACCCGTCTCGGTCCAGCACAACGTCACCTGGCCATCGCTGGTAGTGCACTCTAGTGTGATGGTGCCACCGTCCTTGGACAGCGCGCCATATTTGGTCGCGTTGGTGGCTAGCTCGTGGAACAGCAAGGCAAGCGGGGTGGCGGAGCGATCGTCGATCGCGACATCGTTACCCGAAACCATGATGCGCGGCGCGTCGGCCGGCTGATAGGCCGCGAACAATTCGCCAAGTAGCCCGTGCAGGCTGCCCTGCGCTGCCGAGGGACGCGATTGCACGCTGTGCGGCCGGACGAAATCATGCGCCCGGCCAAGCGCCATCACACGCTCGCGCAGATCGTCGGAGATGCTACGGAAGCCGGGATTGGCACGCGCCGCAAAGCCGATCAGGCCGGAAATGACGGCGAAGATGTTCTTGATCCGGTGCGACAATTCCTGCGCGATGATCTCGCGTTCCTCGCTTGCTTCCTTTGCTTCATGCACGTCGGTGCAGGTGCCAAACCAGCGCACGATCTCGCCCGCGTCGTTGCGCAACGGCAGCGCGCGGCCGAGCGTCCAGCGATAATCGCCATCATGACGGCGCAGCCGGTACTCGATCTGATAGGGTTCCCCGGTGGCCAGGCTGTGTCGCCACAGCTCGAAAGCGCGTTCCTGATCGTCTGGATGGAACATCCCGTTCCATTCGATTCCGTCGGTCGATCCCTCGGCCATGCCGGTGAATTCGTACCAGCGCGCATTGTAATAATCGTGATAGCCGTCAGGGAGCGTCGACCACACCATCTGCGGCATCGAATCCGCCAGCACGCGAAAGCGATTATGGCTCTCGGTCAGCGCGCGATGGCTCGCATTCTCGCTGTCGCGCCAGGCCGCCGCATCGCGGCTGTCGCGCAGGCGGGCCATCACCTGCTCGGCGAGCGTGGTAAGCCCCTGGCGCTGCAGCGGCGTCAGGTCGGCGCGCGGCTTGGTATCGATCACGCACAGCGAGCCGAGCGGTACGCCGTCATCGGCAACGAGCGGTGCACCGGCGTAGAAGCGGATATGCGGATCGCCGGTGACTAGCGGGTTCTCGGCAAAGCGCGGATCGACGCGGGCGTCGGGCACGACCATGATGTCGTCCTCACGCATCGCAAAGGCGCAGAAGCTGGTCTCGCGCGGCGTGTCGGTTGCGTCTAGCCCGGTGCGCGCGATGAAGGTCTGACGGCGCTCCTCGACTAGGCTGACCAGGGCGATCGGCACTTCGCACAAGGCAGCCGCGAAATCGGTGATCGACTTTAGGTTCGCCGCATCGCGCAGCGATTCGATATCGTGGCTGGCGATGGCGGTGGCGCGCGCCGCCTCGTCGACCTGCCAGCCGATCGTGGCGGGCAGATCGACAGCGGTTACGTCACTGGCGTCGGGGCTGCTCTCGAGCCTCAAAACGGAACGTCGTCGTCGAGATCATCGGCGAAGCTCTGCCGCCCGCCGCCGCCGGATCCCGCTCCTGCGCCGCCACGACCACCGCCATAGCCGCCGGCCGATCCGCCACCGGACCCGCCGCCAAAATCGTTGCCGCCGCCAAAGTCATCGCGCGCACCGCCACCGAAGCCGCCGCCCGACGCGCTGCCGCCACCGCCTGCACCGCCGCCGGGGCCATCGAGCATCGTCAGGACGCTGTTGAAGCCCTGCAGCACGATCTCGGTCGAATATTTATCCTGGCCCTGCGCATCCTGCCATTTGCGGGTCTTGAGCGCGCCCTCGATATACACCTTGCTGCCCTTGCGCAGATAGCGCTCGGCGACATTGGCAAGGCCCTCGTTGAAAATCGCCACCGAATGCCATTCGGTCGCTTCCTTGCGCTCGCCGGTATTCTTGTCCTTCCACGAATCGGACGTGGCGATGCGCAGGTTGACCACCTTGCCGCCGTTCTGGAAGCTCTTGCTTTCCGGATCGCGGCCGAGATTGCCGACGATGATCACCTTGTTGACGCTGCCCGCCATATCTCAATTCCTACGCTTGATCGGCCTTACAGACCGAGTCCCACCGCGGCCCAATAGGTCGCTCCTGCTGCGATGTAGGCGAGGGCGAACAAATAGCCAACCATGAAGGCGGGCCACTTCCATCCATTGGTCTCTCGCCTCGTCACGGCGATGGTCGAGATGCATTGCGGGGCGAAGACGAACCACATCAGGAAGGCAAGCGCGGTCGGCAGGCTCCAGCGCCCACGCAGGTTCTGCGACAATTTGCCCTGGCCGGCTTCGTCGTCGGGATTGTCGATCGCATAGACGGTGGCCATCGCACCGACCGCCGCCTCGCGCGCCGCCATCGCGGGCAGCAGCGAGAGTGCGATATCGTGGTTGAAGCCGATCGGCGCCACGACCACCTCGATGCCGCTGGCGATGCGCCCGGCGATCGAATATTCGCTCTGCCGCACGCCGGCGGGCGCGACCGGGTAGCTCGCTAGCACCCACAGCAACGCAACCGTCACCGCGATCGTCGTGCCGGCGCGCTTGAGGAAGATCAGCGCGCGGCTCCACAGCCCGAGCGCCACGTCGCCCAGCCGGGGCCATTGATATTTGGGCATCTCCATCATGAAGCCCGAGGACGGCCCGGCGGTGACGGTGCGGCGCAGGACGAGTGCTGCGACATAAGCGGAGATGATGCCCAGCACGTAGAGCGCGAACATCACCATTCCCTGCAGCCCGACAAACGGCAGCACCTTCGTATTGGGGATCAGCGCGCCGATCACCAAGGTATAGACCGGCAGGCGCGCCGAACAGGTCATCAGCGGCGCGATCAGGATCGTGGTCAGGCGATCCTTCTCGTCGTCGATCGTGCGCGTGGCCATGATGCCGGGCACCGCGCAGGCGAAGCTGGAGAGCAACGGAATGAACGCGCGGCCTGACAGGCCGACGCCCGCCATCAGCCGGTCCATCATGAAGGCGGCGCGGACCATATAGCCGGTCGCCTCCAGCACCAGGATGAAGGTGAAGAGGATCAAGATCTGCGGCAGGAACACGATCACCGCGCCTACGCCTGCGATCACGCCCTCGGTCAGGAACGAGCGCACGAACCCTGGCGGCAGCGCGGCGGAGACGCCGTTCTCAATCCCGGCGAACAATGTCTCGATCCAGCTGATCGGCGCCTCGGACCAGGCGAACACCGCCTGGAACATCAGGAACAGCAAGGCGAGCAGCAGGATCGGGCCGCTTACCGGGTGCAGCGCCACGGCATCGAACAGGTGCGTCCAGCGCCGGCCACTCGTTTCCGATACCGTGGCGGCGACGGAAATCGCGCGTGCACGACGTTGCAACGTGACGATATCCTCGCCGACATGGCCCTGATTGGCGCGAACGCGCATCGCGCCGCCAGCCGTACCCTCGATCAGGCAGGTCAGCCGTGCCTTCAGCTGTTCCAGCCCGCGCTTGCGTACCGCGACGGTGGGAACCACGGGCACGCCGAGTTCGCGCTCCAGCACGGCGGCGTCGAGCGTCAGCCCGTCCCGCTCGGCGAGATCGACCATGTTGAGCGCGACAATCACTGGCAGGCCGAGCGCGATCAGCTGCAGCGTGAAGCGCAGATGATTGTCGAGATTGGAGGCGTCGACGACGACGACGATCGCATCGGGCAGCCGCTCGCCGACTTGTGCGCCGGTCACCACGTCGCGCGTGACGCGTTCGTCGGGGCTGCTTGGATCGAGGCTGTAGGCGCCGGGCAGGTCGACCAGTTCTATCGGGCGGCCATCGTCCAGTGCGAGACGGCCGGAATGGCGCTCGACCGTCACGCCGGGATAGTTGCCGACCTTCTGCCGTGCCCCGGTCAGGGCGTTGAACAGCGCGCTCTTGCCGGCATTGGGGTTACCGACCAACGCGACCAGCGGCAGGATGCTCATGCTGTAAAGCGGCGTTGGATCAGGCGGGGAGCACGCGCACCGAGGCAGCGACCGCACGGCGCAGCGCGACCGTCATACGCCCGATCCGGCAGGCGATCGGCCCGTTGCCGAATGGCGAACGGTGCAGCACCTCGACATCGACACCTTCGTCGAAGCCCAGTTCACGCAAGCGGCGCGCCTCCGGGAGCGTCAGGCCCGACCAGTCGATCTGTGCGACGCGTGCCTGGTGACGGCGGGGTAGCCTCTCGAGGCTGACGGGACTCGCAATGGCTGCTGCTGCGTTCATTGCGATTGATTATCAATAACTGCGCGGCATTGCCAGTGGCAATTTGCCTGGGCTGCAGATTGCCGGGCCGGCGCCTAATGGAATCAGGCGCTTAGACCGCCGGGTAGCGCAATCGGCCGATGAACCGCGAGAGGCTGGGACGATGCTGTCCGCGGCCGAGCAGCCGCGCCTTGGCCTTTTCGAAGGTCATGATGCCGTCGATGCGGCGCGCCAGGAAGGCACGCGTGTCGGCATAGTCCGCGCTGTCATCATCGAGGAAGACGGTGACGGTGGCGCCGTA
This sequence comes from Sphingomonas endolithica, assembly GCF_025231525.1. Taxonomy (NCBI): domain Bacteria; kingdom Pseudomonadati; phylum Pseudomonadota; class Alphaproteobacteria; order Sphingomonadales; family Sphingomonadaceae; genus Sphingomonas; species Sphingomonas endolithica. The sequence continues at coordinate 2,862,723 of NZ_CP103057.1, forward strand.
GACCCCGGCCAGGATCGTGCGCTTGGTATAATGGTTATAGTCAGTCGCCGTGTCGCCCGCCGCGCGCCACATCACGTCGGCCGCATGCCAGGCAAGGCGCGTGGCGGCGGCCAGGTTCTGCGGCATGGCCAGGATCGCCAGTGCGCGGCGCAGCGCCTCGCGGTCACGTGCCACTGCCTCCAGCCGTGCTTCCACCAGCGCGGCAATCTTCTCGCGGATCTTCATCGATGCCAGCCGTTCGGGGGGCAGTGCGACCAGCATGGCGGCATCGACATAAGCGAACCAGGCGGAGATCATGTCGACCGCGCCGCCGGGAAAAGCGAGCAAGGCGACATCGCGATCGACCCCCACCGCGTCCGCTGCGGCGTCCCGCGCGATATCGCCCCAGCCGTCAAAGGCGGCATTGGCGGCAAGCAATGGGGCGAGACCGGCGCGGATCTCGTCCAATGTGGCATCGGCAGGCAGCGGTTCGATCATGATATGTCCTTCGCCGCCATTCTAGGCCCGGCATCGGCGGGTGCAACCGCAGGCGTGCGCCGGACCAGCACCAGCGCTACCGCCACGAGGCCTGCGCCGATCAAATCGGGGAAGCCCAGCCGTTCGTCATACACGATCCAGCCGATCGCCGCGGCGACCACCGGCTGCGTCAGCAATGCCAGCCCGACGACCAGCGGCGACAAACGCCCCAGCGCGTAGATCATCAGCCCCTGGCCGATCAGCTGGCTGGCCAGTGCCAGGCCGACCAGCGGGGTCCAGTCGTTGGGCATCACCTTTTCACCCAGGGCCAGGGCGAACACCAGCAACGGCACGATCCCGGCAATCGTCGATAGCGCCAGCGCGGGCAGCGGCGCCATCGTGTCGCGCGCCCGCGCCATGCAGATGAAGTACAAGGTGTAGAGAATGCCAGCGAGCAGGCACAGCAGGTCGCCGGCCAGATTACGCGGGTTGAGGCTGTACGACTGGCCCATCAGCAACGCCGCGCCGATCGCCGCCAGCAGCAACGCCACGCCTTGCATGCGACTGGGCCAGGCGCGAGCGATCAGGAAGCCGTAGAGCGGGAAGATCAACGTCGCCGAATTGCCGAACAAGGTCGCATTGGCAAGCGTCGTGCGCAGGATGCCGAGGTGCCAGCTAGCAAGATCCGCCGCAAAGCTCACTCCCGCGACCGCCAGCATCAGCCAAAGCCCGCGACCGAGCCCGGTCGGCCGCCACCCGGTACCGAATGCCGCCGCCAGCAGTACCGGTGCCGCCAGCGTCACGCGCCAGAAGCCTGCGGCGACCGGCCCGGTATCTGCCATGCGCACGAACCATGGGCCGAAAGCCAATGCGACATTGGCGCCGATCAGTGCGGCGAAAGCGAGCCGGTTGGCACCGCTGGTCATCACGCTGGTTTCGGCCACGTTAGTTTTTCTTGGGGGTTGCGGGATGCATGCCGCGCTGTAGCGCCCTATCTTTGCTGCGTCACAGCAAAAGGAAATTTCGTGCCCAGCCTGTTCGATCCCATTCAGCTGGGTGCCATTACCGCCCCCAACCGTATCCTCATGGCGCCGCTGACGCGCGGGCGCGCTGATCGCAATCACGTGCCGACCGAGATCATGGCCGAATATTATACGCAGCGCGCCCGCGCGGGGCTGATCATCAGCGAAGCGACCGGTATCAGCCGTGAAGGTCTCGGTTGGCCGTATGCCCCGGGGCTGTGGAACGACGAGCAGGTCGAGGCGTGGAAGCCGATCACGTCGTCGCTCCATGCCGCAGGCGGGCATATCGTCGCGCAATTGTGGCATATGGGCCGTCAGGTCCACTCCTCGGTGATCGGCGGCCAGCCGGTATCGTCCTCCGCGACCGCCACCGCGGGCCATGCGCACACCTATGACGGCAAGCAGGAATTCGAGACCGCGCGGCCGCTGCAGATCGACGAGATCCCGCGCCTGCTGGAAGATTACGCCACCGCGACCAAAAACGCGCTCGCCGCCGGGTTCGACGGCGTCCAGGTGCATGGCGCGAATGGCTATCTGATCGATCAGTTCCTGCGCGACAACGCCAATTTCCGTGACGACATCTATGGCGGCACGAGCGAGAACCGCGTTCGCCTGATGCGCGAAGTGGTCGAGCGCGTGGCGAGCGTCGCGGGTGCCGACCGCACCTCGATCCGCTTGTCGCCCAATGGCGATTCACAAGGCGTCGACGACAGCAATCCGGGCAGCTTGTTTACGCTGGCGGCCAAGGCACTCGACGAGATCGGCATTGCTTTCCTCGAACTGCGCGAGCCAGGCCCCGAGGGTACGTTCGGCCGCACCGACGTCCCCAAGCTCTCGCCGCAGATCCGCCAGGTGTTCAACGGCCCGCTGGTGCTCAATTCCGACTATATGACGGCCGAAGAGGCGCAGGCTGCAATCGACAGCGGCGTTGCCGATGCGATCGCGTTCGGCCGCCCGTTCATCGCCAACCCGGATCTGCCGGAGCGATTGCGCACCAATGCGCCACTGGCAACGTCGGAGATGAGCACCTGGTATAGCCAGGGACCGAGGGGCTATATCGACTTTCCGGCGCTGGAGACCGCAGCGGCCTGAGCTGATGTGCCGGGACGGGGTTAAGTCCGTCCCGGAGTAGAATCACTTTGACTTGATCTATCACCATCCGTTCGTGTCGAGAGAAGTCGAGACACCTGCGCACGGATGCAGTGTCTCGACTTCGCTCGACACGAACGGTCAGTGGTATTTCGTTACAGTTTAGAAGACCGCGTGATGAAATCGACAAAGGCTCGGAGCGGGGCAGGCAGGTTGCGGCGGCCGGCATAATACAGGAACGGTCCCGAAAAGGGCTGCCACCATTCCTCCAGCACCGGCATCAAAGTGCCGGAATCGAGATGCGGGCGCAGCCATTCCTCGAACAGGCAGATGATGCCCGAGCCCGCGAGCGCCGCATCGACCGCGAGTTCGACCGCCGCGCCGATCTGCACGACCAGCGGTCCTGTCGGATCGACGCGAACGATCTCCCCGTCGCGCTCATATTCCCACGGCTCCATCGTACCGCTCGGCGATCGCCCCCGCAAACAGGCATGATCGAGCAGGTCGCGCGGATGCGCCGGCGTGCCGTGGCGCCCGAGATAGGCAGGGGCCGCCGCCGTGGCGAAGCGCTGCTGGCGCGGGCCGATCGGCACGGCGATCATGTCCTGCTCCAGCCGCTCATCGTAGCGGATGCCGGCGTCGAACCCGCCGCCGAGCACATCGACCAGCCCGCTATCGGCGGTCACTTCCACCCGGATATGGGGATAGGCGGCCAGGAAGGGCGGGATGATCCCTGGCAGGATGAGCCGCGCGGCGCTGACCGGGACGTTCAGCCGCAGCGTGCCTGCCGGCGAGTCGCGGAAGCGGTTCACGCCGTCGAGTGCGGCGTCGATCTCCGCGAGTGCAGGCGATAGCTGCGCGATCAACTGCGCGCCTGCCTCGGTCGGTGCGATGCTGCGCGTGGTGCGGTGAAACAGCCGTACGCCAAGCTTCGCTTCGACGCGGCGTACAGCCTCGCTCAGCCCGGAGGCACTCCCGCCACCGGCACGCGCCGCCTCGCGAAATCCGCCGGCGCGCGCCACGGCGAGGAAGGTACTGAGGTCACCAAGATCGGCCATTGTGCGTGATGTCGCACGGGTCGTGCCGATTGTCCCGGCTAATCACACAGCAGGAGGAGCCTATATCCGTCACGTACAATCAAGGAACGAGACATGACGGATATCGGCAAGGCAGGGACTTATCGGCTCGGCGACGCTCAGGTGAAGCGGATCGGCTATGGCGCGATGCAGTTGGCGGGCCCGGGGGTGTTCGGTCCGCCTAAGGATCGCGACGCAGCGTTGGCCGTGTTGCGTACCGCCGTGGCGGCCGGCGTCGATCATATCGACACCAGCGACTTTTACGGGCCGCACATCACCAACCAGCTGATCCGCGAGGCGCTGTCGCCTTATTCGGACGACCTGACGATCGTCACCAAGATCGGTGCGGTGCGCGGCGCCGATGCCTCATGGAACCCGGCGCTGTCCGCCGAGGAGCTGGCCCAGGCGGTACATGACAATCTGCGCAACCTAGGCGTCGAGGTGCTCGATGTCGTCAATCTGCGGCTGATGTTCGGGGAAGGACACGGCCCCGCCGAAGGTTCGCTCGAGGCACCATTGACTGCGCTCGTCGCGCTTCAGCAGCAGGGTCTGGTGCGCCATATCGGCCTTAGCAACGTGACCGCGGCCCAAGTCGCAGAAGGGCGCAAGATCGCCGAGATCGTCTGCGTGCAGAACCAGTATAACCTCGCGCACCGCGACGATGACGCGCTGATCGACGAGTTGGCGGCGGCAGGGATTGCTTACGTCCCCTTCTTCCCACTCGGGGGATTTTCGCCGCTACAGTCCGGCGCGCTGGATGACGTGGCAGCGGACGTGGGTGCTACGCCGATGCAGGTGGCGCTTGCTTGGCTGCTGCAACGGTCGCCGAACATCCTCGTGATTGCGGGCACATCGTCGGTCGTGCACCTGCGCGAGAACCTGGCCGTTGCGGATCTCGTGCTGCCGGCATCGGCGCTGACCGCGCTGTACGCGATCGGAGTCAGTCCAGCGGCACGAACCTGAGCGGCAGCCCGTCGCGGGGCTTGGGGATCGGCCAGGCCTGCCATTGGTCGCCCGATCCCGCGTCCAGTTCGATCCGGTAGCGGCCGAGCAGATGCGCCATCAGCAGCTTGATCTGCATCGTCGCGAAATGTAGCCCAAGGCACATGTGCGCGCCGCCACCGAACGGCACCCAGGCATATTTATGGCGCGCGCGGACCGCCTCAGGCGCGAAGCGTAGCGGATCGAACGTGTCCGGGTCGGGCCAATGCTCGGGCATGCGGTGGGTGTAGCCGACATTGATGCCGACATTAGTGCCCGCCGGAATGTCATAGCCGCCAAAGCTGAACGGTTTCAGCGCACGGCGCGGGAGCGACGGCACCGGCGGGATCAGCCGCAGCGCTTCCTTGAACGCTTGTTCGGTGAGTACCAGGCGGTCGAGCTGGCTATGCGGGATGCCCGCCACATCGTCGCGGCCCAGCGCCAGGATTTCCGCGCGGATCCGTTCCTGCCACTCGGGGTTGCGCCCGAGCAGCATGACCAGGCTGGTTGCCGATGACGTGATCGTGTCGTGTGCCGCCATCATCAGGAAGTTCATGTGATCGGCGATCGCCGCATCGGACAATGGGCGGCCTTCGTCATCCACCGCACGGCAGAATTGCGAGAAGAAATCCTGGCCTTCGCCGGCACGTCGCTTCGGTATCTCGCGCTCGAACAAGGCGATCAGGTAGGTGCGGGCCTTGACCCCGCGTCGCATCTTGGTGCCGGGCAGCGGCCGGCGGATCGGATCGATCGAGGCCTGTACTTCGTCGACGAACGCCTGGTTGATGCGATCCGCCTCGGGCCCGAGCGGCATGCCGAAGAAGCTGTCGGCAGCGAGATCGAGCGTCAGTGCCTTGATCGCGTCGTAGAAGCGGATCGGGCGTCCGCCCCAGCCGCTGACCTGCCGCGCGATGCCGGCATTCATCTGCTCGGCATAATGCCGCATCGGTTCGGGCTTGAACGCCACCGACAGGACCTTGCGATCGGCGCGGTGATGGTCGAAATCCATCAGCATCAGCCCGCGCGGGAACAGCAGGTTGAGCATCGGGCCCCAGCCTTGTTCCGACGAGAAGATCTTGTCGCGATCGAACAGGACGAGTTCGTTGGCCTCCGGGCCGATCAGCACGATGTTGGGGCCGCCGAACGTGTTGTTGCGATAGACCGGGCCATAGGTCTTCGCCATCCGCCTGCCGAAGGCGACGGGATCCTTCAGCAACCGGAGCGTGTTGCCGACGAAGGGCAGGCCGTTCTCGCCCGGGATCGTATCGAGTACGCCTTTCGCCTGCCGTGGCAGCCAATGTGGATTGGCCTTGAAGCTGTGTGCGAGCGCCACGCTATCTCTCCCGTTACTGACATGAGTATAAATAAGCGCCTGGTCAGGCGCAATTGCGCCGTTCTACGGGTCAGCGCGGGATCGTCTCTCCCAACGTGTCGAGCCACCGGGTAATTGCCGGGCGCGCGGTGGTGTTGGCGCTGCTCAGCGCAAGCCCGATGCCACCGAGCAGGAGCATGGCCGGCACGAACGACACCGCGAAGAGGATCAGCACAAATGCGCAGAGCGCGAGCGCAGCGATCATCCAGTTACCGAGCCGCGCGGCACCGGCATCGCTGAGCGCAATGCTGCGCGGGCCTTTTTCATCTATATGGACGCTGGTGGTCACAACAGGGCGCCCGGAATCCTCACGAGTGCCGCAGGCAAGAGCGACAAGTATGTCGCGAGACCGCACTATGGCGGCATGAGTGCCAGCGGGGACGAGAGATGGGTTGCGCTTCCCGCCCGGCGGCGGTGACGGCGGCAGGCCGGGACGCCCGCCCTCCGCCCACGTGTCGGTCACGACGATCCGCCCCTTACGCTCCACGATCTTGTAGCGCGGGGGCGGGATATCGGTCACCGGGCGAACTTGCCTTGCAGCGCGAGCATAGCGAGCGCCGCTTTGGCTGCCTCGCCGCCTTTGTCCTTCTCGTCCTTCTTGGCGCGGGTCAGCGCCTGGGCCTCGTTCTCGGTGGTGAGGATGCCATTGCCGATCGCGAGGCCATCCATCGACAGCGCCATCAACCCGCGCGCGCTTTCGCCGGCGACGATCTCGAAATGATAGGTCTCGCCGCGAATCACCACGCCAAGCGCGACATAGGCGGCATAGCGCCCGCTATCTGAGGCGAGCGCGATCGCACCGGGCACTTCCAGCGCGCCGGGGACGGTGATCGTCTCGTGCTTATGGCCCGCCGCCTCGATCGCGGCGCGCGCGCCCTCCAGCAGCAGGTCGTTCAGATGGTCGTAGAAGCGTGCCTCGACGATCAGGATATTGGCCAACTCAGTCTCCTCCCGTGCCCGGAATCGGGCGTTCGCCGACGATCGACAGGCCATAGCCTTCCAGCCCGACCAATGTGTGGTGCGTGTTGGTGAGCAGGATCATTTCCTCGACGCCGAGTTCGGCCAGGATCTGCGCGCCGACACCGTAATCGCGTAATTCCTCGACCTCGGGTGCGCCGGCGCCCTTGCCTTCGCCGCGCAGGCGGATGAAGCGCGAGATGCTGTCCTTCATCGGGCGATTGATCACCACGATCACGCCGCTGCCCGCCTCGGCGATCATTTCCATTGAGCGCGACAGCAATCCCGACCGTTCGTTCTGCTCGCCGAACATGTCGACGAAGAAGGAGGCGGTGTGCATGCGCACCAATGTCGGCTTGCTCGGATCGATATGGCCTTTGACCAGGGCGATCGTCTCGTCACCGCTGGCCTTGTTGAAGAAGGTCATCGCGCGCCAGTCGCCGCCCCATTTGCTGTCGAACGTCATCTCCGCGCGCTTTTCGACCAGATGATCGTGGCGGCGGCGATAGGCGATCAGGTCGCGGATCGTGCCGATCTTGAGATTGTGCAGCCGTGCGAAGGCGACCAGATCGTCCATCCGCGCCATCGTGCCGTCGTCACGCATGATCTCGCAGATCACGCCCGAGGCGTTGAGCCCGGCCAGCCGCGCGACATCGACCGCCGCCTCGGTATGCCCGGCGCGCACCAGCACGCCGCCGTCGCGCGCGACCAAGGGGAAGACGTGGCCCGGCGTGACGATATCGTCCTTGCCCTTCGACGCATCGATCGCAACCGAGATGGTGCGCGCGCGGTCGGCAGCGGAAATGCCCGTCGTCACGCCATCGCGCGCCTCGATCGAGGTGGTGAAAGCGGTTTCATGCCGCGTGCCGTTGGCGCGACTCATCAGTTCGAGGCCGAGCGTATCGATCCGTGTCTTGCCGAGCGCCAGGCAGATCAGACCACGGCCATGCGTGGCCATGAAGTTGATCGCATCGGGTGTCGCCATCTGCGCCGGGATGATCAGGTCGCCTTCATTCTCGCGATTCTCGTCATCGACCAGGATGAACATCCGGCCATTGCGCGCCTCGTCGATGATCTCCTCGATCGACACCAAGGCCGGCGTGTCGTCATTGGCGAAGATGAAGGTCTCCAGCTTGCGCAACGTATCGGCGGTCGGATTCCAGTCCGGCTGGTCGAGATCGCGCAGCGTATTGGCATGCAGCCCCGCCGCGCGGGCGAGACCGGAGCGCGACATGCCACCATCGGTGACGAGGTTGCGCAGCTTCTGGATCAGGATCGTACTCATAGCCATCAGGTAATCACACCACAATGTGATCGTCAACGATAGAATTCACATCAGCTTGGAAGGAGGGACTTCATGCGACCGAGATAGCGGGCCAGCACGTCGATCTCGATATTGATGGCATCACCGGCAGCCAAGCCATCGAACGTCGTCACGGCTGCCGTGTGGGGGATGATGTTGACGCCGATCGTCAACAGCCCGCCCGCATCCTCGACATCGTTGACGGTCAGCGACACCCCATCGAGCGTGATCGAACCCTTTTCGGCAACGAACGGTGCGATGTCGGGGCCGGCAACGATGCGGATACGCTTCGATCCGCCCTCATCGGTGATGTCCGCGATCCGGCCGATACCGTCGACATGCCCGGTGACGATATGCCCGCCCAATTCCTCGCCGAGCTTCAGCGCGCGTTCCAGGTTGAGGCGCCGCCCGGCCGTCCATTGACCTTCGGCGGTGCGGCGGATCGTCTCGCCCGACACGTCCACGGCGAACCAATTGCCATCCTCGTCGGTGCCTTTGTCAATCACCGTCAGGCACACGCCCGAACAGGCGATCGACGCGCCCAGATCGATCGTGGCGGGATCGTAGACGGTGTGGATCGTGACGCGCGTATCCTCCACCGTTTCCACGGCGGAGATCGTGCCGATGTCGCTGACGATGCCGGTGAACATGGCGCTAACTCCCGGAGAGACTATGGGCGCGCTCGTAGACGTCGAGCAAGTCGGTGCCAAGTCGGCGAGTGTCGGTCCGCGTCCAACGGGCGTGCGCCTCGGGCAGGTCGGCAAGGCCGATATCCGGCAGCGTGCGCCCGCCACCGATCAGGATCGGCGCGCGATACAGCAGCAACCGGTCGACCAGATCGGCGCGGAGGAACGCGGCCGTGGTCTGGATACCGCCTTCGACCATGAGGTGGTCGACACCCTTCAACGTCGCGATGTCGGCTGGCGCGTCGATGACCGTCCACGCGGAACGCGCGTCGTCACCTCCACAGGAGCGAGGAAGCGTGCTCGACAGCATTACCCGTCGCGGCGATCGATCCTCCAGCCCGGGCAGCCGCACATCAAGCGTCGGCGCATCGGCATCGACCGTGCCGCGTCCAACCAGGATGGCCTCGTGCCGGCTGCGCTCGAGATGCGCATGCGCCCGCGCCTCGGGCTCGGTGATCCACTTGCTGGTGCCATCAGCCATGGCAACCGCGCCGTCGAGCGAGAGCGCAAGCTTCAGCGTGACGAACGGCCGACCCCGCGCCTGGCGCGTCAGGAACCCCGCCATCGCGCGACGCGCCTCGTCCGCCAGCACGCCGCTGGTGACCACGATCCCCGCGGCGCGCACCTTGTCCAGGCCGAGGCCGTTCGTCCTCACGTCGGGATCTCTTAGCGCCACGACGACACACGCGACGCCGGCGGCCACGAGCAGATCGGCACAGGCCGGTCCGCGCGGCGACACATGCGCGCACGGTTCCAGCGTCGTATAGACAGTCGCGCCGCGCGACTCGGCGCCGGCTTGCTCCAACGCCATTGCCTCGGCATGCGGCCGGCCGCCGGGCTGCGTCCAGCCGCGGCCGACGATCCGCTCGCCCTGCGCGATGATGCAGCCGACCGCGGGGTTCGGCGCGGTGCGACCGCGGCCGCGCACGCCGAGTGCCAGCGCCGCCGCCATCATCCGCGCATCGCGAGCGGCGTTCAGATGCCGACTTTCTCGAGCTTGTCGTTCAGCCGTTTGAAATCCTGCTGCAGCTTGCGCCGCGCCGCATCGGCCTCCGCCTTACGCTTGGCCTCGATCGGCCCGTCGATCTTCTGCTGCGCGATGATCTGCGCATCGGTGCGGTCCGCCGGCCACTGTTCGACATAGGTGATCTCGCGGTGATAGACCGGCGCCTGCCGGCTATCGAGCGTGAAGCCGACCAGCATCGCGCCGAACACGACCACGGACAGCACCAGGAAGACCAGCTTGTGCGGCGATTCCTGCGAGAGATACACGCGCAGATCGTTGATCGCGCGCAGGATGTTGAAGTGCCGGAAGAACTGCATGGCACCCAAGATAAGCGCGCAGGGTGGCGTACGCCAGCCCTGCGCGTGTATACCCGGTCAGCTGTTGGCGAGTACGAACGTGACGCTCATCGTGCGCCATGCTTCTTCGGGTATGCCGTCGCGTGTTGCCGGCGTGAACCGCCATTTCTCCAGCGCCTGCCGGCGCGTCGCTTCGTAGAATTGATCGCTCGCTGCGCTGACCAGCTCGACCTGCTTCACCCGGCCATCGATGCCGACCAGCACGCGCACGGTGACCCGCCCCTCGCGCTCGGCACGACGCTCTCCCGGCGGGTAATCCGGCTGCAGCGCACGGGCGAAGCGCGGATCGGGCCGGGCACCGACCAGAACCGGCACATGCGGCGGCACATAGGGCGGCAGCACGGTACCGGTACCGCCGATCACCCCGCCATCGAGCCCGGGAGGGCCTGGATCAATGGTGAAGCCGCTCGTATCGGGCCTCGGGCTGTCGGTCGTGGTTGGTCGCTCCGGCGGCGGCGGTGTCACGGTGCGTTGCTCGGTCTTGAGCCGCGGTTTGAGCTCTGGCTTCTTGTCCGAAATCGGCTGCGGCTTGGGCGGCAGTGGAATGTTGATAGCTTCGAACTTGGAGTCGATATGCGTCAGGATTTCCGGCGATGAAAAGATCAACGCGGCAATGATCGCCCCGTTCAACCCAACCGCGACACCCAGCGCGCCGGGCTTGATCCCCGGCTTCCCGTAACGATCCGCATACATTGGCCGTCTCCTCTATCTCCTCGCGGGTGTGCCGGCCCGGTCTCATGTCGGACTCGACGCCGCGATGATACATCATCACTATCCCGGGGCAAGGGATACTTTGTTACATTCGGGCAAATTAGCGCCATTCATGCTACCTTATGGGTAATCGCACGCTTGCGATTGGTATGCGGCACACGATTGCACGCCTTATAGAACGGGTCGCGTCTGGCACGCCAACGCCGGTGCCCACCCCGGATAGGCGAATTGCGATAACGAACAGCCATGGCTTAGGAACGATCGGACACCTTCTGTTATCACGTGGGCCTAGCATCGGAGCGAGGGAAGAATGGCGAGCAGCACCGACTCCGTGATCGATGTCTATCAGCGTCACGGCGCGGCCTGGGCGAGGCTGCGCGGCGATGGACTGGTCGAAAAAAAGTGGCTCGACCGCTTCTGCGCGCTGGTGCCGACGGGCGCGGCGGTGCTCGATATAGGATGCGGCTCCGGCCTGCCGATCGCACGCGAGCTGATCCTGCGCGGCTATGATGTCACCGGGTTGGACGCGACCCCGACGATGCTGGCGCAGTTCCAGGCCAACTTGCCCAACATCGCAGCCCATCTTGGCGACATGCGGGAACTCGCCCTCGGCCGACGGTTTGCGGGGCTGCTCGCCTGGGACAGCTTCTTTCATCTCTCCCCCAGCGATCAACGGGGCATGTTCCCGCGCTTCCAGGCACATGCCGCCGCTGGGACGGCATTGATGTTCACCAGTGGAGACGTCGAGGGCGTCGCTATGGGTGAGTTGGAGGGCGATCCTCTCTATCATGGTAGCCTGGATGCCGAGGAGTATCGCAGCTTGCTCGACGAGGCGGGCTTTGCCGTCATTGCGCATGCCGAGAAGGATCCGACCTGCGGTTTCCGTACGATCTGGCTGGCCCGACAACGCGGTTGAGCGACGCGGCAGCTCGGTGGGTTTAGCTCCCCAGCCGTGCCACTGCGCGGTCTTGGCCGATAAGCGGCAGCAACGCTGCCATGTCCGGCCCGTGATCGCGCCCGGTCAAGGCGCGACGCAGCGGGAGGAACAGTGCCTTGCCGCTCCGGCCGGTGGAGGCCTTCAACGTGCCGGTCAGCGCGTGCCAGGGATCGGCCGACCAATCGATCGTGCCCGCGACTCGCACCGCTTCGGCCAGGAAGTCGCGATCGGCGTCGTCGATGTCGCCCGGCACCTCACCGTCGATCACCGCCCACCAATCGGCCGCCTCGGCGACCGTCTTCAGATTGGGACGGACCGCCAGCCATTCCGTCTCGCCCATGCCGGCGGGCAGGCGCGGCGCCACAATATCATAGTTCATCGCATGGACGATCTTGGCGTTGAGCCCCGCCAGTTCCGCATCATCGAATCGCGCCGGCGCCCGGCCGAATCGCGCAAAGTCGAACGTCTCGATCAGGCGCTCGGGGTCGGCGATCGGCTCGACCGGATCGCTGGTGCCGATCCGCGCCAGCAATGCGCGCACCGCCTCGGGCTCGATCCCGATCTCGCGAAACGCATCGACACCCAGTGACCCCAGCCGCTTGGAGAGCTTGCCCTCGCTTCCCACCAACAGCGCCTCGTGCGCGAATGCGGGCGGGGCGGCTCCCATCGCATCGAACATCTGCAATTGCAGCGCAGTGTTGGACACATGGTCCTCGCCACGCACGACATGGCTGACGCCCATCTCGGCATCGTCGATCGCCGAGGGGAGCATGTACAGCCACGAGCCGTCGGCGCGGCGGATCACCGGATCGCTCATCGTCGCGGCATCGAACTTCTGATGGCCGCGGATCAGATCGTCCCATTCGATCGGCGTGTCGTGATCCAGCTGGAAGCGCCAATGCGGCCGTACGCCTTCTGACTCCAGACGGGCGCGATCGTCGTCGCTCAGCGCCAATGCGGCGCGGTCATAGACCGGGGGCAGGCCGCGTCCGGCGGCGATCTTGCGCTTCAGGTCCAGCTCCTGCGCCGTCTCGTACGCCGGATAGGCCCGGCCCGCGGCATGCAACGCAGCAAGACGCGCTTCGTAGCGATGGAACCGTGCGGACTGGCGTTCCTCGCCGTCGGGAACGAGGCCGAGCCAGGCAAGATCGGCGCGAATAGCATCGACATACCGTTCTTCGCTACGCTCGGCGTCGGTATCGTCGATCCGTAGCCAGAACTGCCCGCCATTCTTGTGCGCCCACATCCAGTTGTGCAGCGCCGTGCGGATATTGCCGACATGCAGGCGCCCGGTAGGCGAGGGAGCGAAGCGGGTGATGATGGTCATGCGAAATCAATCTCTTATAGTCGTACCGCAGCCGTCACTTCGCACCGTTCGATGCAACACCTCAGCCGTTGGCCAACCTCTTCGGTATAGACGCAATGCGCCCAACGCTCGTTCGGTGTTCCTATGAACTGGGCGCCCAGCGAACATTCAAGTCGCGGTGACGATAGCGCATGATCACGCGCCAATCATCCTCTGTTCGCACCTCGCGTTGCCACCGCGCGGCGAGGGATAGCTTCCGACCACCGATCTCGATGACGACCCGCCCACATCGAACATTGAGCAGGGTAACTCGCGCAGGTCTTAAAGACACGACGGGGCGGCGCGACCTAGCCGCACCGCCCCATGATGGTCGCCCGTCAGTGCCGCCGCGGGATCACACCGCACCACCAGCCCTTTGCGAGCGTCAGAGCTTCTCGGTCAGCTCAGGCACGATCTTGAAGAGATCCCCGACCAAGCCGATGTCCGCGACCTGGAAGATCGGCGCATCTTCGTCCTTGTTGATCGCGATGATCACCTTGGAATCCTTCATCCCCGCAAGGTGTTGGATCGCGCCCGAAATGCCCACCGCGACATAGACTTGCGGCGCGACGATCTTGCCGGTCTGCCCGACCTGATAGTCGTTCGGGGCATAGCCCGCATCCACCGCCGCACGGCTCGCGCCGACGCCAGCACCCAGCTTGTCGGCAAGCGGATCGATCAGCGCATGGAACTGCTCGCCCGAACCCAGTGCACGGCCACCCGAAACGATGATCGTCGCGCTGGTCAGTTCCGGCCGCTCGTTGGCGGCGATCTCGCTGCCGACATAGCTCGACAGGCCAGTGTCGCCGGTGGTGGCGACCTGCTCGATCGTGCCCGAACCACCTGTTGCTTCGGCCTTGTCAAAGGCGGTACCACGCACGGTGATGACCTTCTTGGCGTCCTTGGTTTGCACGGTGGCGATCGCATTGCCGGCATAGATCGGACGGGTGAACGTATCCTCCGACTCGACCGACAGGATGTCGCTGATCTGCATCACGTCGAGCAAGGCGGCGACTCGCGGCGCGATGTTCTTGCCGTTGGTGGTGGAGGGAAACAGCACGGCATCGTGCGTCGCCATCAGCTGCACGATGAGCGGTGCGACGTTCTCGGCCAGCGCATGCGCATAAGCGGCATCGTCGGCGACATGGACCTTGCCCACGCCGGCGATCTTCGTCGCGGCCTCGGCCACGGCACCCACGCCTTGCCCGATGACGAGCAGATGAACCTCACCGAGCTTCGATGCTGCCGTTACGGCAGCGAGCGTCGCGTCCTTGACCGCAGCATTGTCGTGTTCGACCCAGACGAGCGTCTTCATTTCGCAATCCCCATCGCGTGGAGCTTCATCACCAGTTCGTCGACATCGGCGACCTTGATGCCGGCCGTGCGCTTGCCCGGCTCGACCACCTTCAGCGTGGTGAGGCGCGGCGCCACGTCGACGCCGTAATCGGCGGCCGTCTTCTGCGCCATCGGCTTTGACTTCGCCTTCATGATGTTGGGCAGCGAAGCGTAGCGCGGTTCGTTGAGCCGCAGATCGGTGGTGATGATCGCCGGCAGCTTGAGCGTTTCCGTCTCCGAGCCGCCATCCACTTCGCGCGTCACGGTGACGCTGTCGGCGGCGAGCTCGACCTTGGAGGCGAAGGTCGCCTGTCCCACGCCAAGCAGCCCCGCCAGCATCTGGCCAGTCTGGTTGTTGTCGTCGTCGATCGCCTGCTTGCCGAGGATTACCAGATCGGGCTTTTCCTCATCGACGATCGCCTTCAGCAGCTTGGCGACGCCCAGCGGCTCGATGCGCTCTTCGGTCACGATCAGGATCGCGCGGTCCGCGCCCATGGCAAGCGCCGTGCGCAGCGTTTCCTGCGACTTCTGCTCGCCGATCGAGACGACGACGATTTCGGTGACACCCTTGTCCTTCAGGCGGATCGCCTCTTCGACCGCGATCTCGTCGAACGGGTTCATGCTCATCTTGACGTTCGCCAGATCGACGCCCGTGCCGTCCGCCTTCACGCGGGGCTTCACATTATAGTCAAGCACGCGCTTGACGGGAACAACCACCTTCATCGCAATCCTTCCAAGGTTCTTCTCACAACCGCCGCGCGGTCAGGCAGTTCCGGCCTGGCGGTTCCGCATCGATCGATAAACGAACCGCGCCACCACCCCGATCAGCCATGTTCCCGCCGTGCCCATCACCGTCAGGATCAGGATCAGCAGCGAGACGGGAAACCAATGCAGCCGCATATGCTCTTCCGCGACCGGTTGCGGAAACCACAAACTTGTGACGAACAAGGCCGCCGACGCGAGTAGGGCCCAGCCGATATGGCGACCGATCAGCCCCAGGATGAGGCTGGCGGCAAGCACCACCAGCATCATCACCGGGATCAGATCGCTCATGGCCATCAGGCCGCCTTCTGTACCTCTGCCACGATCTTGCGTGCCGCATCGCCCAGGTCGTTTGCAGGCACGATCGCCAAGCCCGAGGTCGACAGGATGCGCTTGCCCTCTTCGACGTTCGTGCCTTCCAGGCGAACCACCAGCGGCACCGAAAGGTTCACTTCCTTGGCCGCCGCGACGATGCCGTCGGCGATGATGTCGCACTTCATGATGCCGCCAAAGATGTTGACCAGGATGCCCTTCACTGCGGGATCGCTGAGGATGATCTTGAACGCCGCCGTCACCTTTTCGGTCGTGGCGCCGCCGCCGACGTCGAGGAAGTTGGCCGGGAACATGCCGTTGAGCTTGATGATGTCCATCGTCGCCATGGCAAGGCCCGCGCCGTTGACCATGCAGCCGATGTCGCCGTCGAGCTTGATATAGGCGAGGTCGTACTTGGAGGCTTCCAGCTCGGCGGGATCCTCCTCGGTCTCGTCGCGCAGTTCCATCAGGTCCTTGTGGCGGAACATGGCATTGCCGTCGAACGCGACCTTGGCGTCGAGCACCAGCAGCTGGCCCTGCTTGGTCACAGCGAGCGGGTTGATCTCGATCTGCTCGGCATCGGTGCCGATGAACGCGTCATACAGCTTGAAGGCAGTGCTCGATGCCTGCTTGGCGAGATCGCCCTCAAGGCCCAATGCATTGGCGACGGCACGGCCGTGATGCGGCATGAAGCCGGTCGCGGGGTCGATGTCGAACGTCTGGATCTTTTCCGGCGTGTCGTGCGCGACGGTTTCGATGTCCATGCCGCCTTCGGTCGAGACGACCATCGAGACACGGCCCGAGGCGCGGTTGACGAGCAGCGCGAGGTAGAATTCCTTATCGATGTCGGCGCCGTCGGTGACGTACAGGCGATTGACCTGCTTGCCGGCATCGCCGGTCTGGATCGTCACCAGCGTGTTGCCGAGCATGTCGGTCGCCGCCGCGCGGACTTCGTCCTCGCTCCAGGCGAGGCGCACGCCGCCCTTGGCGTCAGGGCCGAGTTCAACGAACTTGCCCTTGCCGCGGCCGCCGGCATGGATCTGCGATTTGACGACATAAAGCGGCCCGGGCAGCTTCTTCGAAGCCTCGACGGCTTCTTCGACGGTCAGCGCCGCGAAGCCTGCGGGAACGGGGACGCCGAACTTGGCCAGCAGCTCCTTGGCCTGATATTCATGGATGTTCATGGGTGAACGCGCACCTTTCAGGAAAATCGGGGATTGCAGCCGCCTTAAGCACAATGGCCCCGTGGAATCCACCCCCGGGGCGCCAGCCGGGGCCATGTGCGACAGCTTCGGCTCGCAACTGGGCGACGTCGCCGCTATATTACGGATATGAACTGGACAATCGGCATCCCGCTGTTCCTGGCGACGGTCATCTTCATGGAAGGGTTCGCCTATGTGGCGCACCGGTTCGTGATGCATGGCCCCGGCTGGTTCCTGCACGAAAGCCATCACCGCGCCCGGCATGGCATCTGGGAATTGAACGATCTGTATGCGGCGATCTTCGCCGTGCCGTCGGTGGTGCTGATGCTGGGGGGACTGCATTTCGGCTGGTGGCCCGGCTTCGCCTGGATCGGTGGCGGGATCGCAGCGTACGGTACGATCTATTTCGGGTTCCACGACATCATCGTGCATCGCCGCGTCAGCCACCGTTATCTGCCGAAATCGGCATACATGAAGCGCATCATGCAGGCGCATCGGCTCCACCATGTGGTGGAGAGCAAACGCGGCACGGTCAGCTTCGGCTTCCTGTGGGCGCCGCGTCCCGAGGACCTAAAGGCAGAGCTGAAGCGCCGCGACCGCGCCGGGATGCGTGCACCGGTGCGAGCCGAGGACAGGACCGAGTCGGCTCGCGTAGAGTAACCGTCGCTGGCGATGCCGATCTTCGCTAGTGGAAAAGACATGACGATCTCGGCCAATCACCCCCATCCGTCACCCCGGACCTGTTCCGGGGTCCACCAGGCGTCTTTCGATGAGGATCGTTCTTCCAAAGCAGAGCGTGCGGCACGGTGACCCGGAACAAGTCCGCGGCGACGGCTGGGAGCTGGAACCGCGCCGCCGCCTTCCGAGCAATGGGCTGGCTTAGTTAAGCGACCAGCGCGCGATCACATCGTGGCGGCGTTCGCCGACGACGCTGTTGATCAACACGATTTCTTCCGCCGTCCATGCGATAGGCGCAAATGATGATATCGCCTCATGCTCGCCATAGACCAAGGTGAGATGCGGATTGAAGCGCCAGCCGAGGCGCGGCAACAACCCGCGGCGGCGAAGCGACTTGTCGAGTTGCGCCTGCAACAGCCCGTAGCGCGTGGAAATCTGCCGCGGCACCAACACGACATGGCTCAGGCTGGCGACCATCTCGTCGAGCACGATCTCGAACCGCTGTAGCGGCACGTCCTGCATCGCCGCTTGCGCCGACGCCGCGGCGTCGGCGGGGAAATCCTGTTCGTCCGGAAAGAGCCACGTCGTCAGGTGCAGCCGATCATCGGCGACGATGTTGCGCGCCTGACCAAAATGATCGCGCAACCGGGCGATTTGCGGCACTACCTCCGCCGAAGGCCGCACCGCGAAGAACAGGCGGTGGAACGGCTCCGACGGCATCAGTCGAACAACGAGGACACCGAGCTTTCGTCGGCGATGCGGCGGATCGCCTCTGCCAGCAGTGGTGCGATCGTCAGGTGACGGATGCTCTTGGCGGCCGCGATCACCTCGTGGCTGCCGATCGAGTCGGTGATCACCAGTTCCTCCAGTGCCGACCCCTCGACTCGCGCCACCGCGCCGCCCGAGAGCACGCCGTGCGTGACATAGGCGACGACCCCCGCCGCGCCGGCTTCCTTCAGTGCCGCGGCGGCATTGCACAAGGTGCCGGCCGAATCGACGATATCGTCGATCAGGATGCAGAAGCGGCCTTCGACCTCGCCGATGATGTTCATCACCTCGGATTCACCTGCGCGCTCCCGGCGCTTGTCGACGATCGCCAGCGGCGCGTTGTTGAGCCGTTTGGCCAGCGCGCGCGCGCGCACCACGCCACCGACGTCAGGCGAGACGACCATCAGGTTGCGGTCGCCGAAACGCGTGAGGATGTCCGCCGACATCACCGGCGCGCCGTAGAGGTTGTCGGTCGGGATATCGAAGAAGCCTTGGATCTGGCCGGCGTGAAGATCGACGGAAAGCACGCGGTCGGCGCCGGCGACGGTGATCATGTTGGCGACGAGCTTGGCCGAGATCGGCGTGCGCGGGCCGGGCTTCCGATCCTGTCGGGCGTAGCCGAAATAGGGGATGACGGCGGTGATGCGCTTGGCCGATGCGCGGCGCAGCGCGTCGATCATGATGAGCAATTCCATCAGATTGTCGTTCGCCGGGTAGCCGGTCGATTGCAGCACGAACACGTCCTCGCCGCGGACATTCTCCTGGATCTCGACAAAGATTTCTTCGTCCGCGAAACGCCGCACGCTGGCCTTGGTCAGCGGAATCTCGAGATAGCGCGACACGTCGCTGGCGAGCGGCAGGTTCGCATTGCCGGTTAGAAGTTTCATCGCGTACCCGTCCCTCGTTGTGGCCCGCTCCTTAGTCGCCGCTTGGGGTTCACCGCAAGGCGGTCGGAATCTGGATCACGCAACCTGTCGCCTATCCCGGACGTTCAATTGCCCGAGGAGACGATCATGCCAGACCAGCCCAACAAACCCGCCGGTGCTTTCGAAGACGATGGCGATGCGCGCCCGGTGAAGGATCAGCAGGCGGTGAAGAACCAGTCTACGGTGAAGCCGGAGGATTATCCCGAACCCGCCGGCAGTGAATTGGCACCGCCCAACAAGTGAAGCGTGGCGTTCAGGTGGGGCGTAGCCGCTAGAGCCACGCCCACCTAGCGCGCGAACCCTCCAAGC
The DNA here is from genome assembly GCF_025231525.1 of Sphingomonas endolithica. NCBI lineage: Bacteria > Pseudomonadati > Pseudomonadota > Alphaproteobacteria > Sphingomonadales > Sphingomonadaceae > Sphingomonas > Sphingomonas endolithica. The sequence goes on from NZ_CP103057.1 coordinate 2,882,312, forward strand.
AAGCTCGCGACATTGGCGCCGAGCGCGGCCACCGCATATCCTCCTTCCATCGCAACGACTGTAGGCAGTCGGCAGGCTGCGATGTCGGCCGCCAGCACCGCATAATCTTCCGTGGTGAGTTTCAGGTGCGAGATCGGGTCACCTTCCCAGGTGTCCGCGCCGAAGCTCAGCACCAGTAGATCGGCACCGAAGCGAGTGATCGCTTCCAGCGCTGTCGATTGTGCGCGGCGGAACGCATCGAGCGTAGCACCTTGTGCCAGCGGCAGGTTCAGCGTCGTGCCATGCCCTGCGCCCTCGCCCATCTCATCGGCATGGCCCCAGTAGAACGGATAATCGGTACGCGGGTCGGCATGCAGGCTGGCGTAGAATACGTCGCCGCGGGTCCAGAAGATGTCCTGCGTGCCGTTGCCGTGATGATAGTCGATATCGAGGATCGCGACCTTGGCCACGCCCCGGTCGCGTGCGGCCTGCGCGGCGATCGCCGCGGTGTTGAGGTAGCAATAGCCGCCCAGGTAATCGGCACCCGCGTGATGGCCCGGCGGCCGGCACAGCGCGAAAGCGGCAGGATCGCCGGCCAGTACCGCATCCAGCGCCGAGAGCACGCTTTGCGCGCTCCAATAGGTCGTGTCCCACGTCTCGGCGGTTATTGGCGTGGAGGCATCCAGGCTGTAGCGCCCGGCCAACGCGTCGATCCGATCGAGGTTCAGCGGCCGCCGGCCGACGATCGGCCAGACATAGCCCATCACGTCACCCGATCGCCCTGCGGCCGCCCAGCGTGCAGGTGCGGTCTTGAGGAAGTCGATATAGCCGGCATCGTGCACCGCCAGGATCGGCGCCTCGCCATGATCCTGCGGCGCTTCCATGGGCGGCAGCGCGGCGAGGATTGCCGCGACCCGCGCGGGCGTCTCGACATGATCCACGAACGCGCCATTGTGCAGCTCCTTGGCCGGCGCATGCGCCAGCTGGCGGGAATCGAAGAACATCCGCATCACTTGCTCCTCCGCTGCGGCGCGAACCGCAGCACCAGATACCCGGCGAACGCGGACAGCACCGAGCCCGCGAGCACGCCGATCTTGACCGAATCCAGCATCGCCGCATCTCCCGGAAACGCCAGCCCGCCAATGAACAGGCTCATCGTGAAGCCGATCCCGGCCAGCAATGCGACGCCGTAGATCTGCAACCAGCTGGCGCCAGCGGGCTTCGGGGCGATCTTCAACCGCACGGCAAGCGCAACGCCGCCGAAGATGCCCGCCTGCTTGCCGAGGAACAGCCCCGCCGCCACCGCAATCGCCAGCATCGACAGGTCGGTGGCGGAGCCAGCCGCCGCCTGGCCGCCCCCGGTCAGCGCCACGCCGGCATTGGCGAAGCCGAACAAAGGCACGATGGCGAACGCCACCCACGGGCTCAGCGCATGTTCCAGCCGGTGCAGCGGCGAGTCCTCAGTACGGCCGATCGGGATGAACGCGGCGGCCAGCACGCCGGCAACGGTCGCGTGTACGCCCGACAGCAGCACCAGCCACCACAGCAAGGCAGCCGCGACCAGATATGGCGCCAGGCTGTGCACCCGCTTGTTCATCGCCGCCATGATCGCCAGCACCCCTGACGCCGCGGCCAGCGCGCCGATATCGAGCCCGTGACTATAGGCGACGGCGATGATCGCCACCGCGCCCATGTCGTCGACGATCGCCACCGTTGTCAGGAACAGCTTGAGCGCCGCCGGCACGCGCGATCGCAGCAGCGCCATCACGCCGACGGCAAAGGCGATGTCGGTCGCCGCCGGGATCGCCCAGCCGCGCAGCGCCGCAGGATCGCCGCCGGTCGCGGCAAGATAGACGAGTGCCGGCACGATCATGCCCGCCGCCGCGGCGATCACCGGCAGCCGCCGTCCAGCGGGATCGGCCAATTCGCCCTGCACCAGCTCGCGCTTGATCTCGAGCCCGACGAGCAGGAAGAACAGCGCCATCAGCGCATCGTTGATCCACAGATGCACCGTCATCGGCCCGATCGCGGGCGCCAGCACAGGCCCGGTCCGCGCCTCCAGCAGGTGCATATACCCGTCGGCCAGCGGCGAGTTGGCCGCGATCAGCGCGCAGGCAGCGGCGGCGATCAGCACGATACCGCCCGCCGCCTCGTCGCGCAGGAACGCGCGCAGTGCGCTTGCCGTGCGGCTTCGCTCAGCCACTCGCGGCGAGGGCCTGGGCGATCAACTTGCGGCTATTGTCGATGCCGTACAGCGCGATGAAGCTGCCCATGCGCGGTCCCTGCTCGGCGCCCAGCAACGTCTCGTACAGCGCCTTGAACCAGTCGCGGAGATTGTCGAACCCGCCCGCGTCGCCGAACTGGCTCTTGCCGATCTCGTAAACGATGTTCTGGATGTCCTCTGCGCTCGTGCCGGCGGGCAAGGCGGCAAGCTCGCTGTCGAGCCGCTCCAGCGCCGCCACCTCCACGCCTTCCGGCGCGCGGCGCTTGAGCATCGGCGTGACGAAATCGCGCCCATAAGCCAGCGCGCGGTCGATCAAGCGGTCGAGCTCGGGATATTTGTCCGGCGTGGCATCGGCGACGTAATTGCCGAGATAGCCCCATACCTGCGCCTTGCTGGCATCGCCCATCACGCTGACCAGGTTGAGCAGCAGCCCGAACGTCACCGGCATCTCGCCCGCCGGCAGCTTGCCGTCATGGATATGATGCACCGGGTTGCCGAGCCGCTCCTTCGGTTCCTGCGCTGCATAATTGCCGCGGAATTGCCAATATTCGTCCACCGCGCGCGGGATCACGCCCATGTGCAGCGACTTGGCCTTTTTCGGCTCGCGGTAGGCGTAGAACGCGACCGATTCCTCGGGCGCATAGGTCAGCCATTGCTCCAGGCTGATGCCATTGCCCTTCGACTTGGAAATCTTCTCGCCGCGCTCGTCGAGGAACAGTTCGTAGATCAATCCCTCCGGTTTGCGGCCGCCCAGGATCTGCGCGATCCGCCCGCCGAGCTGCGCCGAGTCGATCAGGTCCTTGCCGTGCATCTCGTAATCGACGCCCAGCGCCGCCCAGCGCATGCCCCAATCGGGCTTCCACTGCAGCTTGGCCAAGCCGCCCAGGATCGATTGTTCGATCCGCTCTCCCCCGTCGACGAAGGCGATCAGTCCCGCCTCGGCATTGACGACCTCGACCGGCACCTGCAGCACGATGCCCGATTTCGGGCTGATCGGCAGCACCGGCGAATAGGTCGCCTGCCGCTCGCCGCGCAGCGATGGCAGCATGACGGCCATGATGTCGTCATAGCGGCGCAGCACCTCGCGCAATTTCTCGTCGAACGTGCCGCTGGCATAATAATCGGTCGACGAGGCGAATTCGTAGTCGAAGCCATATTGGTCGAGGAACGCGCGCAACGTCGCATTGTTGTGTGCAGCGAAGCTCTCGTGGGTGCCGAACGGATCGGGCACGCGGCTGAGCGGCTTGCCGAGATGCTCGGCCAGCATCTCGCGGTTCGGCACATTGTCCGGTACCTTGCGCAGCCCGTCCATGTCGTCGCTGAACGCGATCAGGCGCGTCGGCTGGTCGGACAGGGTGTGGAAGGCATTGCGCACCATCGTCGTGCGCAGCACTTCGTTGAACGTGCCGATATGCGGCAGGCCCGATGGGCCATAGCCGGTTTCGAACAGCACGGGTTTGTCGCCCGCTTTGCCGTCCGGATAGCGTTTGAGCAGCTTGCGCGCCTCTTCATATGGCCAGGCTTTTGACTCGAGGGCGAAGCTGCGAAGGTCGGTCGTCATGCCGCGTTCCTAACGACACGTGCGCTTTTCGTCACCCCGGCTCGCTAAGATCGCCATTGAGCGCCTGCATTGCTGGTGACGGCACGTTGCTGGTTCGATAGCATCAATCGATTGGCGACGGGGAGCAGGCGGATGGCAGTGAAGCTGTGGTGGTGCGCTGCGATGACCATGACGCTGCTGACTGGCCCGGCCCCGGCGCGTGCTGCCGCCGAACGGCGCTGCGGCTGGCTCGACAACGTCACGCCGGGTAATTTCGAGCTCGTCGATCGGGACGGTCGGTGGACGATCGCGCAGCAGGGCGGGTACGAAGCACCCGGCTTCGATCGGCTGCCGGACATGTCGAGCAAAGGAGGCGTCGCGACCAATGGGCCTCATGGCTATAGCTGCGCCTGCATCACCGCGCGGACGGACGCCAAGAGCCGGCGGGTGATCGATCTGGTCTCGGGCCAGCCCAGGTCACTGCGCCAGTGCCGCAACGATCGCACGCTGCCGAAACGCTGAAGACAGGGCCGCAGCCACCCTGGACCAGGTTGCCATTCTGTTCCGATAGCGTATCTCGTGCCCATGCTTCGCTATCCTGCCCTCCACGCCAGCCATAGCGGCATCTGGATCGCGAGCGAGGATGGCACGCGACCGATCGGCCGGGGCGAGGCGATCCGCATCGCTGCCGATACGCCGGTGATCGTGCTCAATGCACCACTGGTCGGGCAGCGGCTGGGCTATGGCGATCTGTCGGGGCTCGACGTGCTGGAACTGTTCGCCTTCATGTGCCCGGCGCGGTTCATGGTGCCGACGCCGCGCGGGCTGGCGCGCGTTACCGGGCTCGATGCGCCGGCGCGCGACGAGGATGTCGCCGCCTTTCTGCTCGCCGCCGCGCAGGCGCTGCTCGATCTGCCCAAGGGGGACTGGCCGGAAAAGGAAGGCGCCTGGACCTCGGCGCAATCCTTGTTCCGCATGCGCTGGCCCTGGGCGCCATTGGTCGGTGACCATCTGACCAAGCCGGCCGAGGCCGAGCGCTGGCTATTTTCGAAGCTGCCCGAATGGTCGGAAGGCGCGCCGCGCCCGGCGCCGCGCACGATCACGCTGGATGGTGCCGAAACGCAGGACCGGCTCGCGCTCTTGACCGGCAGCACCGCGGAACAGCGTCCTGGCCAGCGCGCCTTCGCTCAGGCGGCAATGGACGCGTTTTCCCCACGCATGGTGCGCGAATCGCCTAATATGGTGTTGGCCGAGGCGGGCACCGGGATCGGCAAGACCCTGGGCTATCTCGCCCCGGCGTCGCTGTGGGCGGAAAAGGCCGGTGGCGCGGTGTGGGTGTCGACCTTCACCAAGGCGTTGCAGCGGCAATTGGGGCAGGAAAGCGCGCGCGTGTTCCCCGATGCGGCGATCCGCAAGCAGAAGGTGGTGACGCGCAAAGGCCGCGAAAATTACCTGTGCCTGCTCAATCTGGAGGATGCGCTGCAGGGCGGCTTTGCCGGTCGCGCGGCGATCCTCGCGCAATTGGTGGCGCGCTGGGCGGCGTACAGCGCGGACGGCGACATGGTCGGTGGCGATCTGCCGGGCTGGCTGCCCACCCTGTTCCGGCGCAACGGTTCTACCGCGCTGACCGATCGGCGGGGCGAATGCGTCTATGCCGGCTGCCCGCATTACCGCAAATGCTTCATCGAGCGCGCGGCGCGCGCGAGCAGCGAGGCGGATATCGTCATCGCCAACCATGCCCTGGTGATGGTCAATGCCGCGCGCGGCCGCGAGCTGACCACGCGGCCGACCCGCTACGTGTTCGACGAGGGCCATCACCTGTTCGACGCGGCCGATTCCATGTTCTCCACCGCGCTGACCGGCCAGGAGACGATCGAGATCCGGCGCTGGATCCTCGGGCCCGAGTCGGGCGGGCGGGGGCGGCGGCGTGGCCTGCAGGCGCGCCTCTCCGACGTGGCGAGCTATGACGAGGGTGGCGCGCGGGCGATCTCGGAGGCGGTGCTGGCGGCAGGCGCGCTGGCCAGCGACGGTTGGCTGCAGCGTGTCGGCGAGGGCGCACCGTTCGGACCGATCGAGACGTTGCTCGCCGCGGTGCGCGGGCTGGCTTATGCCCGGGCCGAGGCGAATGGCGATGCCGGCTATGGCTTGGAGACCGAACTCGCCGAGCCCGATGCCGCCCTGGTCGAAGCCGCCGGCCCAGCGGCGCACGCGCTCGACGCGCTGGTCCGCCCGCTCGTTGCGCTTGGCCGCCGCCTGGAAGCAGTGCTGGCCGAAGCGCCCGACTGGATGGATGGCCCCGCCCGCGCCCGCATCGAAGGCGCGATTGCCTCGATCGGCTGGCGCGCCGAGACGGTCGCTGCATGGCTGTCGCTGCTCGCGCGCGTCGGCGGGCCGGCGTCGCCCGACTTTGTCGATTGGCTCGCGGTCGACCGGGCCGAGGGGCGCGAATATGATATCGGATTGCACCGTCATTGGCTCGATCCGTCCAAGCCTTTCGCCGAGACCGTGCTCAAGCCGGCGCATGGGGCGCTCGTCACCTCGGCGACCTTGCGCGGCGGCGGGGCCGACCCGGACGAGGGTTGGCAAGTGGCGGAGGCGCGCACCGGTGCGTCGCACTTGCTGCGCGGCGCCAGCCGCTTCGAGGCGCCGAGCCCGTTCGATTATGCCACACAGGCCGAGGTGCTGATCGTCACCGACGTCAAGCGCGGCGACATGGGCGCGCTGGCCAACGCTTATGCGAGACTGGGGTGCGCGAGCCATGGCGGCATGCTCGGCCTGTTCACCGCGATCCGGCGGCTGCGCGGCGTGCATGCGCGCATCGCCGACCGCATGGCGCGCGATGGCCTGCCGCTCTACGCGCAGCATGTCGATCCGATCGACACGGGCACGCTGATCGATATCTTCCGCGACGATGCGAGTGCCTCTTTGCTCGGTACCGATGCGCTGCGCGACGGCGTCGATGTGCCGGGCGATTCGCTGCGTATGGTGGTGATGGAAGGCGTGCCCTGGCCCAAACCCACGGTACTGCATGCCGCGCGGCGACTGGCGAGTGGTGGCAGCGCCTATGACGACCGCATCGTGCGTGCGCGGCTGGCACAGGCATTCGGCCGTCTCATCAGGCGCGCGGATGACCGCGGCATGTTCGTCTTGCTCTCCTCGGCCATGCCGTCGCGGCTGCTGACCGCCTTTCCGCCGGGCGTGCGCGTCGAGCGCGTGACGCTGGACGAGGCGGTATGGCGCGCATCGCGTCTTCCTTCCGTCACGCGGCTGGTGCAAGAGACCCGCCTGGACGCCTGACGGAGAGCCCATGAAGACGTTGACTTTGCTCCGCCACGCCAAATCGGGCTGGGACGACAAGGTCGCGCGCGACGTCGATCGCCCGCTCAACGGCAAGGGCATGCGCGCCGCTGCGACCGTCGGCCGGCATTGGCGCAGCCTCGGGCTGCACTTCGACCATGTCGTCGCGTCCCCGGCCAAGCGCGTGCAGGAGACGATCGCCCACCTCGAATCCGGCTATGGCACGCAATTGGCGCCGGTCGAGGACCGCCGCATCTATCTCGCCTCCGCCGTCACATTGCTCGATGTGATCCACGATCTGCCCGATAGCGCCGCGGGCGTGTTGCTGGTCGGGCACAATCCGGGGCTGGAGGATCTCGTGCTGCTGCTCGTTCCGGGCGGCGAGACCGACGACCTGCGCGATACGGTAGAGAAGAAATTCCCCACCGCCAGCACGGCCGAGATGACAATTGAGGGCAGCTGGGCACAAGTCGCGGCAAACGCCGCAACGCTGACGCGCTTCATCCGTCCGCGCGACCTCGATCCGGCGCTGGGGCCGGACGAGGACTGAAAATCCCGCCCGGACTGCTCCCCGGCGAAGGCCGGGGCCCAGCAAGGGGCAGAGGTAACGAAGCGCAGCACCAGCCACCTGCCGTCCGACGACTGGACCCCGGCCTCCGCCGGGGAACAGTTCAGCCCTTGCCCAACAAATCCCGCAGCCCCGCCAGCGCGCCTGCGGGCTTCACCTCGTCCTCGCTGATCACGCCGGCCGCCTTCAGCGCCGCTGCGGCATTGGGCCCGCGCGGGAACGGATCGAGTGCCAGCGCCACGGTTTCCGCCGCTGCCTCGCCCAGGTCGATCGTTCCGCCCGAATAGAACATCGTGTCGAGCGCGTCCTCGGCCAGTTCGATTTCCTCCTCGTCGACCGCGGCTTCCTCGATGAAGCGCAGCGCGACCTCTTCGCGCACCTCGGCCTTCAGCGGCTCGTCGGTCACCGAACAGCTCTGCACCACCGACGCCGAGACGATCCCGCGCGCGACGATCCCGGCGGTCTCGGTGCGCACGTGGAAGGTCGCTTCCAGCCGATCGACCGCCACCAGCCCGAACCGCGCCGCCAAGGCGTGGCGCTCGGTCTCGTTGGCGGCAATCGTCACGCTGCGCTCCCCAGCGCCGAGCATGTCGATGCGTTCGACACGCGAGAATTCCGGATTGCTCATGGCAGGTCACCCGCGCGCAGCGTTGCCAGCGGTGTCGCCCCAAGCCGATCCCGAAATGCCAGCAGGCCATCGCGGACATGGGCCAGTGCAGCCGGCGCGGGCGCTTCCCCGCGGTACAGGTTGCGCACCAGCGCGGTATCGATCCCGCCGCCGGCCAGGCCGGTGCGATAGGCGCCCAATCGACCGCCCAGCATCCCCATCATCTTGCCGATATGCTTGCCGACGACGACGTCGCCGACGCCAAGCTCGCGCAATTGCCCGTCCATGTCATCGACGAAGCGTTCGGTCAGCACCGCATTGGTCGCTGCCCCCGCTTCTTCCTGCTCCAGCCGCAGCACGACGAGCCCCAGGATCGCTGCGATCATGTCGAATCGCCCATCGACCGTATCGGGCACCGCACCCTCCAGATACCAATGCGGCGCGCGCGCGCGCGCCACCACCGCGGTGTATAGCGGCAGCGCTTCTTCGCTCTTCTGGCCCAACAGTCTCGCCAACCAACCCATGTACGCTCCATGCGGCCCTTGTTTGGCCGCCTTCTCCGGCATATTGAGGCGATCGTCGATCGGCGCAATGCGTACCTTGCCTGGTCGGCCCCTTGGGAGAATGTGATGAGCGTGATTATCAACCGCACGGTTACCAGCGTGGCCTTGGCGCTCGCCTGCGTCGCCGGCGCCTGCACCCCGCTCAAATCGCACCAGGGCTATATCATCGATGCCGATCTGGTGAATTCGGTCCAGCCGGGCGTCGATAACCGCGCCTCCGTGCTGCAGGTGCTCGGCAAGCCGAGCTTCACCAGCCAGTTCAACCAGGGCGACTGGTATTATATCGCCCGCGACACGCGCAACTTTGCGTACAACAATCCCAAGGTGAAGGCGCAGACCACGCTGCGGATCAGCTTCAACGCCGCCGGCACCGTCACCGCGATCGGCAAGGGCGGCGTCGAGCAGGTCGCGTCGATCAGTCCCTCCCGCAAGACCACGCCGACGCTCGGGCGCACGCGTGGCTTCTTCGAGGATCTGTTCGGCAATATCGGCACGGTCGGTGCGATCGGCGGGCAGAGTGGCCAGGGCGGCGATCGGGCGGAGCCCTGATCCCGCCTTACAATTTGCTGACAGCATCGTTCCCGAAGCATTCAGCGGCGCTCTGCCACACAGGCGCATGACGGCGGCTGACCCGCCGCCGTCACATGAAGATCGGAGAGAATCGATGCGTAAGATGATCATCACCGCCTTGATGGCGGCAGTTGCACTTCCCGCTGCCGCCAGTGCGCAGTCGCAGCGCGAAGTCCGCCGCGATCAGCAGGACTTGCGGCAGGAGCAGCGCGAGCTGAACCGCGCATATCGCAGCGGCGATCGCCGCGAGATCCGCAACCAGCGTGAGGACGTGCGCGACGCGCGGCAGGAATTGCGCGAGGATCGGCGCGATCGCGATCGTAACTGGGGTCGGGACGATTGGCGCGGCTACCGCAACGGCAACCGCGCGCTTTACGCCCGCGGCAATTGGAACGCACCGTTCCGCTACACGCAATTCCGCAGCGGCATCCGCATAGCGCCGAGCTATTACGGCTCGCGCTACTACATCACCGATCCGGGCCGGTACCGCCTGCGCAACCCTGGCTTCAACCAGCGCTGGGTGAGACATTACAACGACGTGCTGCTGGTCGATACGCGGCGCGGGATCGTGGTCGACGTGATCCGCAACTTCTACTGGTAACGCGGGAGGCCCGGGTGGCGTAGGCGGCCCGGGCCCCGCTATGCCTCGCTCCGTCACCCCGGACTTGTTCCGGGGGTCCACTGCTCCGCAAAATCAACGGCTTACGGTCGCGCGGCACGGTGGACCCCGGAACAAGTCCGCGGTGACGAGTAGTTGCGCAGAGATTCCGCCCTTGCAGGCGCCACGAGGCGCTAGCGAATCGTGAACACGACCTGGTCGATCACCTGCCCGGCAAGATCGATCAGCCGCAACTGATGCTTGCCCGGCCCGGCCAGCACCAGCGGGTGGCTGTCGGCGGCGCCCAATTCCTTGCGGTCGAGCATCAGCCGGTGCGCTGTCACCTCTCCCGAAACCCCGACCGCCAGTCGCTGGCGGTCGATCGGAATGTCCGGATCAAGCGCATAAACGCTGCCGGACACGGGATTCACGATCCGCGGCCGGCGCGATGCCGCGGGAGCCGCCGCGATCTGACTCTGACCGGTGCCGGCGAGGAAATATTCCGGTCGCGCTCGTTCGATGCCCCCGCCGAAGCTGACCAGTCGCTGCTCGATCCCGCTTGGCCGCTTGGGCGCCTGTCCCGCTTGCCCGGCATGCAACGCCAACATCAGGTCGCGCCACACCGGCGCCGCGCCGCTGGTCCCGGAGACGGCGCGCATCGGATCGCCCTCGAGATTACCGACCCACACCGCGACGGTGTAGCGATCCGAATAGCCGATGCACCAATTGTCGCGCATCGCCTTGGACGTGCCGGTCTTGACCGCCGCCCAGAAGGGCAGGCGCAACGCGCTGTCCATCCCGAAGCTGGCGGCACGCGCGTTGGGATCGGCGATCATATCCGACACCAGCCACGCGGCCTGTGCGCTGGTGATGCGCCGCGCCGCTGGGCGGGGCGCATTGGCGGTGAGCCGCAGCGGCGTCCACCGGCCGCCATTGGCGAGCGCGCGATACGCATCCGCCTGTTCGAGCAACGTCACTTCGGCCGATCCGAGGGCCAGGCTGAAGCCGTAATATTGCCCATCCTCGGTCAGCCCGCGATAGCCGCTGTCCCACAGCCGATCGCGGAACGGATCGACCCCGACCAGCAACAATGTGCGCACCGCGGGCACGTTGAGTGAGCCCGCCAGCGCGCTCCGTGCCGAGACCGGGCCCTTGAACGCGTGGTCGTAATTCTGCGGCACATACAGGCCGGAGGCCGTGTCGAGCTGCACCGGCGAATCGTCGAGGATCGAGGCGGGCGTAAGATAGCCGCGCTCGATCGCCTGCGCGTACAGGAAGGGCTTCAGCGTCGATCCGGCCTGACGATGGGAGTTCGCGCCATCCACCGCCGCCGCCGTCGAGTTGCCGCCGATTCCGCCGACATAAGCGAGCACGTCGCCGCTGGCGTTATCGACCACCACCACCGCGCCATCGCGCGCACGGCTGCCGCCCAGCCCCTGCAACTGCCGCTTCAATGCGACGATCGCCGCCTGCTGCACGCGTGCGTCGAGCGTGGTGGTAATCCGCAGCCCCGCTTTGGTAAGCAGCCGCTGACCGAGATGCGGCGCAAGCCCTGGGTCGAGCGCGAGACTCCGTGCCGGCCCGAGCATCGATGCCGCTTCGCCGGGGAAGCGCGCGCAATCCGTGCCGCGCGACAAGGCGCAGGCACGACGCGCGACGGTGGCGGGGCTTGCCTGCGGCTCGGGCAGCAATGCCGCCAGCAATACCGCATCGTCGCGCGAGAGCGTGTCCGGCGTCTTGCCGAACAGCCCGAGCGCCGCCGCACCGATCCCCTGCGCCTCGCCGCGAAAGCCGGCGAGGTTGAGATAGGCCTCAAGGATCTGGTCCTTGTCCCAGCCACGCTCCACCGCCCAGCCGGCGCGCATCTGGCGGATTTTGTCCCACCAGCCCCGCGCCCCCGGCGCGGCAAGATCGGGGGCGAGGAAGCCGGCCAACTGCATCGAGAGCGTGCTGGCCCCGCGATGGCGCTTGCCGCGAACCCGATCACGCAACGCGCCGAGCATGGCGAGCGTGTCGACTCCGCCGTGACCGTAAAAGCGCCGATCCTCGGCCGCGACGATCGTCTCGCGCGTGACAGGGGAGACGGCGTCGAGCGGCGTCCAGGCAAGCCGGCGCGCGGCAAAATCGACGCGCGCGGAATCGATCAGATGGCCGTGGCGATCGTAGAGCCAGGATTCGGAAGGGTGCCACGCAGCGCGCGTCTGCGCGTAGCTCGGGAGCGGTGGGGGGAGAGTGGCGTAATCGATGCCGGCGAAGGCAAGGATCGCCACCACGAACGCGGCGAGAGCGATGGTCCCCTTACGTGTTCCCCCGCGAAAGCGGGGGCCCAGGGTCACAAGCGTTGTCTCCTGAAACCCTTGGCTCCGGCTTTCGCGGGAGAACAAGGAGGTGATCATCGCTTTCAGGCGACGACCACCCCGCAGTCCCCCCTCACCCACACGTCACCGCTGCGCCACCGTCACCGGCGCATTCGGCACCTGCGCGCGGATCGCCGGCGAGTACATCGCCTCGACCCGCGTCGGCGGCAGGCTGAACCGTCCCGCGCCGTTCAACCGCATCGTATATGCCACGGTAAACGACCCGCGCGGCACCCAGGCGAAATAGCCGCGCCACGCCTCGCGATGCCGCTCGACATAGCTCGGCTGCACGCCATCAGTGCCGGTCACCTGCCCGAGCATCGACGATTGCCCGCCGAGATCGCCCACGATCGTCGCCCCCGCGGGGATCGGATCGTTCACCACCACCCAGTTGCGCTCGGCCGAGGCCTCGACCGTGATCGTCACCTTGAGCACGTCGCCGCGCGTCAGCGTGCCGGGATTGCGCGCCTGCACGACATCGACCTTCTTGGTCATGCGATAGCCGGCGAACAGCGGCTGCTGTAGCGGCACCGCGGCGGAGACCGCGATCATCGCCCACGGCCCGAGCCCGCTCGCCTGCGACAGCCTGAGCGGTGTCGGGCTCGCGGGCAACGGGAAGCGCGCCTGGCGCTGGTCCGCCGCCAGCGGCCAGGACTTCACGATCGTCCGCGCGCCCAGCGACAAGGTCGTCGGCCCCTGGATCGCGCTCGCCGGATAGAGCCCGGCGAACTTGCGCGCGGCGATCGTGCCCCAGGCATTGGCGGTCGTCGTGTCCCAATGCCCGCGCTGCTGGCGCAGACTGACGCCGACCATCATCTTCGGCGCATCGTCCTGCCACCCAGGCCGGCCCAAGGTGGCGATCACCGACTTGATCGCCGCCTCGTCGCCCGACGACATCAGCCACCAGCTCGCATTGTTCTGGTCCGACAGATCGAGCCGCGTGCCTTCATAGACTAGGCGCGTGCGCAGCGTGTTCTCGGCATTGGTCTTCAACGCCTGCGCGTTGGCCAGGCCGGCGATGCGATCCAGCGCGACGATATAGTCGGCGAGCGTCGCGGTCGGCATCTCGTTTGGCGCGATGCCGATCTGCCCGAGCATGGCGGGTGTCGCCGCGCCCTGCCGCGCCAGTGCCGCCAGGGCCGCGACCCGCTGCAGCCGGACATCGCCATATTCCTCGCGCCGCAACCGCCCGTCGATCACCGCCTTCATCGCCTCGATCATGCGCCCACGTGGCCCCTCGGGGATCGGCAGCCCGGCATCGGCAGTCAGCGACAGGACGTACGCGGTGAGCGCTTCCGATCCGGTCAGGCTATCCGATGGCCAGTAGCGCAGCAGCCCGTCCGGCGCCTGATAGGTCGGCATTTCCCCCGCCAGCCGCGTCCACGCGCCGCCATCGCCGAGTGCCACGGCGGTCGACAGCCGCTGTTCGAAGCAGGTGTAAGGATAGGCCGCCATATAGGCACGGACCCCGGCGAGCGGCGGCGCGAGCGTATCGTCGAGCCGGATATCGACCGTCCCCCAACCGGGCAGGGCGCCGGCCGGACGCGCGATCGGGATCGTGCTGTTCGGCCCGACTTGCGTCAGCGTCGCCGCCCACATCTCGACCGGGATCGCCGGGATCACGTCCTGGCTTACCGTGATCTGGTCGGAGGCGCGGCCATTGTCGGCAACAGCCTTCACCTGCCACCGCAAGGCAGCGACATTGCCCGGCGCGGTCAGGTTCCACGCCACCGGCGCCGCGCCGCCGGCCGGGATCGTCACGGTCAGCGGTTTGCCCTGCGCGATGCGCGGGAACAGATCGACGCTGGCGGTGACCTTCATCGGCTTGTCCGAGCCGTTCCTCAGCGTGAAACCCGCGGCATAATAATCGCCCGAGCGCACCAGGGTCGGCATGCCGGCAAAGATCGACAGATCCTGCGCGGTGCGCACGCTGGCCATGCCGGTGCCGAACAGTTGTGCGCCATCGGTGGCGATCGCCACCAGCTTGAACGACGACAAGGCGTCGGACAGAACGACCGGCACGCGGGCGCGGCCTTGCGCATCGAGCGCGACGCGGCCCTTCCACAGCAATACCGGCTGGAAATTCTCGCGGTTGAGCCCGGAGAGATCGCCACCGCCGCCGCCGCCCGCCTCGACCGCCTTGCGCCCGTAATGCCGCTTGCCAACGACCTGCATCTGCGCGGTCGAGGTCAGGACGGAGAGCGAGCGTTCGCCCATCATCGCCGTCAGCACGTCCCACGATTCGTTCGGCGCAAGCTGCAACAGTGCCTCGTCGACCGCGGCGAACGCGACGTCGGCGCTGGCCGCCGGCTTGCCGTCCGGGCCCTTCACCTGGATATCGACCTGCGCAGTATCGCGCGCGGCGTAGCGCTGCTTGTCGGCCTTGACCGCAACCTGCAGCTGGTGCGCTTCCCAGCCGACCTTCACCTTGGCGATGCCCAGTCGGTACGCAGGCTTGGAGAGATCGACGAGCGCAGTCGGTTCGCTCACCGGCGGCCCGCTGGTCAGCCCGAGCTTCTGGCCCAGGCTGGTCATCCAGCTCCAGAACCCGCTTTGCACGCGCCCGCGCACCGCCATTACCGAGACGAACACGTCGGGCGCATAGCTGCCCGGCATCTTCACTTCGACCACGGGGTCGGTGCCCGACAATTCGGTAACGAAACTGGACAGCACACCTTCGCGCTCGACCGTGACCAAGGCCGTCGCATCGCGGAACGGCATGCGCACCTGGAAGCGCGCGGTTTCGCCCGCCTTGTAGCTGGTCTTTTCAGGCACGATGTCCATGCGATCGCCATTGTCGCCGCCGAACCACCAATCGTCGTCGCCCGCCAGCCAGACGCTGCGTGTCGCCCGCGCGACGTTGCCGTTCGCGTCCTCGGTGGTGGCGACGGCGTACACTTCGCCCGACACGCCGGGATCGACCGCGCATTGCGCCAGCCCCTGCGCGTCGGTCGTCGCCGTGCAACTGCCCGACAGCTTGGTCGTGCGCATCTGATTGTCGTAGGCGTAGAAGCCGCCGATCAGCCGCCGCCGCGCGGTCAGCACCTGGCGGCTGTACAGCGCGACCGAGATCTTCTGGTTGGCCTTGGGCTTGCCGTCCGTATCCAGCGCCACGAAGCGCAGCCGCAGATCGTCTTGCTTCATCAGCCAGCCATCGGTCTTCACGCCCAATTGCACGGAAGAAGTGAAGATCGGGACCCGCCGTGACGCGGTCAGCACTTCGCCATTGGCGTCCTGGTAATCCATCTCGATCAGCATGTCGGCGTTGCTGTCGATGCCCTGCGGCACGTCGATCGTCGTGCGCGTCGTGCCGTCGCCGCCGAGCGTAGCGGGCAAGGTCTGCGTCGGCGGCAAGGGCACCGTATCTTCCTCGCCATCGCCGTTCAGCGGCTTGACGCCCTCAGCCACGGTATCGCCGCCGAACGTATAGGCCTCATAGCCATCGGGCGTGCTGGTCCGCCCGAAATAGCCGACGCGCAGATCGACCGCGAGGTTGGAGGCGCCGCCGCCCGAGAGATAGCCGACGAATAGATCGAGCGGCAGCGACTTCGGTCGCACCGCCGCTTCCTTGGGGCCGGTGACGCTCGCGCGCATCGTCGGCAATCTATACTCGTCCACCTTGAACGATTGGGAGGTGTAGATCGTGCGTTCGCCGACGATCACCTGCACGTCGTAATCGCCCATCGGCGCACCCGGCGGGGCGGTCCAGGTCGATTCGCCGATGCCGTTGGCGTCGACGCTGAGCGGCATGTCGAACTGCGTGTCCGATCCGCGGTGCGACAGGCGCAGCGTGCCGCCGAACGCCGGCGAGCGGGCGAAGCCCTCGCCCATCGGCTTGCGCACGATATGCTTCATGTGGATCGTCTCGCCCTGGCGGACCAACGCGCGATCGAACACGGTGTGTAGGATTTCGCTGCGATCGTCATACCCATAGGGCAGGTCGAAATCGTACGGCCGAATACCCTCGCTCCAGCTGGTCAGCGTGAAGCTGAAATCATCCCCGGCGCGCGCGGAGACCATCAGCGGCGCGGACGAGCCTTCGTCGCAGCTGCCATAGGTCTGCACCTCGGGCAGCCCGGGCGGCACGTACAGCCCGCCGGACGAATCGGTCAGCCCCTTGGCGAGCAACCGGCCAGAACAGCTGTCGGTCACCTGCACCGTGGCATTGGCGACCGGCTTGCCGGTATCCAGCGACGTTACCCAGGCAAGGCTGCGCTCGCGGCCCCATTTGAAATGGACACTCAAGTTGGTGACCAGCGCCGCCGAGGCGACATAACGCGGCGCCTTGCGCCCGAGCAGCGCCCGTCCCAACACCGGGCTGGCCAGCTCGACGACATAGAATCCGGGCTTGGTCAGCGGCACCCCGACCACTTCGAACTGCTTGCCCTTGCCCGGCAGGCCGAGCTTGAAGCCGTTGCCGCCACCCCCTGAGCCTGCAGCGCCTGCGCCCAGGATCGGCTTGGCGCCGGTATCGTTGATCGTGATGCTGTCCTCGCCACGCTTGATCTCGTGGCTGGCATATTCGCCCGCCTCCTCCACCGTGCGCAGCCACTTCGCGACGTCTCCGTCCGATCCATCGACCCGCAGGCGCTGACCGTAGATCGCAAGCTTGTTGCCCTGCAACGCTTCCTCGACATTGCGTACGGTGACCGGCAGCACGCCGCCTTCCTTGGCCTCGACGATGCCGAAATTGGCCGCGAACTTCACCAAAGGCGGCGCCTCGTCGAACCGCACGTCGAGCGGGAAGCGCTCGCCATTGGCGAGCGGCCGACCGCTCTCGTCCTTGATCCCGGCGGGGATCGTCAGCTTGGCAGTGGTCGCATCTGGCAATGGCGCAGCGAAGCTGATGTCGCTGATTGTCGCCTTCTTCTTCTCGTCGTCGCTGAACAGCGGCGCGATCGTCTTGCCATCGGCGGTGGTGATGCTGATCGCCTGCGCCGCGCTCATCGCGATCGGCGCGGTGAAGCGGACATAGGCCTTCTCGACCGGCGAGCAGCCGGCCTGCGCGTTGACGCGCGAGCATTCGAAGCGCGCGGTAAACGGTTTGCGTACGGTATAGTCGAAGCGCTGGTCCGCGCCCGCGGTCTTGCCGCCGGCGCCGGCGATGTTCGCGCCCCAGACCAGCGCCATCTCGCGCCCGGCGGGCAGCGGGCGGCGGCATTTCAGCGCGGTGACGCTGGCCAGCGCCTTGGCGCGGTCTGCGGCGGCGGCGGGGATCGTCGCGGGCAACCCGCCGCTTTCCAGGAAGCTGCGCACGTTCCAGTCGTTCGTGCCGAGTTCGCCGAGCAATTTGCCCGGCAGGTCGGCCGGCAGCACGTCGACGGCAATCTTCTCGCCGACACCATCGATGGCGCAATAGGCATTGGCGGCGATCGAGGCGCGCGTCGCGGGCAGGTTGGCGGCGACGAGGAACACCTGGTCTTCCTCGATCTCGTCATCGTTCTGCGCCGGGAGTACCGCGCGCGCCACCGGCCCGCCCGAATCCACCTTGAAGCTCTGCTGTCCGGTCACGGCATAACCCGACGCGCTTTTCAGGCCCTGCTTGATCTTGAACTCGCACACGGTGCCGCCGGGCAGCGGCGCCTTGAATTCATGCACGAACGTCTGCGGATCGACCCAGCGGCCCTCGCCGTCTACCGCGCAGGTCACGTCGAAGGGCCCGGTCGCGCGCGGATCGCCCAGCGCCACCATCGGCTGGCTGAAGCGCGCGGTGAAGCGTTCGATGGCGCCGCCGCCGATGCCGGGCGTGGCCATGATCACCTGGGGGGAATTGTCGCCGAAAGCTGCGACCGGCGCGATGGCCAGCGCAAGCAACGCCACACGCAATGCAAGCTTCATGTCATCTTCCCCCAACCGGCAGAGGCTAGAGGCTTTGCCGGCCCCAAGTCCAGTCTCGTTTGTAGACGTTTGTAGAAGCACACATCTTGCGTGATCCGCCCGCCTGATCGACAACCACGTCCAGCGAATCGCAAGGGGGCTGGCGGTGGGCGGTTGGGGGGACGTCATCGCCGTGGTCGACACGGTGGCAAGGGAAACCCTGCTGTTTGCCGCGATCGGGTTCCTGATCGGCGGGCTGGACGATTTCGCGATCGACATGGTCTATATCGGGCATCGTCTGAGATGCCGGTGGGCGGGCACCGCGGCGATACCGGTACTGGAGGATTTCCCCGTGCTGGATGCGCCCGGGCGTATCGCGGTGTTCATCGCCGCGTGGGACGAAGCCGCCGTGATCGGCGCGATGCTGCGCAACGCGCTCGCGAGCTTCGATCATCCCAATTATCGTTTGTACGTCGGCGCCTACCCCAATGATCCGGCGACGATCGATGCGATCGCCGCAATTGCCGAACATGACTCGCGCGTCGTGCTGGTGATCGGCGACGATCCCGGCCCCACGACCAAGGCGGATTGCCTGAATGCGGTGTGGCGCGCGCTGTTGCGCGATGAACACGCAGAGGGCGTACGCGCAAAGGCGATCGTGCTGCACGATGCCGAAGATCTGGTCCATGCGGGCGAATTGCGCATCTACGACGCGTTGATCGACACGCACTGGGTGGTGCAATTGCCCGTGCATCCGCTGATCCACCCGCAATCCCTGTTCGTATCGGGCCATTATGCGGACGAGTTCGCGGAGAGCCACGGCAAGCAGCTCGTGGTCCGTCAGGCGCTCGGCGCGGCCATGCCGCTCGCCGGAGTCGGTTGCGCCATCGCGCGCGATTGCCTGGCGCAGATCGCCGCGTTGCGCGGCGGGTCGCCGTTCGATGCCGCCAGCCTGACCGAGGATTACGAACTCGGGCTGCAGATCGCCACGCTCGGCGGGCGCGGGGTGTTCGCCCGTGTCGCCGAGGCGCCCGGTGGCCCGCCGGTGGCAGTGCGCGCCTATTTCCCCGGCGAGATGCATGCAGCGGTGCGGCAGAAGACGCGCTGGATGATCGGTATCGCGCTGGCCGGTTGGGATAGGGTCGGCTGGGGCGGGGCGCGTCATTGGCGCGAGCATTGGATGCGCATGCGGGATCGCCGCGCGCCGCTGGCCGTGCTGGTGCTGGTCGCCGCCTATCTGGCGTCGTTGTCGTGGATTTGCTCGGCGGTGCTGCACTGGATCGGCGAGGTGCAGCCGCGATCGCTGACGCCGGCCATGGCGTGGCTGCTGACGATCAACGCACTGCTGTTGCTGTGGCGAATGGGCGTACGCGCCGTCTTCACGGGCCGCGCTTATGGCATGCGGCAGGCTGCCTGGTCGGTGCCCCGGCTCGTGGTCGGCAACTTCATCTCGATGGTGGCGACGCAGCGCGCATTGCTTCGCTATGCCGGGATGTTGCGCGGTGCCGCACTGCATTGGGACAAGACGGCGCATGTCTTCCCGGACGATGTCGAACTCGCATGATCCCAGGACGTCCGCTGCGTTTCCTGGTGCTTGTCGCTGGCGGCTGGGTTGCCGCGCGCGGGGTGATGCTGTGGCCCGGCGTTCCGCCGCTGGCGGCGGTCGGCAGCGCGATGGTGCCTCACGCCGACGCCCATGCTTCAAGAGAGCGCGCCGCGCCAGTGGCCCTGCCCGGCGTTGCGACAGCGGCGGTGTGGCACCGCCAGCCGATGGCCCCCGCCACGCATGGCACGCCGGCATTTCTTGCCCCGTTCTTGGAGCAAGAGCATCAGCCTGCGATACAGCCCTTGCGCCAAACCGCTCCGATCTCGAGCAACCCGCCCGATACCGGCATCATCGCGGGGCTTCCCGTCCCAGTGCCCGCCGTAACAGCGCAGGCTGGATACGCACCGTCGCGTTTCTTCGGCAGCGCCTGGCTGTTCGTGCGGCCTGGCAACGGCACTGCCGCCGGTCTCTCCGGGCCGCAGCTTGGCGGCTCGCAGGCGGGCGTGCGGCTCGGCTATGCGCTGACCGCCAACCGCCGCCTAGCCTTCGCTGCGCGTGCCAGTTCGCCGCTCGGCAAAGGCATGCGCGAAGTGGCGTTCGGCGTGGAATGGCAGCCGACCCGGCTGCCGGTGCGCGTCATCGCCGAACAGCGCGTCGCCGTCGGCGGCGGACGTGGCGGCCCGACCTTGGGCATCGTCGGCGGCGCGGGGCCGTTGCCGGTGGTGGGCGGCTTCCGGCTGGAGACATATGCGCAGGGCGGCATCATCGGTCGCGACGGCGGCGAAGGATTTGCGGACGGCGCGGCGCGCATCGCCCGGCCGGTCGCGACGCTCGGCGACATACGCATCGATCTCGGCGGCGGGCTATGGGGCGCCGCGCAAAAGGGCGCCGCGCGCGTCGATATCGGTCCCTCGCTCAGCGCGCGCGTCCCGCTCGGGGGCCAGCCGGTGCGCGTCTCGCTCGACTGGCGACAGCGCGTGGCCGGCAATGCCATGCCCGGCTCCGGCCTGGTCCTTACGCTGGGCGCGGACTTCTAAGCTTCCGCACGATCGCCGAACGGGGTAACCGGTGGCGCGTGGATCTCTACCTTCCCATCGCCAATCTCTCGGTCAATGCGCTGGTCATCGTCCTGCTCGGGGGCGGGGTCGGCATGTTGTCGGGCATGTTCGGCGTCGGCGGCGGGTTCCTGACCACCCCGCTGCTGATCGTCTATGGCATCCCGCCGACCGTCGCTGCCGCTTCCTCGGCAAGCCAGGTGACCGGCGCCAGCATTTCGGGCGTGTTCGCGCATGTCAGGCGGGGCGGCGTGGATTTCGTGATGGGCGGCGTGCTGGTCGCGGGCGGCGTGCTCGGCTCGCTCGCCGGTGCCTGGATCTTCCGCCTGCTGCAGGCGAGCGGGCAGATCGATATCGTCATCGCCATCGTCTATGTGCTGATGCTCGGCTCGATCGGCGGCATGATGGCCAACGAATCGGTGCAGGCGATCCGCGTCAGCCGTGGCGGCCGGCCGCCACGTGCGAAGAAGCGGCGGCATCATCCGCTGGTCGCGGCGCTCCCGTTGCGCACCCGGTTCTACGCCTCGGGCCTGTACATCTCGCCGCTCGCACCGCTGTTGCTCGGCTTCTTCACCGGCATCCTGACGATCCTGCTCGGCATCGGCGGGGGGTTCATCATGGTGCCCGCCATGCTCTACCTGCTCGGGATGGGCACGCAGGTCGTAGTCGGCACTTCGCTGTTCCAGACGCTGTTCGTCACTGCCGCGGCGACGATGGTCCACGCCACGACGACCAAGGCGGTCGACATCGTCCTCGCCGCCTTGTTGCTGCTGGGATCGGTCGTGGGCGCGCAATTGGGCGCGCGCTTCGCCAACAAGGTGCGGCCCGAATATCTCCGCCTGGCGCTGGCGGTGATCGTGCTGCTGGTCGCGGTCCGCATCGGCATCGGCCTCGGCTGGCGGCCCGACGAGATCTATTCGGTCGAATTGTCTTGAGGCGATTGCTCGCGCTCACGCTCGCCCCATTGCTCATGGCGCAGGCCAAGCCGGTGCTGGTGCCCGACGTGTCGCAGCGCGATATCGAGATCGCCTACAGCTTCACCGGCGCCGAATTGCTGTTGTTCGGCGCGATCCTCTATCCCGGCGGACGCCTGCCGGACGACGACAAGCCGACCGACGTGGTCATCGTGGTCAAGGGCCCGGTCCAGTCGATCCTGATGCGCGAGAAGGAACAGGTCGCCGGCATCTGGGTCAATGCCGCGCGCCTGAGCTACCGCTCCGCGCCCAGTTTCTACGCCATCGCCTCGTCCAAGCCGATCACGCAATTGGTCGATGAACGCACCCAGGCGATCTACGAACTCGGGCTCGATTCGCTTCAATTGTCGCCTGCGAGCAGTGCGCCACCGCCGGAGCAGGATCGCTTCGTGCGCGGTCTGGTCGATCTCCGGCGTCGCGCTGGCCTGTATTACGAGGCGCCGCGCGCCGTCGAGATCACCGACGGCGTACTATACCGCGCCCGCGTCTCGATCCCCGCGCGCGTACCGGTGGGACGGTTTACGGCCGAAACTTTCCTGATCCGCGACGGTCGCGTGCTCGCCGCCGCGACGCGTGACATCGACATCCGAAAATCGGGCTTCGAACGCTTCGTGGCCCGCGCCGCGGACAATCACGCCATAATCTACGGCCTGGTCGCGGTCGCGCTGTCGGTGCTGTTCGGCTGGACCGCGGGCTGGGTCGCGCGCCGACTGTAAAGTCTGGCAAACCCAATCTTTACGACTCTGCGCCAAGGGTTTCCTGATTGAACAGGGAATTGTTGATGACCGAGATGCAGGGCAGCGAAGCATTCAACCGCGCCACGCCCGCGATGATGACCATCGCACCGATCGGCGTCGTGCTGGAGATCGCCGGTTCCAGCAGCCAGGTCGTGCTCGATCCGCGTGCGCTCGAGGCGACCATCGGCAGCGCCGATCCGGTCATCGCCAGTGCGGGATCGGTCGGCAGCCAGATCAAGATGCGCGTCGGCGCCTCCTGGTTGATCGCCAACATCCGCTCGCTGCGGCTCATCGAAGGGGCCGAGGACCGCATCGCCGCCTTGGTCGATTTCCTCGGCGAGGGCGACGAGGAGAAGCTGACCGGCAAGCTCTATCGCTTCCGCCGCGGCGTGACGCGCTATCCGGTGCCGGGCTGTGCCGTGTACCCGGTCTCGACTGCCGACCTGAAGCAGATCTACGCGCCCGAGGATCGCGCCACGATCGAGGTCGGCACGGTCTATCCCACGCGCGATATCCGCGCCTCGCTGTATGTCGATGCGATGCTCGGCAAGCATTTCGCGCTGCTGGGCTCGACCGGCACTGGCAAGTCGACCAGCGCCGCCTTGATCCTGCACAAGATCTGCGAACTGGCGCCGCAGGGCCATATCGTGATGATCGATCCGCACGGCGAATATAGCGCCGCGTTCAAGACCAATGGCGCGCTGTACGACGTCGGCAATCTGCAGATGCCGTATTGGCTGATGAACTTCGAGGAGCATTGCGAGGTGTTCGTCACCAGCGATGGGTCGGACAGTCAGATCGATGCCGACATCCTCGCCAAATGCCTGCTCATGGCCCGCGCCAAGGGGCGATTGGGGCAGGAGATCGGCAAGCTGACGGTCGATGCGCCGATCCCCTATCTGCTCAGCGACCTGACCAATCTCATCAGCCTGGAAATGGGCAAGATGGACCGCGCCGGCGATACCGCGCCCTATATGCGGCTCAAGACCAAGATCGACGAGATCAAGGCCGATCCGCGCTACGGCTTCATGTTTTCCGGCATGCTGGTCGCCGATACGATGGCGGATTTCCTCGCCCGCGTCTTCCGCCTGCCGGGCGATGGCAAGCCGATCTCGATCGTCGACGTGTCGGGCGTGCCAAGCGAGATCACCTCCGTCGTGGTGGCGATGCTCAGCCGCATGGTGTTCGATTTCGCGATCTGGTCGCGCGGCGAACCGCAGCGCCCGGTGCTGCTGGTGTGCGAAGAAGCGCATCGCTACATTCCCAACGAACGCAACGCCGATGCCTCCTCGGTCGGCCGCATCCTCAGCCGCATCGCCAAGGAAGGCCGCAAATACGGCGTATCGCTCGGCCTGATCACGCAGCGCCCGTCGGATCTGGCGGAGGGCGTGCTGTCGCAATGCGGCACGATCATCTCGATGCGCCTCAACAACGATCGCGATCAGGCCTTCGTCCGCGCGGCAATGCCGGAAGGCGCGCGCGGCTTCCTCGATTCGATCCCCGCCTTGCGCAACCGCGAGTGCATCATCTGCGGCGAAGGCGTCGCGATCCCGATCCGCGTGTCGTTCGACGGCCTGGAGGACAATAAGCGGCCCGCTTCGGACGATCCGCTCTTCTCGGACCTGTGGCGTCAGACCGGCGGCGAAAGCGAGATTATCGAACGCACGATCAAGCGCTGGCGGTCACAGGGGCGGTAGGACCTGCTCGTCACCCCCGGACCGAGCACAGGGGTAACCACTGGAACTTGATGGCTTTACCTACACCCGTTCGTGCTGAGTAGAGACCGAGTAGGCCGCAGGCCGTATCGAGGGCTGGTATCGAAGCACATTTGGAGCGCGGTATCGCGTGTCCTTCGATACGCCCTCTCGATACGCGCTTCGCGCTACTCGATGCCTGTCCTGAGCGCCTGCCCTTGCAGGCAGTCGAAGGGGCTACTCAGGACGAACGGAGGTGTGGGGAGGCTACTAAAAGCCCCAATTTCAGCGCGCGACCGACTGCGCTCAGCGGCCGCCAGGCCTGACCGCCATCAACGCCGCCACACGCGCCTTGAACGCACGCAATTTCTCGCCCGACAGCACCGCGACGCTGGCAAAGGAGAAGGACCGCGGATTCACCGCCACGCCGTTCTTCCACACTTCCCAGTGCAGATGCGGTCCGGTGGACATGCCGGTCGATCCGACTGCGCCGATCTGCTGCCCGCGCGACACGTGCTGGCCCGGGCGCACCAGGATGCGGCTCATATGGCCGTAGCCGCTGGAGATACCGTTGCCATGGTCGAGCTTGACGAGATTGCCGTAACCGGCGCTGCGCCCTGCCACTTTCACCACGCCATCCACGGCGGCATAGATTGGCGAGCCCCAGGGCGCACCGAAATCGATGCCCTTGTGCATGCGCATGTAATGCAGCAGCGGGTGCATGCGCAGCCCGAAGCCGGAGGTGATCCGCCCGCTGACCGGCATGCCCATGAAGCCCTGGCGTTCGGTCTGCCCCTTGGCATCGAACCACTGCCCATCGTCCCATCTGACGAGCTGCGTGTTCCGGCGGCCCTGGTCCAGCCCGGCGAACATCAGCGTGCCCAACTGCACTTCGCCGGTCGCGGCGCGCGCCTGTTCGATGATGATGTCGAACGTGTCGCCGGCGCCCACCGCACCCACCGAAACGCGGCTCGCCACTGCCTTGATATAGGCCTCGACCGCCTTGGCCGGTACGCCCGCGGCGCGCGCCGAGCGGTACAGGCTGGAACCGGCCATGCCCTGGATACGCAGCGGCGTCGTGTCGATCGCGATCGGATGGCGCGCCATGGCCAGCGCATCGCCGCTCCGCGCCAGCGACAGGTTGAGATCGAAGCGCGCCCGGAACGCGAGTTGATCGAGTGGCCTTGCGACGTTGCGGTTGGCGCGCCGTCCCAGCGTCATGTCGATCCGAGTGCCCGGCCTGATCGCGTTCAGATCGATCGCACCGGCGATCAGCCCTGCGGCACGCGACGAATCGGTGGCCGAGACACCCGCGCGCTGCAAGGCGCGCACGAAGCTGTCGCCCTGCCCGAACATCACCGACAGCTCGATCATCGGGCGTTCCGGCGTCTGCGCGAGCGGCCGGGCGAGATCGTTGGCGCCCATGTGGCGGCCCGTGCCGGCACCCCAGGCAAGCGGCGCGATCGATTGTGCGCGCGCTTCGTCCCATTCGCTGCCCGAATATGCCGGCGCGACCGAGCCGGTGATCGGGCGATGGAAGCCGGGCGACAACAGGCAGGTCGCGGCGATCAGCGCGGTGCAGGTCGCCGCCCCCCGCCACCATTCGGACGATCCGATGCGCGATCCGAGATCGGGGGCCCAGTCGATCCGGTCGATGCGGGCACGCAGCCGCTCGGCACCCGTCGGCGTCGGAAGCACGACCGGCGCACGACCGAACGAGATCGTCGCCGTTCCGCCTGCCTGATCGTTCCCTTGGTCGCCGTACAGAAACAAGCGGACTGTCCTCGAAAGTCGCCGAAGGGCTCCGGCATGCCCAGCCACTGTGCGGGGGACATGCTAAAGTCAAATTAACTGCCGCCGCTGCGCAGGCGAATGGCACGAGCTGTTCGGCTGGCGCGACGAGGCGAAAGAATTTGGCGGAACTGTCAACGATCTGAGAGGTTTGCGCGCATCTATTTGGCACAAGGTAGTTGCGCTCCATCGTGCTTGCCACGATGTTGGCACGCGACATGCCCGCACACGAAGAACGCCCGGTCACTGCGGTGCTGGGCCCGACCAATACCGGTAAGACGCATCTTGCGGTTGAGCGGTTGTGCGGCCACTCCAGCGGCATGATCGGCTTCCCGCTGCGCCTGCTGGCGCGCGAGGTCTACGACCGGGTGGTCAAGATCAAGGGCAAGAACCAGGTCGCGTTGATCACCGGCGAAGAAAAGATCGTGCCCAAGGATGCGCGCTGGTTCCTGTGCACGGCGGAGAGCATGCCGCTGGCCAAGGATCTGGCGTTCGTCGGGATCGACGAGGCGCAATTGGGCGGGGACCGTGAGCGCGGCCATGTCTTCACCGACCGCATTCTACGCGCGCGCGGCCGCGAGGAGACGATGATCCTGGGCTCCGAGGCGCTGCGGCCGATGCTGAAAGCGTTGGTTCCAGGGATCGACATCCTCAATCGCCCGCGTTTCTCGACCTTGTCCTATGCCGGCGCCAAGAAGATCAGCCGGCTGCCCAAGCGTTCCGCGATCGTCGCGTTCAGCGCCGAGGAAGTGTACGCCGTGGCCGAGATGCTGCGCCGGTTGCGCGGTGGCGCGGCGGTGGTGATGGGCGCGCTCTCGCCGCGCACGCGCAATGCGCAGGTGGCGATGTTCCAGGCCGGCGAGGTCGATTATCTCGTCGCCACCGATGCCATCGGCATGGGGCTCAACATGGACGTGGCGCATGTCGCCTTCGCGTCGCTCAACAAGTTCGACGGGCAGCGTACGCGCCGCCTGACGGTGGCTGAGATGGCGCAGATCGCAGGGCGCGCCGGGCGGCACCAGCGCGACGGCACGTTCGGCGCGCTGGTCGCGGAAGGGCCCGGCGCGTTTACGCCGGAGGAAGTGCTGGCGATCGAGGAGCATCGCTTCCCCAAGCTCGATCATCTGTTCTGGCGTGATGGCGAGCCCGATTTCGCCAGCGTCGACGATCTGATCGCCAGTTTGGAAGTGCGCCCCGAGGCGCGCGAGCTGCGCGCCGCGCCCAAGGCGCTCGACCTGTTGGTGCTCAAGCGGCTGGTCGAGGAAGGCTGGGTCCGCGATCGCGCCCGCGCGCCGGCGATGGTCGCACGGCTGTGGGCGGCATGCGGCGTGCCCGATTTTCGCAAGGTCGGGCTCGATCCCCATGCGCGCTTCGTCGCCAAATTGTTCGGCTATCTCAGCGAAGGGCAGGGCCATGTGCCGCATACCTGGTTCGCCGAGGAGATTGCGCGGCTCGACAATGTCGCCGGCGATGTCGAAGTGCTGGCCGGGCGCATCGCCGCGGCGCGCAGCTGGGCCTATATTGCCAACCGTGCCGACTGGCTGGCCGATCCGGCCTTGTGGGCGGCGCGCGCCGGCGCGGTGGAGGAGCGGCTGTCCGACGCGCTGCACTTGAGCCTCACGCAGCGCTTCGTCGACAAGCGCACGACCATGTTGCTGCGTCAGATCGGCGCCAACACGCGCGACCTGCCCGTGACGATCGGCGCGGATGGCGAAGTGATGGTCGAGGATCATGCGATCGGCCACCTCCACGGCTTCACCTTCACCGTCGCGCCCGATGCCCGCGCCACCGATCGCGGCCTGCTGCTCGCCGCCGCCGACCGCCGGCTTGGCGAGGAGCGGGGCCGGCGGGGGGCGGCACTGGCCGAGGCCGAGGATACGGCGCTGGCGTTGATCGCCGACCAGGGCGGTCATCCCGCGCTGGCCTGGGACGGCCTAGTCGTCGCAGCACTCGGTCGCGGCACATCGCTGGCACGGCCCAAGATCCAGCTCGACCGCGCACTCGATTGCCTCGACGTCGGCTTGCGCGACCGGGTCAAGGCACGCCTCGTAACCTGGCTCGATCGGCAGATGGCGAAACACGTACCGGCGCTGGTCGCGCTCGATGCCGCGACGCGCGATGCTGCCGCCGGCCCTGCACTGCGCGCGATTGCCGCTGCCCTGGTCGATCATGGCGGCTTGTTGCCGCGCGTCGATCACCAGATCGCGGTCGATGGGCTCGATCAGCCCGCCCGCAAACGGCTGCGGAGCATCGGCGTGACGATCGGTGCGCTCGATCTGTTCGATCCCCGGCTGATGAAGCCCGCTGCCGCACGCTGGCGCCGTGCCCTGATCGCTGCCCGGCATGGTACGCCGATCGCCGCGGCGCCGGCCGACGGGGCGACGGTGCTGCCGCGCACCGCGCCCGGCGCGCATCTCGCGCAAGGCTATCGCGCCATCGCGCTGCAAGCGGTGCGCGTCGATCTGGTCGAGCGCATTGCCCGCGCCGCGCACGATGCCCGTGCCGGGCGCAAGCCGTTCGCGCCCGATCCCGCACTGGCGATCTCGATCGGCGTGCATGCCGCCACGCTGGAGCGGCTGATGGCGGGCCTCGGCTTCAAGATCGCCCGCGCCGAAGACGCCACCCCGCGCTGGGTCTGGCGCGGTCGTGCCCCCGTCCGCGCGGTACCGCCGCCGCGCGACAATGCCTTTGCCGCGCTGGCCGAGCTCGATCTACGCCATGGTTGAAGGCGCGATGCGGCTCGATCGGTTCCTGTGGTTCGCCCGGTTGGCGAAGACCCGTAGCGCCGCGCAGACCATCGCCACGCATACCCGCCTGCGCATCGATGGCCGCGCGATCGACCGCGCGCATGCCCCGGTCCGGCCGGGCAATGTGCTGACTTTCCTGTGCAACGATCGCGTCCGCGTGATCCGCATCGAGGCGCTGCCGCCGCGCCGCGGCCCCGCTCCAGAAGCGCGAAGCTGCTATACCGAGCTTGGTGAGAATGTGTCGCAGAGCCCGCATCCGATTGACGCAACGGGCATGCGCGCATAGCAGGCAAGCGTTCGTCGCCTTCAGGAACTCTTACAATGACCTATGTCGTCACCGACGCCTGCATCAAGTGCAAGTATATGGACTGCGTCGAGGTCTGCCCGGTGGATTGCTTCTACGAGGGCGAGAACATGCTGGTGATCAATCCCAGCGAGTGCATCGATTGCGGCGTGTGCGAGCCCGAATGCCCGGCCGAAGCGATCCTGCCCGACACCGAATCCGGTCTCGAACAGTGGATGGAGCTCAACAACACCTTCTCCGCGCAATGGCCCAACGTCACGCGCAACGCCGGCCAGACGCCGGCGGACGCCGATACGCACAAGGGCGAAGAGGGCAAGTTCGACAAGTATTTCTCGCCGGAGCCAGGCGCGGGGGACTGACGAGCGCAGGCGCGTGGCGGCATAGCCGCACGGCGCCGATGCGGCTACGCCGCAGCGCCCGGCACGGCCGGCGGACGGGGTAACACCCCGATCCGGCCGACGGCTTTGCCGTCGGTGCTAGTTTCCACCCCACACTAATCGGAACGCACTTCCCCGGCGAAGGCCGGGCCCAGTAGTGATGACCGATGGAATGGCGCGCAACGCCCGATAACGGCTGTTCCGCAACTGGACCCCGGCGTCCGCCGGGGAAGCGTCTCGGGGGCCAGTGTCAGGCAACTGCAGCAAAGAGTTGCCCACAATCGTCCCATTTCCGGCCCGCGCGCCGCACGTGGTATGACGATTGTCTGGTAATTTTATTACGACTCTGCTATAACGATCACGACCGAAGGCGCGTCTGCGCGTTCTCTCGATCTGGAGACGTACCAACCCAATCCCCCTATCGCGCGCCACGCGGGCTTGTTCAAGCCTCGCAGCGCTTCCGCAGGGGATCAGTTCACGGAAAGGCTCAACGAATGGCTGCCAAGGCGCTGTCTTTCGACGTCGGCGATTATGTCGTTTACCCCAAGCACGGCGTCGGTCGTGTGATCGAGCTGCAAAAGTCGGAGATCGCCGGCATGCAGCTCGAACTCTACGTCCTGCGTTTCGAAAAGGAGCGCATGACGCTCCGTGTTCCCACCAACAAGGCGGAAAGCGTCGGCATGCGCAAGCTGTCGAGCGACAAGACGTTGCGCGAAGCGCTCGACACGTTGACCGGCAAGCCGCGCGTCAAGCGCACCATGTGGTCGCGTCGTGCGCAGGAATATGAAGCCAAGATCAATTCGGGCGACCTGGTGTCGATCGCCGAAGTGGTCCGCGATCTGTTCCGCGCCGACGACCAGCCCGAGCAGAGCTATTCCGAGCGGCAGATCTTCGAAGGCGCCGCCAGCCGCCTGGCGCGCGAGCTCGCCGCGATGGAGCAGGTCGAAGAGCCTGCGGCACAGGAGAAGATCCTCGACATCCTGCGCAAGGCAGCGGCGATCCATAACAAGGACAAGGCAGCCGTCTGACCGGTTGCAGCCGGCCGGATTAGGCCGGCGATGATGATGAGGGGCGGTCGGCAACGGCCGCCCTTTGTCGTTCGATCGCCCGTGATGCTGTCCTCCTGCAAAAGCGGGGCCAGCGACTTCCCTGCCGCAGCCAAAGCGGGCGGGGGTTGCACGGCGCCCATGGAAGGGGGATGCAGGCGCATGATCCGCCCGCTCCTCGTCTCGCTGTGCCTGATCGGCGCCCTTCCCGCGGCCGCCCACGCTGCCGAGCGCGTCTATGCCGTCTCCAGCTTCGAGCGTCTGCGAGTCGATGGCCCGTTCCGCGTCATCGTGACCACCGGCGTATCGCCCGGCGGCAAGGCGGAAGGCGACCCCGCCGCCACCGACCAGATCGACATGCGCGTGGAGGGCACGACATTGATCCTGCGCTCGGGTTCCGGCGGCTGGAGCGAACGCCCTGCCGGCTCGGGCGGCGGCACACCGCTCATCCGCCTCGCCACGCCGATGCTCCGCGCCGCGACGATGTTCGGCGGCGGCGACGTGACGATCAACGGCAAGATGCGCGCGCAGAGCGTCGAACTGTCGATGACCGGCAGCGGCACGATGCGCGCCGACGGCGTCGATGCCGACCAGTTCGTCGGCACGGTGACCGGCTCCGGCACCATGACGGTGGCCGGCCGCGCGGCCAAGGTCCGCCTGTCCACGAATGGCCCCTCCCGTATGGCGGCCGGCGGACTCGTGGCGGGCGATCTCAGCGTTCGCACCGACGGCAATGGCGAGATGATCGCCCAGGCACGCTATACGGCGGTTATCGCGTCAGCCGGGGTCGGATCGGTCACCATCTACGGCACGCCGACCTGCACGATCAGGGGGAATGCGAACGGCCCGGTGAATTGCGGCAACGTCACGCCGCCCGCGCCGCCGCAGGCGAGCCGCTAGACTTTGATGATCTCATTGTCGCTTCACCGCCCCCGTTCGTCCTGAGTAGCCATCGAGTAGCCCGCAGGGCATATCGAGAGGGCGTATCGAAGGACAGGCCCGCGCGCTCCAGATGTGCTTCGATACGAGCCCTCGACACGACCTACGTCCTGCTCGGCCTCTACTCAGCACGAACGGACAGAAGCGAAGTCACATGCGCCCAACCCGCCGCGCGCGCTAGATCAGCGCCAGCGCCGCCAGCCGCCCGATTAGCCCCGCGGGCATGGCATCGTCCAGCACCGCATCATGGCCCAGATCGGCCGGCGCATCCGCCCCCTCCAGATAGCGCCAGCCCTGATGCGCGCGTTTCGGCTGGCCCTGGACCAGCACCAGCAGCGGATCGATATGGATCGCGACCCGTCCGCCTTCGGCCTCGCCAAAATGCAGGATCGGTGAGCGCGCGACCAATTGGTGCTTCAGGATCCAGAACATCGATCCCTGGCCGGTGACCTCTTCGTGCCGCTTGGGCAGGTAGCGCGTGGTGAGGAACACCGGCCCTTCCTCGCCGCGCAATCGCAGGCGTTCGGCAAGATGCTCGACACTCTCGGCACCGAAAGCGACTTTGGTCAGATGAAGCGGCATGCGGCTGATTTGGGGAGGGCGGGGTTAGCCGCCAAGCCCCCACAGGCTGGCAAGCCCCAGAAAAGACAGGAAACCCATCACGTCGGTGCTGGTCGTGACGAACACCGCCGAGGAGACGGCGGGGTCGATACCATTGCGCTCCAGCAGCACCGGCACCAGGACGCCGGCCAGTCCTGCGATCATATTGTTGATCACCATCGCCAGCGCGATGACAATCGCCAGGTCGCCGTTGCCGAACACGATCCATGTTCCGCCGCCGATCAGCAATGCGAGCATCAGCCCGTTGGCCACGGCGATGCGAAATTCGCGCAGGATCATGCGGGCGGTGTTCGAACTGGTCAGCTGGTTGGTGGCGAGCGCCCGCACCACGACCGCCAGCGTCTGCGTGCCGGCATTGCCGCCCATGCCCGACACGATCGGCATCAGCACGGCCAGCAACGCGAATCGCGCAATCTCGCCCTGGAACAGGCCGACGACGGAGGCGGCGATCATCGCCGTGCCCAGATTGACCACCAGCCAGGTGATTCGCGTGCGGATGGTCAGGTGCAGCGGCTCGTTGATGTCGCCATCGCCGGCACCGGCCAGGCGCAGCGTATCCTCGCCCGCTTCCTCGGAGATGATGTGCACGATGTCATCGACCGTGATCATCCCGACCAGCCGGCCATTGGGATCGACCACCGCGGCCGAGATCAGCGCGTATTTCTGGAAACGGAGCGCGACTTCCTCCTGGTCCATGTCGACCGGGATCAGCGTCTGTTCGCGCTGCATCACGTCGGACATGGAAATGCCGCGCGGCGTGCGCAGCATCCAGGACAGCTGGCACGTGCCGATCGGCTTGTGTGCCGGATCGACGACGAAGATTTCCCAGAAATCGGTCGTCAGTTCCTCATGGCCGCGCAGATAGTCGATCGCGTCGCCCACGCTCCAATGCTCGGGCACCGCGATTAGCTCGCGCTGCATCAGGCGCCCGGCCGATTCCTCCGGGTAGGACAAGGCCTCCTCGATCGCGGCGCGATCGTCGGGGTCCAGCGCGCGCAGCACGGCGCGCTGGTCGTCCTCCTCCATGTCCTCGATGATCGCGACGGCATCGTCGGTATCGAGTTCGGAGGCGATGTCGGCGACCTGGTGGGGCTCGAGCGCGTCGATCAGGTCCTCGCGGACATAATCGTTCATCTCGGCAAACACGTCGCCGTCGAGCAGGTCGCTGATCGCGCGTGCCAGGTCGCGGCGCCGGTCGTTAGGGGTCAGTTCGAACAGATCGGCGATGTCGGCCGGGTGCAGCGGCTCGACCAGGCCGCGGGCACCCTCGTCGTCTCCCGCCTCGACCTTGTCGAGCACGCGACGGACGAAGTCGGGCTTCAGCCGATCGTCCTCGTCCAGCTGGCCGCGCTCTTTGTCGACGTCGGGGATCAGGTCGGTCTCACTCATGTCTGGACCTCCGGCCGATCGTGTGCACGGCTACGCCCTAACCCACCGCTTGCCCCCCGTCATCCCTGCGCGGACATTGCAAGTGCGTCGCGCCGTCGCTACTTCCCTGCCTCTCATATTCCAGGAGCCCACAATGGCCGATACACCCGAAACGCTGACCCTGACGCTCGACACCGGCGACGTGACGATCAAGCTGCGCCCCGATCTCGCGCCGCAGCACGTCGCGCGCATCACCGAGCTGGCCAATGCCGGCTTCTATGATGGCGTGGTGTTCCACCGCGTGATCCCCGGCTTCATGGCGCAGGGCGGCGATCCCACCGGCACCGGCATGCACGGCTCGAACAACCATCCGAACCTGCCGGCCGAATTCTCCAAGGAGCCGCACGTGCGCGGTGTCGCCTCGATGGCGCGCGCGCAGGATCCGAACTCGGCGAACAGCCAGTTCTTCATCTGCCTCGACGACGCGCGCTTCCTCGACGGTCAGTACACCGTATGGGGCGAAGTGATCGACGGCATGGATGCCGTCGACGCCCTCCCCAAGGGCGAGCCGCCCCGCACGCCGGGCAAGATCGTCAAGGCGAGCGCTGCGTAAGGCGCGTTTTCCTAACGGCAAACGACAAGCGGCTTTTGCCGCCGATTTCGAACCCTCGTCGCCCCGGTGACGGGGGTTCGCTCGTTTTGAGGAAGGTGTCGCGACCCGGCATCCGTTCGCCTGCCCGCGCAAGCAACACGCCCAGCAAGTTCCCCGGCGAAGGCCGGGGCCCAGGAGCGAAGGCGGCAATGATCGAGCGCAGCGCCTGTTCCCATCCGTCCCACGACTGGACCCCGGCCTTCGCCGGGGAACAAGCGCCGGCTTGAGGGCCGCCGTCAGATCCCTGGATCGGCGACCGCCTCGATCAGCCAGTCGTGGAACAGCTTGACCGGCTTCTGCGTCAGCGCACGGGGGCGGCAGACGAACCAATAGCTGTACGGGCTCTCCACCTCGATATCGAACAACCGCACCAGCCGGCTGTCATTTGCATCGGCGAAATGGCTTTCGTGCATGAAGGCGATGCCCAGCCCTTGCGCCGCCGCCTCCAGCATCAGCGCACCCGAATCGAAATGATCGATCGCTAGCGGCTCGATGTCGCGCAGCCCCGCGGCGCGCCGCCATTCGGTGAACGTATCGGTCATGTCGCGGTGGACCAAGGCCGTCAGTCCGGCGAGCTGCGCCGGCCGGGTGATGGGATTGGGGCCTTCCACCAGCGTGCGCGCGCCAATCACATAGACCAGGTTGCGGTCCAGCCGCTTGGCATACAGTGCCGGATCGATCTCGCGCGCCAGCGCGATCACCGCGTCCAGCCCATCCCCCAGCCGCGACACGCCGTGCCCCGCAGTATCGATGTCGAGGTGCAGTTCGGGATGCTTGAGGCGCAGGTCGCCGAGCTTCGGGAACAACCGCTGCGAGGCGAACAGCGGCAGGATGCCGAGCCGCAAGCGCAGCACTTCGGTGCCTGACGTCATCATCTCGACCGCGTCCGACAGGCTGTCGATCGCCGGCGCGATCTGCGTCAACAGCCGTTCGCCATCCCCGTTCAGCACCAGCGCCTGGTGGCGGCGCTCGAATAGCGGCTTGCCGATGAAGCGCTCGAGCGCCTGCACGCGGCGGCTGAGCGCCGGCGGCGACAGCGCCAGCTCCTGCGATGCCGCCTTGATCGATCCCAGCCGCGCGACCTGCACGAACGCCTCGATCGCCGTCAGGGGCGGCAGCCTACGCATCGGCAAGGTCGGTCGGGAGGATCATTGTGCATCGCACCATATACTTGACGGTAACAAACCTACCATCGTGCCTCCCGCAAAGGCTAGCATTGATTGCGATGGCTGCAATCGTCATGGTTCCTTTCGCACTTGCACAACAAACGTTCGCGCGGCACATAAAGCGGGCCTTTCAGGCATCCTCTCCTAAAACTTTCAAGGCCGGCCCTTTCGGGGTCGGCCCTTTTTTTGCCCAACGTGCCTGGTGGACGGAACACCGACTTGTCCGCCCGGCTCGCATTGCGGGAACTGCCTTCCTATCTCGCGCGCTCACACCGTGATCCCTGAGTTTTGGAAGATGATGATGGCCGACAGCGAAACTCCCGTCCGCAAGCTACAGGTGGCCAATGCCCGGCCGGAGGATAGCGGTCGCGGCCTGGCGCATGTGCCGCGTTCGCTGATGGCGGCATTGCAGCTCGTCGAAGGCGACGTGATCGAGATCGTCGGTAAATCCACCACCCCGGCTCGCGCCGTCGCGCCTTATCCCGAAGACGAAGGGCTGGAGATCGTCCGCGTCGATGGCCTGCAGCGCGCCAATGCCGGGGTCGGCTCGGGCGATTTCGTCGAGGTGCGCAAGGTCGAGTCCAAGCCTGCCACGCGCATCGTGTTCGCGCCCGCGCAGCAGAATCTGCGCCTGCAGGGCTCGTCCACCGCGCTCAAACGCACCTTCTTCGGGCGTCCCGTGACACAGGGCGACATCGTCGCCACCGCCGGGCAGCAGCGCGTCGACAACATGCCGCCCGGCGTCCAACAATTCCTCCGCGCGCCGGCCTATGCATTGCAGGAGATCCGCCTCGCGGTAATCGCCACCACCCCCAAGGGCGTGGTCCATGTGGACGAAAATACAGAAATTGAACTTCGCCCCGAATATGAGGAGCCGAAGGAAGCGCGCCGCGCCGACGTCACCTATGACGATATCGGCGGCATGGCCGGCACGATCGACCAATTGCGCGAAATGGTCGAACTGCCGCTGCGCTATCCCGAACTGTTCCAGCGCCTGGGCGTCGATCCGCCCAAGGGCGTGCTGCTCTATGGCCCGCCCGGTACCGGCAAAACGCGGCTTGCGCGCGCCGTGGCCAACGAATCGGCGGCCGAATTCTTCCTGATCAACGGGCCCGAGATCATGGGTTCGGCGTACGGCGAATCCGAACAACGCCTACGTCAGATCTTCGAGGAGGCGCAGAATGCCTCGCCGTCGATCGTGTTCATCGACGAGATCGATTCGATCGCGCCCAAGCGCGGCCAGGTATCGGGCGAAGCGGAGAAGCGCCTCGTCGCGCAGCTCCTGACGCTGATGGACGGCCTGGAGGCGCGTGCCAACGTGGTGGTGATCGCCGCCACCAACCGCCCCGAAGCGATTGACGAGGCGCTGCGTCGCCCGGGCCGCTTCGACCGCGAGATCGTCGTCGGCGTGCCCGACGAACGCGGCCGGCGCGAGATCCTGGGCATCCACACGCGCGGCATGCCGCTCGGCGACAAGGTCGATCTCGATGAGCTCGCCAGCACCACCTACGGCTTTGTCGGTGCCGATCTCGCCGCACTTGCCCGCGAGGCGGCGATCGAAGCGGTCCGCAAGATCATGCCGCGGCTCAACCTTGCCGAAGGCACGATCCCGCCCGAGGTGCTCGATGAGCTTGCCGTCACGCGCGAGGACTTCATGGATGCGCTGAAGCGCGTGCAGCCGTCGGCGATGCGCGAAGTGATGGTCGAGGCGCCGCGTGTGCGGTGGGACGATGTCGGCGGGCTCGACAAGGCGCAGGCGCGGCTCAAGGAAGGCGTCGAACTGCCGCTCAAGGATCCCGACGCGTTCCGACGGCTCGGCATCCGCCCGGCCAAGGGCTTCCTGCTCTATGGCCCTCCCGGTACCGGCAAGACCTTGCTCGCCAAGGCCGTGGCGCGCGAGGCGCAGGCCAATTTC
Source organism: Sphingomonas endolithica (assembly GCF_025231525.1). Classification (NCBI taxonomy): domain Bacteria; kingdom Pseudomonadati; phylum Pseudomonadota; class Alphaproteobacteria; order Sphingomonadales; family Sphingomonadaceae; genus Sphingomonas; species Sphingomonas endolithica. The sequence goes on from NZ_CP103057.1 coordinate 2,919,364, forward strand.
ATCGCCACCAAGTCGAGCGACCTGCTGAGCAAATGGTACGGCGAGAGCGAGCAGCAGATCAGCCGCCTGTTCAGCCGCGCCCGCCAGGTCGCGCCGTGCATCCTGTTCATCGACGAGCTCGATTCTCTCGTGCCGACGCGCGGCAGCGGCATGGGCGAGCCGCAGGTTACCGAGCGCGTCGTCAACACCATCCTGGCCGAGATGGATGGACTGGAGGAATTGCAGTCGGTGGTGGTGATCGGGGCGACCAACCGGCCCAATCTGATCGATCCCGCCTTGCTGCGTCCCGGCCGCTTCGACGAGCTGATCTATGTCGGTCTGCCCGATGCCGGCGGTCGCAAGCGCATCCTAGCGATCCAGACCGGCAAGATGCCGCTCGCAAGCGATGTCGATCTCGACGTCCTTGCCGGGCGCACGGAACGCTTCACCGGCGCCGATCTCGAGGATCTGGTGCGGCGTGCCGGCCTGATTGCGCTGCGCCAATCGCTGTCCGTGACGCAAGTGACGCAGGCGCATTTCGATGAAGCGCTGATCGACTCGCGTGCCTCGGTCACGGTCGACATGGAACGCGACTATCAGCAGATCGCGGCCAAGCTGAAGCAGGACGCGGCGGCGATGCAGCCGATTGGTTTCATCTCGCCGGGACAGCTGAGCCCACGGGGTCCAAAGGGTAGCGACTGACGTCTTGCTGCGATGCGAAAGGATGATTGACCTCCGGCGCGCAAGCCCGCAACGGCCGGCTGCATGACCAGCAAGCTCAACCCCGGGATCGCCTACGGCGTCGCTGCCTATGCGATCTGGGGCCTGCTGCCGATATTCCTCAAGCTGCTCAAGCCGCTGCCGGCGCCCGACATCCTGGCGCATCGTATCCTGTGGTCGTTGCTGTTGCTCGTCGTGCTGGCGGTTGCGCTGAAACATGGTGCGGCACTGCGCCGCATCGTCACCACGCCGCGCCTGATGGCCGCGCTCACTGCCTCGGCGACGCTGATCGCGATCAACTGGCTGTGCTACATCGTTGCCGTCAACGGCGGGAACGTCGCTCAGGCGAGTCTCGGCTATTTTATCAATCCGCTGGTCAACGTACTGCTCGGCGTCCTCGTGCTGCGCGAACGGCTCGGCCGGATCGAGGCGCTGGCGGTAGCGCTGGCCGCGGCCGGTGTCGTGTTCCTCGCCTGGGAACAGGGTGGCGTGCCGATCATCCCGCTGACGCTCGCTTTCTCGTTCGGCACCTATGGCCTGATCCGCAAGATGACACCGGTCGATCCGCTCGACGGCCTGTTGATCGAGACCGCGATCCTGACGCTGCCGGCACTCGGCTGGTTGCTGATCGCCGGCACCGCGCTCGATCACGGTCCCGCCTGGCCGCTGCTGCCCGCCGCCGGGATCGTCACCGCGATGCCACTGATCCTGTTCGCAGCGGCGGCGAAGCGGGTGCGCTACAGCGATATCGGGCTGATCCAATATCTCACGCTGACCTTGCAGCTGCTGCTTGCCGTCCTGGTCTTCGGTGAAAAGCTGTCGACGGCGCAATGGGCCGCTTTTGCGCTGATCTGGGTAGCGCTCGGGATCTACGTGACCGGTATGGTCGTCGGCAGTCGTTCCGCGGCTGCCCTCGACGCTGAGCGTGAACCGATCAGATCGTCGGATCGGGCAGGATGATCGGCGCCCGCAACGCCCGCCAGGCATAGAAGATCGTCAGCAGCAACGCCCCGCTGGCGACCAGATAGGGCAGCGAATGCTGCGCCTCGTACAATCCCACGCCGATCGAGGGGCCGAGCACGAACGACGCGCCGTTGACGCTCGTCACCTTCCCCGCGACCGAGCCTTGTGCCGCCGGGCCCACCGCGAGCGACGATCCCGCGGTAAAGCCCGGCCGGGTGAAACCGAACCCCGCCGACGCCAGCGCATAGGCCAGCGCAATGCCGTAGAGCGAGGTCGCGATGCCGGTCAGCGCGGTGCCGATCCCGGCGAGCACCAGCCCGAACAGCACCATCCGCTTGGGATCGAGCTTCAGGATCGGGATCAGGCCCCATTGCACCAGCAATGCCGATCCCGCCCCCATCATCAGCACCAGGCCGGTCGGCTGCAGTGCCTCGATCGGTGCGACATGCAGCCGATCGATCACGAGGAAGCCGATCGCCTGGCCGGTCATCGCCTGCGCATGGCCCATGATCAGCCCCATGATCATCCAGGCGCGGATGCGCGGATCGGTATAGCCCACGGTTTCGCTGACGATATGCGTCGCCGCGGTCACGCTCGCGCCCGAGGATTGCCCGCCGACCGAAGGGTAGGCGATTGCCGCCCCGTGCGTCCCGGGCGCAGCAACAAGGTCGTTGGGCAGCATGCGATGCACGGCGATGAAGATGCACGCGCCGAACACCGCGCCGAAAAAAGCCGGGCCCGCGAGGCCGATTTCGACTCCGCCGACATGCCCCAACGTCAGATACGGCGCGATCGCCGGACCCAGGATCGTACCGAGCCCGAACGCTGACCCCAGCAAGGTCAGCGCACGCGTCCGCTCCGCGCGGCTCGTACTCCCCGCGACCAGTGCCTGCACCGCCGGCGGCGCGGCGGAGCCGAAGCTGCCGTACAGCAGCCGCCCGACGATGAAGGCGAGGAACGCCGCCGTCCCGCCGATCCAGCCGTTGATCCCCGCGGTCAGCGCCAGCCCGCACAGCAGCAGCGATGTCGTGAAGCCGCCGAGGCCGAGCAGGATCATCGCGCGCCGCCCGTGCCGGTCCGATCGATTGGCCCAAAACGGCGCGGAGACCACCCACAGCAGGGCCGAGATGGAGAAGGCGGCCGCCACGGCGCTGTCGGGCACGCGCAGCGATCGGCCCAGCGCCGGCAGCACCGATTGCAGCGCGGTATTGCCTGCCGCGATGGTCAGCATGACGACGAACAACAGCAGGAAGTCGCGCTCGACCCGCGGCTTGGTGGCGCCGTCCGCTCCCTCGGTCAGATCGTCGTACATCTGCGTCGCTTAAGCGAATTGGGTAGCGGGACCAACCCTCCGGGCCCAGCCTGGGGCAATCGAACGCAACCCGATCCTTGAATGTTCGTTGCAAGTTTGCGACGGGACAGCGACGACAATGTTGCGCTGACCAAAGAACAAGGAATGCCTGTGCCAGTTTCCACCGCCACCGACCGGCGTCAGCGTCGCCTGCTCCGCCAAGCGGCCGGTGTTCCCTCTCCTTGGGGCATGTTCATTCGTGAGTTCCTGAAGCACCCGGTGATGGTCGGTTCGGTCATGCCCTCCTCGCCGCAGCTGATCCGCAAGATGCTGGCACCGGTGGACTGGGCTAATACCAAGCTGTTCGTCGAATACGGCCCCGGAGTCGGCACCTTCTCGCGTGCGATTCTCGATCGGCTGCCCGCCGATGGCACCTATATCGCGATCGACACCAATCCCGATTTCATCCGCTACCTGCGCCACGAGATCGTCGATCCGCGCTTCTCCGCGGTCCTGGGATCTGCGGCCGATGTGCGTCAGATCGTCGCGGATCATGGCTTCGATCATGCCGATTTCGTGCTCTCCGGCCTGCCTTTCTCGACGCTGCCGGCAGGGGTCGGCGATGCGATTGGCCAGGCGACCGCGGACGTGTTGCGGATCGGCGGGGCCTTCCTGGTCTATCAATTCTCGCCCAAGTGCCGCGACTTCATCGAACCGTATCTGCCGCGCATCGATCACGGCATGGAATGGTGGAACGTGCCGCCCGCCCAGCTTTATTGGGCCTGGAAAGACTGAGCGCTACCGTCGCTCGCGCCCGAAATTGAGCCCTTTGGTCAGGTTATAATCGAGCACGGTGATGACGAAATAGGCCCCCGCCTGTTTCACCCGCCGCCACGGCGAGGTCCGCGCCTTGTACACCTCGGGGGTGATCAACTCCGATTCGGCGATCTCGCCATCGACATAGGCGCGGGCGTGCGCCGCAAAGGCATGGTCGTCGATGCGCAGCATGATCTCCAGGTTCAAGAACATGCTGCGAATGTCGAAATTGGCCGAACCGACATAGACCACGTCGTCGATCACGAAGAGCTTGGTGTGCAGCTTGGTCAGCAGATATTCGTAGATCGCCACGCGCTTGCGCAACAATCCGGCATAGGTGAAGCGCGACGCCCAGATCGCCGCCTCATGGTCGTTCTTCGATGGCAGCACGATCCGCACGCGCCCGCGCTGGCCCAATTTGTCGAGGCGTCGCAGCATGGCCGGGTTGGGCGCGAAATAGCCAGCGATCAGGTCGAAGGACTTGGCACGCCGCAGATCTGCCCGCACCGCCTTGGCCCAGGGGCTCAGGTGCCGCGTCGGCCCGCCCATCAACCAGCGCGTCCGCCCCTCATGCTGGCTCCACCGCGCAAGCAGCCGGCGTAGCGCGCGGATCGGCGCCTTGGGCGTGCGGATCCAATCCGCCAGCGTGTCAAAATAGCCGGTCAATGCCTGTGCCGACGGTCCCTCGACCAGCAGTCCCAGGTCGCGCCACGCCTGGTCGGCCGGCGTACCGAAATAGGAATCCTGAATGTTGAACCCGCCGATGATCGTCTGGGCGTGCGGCTGCTCGCCATCGGCAAGCGCCAGCTTCTGGTGGTTGCGGAGCAGATAGCGGCGCCCCAGCCGTGGCTCGAAGCGGCACACCGATCCGCCAGCGTCGATCAACGGGTCGAAGAACCGCTCGTTGGCGGCGGGGCCGCTGCCCATGCCATCGACGATGACCGCCACCTGCACGCCGCGCGCCACGGCATCGATCATCGCCTGGCGCACCTTCACGCCGGCATCGTCGTCGACATAGATATAATACAGGATACGCAGCGAGTGCCGCGCACCAGCGATCAGCGTGATCAGCGCCTCCAGGCGACGCGGCCCGGTATCCAGCATCGTCAGGCGATCGCTATCGACGATGAAGCTCGGCTGCGGGGGCGGTTCGGCCATCGTCGCGCTTGATGACGGCGGCGACGCCGGGGCGCAAGCCGGTTTTCTTGACTTGTTGGCAGTCACGCTCTACTTCCCGAGGCTTCACTTACCGTATCGTTTCACGAAGGAAGCCGTTCATGGCGCGCGTCACCGTCGAAGATTGCGTCGACAAGATTCCTAACCGCTTCGATCTGGTCCTGCTCGCCGCACAGCGCGCACGCCAGATTTCCGGCGGCGCCGACCTGACGATCGACCGCGATCGCGACAAGAACCCGGTCGTGGCGCTGCGCGAGATCGCCGAACAGATGGTCAAGCCCGCACATTTGCAGGAATCGGTGATTTCCGGCCTGCAACGCGTGCAGGTCGAGGACGAGGACGAGGCGGATGCCGTCGGCAACCTTGCCGACTCGGCCGAAGCGCTGCGCCTCACCGCCGCCGCCCCCCCGCGGAACCAGAACCTGGGTGCCGATTACGAGGGGTGAGGTAATGGATTAGCGGGAGGCTAATCCGCGTCTCGGCCGAACTCCCGGCCGGCGGGGCGCAGCTCCGACCGACGACGCGGCTCTGCCGCGGCGCTGCCAATCCGAGATGCCCGCCGAGTAATCGGCGGGCATTTTCTTGCGGCATATCCCGGCAGTTTATGGCCAGGCGTCCATTGTTGGTGGAAAGCGGCCGTCTGTACGGCGCTAATTAGCTATACCTTCGTACTGGGATAAAGAGCGTGCTTCATAAAAGATTATTCGGGCCAAAAGGAATGCGAACGACGCTGCCAGTAGGCCTGCGAAGACGTAAGCAAGTGCGTCCGATGAGGGTCGCGCATGTATTGCCCATACAAACCCAACCGCCAAGAGAGTTGGAGATGTCATCCCGCGAAAATACCGGATATTTGGTCTTTTTTCAGCGACGTAGAGCAGCGCGAGCGGAACAAGGGCCAGCGCCATGCGACTGTCAGAAAGATCGCAGATACCGATTGCGTCCAAACCAAGGAACCCTGCCCCAACGATGAGCATCAGTATGCCCACCTTTGCTTGGTTTACCTTCAAGCGCTTCAGTAGGTCCATGCCTTTGTCCTACGCCCCGGCCCGCTAACGCGCATGTCATCGCCGTTTTCGACAAACCATGCAATGGCGGGAAGTGGGCGATACGGTCTGTCGCTCCTGCGTCCTTTTACTGATGGCGAAGGCCGGAAAGTTGGTGGAAAGCCGACGGCACCTTTCAGCTGCTAGTTCTCAAAGCAGCCATGTCAGCACGTCGGCCAAACGCATCAACAATATCCGTTTCGGCTCCGAACGCGATTAGCAGCTCCGCCATCCCTCTGTCTTTGTTTGATGCTGCCCAATGGACAGCCGTCTGGCCCATGTCCCCGACCGAATTTGGATCTATCCCCGCGTCCAGAAGCCATGAAACAGCTTCAATATCTTTTGCGATAGCTGCGATATGAAGGGCGGTATCGCCGTCCGCGTCTCTGTACGCTAACGGATGAACCGGTGTTCTGGTCCCGTCATCGTTATACCGAGCGAAGTCATAGCGGTATTCGAGGGCCGCAATCTGCTCTGGTGTGAAATCTTTCATCGCTAAGCGCGCCAGTAAATTCGCTTATTCTTGGCAGCTTAATGGCAGACAAATGAACGTCCGCAAATATTTAGCCACAGGAAAGCTGGGAACGGCAACGATTGGGCGCAAGCAGACTTACGTAGCTCACAAGCCCGTCGGTCGGGCGCTGCGCTCCTTCGGCCGGGGCTTGGCCCTCGACGCGGACTGGCAAGCACTAATCCGCTGGCCGAGCCCGCCCCTTGAACCCCTGCGCCACCACGAACCACTCCACCGACCCTTTCCGGCTCGCCGGCGGCTTGGCATGTTTCACGGTAATGAAGTTGCGCTTCATCTCGGCCACCAGTTCCGAATCCGCGCCGCCGGCAAACACCTTGGCGACGAACGCACCGCCCGGCTCGAGCACGTCGATCGCGAAGGCCAATGCAGTCTCCACTAGCGCCAGCGTGCGCAACGCATCGGTCTGCGGATGCCCCACCGTGTTCGCCGCCATGTCCGACAGCACCAGATCCGGCGCACCGCCAAGATCGGCCATCAACTTGTCGGGCGCAGCGTCGTCGAGGAAATCCATCTCCAGGATCGTCACGCCGTCAATCGGGTCGACCGGCAGCAGGTCGATCCCTGCGACCGCCGCCTTGGGCACCTGCCGACGCACCACCTGGCTCCAGCCGCCCGGCGCCAGGCCCAGATCGACGACGCGCTTCTTGCCCTTCAGGAACGCGAAGCGCTCGTCGAGTTCGATCAATTTGTAGGCCGCACGGCTGCGATACCCGTCCGCTTTCGCGCGCCGCACATAGGGATCGTTCAACTGCCGCTCCAGCCATCGCGTCGATTGCGCCGTGCGCTTGCGCGCGGTCTTCACCCTGACGCGCAGGCCGCCGCCATCTTTGCTCATAACCGTTCCTTGCCCATCAGGCGTCGCAAGATGCCTTCGCGGATGCCGCGATCGGCCACGCCGAGCCGTTCGGCCGGCCACAGATCCATGATCGTCTCGAGAATGGCACAGCCCGCCACGACCAGATCGGCGCGTTCCGTGCCGATGCAGGGTAGGGTAGCGCGCTCGGTCAGGTCCATGGCGGACAGATCCTGGCTGATCCGCCGCATCGATGCCGCCGGTACGATTAGCCCGTCGACTTGCGCCCGGTCATAATGCGACAGGCCGAGATGCACGCTGGCCAGCGTCGTCACCGTGCCGCTGGTGCCAAGCAGCCGTGGCCGCTCGATCCCCTGCGGCAGGCGTGCGGCAAACCCGGCGAAGCTCTCGGCCACGATCGCCCGCATCTGCGCATAAGCGTCCAGTCGCTCAGTGCGGCCGCCCTGGTGCCCGACATGCTCGGTCAGCGACACCACGCCCCATGGTGCGCTGTGCCAGTCGAGCACCGTCGGGATGGTCGGCCGCGTATCGACCAGCACCAATTCGGTCGATCCGCCGCCGATATCGAAGATCAATGCCGGATCGTCGCCGGGTTCGATCAGCACATGGCAGCCGAGCACCGCCAGCCGCGCCTCTTCCTCGGCCGAGATGATGTCGAGGTGGATGCCCGTCTCCTCATAGGCGCGGGCGATGAACGCCTCGCCATTGGTCGCCCGGCGGCACGCCTCGGTCGCCACCGAGCGCGACAGCAACACGTTGCGGCGCTTCAGCTTGTCGGCGCAGACCTTCAGCGCGGACAAGGTACGCTCGATCGCCGCGTCGCTCAGCCGGCCAGTGGCCGCCAGCCCCTCGCCCAACCGTACGATGCGCGAGAATGCGTCGACCACGGCAAAACCCTCGCCTTGCGGGCGGGCGATGAGCAGGCGGCAATTGTTGGTGCCGAGGTCCAGCGCGGCATAATGGCGCGCATCGTTCCAGCGCGGCCGACCGCCTGGGCCTGTCCCCTGAGCTTTGCCGGGGATCGGCGCCGAACGGGCAGGGGGTGCCTGCCGGTACGGCATCTTGGGCGACTCATCCCCCATGCCGTGTTTCACTCGCTATTCTGTTCTGCCGTCGCGCCGGGCCCTACGCCCGTCGTTCGGTGCTTGACGCCATAGGTAGCGCAGCGGGGGGCAAGCGGCAAGCGAGCGGCAGAGGATCGGTTGACACCTGCAAGCGCCCCGCCTATTTCGCAGCCCCGCTGATGCCCCGTCGTCTAATGGTAAGACTGCGGTTTCTGATACCGCCTATTGAGGTTCGAATCCTCACGGGGCATCCAGCGATCCTAGGTCCGCGCAGACATCACAGGTACTTTGAGGCCATGGTTTTGCGCTGCGCCCTGGCCGGGCCAGTCATGCTCGCGTTAGCCGTCGGCGATTTGCAATGTCCGGCCTCGCTGACAAACCACTGCCCAGCCATCCTATAGCTAGCCACCGATCAATGAGCCTGGCGTTGTTGTATTCCCCCGCCGTCCATCGCTCTGATCAGTTGGTGACGTAGGCTCGGGTACAGGAATTCCTGACCGTAGCCGCTCAGATGATCGCCATCCATGAACAGTGGCAACGGGCCACGAACGGCCGAACACCGACGTCCTGGGCACAATAGGTCGAAGGCATTCCAGACCCGTATGCCGGGCAACGCCTGGGCAATCAGCCTCATTTGAGCCAGAGCCGGATTGCGAAGCCTGTCCAGTTCCGATCGCCCGATCGTGAAACCTCCTCCGCAGATCGGGTTGGTACGGTTGAACCAATCCGAGCACCGTAGTGGCACCGATCGAAACACCGGCGTGGGGCTCTCGAACAGGATCGCGAACCCCTGACGAGAAAGCGGCGCCAAGGTGCGGATTGCTTCGGTGGTGGCGCGCTGTCGGCTGGCGATCGCGGAAGCATCTAGCGCCGGTGAGAGTGGCGCGCTTCCGGATATCGGGCCCATCTGATCGACGAACCGCGGCATGCGCAGGTTGGGCAGGAAGATGACGTCGCCCCGTCCGCCCGTGCGCTGGATGTCCTGCAACGCCGCGGCGTAGAAGCGCCGGTCGAATGCCGATAGATCGGTCATCGGGATGGACAAGGGCATGAAGGAGCAGTTTCGAACGAAGTAGGCGCTGACGCTGGCACCGGTATCCTCGGCGAACCGGCGCAGCGCAGGGTAATATGTCAGGCTATGCGAGTCCCCGACCACGAAGACTTGATGACCCGATGGCTGCAACGCCACCCATCGTTGTACCTCGCCTGTCAAGATCTTGTCGCGCTTGAGCATGACCTCGTGGATCGGCGGGGGGCCGACATGCTTGTTGCCCTTGGAGGCGAACCACGTGCGCTGATTGGCGGTACGGCTGAGCGAGATGTGTCCCTTCAGGGCGAACATCGCAGCGGCACATCCCAATGACAGGCCGATCATCGCCAACCCCGCGAGAACCACGCGCGCTGCTGACATCGTTGCCAACCTGCGGCTCCGCCGGGCCGGCCGTTCGACTACCCAATAGGAAGCACCGCCAAGCAACAGAGAAAGGCACAGGGCGCTCAGCTTCTGTGCCGGTTCGTCGATGCCGACCGTCCAGCGCAAGAGCACGATGACCGGCCAATGCCAGAGGTAGATCGAGTAGGAACCTCGGCCGATCGCAAGACTCAATCTCGTGCGCAGCGCAGCGACGACAAGGCCATCGGATCGGGTGCTGACCATCGCGACCAACATCGCAGTTCCGGCCACGGCGACGATGGCCATGGGGAAAGGGAATGTCGGTCCGGACGGGGTGGCGAGTGCCAAGCCTACAAGCCCTGCGCCGAGCAGGGCGATCGTCCGCGCAGTCAGGCCGCCGGCGGCAGCAAGCCTACCCTGCCAGCTCGGCATGGAGAGGCAGAGCAACATGCCGGTGCCGAGTTCCCAGAACCTGGAGGCGATGGAATAGAAAGCGAGAAGCTTGTCGTGGAATGCCAGCGCCGTGCACACGAGCAGTGAGATGATGGCGATTGCAAAGATGGCCCACGTGCCCGTGTGTCGGGGCGAGGCAGCCGTGACGGTCCATCGCCACCCGGCGAACAAGAACGGGAAGAGCAGGTAGAATTGCTCCTCGACGCCCAGCGACCAGGTATGGGTGAAGGGATTGAGCGCGGTGCCGGGGGAGAAATAGGTGTCCGAGTTGTTCCCCAGCACGATGTTGCTCAACCCCAAGAAGGCGGCCCCGCCGGTTTTCTTGATTGTCCCGCTGAGCCATGCGTCCGGCACGAAAAGGCAGTAGGCGAGCGATGTCGCCAGCAGCATCACGACAAGTGGCGGCATGATCCGTTGGAAGCGCCGCGCAGAGAAATCCGTCATCGTCGCAGCGAACCCGGCGTGGGAACGCGACATCATTGATCGCGTGACGACGAAGCCCGAAATGACGAAAAAGATATCGACGCCGGCGAGACCACCCGGCAGCCAGCTGCTCTGAAGATGAAATAGGAAAACGGCGCTTATCGCAATCGCGCGTAGGCCATCGATGGCGGGTATATAAGTGGTGGTGCTCTGCTTTCGAGCAGTCATCTCGCCCGATGAGCCCGTGAGACGATCAGGGGCGTCCGAGCTTACGACATCGTCAGCGCTCGAAGTCAGGATTGCGGCTCCACTGGGCAACAATCGGCGCGGGTAGGACAAGCGGGATGGAAGTGCCATGCAACACAGGACGGAGCCGCGTCGTCCAAGCCTTGATGATAATTATTCGGCAGGCGCGCGGCGATCGTGCCGCGCGCCTGCCATCGGTTCGGCAAAAACGCTGACTAGAACTTCACGCCCAGTTCCGCGCCGATCGTGCGCGGCGGGTTGAAGTTGGCATAATCGCCCAGCACCGCGGCATTGGCGGCCGAGCGGCGGTAGATGTGCTGTTCGTTGAACAGGTTGCGCGACCAGACCGACAACGTGACGTCGTTGTGATCGCCTACCGGGATGTTGGCGAGCGCGACGCGGCCATTGACGATGAAGCTCGAGTCGGTCTTCACGCTTTCCGCCTGGAAGCTGTACTGCGAGCTCGCATAGTTCGCATCGAGGTGGAAGCGCAGGTCGAGGTCGCCGATCGGTGCGACATAGTCGACGAAGCCCGACGCCGCGTTCTTCGGCGTATAGACCGTATAGACCTGCGTCACGACACCGAAGGTCGGGCCCGGGTTCGGATTCGCCGTCGGCGGCACCTTGGTATAGGTATAGGCATAGGATGCGCCGAGCGTCAGCGGCTGGATCGGCCGTACCGTCAGGTCCGCCTCGAGCCCGCGGATCTTCGAGGTGCCCGGCGCATTTGCGGTATTCTCGGTGTGCAGGTTGAAGTTCGGATTGGCCGTCGTGGTGTTGGGCAGGAACTGGTTGATATCGACGAAGTCGAAGTCGATCTGCGTGTTCGAACGGTCCATGATGTAGCCGGCGAGGTTCAGGCGTACCTTGTGATCGAGGAAGTCGGTCTTCGCGCCGATCTCATACGCCTTGACCGTCTCGGGGTCGAACGCACCAAAATTGGAGGAGCGGTCGTTCGCGCCGCCACCACGGAAGCCGCTCGAATATTTGGCGTAGAGGTTGACCCCTGGCGCTGCATCGAACGCCAGCGTGGCCATCGGGTCGAAGCGGCCCTTGTCATAGTCCAGCGTGTACGGCGTCGCGACGCCCGACACGATGTACAGCGAGCCGTCACGCTTGTCCTTGGTGTAGCGCCCGCCAACGGTCAGGTGCAGCACATCGCCGGCGAAATCGGGCGTATAGGTCGCCTGGCCGAACGCGGCATAGCTGCGCGTGCGGGCCTGGCTGGCGCGCTGCAGGAAGCGGGAATTATAGTCCCAGCCCTGATTGGTCGAGGTGATCGGGCCGAACACTTGCGAGGGCAGGATGGTATAGGCAGAGCCGTCGGCATTCCACTGGTTCGACGTTGGGGTGGCGGCGGATTCACGCGCGTGCTCGTTGAAATAATACAGGCCGGCGACGTAATCGACCTGCGGGAAGCTCCCGACCGCCTGCAATTCCTGGCTGAACTGGTTCTGGCTCAGGTCGGACAGGCTGTAGCGGCTGAACTTGCCGTTCGGCGAAAAAGCGGTGCGCTCCGGTCCGCCCGAATTGTCCCACTGGTTCGTCGTCACCTTGCGCCACGACGTGATCGACCGCAGCGTCAGGTCGGGCGCCACTTTGTAGGACAGATTCGCGCCGAAACCCTGCGTCTTGTCGACACTGTACTGCTGCGGCACGCCGACATCGGCGGTCTTCTGGCGATCCGGATGCACGCCGACCAGCGACGGCAGTGGCGCGATGCAGGTCGTGGCCGAGATCGTGTTCGAGATGCACGTGGGCGCGCCGGCAGCGCTGCCCGGCAGGACGAGCCGGTTGGTCGTACGGTCAAGCACGCCGACCGGGCGGTTCAGTGGATTGTAGTTGATCAGCTGGCTGAAGAAGGGCGTGTTCTCGTCCTTGGCCTTGTCGAAGCTGAAATCGGCGGTGAAGCCCTCGAACGGGCTCCAGCGCGCCGACGCGCGGCCGCCGACGCGGTTATAGGCGTTCCATCCAATCTGCCCGGCGAGCGGATCCTTGGTCGTCGGATCCTGATGCTGCAGGATCCCGTCGAGCTTGACCGAGATGTTCTGATATTCGGGCAGGTCGATATGCGCTTCGCCATTATAGCTGCCGTAATTGCCGAAGCCGGCCGACATGCGGCCGCCGAACACGCCGGTCGGCGCCTTGGTGACGATGCTCAGCGCCCCGCCTTCGGTGTTGCGGCCGAACAGGGTGCCCTGCGGCCCCTTCAGCACTTCGATACGCTCGACATCGAACAGAGCGGCGTTCAGGCCCTGCGAGCGGCCGAGATACACGCCGTCGATATAGACGCCGACGCCCGAATCGCGTGCCGTCTGGTTCTGATCGAACGGCACGATGCCGCGGATGCCGATGGTGAGCGCCGACTGGCGCGCCTCGAACGTGGCGACACGCAGCGAGGGAACGCCGCCATCGGCGAGATCGAGCAGGCTCTGGACGTGGCGATCCTTGATCGTGTCCGCGCTCAGCACCGAGATCGCGATCGGCGTTTGCTGCAGGTTGGTCTCGCGCTTGGTCGCGGTGACGACGATGTCTGCAAGGCCCTGCCCGTCATCGGCTGGTGTCTCGGCAGCGGCGGGCGCCTCGGCAGGAGCCGCGGGTGCCGGCGTCTCGGCCCAGGCAGGCGTTACGGAAGAGGCGAGGATCGAGGCGCCCAGCAGCAGCCGCAGGCGCAGGCCCTTAGTATCACGCATTTCATGGTTCCCTATGGAGACGGCCTCAGGAATGCCGCTCGTTTGTGTGCGAGAGCGCCTCTAGGCAGGCCATGTGACGCCGCAGTTGCGAACCGGTCACCCTGCGGGACACGCTTCGTGGCAATCAAAAGTCGGATTTGCGACAGTTCGATGTCGCTCTATCAGTGGCCGATATGCGTGCTTATAGCCGCGCCATGCGCTTGCTCATCATCGAAGACGATCAGCCGCTGGCAACCTTGCTGGCACGCGATCTGGCGACGCTCGGCCACGAATCCGTCATCATCGACAATGGTCGCGATGCATTCGCGCTCGTCGCGCGCGATCGTTTCGACGGCATCGTCGTCGATCGCCTGCTGATCGGTAGCATGGATGGCGTGTCGGTGATCCGCTGGCTACGCGACGCAAAGGTCGAGATGCCGATCATCATGCTGACCGCCTACGGCATGCGCGACCAGAAGATCGAGGGGCTGGACGCGGGCGCCGACGATTACCTGGTCAAGCCGGTCGACGCCGCCGAACTCGATGCGCGCTTCCGCGCGATCATGCGCCGCCCGACCGACACGCTGCAGAGCGGCATCCTCCGCGCCGGCGATATCGAGGTCAACGTGCATATGCACCGCGCCTGGCGTGCGGGCCGATCGATCGAGGTACAGAAGCAGGAGTTCAAGCTGCTGACCGAATTGGTGCGCAATGCCGGCGGGGTAATGACGCGTGCGATGCTGATCGAAACTGTATGGGGCTATGATTTCGATCCCAAGGCGAAGATCGTCGACAGCTATGTCAAACGTCTACGCGACGCCCTGCACATCGAGGGGCTGCCCGACCCGATCGAGACGGTGCGCGGCGTCGGCTATATGATCCGCGGCTGACGTCGATGGTGCCCCGCACGCTACGCGGTCTGGGCGCGGCCTTTCTGGCGGTGCTGATCGCGACCGTGCTGATCGTCGGGATTTCGATCTACGCCGCCACGCACCGAACGCTGGACGGCGAAGTCGATCGGCGGCTCGCCAGCGAGGCGGCATTGCTCGTACCCGACCGGAGCCAGGTCGATCTGCCTGCGATCCTGCGGCAGATCGACATGCTCGAACGGCGCCGCGAATCGCGCGATCTGGGCTTCATGCTGGTCGACCGCGCCGGCCGCCATGTCGGCGGCACGTTGACGATCGCGCTTCCACCCCTCGGCTTCTCCGCGATCGATCGCGACGATCGCATTCCGGGGCTGGTGCGCGGTCGCGCCCTCGTGCTGCCGGTCGGCAAAGATCACCGGCTGGCGATGATCGCCGAGAGCGAACCGATCGACAATTTCGATTCGATGTTCGTGCGCGTGCTGCTGCTCGGGCTCGGCACGATCGTGCTGATGGTCGTTCTTGGCGTGGTGCTGCTGACCAGGACGATCGGCGCGCGCATCAAGGATCTGCGCGCTGCGGTGGACGGGATCATGCACGGCGACATGGACCGCCGGGTGCGCGTCGATTTTTCGGGCAGCGAGTTCGACGAACAGGCGCGCCTGCTGAATCGCATGCTCGACCGCATCCAGCAATTGATGGCCGGCATCCGCCACGTCGCGCACGATGCGGCGCATGATCTGCGGACCCCGCTGGCGCGACTGCGCGGCAGTCTCGCGGCGCTTGCTCGGGAGGCCGAGGGCAATCCGCTAGCGCCCGGTATCGACAGCGCGCTGCGCCAGACAGAGGATATGCTCGGCTTGTTTTCGGCCTTTCTGCGCATCGCCGAGATCGAGGGTGACGATCGGCGTGCGCGGTTCGAACAGGTCGATCTCTCGCTGCTGAGCCTGGATATCGCCGCGGCTTATGAGCCGAGCATTGCGGAGCAGGGGCGCGTGTTCGATGTCGCTGTCGGCAGCGGAATGGTCATTGCCGGCGATCGGCAGCTGTTGAATCAGATGCTCGCCAATCTGCTCGAAAACTGCCTCATCCATACGCCGCCAGGTACCGCCATATCGCTGTCGCTTCGCGCTACAGAGCAGGAAGTGACGGTCGCCGTCGCCGACCGCGGCAGCGGCATTGCGGAGGGTGACCGGGCAGTCGCCATGCGGCGCTTCCGCCGACTGAACGTCGATGATCTGCGTGGCGGCCACGGGCTTGGCCTGCCGCTCGTCGCCTCGATCGTACGCCTGCACGCGGGCGAGTTGACGCTCACCGATGCCGATCCCGGCCTGAAGGTCCTGCTCCGTTTTCCACGCGTGATGCTGGATTGATCGCGTGCAACGTTCGGCCCCCTGTCGGAAGCCAACCCGATCTGCTCGGTTGCGTTTCGCTGGACGTGGAATAGTAGCGGGTTAGCCCTTTCTGATTGCTTAGGAATCCATCTTTGAAAATCGCTTCGCTCGCCGTGCTTGCTGCGTCCATCTCCTCGCCGGCTTTGGCTGCGGGGCAACTGCCAAAGGGCGTGGCGCCGGTGTCGTACGATATTGCCGTGACGCCCGATGCCGCCGCGATGTCGTTCACCGGCACCGAGACGGCCATGGTCGATGTGCGCCAGGCGACGCGGACGATCACCTTGAACGCTGCCGAGCTCGATATCACGGCGGCGACGTTCGATGGCAAGAAGGTGCCGTACACGCTCGATGCGGCCAAGCAGCTCGTCACCGTCACACTGCCGGGCACGGCCACCGTCGGCCGCCATGCACTGACCTTCGCGTGGAAAGGCAAGATCAACACCTCGGCTGCGGGGCTGTTCGCGATC
Organism: Sphingomonas endolithica; assembly: GCF_025231525.1. Lineage (NCBI taxonomy): Bacteria > Pseudomonadati > Pseudomonadota > Alphaproteobacteria > Sphingomonadales > Sphingomonadaceae > Sphingomonas > Sphingomonas endolithica. The sequence goes on from NZ_CP103057.1 coordinate 2,935,676, forward strand.
GACTATGCCAACCCCGACGGCAAGCAGGCGCGGATGCTGGTCACGCAGTTCGAAGCACCCGATGCGCGCCGTTTCGCGCCGATGTTCGACGAACCCGGCTTCAAGGCGAAGTTCACGCTGAGCGCGGTGGCGCCGGCCGGGCAGACCGCTTTCTCGAACATGCCCGCCGCCAAGATCACCAAGCGCGCCGACGGTAGCCGGCTGTACACGTTCGGCCAGACGCCGACCATGTCCAGCTACCTGCTGTTCCTTGGGGTCGGCGATGTCGAGCGTACCACGCTGAGCGCCGGCAAGACCGAGATCGGCGTCATCACCCGGCGCGGCGTCGGCACGCAGAGCGCCTATGCGCTGGGCGCGGCCAAGCGGTTGCTGGCCTATTACAACGATTATTTCGGAACGCCCTATCCGTTGCCCAAGATGGACATGATCGGTGGCCCGGGTTCCAGCCAGTTCTTTGGCGCGATGGAGAATTGGGGCGCGATCTTCTATTTCGAGAACGAATTGCTGTTCGATGAGGCGCGTGCCAGCGAGACCCAGAAGCAGCGCATCTACACCGTGATCGCGCACGAGATGGCGCACCAATGGTTCGGCGATCTCGTAACCATGGCGTGGTGGGACGACCTGTGGCTCAATGAAGGCTTCGCGTCGTGGATGGAAGGCAAGGCGACCGGCGCCTTGGTCCCGCAGTGGAATGCGCGCGCGGCGTTGGTCGGCAGCGAGCGCGAGGGCGGCATGGCGCAGGATGCGGTGGCCAGCACCCACCCGGTGATCCGCAAGCTCGAGACGGTCGACGAGATCGGCCAGGCGTTCGACGGCATCACGTACCAGAAGGGCCAGGCAGTGATCGGCATGGTCGAGGCCTATGTCGGTCCCGATGCCTTCCGCACCGGCGTGCGCAACTACATGGCGAAGTACAAATATTCGAACACGGTCACTGACCAATTGTGGACCGAGATCGGCGCCGCGGCGGGCAAGCCCGTGGCGGACATCGCGCATGATTTCACGTTGCAGGGCGGCGTCCCGCTGATCTCGGTGAAGAGTGTGTCGTGCTCCGGCGGCACCACCAATGCGGTGCTGAGCCAGGGCCGGTTCGGGCTCGATGCCGCGTCCAAGGTTGCCACCACCTGGCGCGTGCCGGCGACGATGGCGGTGCTCGGCGGTGGCGAGGGTGAGGGGATCGTCCGTGGTGCGGCGGGCGCCACGCTGAGCGCGAAGGGCTGCGGCACCTTGCTCGTCAATCGCGGCAAGGCCGGCTATTACCGCGTGCAATATGACGCGCCCGGCCATGACGCGATCGTCCGCGACTTTGCGAAGCTCCCGCTGGCCGACCAGCTCGGCACGCTCGGCGACGATCTTGCGCTGTCGCTCAGCGGCGATCAGGATCTGTCGCGTTATCTGGCGGTGCAGGGCGCCGTACCGGCCAATGCCGATCCGCTGGTGTGGAACATGGTCTCGGGCCAGATCGGCACGCTCGCCGCGCTGTATGACGGTACGTCGCTGGAGGCCGGGATCGACGCACGCAGCCGCGCGATGCTGCGGCCGGTGCTCGACAAGATCGGCCTGGTGCCGGTGGCCGGGGAAAATCCGCTGGCCTCGACGCTGCGCGAGTCGCTGATTGGGCGGCTGGGTGCCGCGGGTGACCCCACAGTGTTAAAGGCCGCGCGCGATTACGTCGCCAAGCTCAAGACCGATCCGACCGCGATCCCGCCCGGCATCCGGCTCGCGATCCTGCGGGTGTACGCGGCCAATGCCACGCCGGCCGAGTGGGAGACGCTGCTCGCCATGACGCGTGCCGAGCAGAACCCGGTAGTCAGGAACGGCTATGTGACGTTGCTCGGCAACTCCCGCGATCCGCAGCTCGGCCAGCGTGCGATCGATCTGGTGAAGACCAACGAGTTCAGCGCGCCGCAGCGCGCCAGCCTGCTGCGTTCTGTCGCCAACCGGCATCCGGATCTCGCCTTCGACTTTGCGGCCGCCAATGTCGCGATGGTCGACACGTTCAACGAACAGAGCTCGCGCCCGCGCTACATCGTGGGTTTGGCGACGGCCTCGAGCGATCCGGCGATGCCGGGGAAGATCCGGGCTTTTGCCGATGCCAACCTAGCGGTCCAGGCACGCGAAGGCGCGACGCGCACGATCAACACGATCGAAGTGCGCCGGGCGACGATGAAGCGCCTGCAGCCGGCTGTGGCGACGTGGCTGGGGAAGTGAAGCCCGCCGGCTTCAACCCGCTACTCGGGGCGGCCGGCCAGACTAGCTGTTCCCCGGCGAAGGCCGGGGTCCAGGCGGACCGGTCGTCATAACAAAAGCACTGCCGCCACCCAAACTCTACGATTGGCCCCCGGCCACCGCCCGGGGACATAGTGTTCGCCAAGTTAATCCTTCCAGCGTGCGCCTATTGTCACACCGTCAACTTGGCGCGATCCAGGCGCAAGGTCGCCGTCAGCCCACCGTCATCCCAATCATAGTCGATCGATCCGCCCAGCTGCCGCGCGACACTGCGATCGACCAGCTTGCTGCCGAACCCGGCTCGTTCCGGCGGTGCCGAAACGGCCGGACCACCGCGCTCCATCCAGATCAGGCTGATCATGGTGCCGTCGGATGTGCTGGAGACATCGAGCGTGCCGGTCTCGACCGATAGCGCACCGTATTTCAGCGAGTTCGTCGCCAGTTCGTGGACGACCAGCGCCAGGCTCGTCGCGGCGGCTTCGCCCACGCCCATGCGCTCGACCGCGACGCGGATGCGTCCGCTGAACGCGCCGAGATCGTCATAGGGTGCGAGGAGGACGGAAAGCAGATCCCCCAGCAGCGCCGCCTGTCCCTGTCCACCCGGCAACGGTCGAACCAGGTCATGCGCGCGACCGAGCGCGGTCAGGCGCTGCGACATTTCGCGCGCCATGTCGGCCGTGGTCTCGGTCGATCGCGAGGTGATCTCGGCCAGTCCTGCCGCGATCGCCAGCAGGTTCTTCACCCGGTGGCTCATTTCCCCGGCGAGCAATTCATGCCCTTCCTCGGCCTGCTTGCGCCCGGTCACGTCGAGGAAGATGCCGAACATGGTGCGCCCGACGATGCCGACGTCCTGGCCCTGGCCACGGGCCGATACCCACCTGACCTCGTCGTCGATCATGACCCGGAAATCGGTTTCGTACGGCCCCAGCACCGCGCGCGTCGCGGCAAAGCCGGCGCGAACCCGGTCCCGGTCCATCGGGTGGATATGCTCCGATAGCTCCTCGAACGTGACGGTCTCCCGCCACGGAATGCCCCAGAGCTCGAAACCGCGCTCGTCCATGGTGAAATGGTCGTCGTCGACGTTCCACGCCCAGAGCGACACCCCGGCCGCCTCGACCGCCAAGCGGAGATTCTCCGGGTTCCAGGAATGTGGAGCGGGAAGTTCGGATGTCACGTTAGCAGAGGTCCCCGAAATCGATGGCAAATCCGCCGCGACACGGAGGATCCGCTCCTCTTTGCAGCATCCGGGCCAGTTGCTCAACCAGAAGCGCGGAGGGCGCACTTTTCTTGCCGCCGGCGCGCGCGGCGGGGGTGGCGTGATGCCGCAATCAGCTTGCTTTGCTCACTGTTCGACCGCAAGGCACGCGGCCAGGTGGATAGGCTTAGGATTGTGCATGGCTGCGTCTGCTTTCGATGATCATCTCGCCGGCCGGCGTTTCGAACTGCTCGTCCAATCGGTGACGGACTACGCGATCTACATGCTCGACCCAGCTGGTCGGGTCGTCACCTGGAACCCCGGCGCCGAGCGTTTCAAGCTCTACGCGGCAGGAGAAATCGTCGGCGAGCACTTCTCGCGCTTCTTCACGCCGGAAGACCGCGACGCCGAACTACCGCTCAAGGCACTCGAAACGGCCGCGCGCGACGGCCGGTTCGAGGCGGAAGGATGGCGCGTGCGCAAGGACGGCACCCGCTTCTGGGCGCATGCCGTGCTCGATCCGATCCGATCGGACGACGGATCGCTGATCGGCTTCGCCAAGATCACGCGCGACATCACCGAGAAGCGGCGCCTGGAACAGGCGAGCTTCGACAGCGAGTTGCAGTTCCGCCTGCTGGTCCAGGGCGTGCGCGACTATGCCATCTACATGCTCGACCGGGATGGCCTGATCACCAGCTGGAATTCCGGTGCGCGCGCGATCAAGGGCTATGAGGAAGTGGAAATGCTCGGGCAGCATTTCTCGCGTTTCTACACGGCGGACGATCTCGCGCGCGGCGCACCAAAGGCTGCGCTGGAGACCGCCTTGCGCGAGGGCAAGTTCGAAGCGGAAGCGCAGCGCGTCCGCAAGGACGGCTCCTTGTTCTGGGCCCATGTCATCATCGATCCGATCTACAACGAGGCCGGCGAGCATGTCGGCTTTGCCAAGATCACGCGCGACATCAGCACGAAGCGCCAGGCCGAAGAGGAGTTGCGCGAGGCACAAGCTGCTTTGCTGCAGTCCCAGAAGCTGCAGGCGCTGGGCGAACTCGCTGGCGGCATCGCGCACGATTTCAACAATCTCATGACGGTGATGAGCGGCTCTGCCGATTTCCTGCTGCGGCAACCGGACATGTCGGTCGAGAAGCGCAATCGCTACCTGCACGTCATGCTCGAAACGGCGGAGCGCGCGACCAGCCTCACCTCGCAGCTGCTGGCCTTCGCGCGCCGCCAGCCGCTCGAGCCGGAGGTGATGGATCTCAGCGTGCGAATGGATGCGATGGGCGAGATGCTCCAGCGCACGCTGGGCGGCCAATACGACCTGCAGCTGGATCTCTCGCCGGCGTTATGGCGAGTCGAGATCGACCCCACTGGGCTGGAGACCGCCCTGCTGAACGCGGTGTTGAACGCCCGCGATGCGATGCCGAACGGCGGACAGATCACCATAGCGACGAAGAACCTCACCCAAGCCGATGGCGACATGGTCGCGCTGTCGATCAGCGATACCGGTGAGGGCATTCCGCGCGACAAGCTGGAGCGCGTCTTCGAACCGTTCTTCACCACCAAGCCGACCGGCAAGGGCACTGGTCTCGGGCTGTCGCAGATCCATGGCTTCGGGATCCAGTCCGGCGGGGCGGTCAGCATCGAATCGGAAGTCGGGCGGGGCACGACGGTCCACATCCTGTTGCCGCGGACGACCAAGTCCCTGCGGCACGATACCGATGGCCGGTCGGACATTGCGATCCCGGCGGGGCTGCATGTCCTGCTGGTGGAGGACAGTGATCACGTCCGCTATTTTGCCCGCGAACTGCTCGAGGATTTCGGATGCATCGTCGTCGAAGCGGCCAACGGCGAGGAGGCGCTCGGGCATTTGCGCGAGGGCGCGTTCGACATCGTCTTCTCGGACATCGTCATGCCCGGGATCAGCGGCCTCGATCTTGCCCAGAGGATCCAGCACGATCATCCCGATCTGCCCGTGCTCCTGGCCAGCGGGTATAGCAGCAAGCAGTTCATTCCGGTGGATCAGCGCGAGTTTCCGATCCTCCGAAAGCCCTACAAGCTCGAAACGCTCGCCGCGAGCATCAACCAGCTGCTCGGCGCGCGCTGAACGGCTACGTCGCGTGAAAAGGGCTTAACGTCGCGCTTACCCTGGTTCGGAGCATCCTACGCGGGCCATGCGCGTTGAGCCGATGCGCGGGTGCGCAAAGGGAGTTGGTTATGCGGGGTTCCTTGATCGCGATTGCGTGTGTTCTGGCGCTGGCCGGCTGTGGCGGCGGCGATGGCAGCATCGAACAGGGCCCGCCTGCGGCAAGTCCGACACCGTCGCCGACGCCCAGCCCGACACCCACGTCCAGCCCGACCCCGACGCCCGCCGTGACAGCCGTCAACCAGCGTGTCGTCGCGACCTTCGACAATCCCTGGGCGATGGTGTTCCTGCCCGATGGCCGCATGCTCGTCACCGAGAAATCGGGCCAGTTGCAGCTCGTCACGCAATCGGGCGGAAAGACGGCTGTGGCCAACGTCCCGCGCGTGACGTTCCAGGGCCAATTGGGGCTGCAGGATGTCGTGCTCGATCCGGACTACGCCGCCAATTCGCGGATCTGGATCACCTATGCCGAGCCCGCAACCGGTGGCCAGCAACTTGCGGTCGCCCGTGCGACGCTCAGCCTCGCGGCGGCGCCGCAGCTGAACGATGTCACCGTCATCTGGCGTGCCACGCCTGCCACCACCGGTGGGCAGCTTGGCGGCCGGCTGGCCTTTGCGCCGGATGGCCGGACTCTGTTCGTCAGCAGCGGCGAGCGGCAGCAGGGCACGCCGGCACAGGATCTCTCCGGCACGCTCGGCAAGATCGTGCGCATCAACCTGGACGGTACCGCGGCCGCGGGTAATCCGTTCGCCTCCACCGCCAATGCCAAGGCGGAGATCTGGTCGCTCGGCCACCGTAATCCCTACGGGCTGGTGTTCGCCTCCGATGGGCGGCTGTTCGAATCCGAAATGGGGCCGGCTGGCGGAGACGAGTTCAACCTGATCGAGACGGGGCGCAATTACGGCTGGCCGCGCGTCTCCGAAGGCGACAATTATGACGGAACGCCGATCCCGCGCCACGCCACCGATCTGTCCTTCAGGGCGCCATTGGTAAGCTGGACGCCGGTGATCGCGCCGGGCGGCATGATCCAATATCGGGGATCGGCCTTTGCCGGGTGGACCGGCGATTTCCTCCTGGCGGGGCTTACGCAGCAGGGCATTGTCCGCGTCCGCGTGAATGGCGGCCAGGCCGGCGAGGTCGCGCGGATCAGCCTCGGCAGCCGCACTCGGGAGATCGAGGAAGGACCGAATGGTTCGCTTTGGGTGCTGCGGGACGGCGACAATGGCGCACTAATAGAGCTTTCCCCGCGCTGACGCGCTAAAGGGCGGCAATGATCCGCCTTACCGAATTGAAGCTGCCACTCCACCATGCCGACGAAGCGCTGCCGGCCGCAATCTGCAAGAGGTTGCGGATCGGGCCGCGGGATCTCGTGCGGCATGTCGTCGCCCGCCGTGCGCATGATGCACGCGACAAGGCGAACATCGAACTGGTCTATTCGATCGATGTGAACGTGCGGAACGAAGCGGCGGTGCTCGCCCGCTTCCGCAAGGATCGGCAGGTGCAGCTCACCCCGAACACGAGCTATCGACCTGTCATGAAGGCGCCCGTCGGCACGATGCGGCCGGTGGTGATCGGCGCCGGCCCCTGCGGCTTGTTTGCCGGATTGATACTGGCGCAGATGGGCTTCCGCCCGATCATCCTCGATCGCGGCAAGGTGGTGCGCGAACGGACCAAGGATACCTGGGGGCTGTGGCGTCGCGGCGTGCTCGATCCGGAATCCAACGTGCAGTTCGGCGAGGGCGGCGCCGGCACCTTCTCAGACGGCAAGCTCTACAGCCGCATCAAGGACGATCGGCATCTCGACCGCAAGGTGCTGACCGAGTTCGTCAAGGCGGGCGCCCCGCCCGAGATCCTGACCGAGGCGCATCCGCATATCGGCACGTTCCGGCTGGTGAAGATGGTCGAGACGATGCGCGAGACGATCGAGGCGCTGGGCGGCGAATACCGCTTCTCCACGCGCGTCGACGGAGTGGATGTGGCGACCGACACCACGGGCGAACGCCGGATACGCGGCCTGCACCTCCATGATGGCGGTTATCTGGAGGCCGAGCGCGTCGTACTGGCGGTTGGCCATAGCGCGCGCGACACGTTCGCGATGCTGCACGAAGCGGGCTTCCATGTCGAAGCGAAACCCTTTTCCATCGGCGTGCGGATCGAACATCCGCAGGGTTGGATCGATCGCTCGCGATTCGGCGCCGATGCCGGCAACCCGATCCTGGGTGCCGCCGAATATCATATCTCGCATCATTGTTCGAACGGGCGCACCGTCTACAGCTTCTGCATGTGCCCCGGCGGCACGGTGGTTGCGGCGACCTCGGAAGCAGGCCGGGTCGCCACCAACGGCATGAGCCAATATTCGCGCAACGAGCGCAATGCGAATTCGGGGCTGGTCGTCGCGATCGACCCGGCACGCGATTATCCAGGCGATCCGCTCGCCGGCCTCGCGCTGCAGCGCCATTGGGAGGAGCGCGCTTATGTCGCGGGCGGATCGACCTATGCCGCGCCCGCCCAGCGGCTCGGCGATTTCCTCGCTGGCCGGCCCTCGACGACGCTCGGCACGGTGGTCCCCTCCTACCAACCCGGCGTCCGGCCGACCGATCTGGCGGCATGCCTGCCCGACTTCGCCGTCGCCGCGATGCGCGAGGCACTGCCCGTGTTCGGGCGGCAGATCGAGGGCTATGACCATCCCGACGTGGTGATGACCGGGGTCGAGACGCGCACCTCCTCGCCGGTGCGCTTCACGCGCGGCGACGATCTGCAGAGCCTCAACACCGCCGGGTTATTCCCGGCGGGGGAGGGGGCGGGCTATGCCGGCGGCATCCTCTCCGCCGCGGTCGACGGGATCCGGGTGGCCGAGGCGCTGGCGCTGAGCATCGCGGCGGCTTGAAGCGAGCCTTCCACCCAACCCGTCACCCCGGACCTGTTCGCTACTTATACCTGTCGAGCACTTAACGTCCGTCATCCCCCGCGCAGGCGGGGATCCATAATCTGGACGTTGATGATTTCGCCGCTAGGTAATCCACTATGGATTCCCGCCTGCACGGGAATGACGATTACGGGTCGGATCGCTGTAACTGCCGAACTGTTCCGGGGGTCCGCCAAGCCGCTTTCGACACGCCCGTTCTGCGAGGTCTAAGCAGGCGCCACGGCGGACTTCGGAACGGGGCCGCGATGACATTGTGTGTTGGGTCGGTGCCAAACTGATAACCTACATCCACCCGTTCGTGTCGAGCGAAGTCGAGACACTTTTTCAGGGGCAGGTGCCCCGACTCCACTCGATACAAGACGGACGTAAATCACCCGGAGCCATCACCGTCGCGCACCCTTCGACGCGCCAACGGAGCACCCCGCCTGATCGCAGTTTTCTTGGCGCAGCGATCAGGATACTCTCCCCTCTCCTCTTCGCCACAGTCGCCCGGGGGGCGCATACAAAAGGTTGTCACGATGAGCTTTGTCACGACACAGGACGGCACCGAAATCTTCTACAAGGACTGGGGGTCCAAGGACGCGCAGCCGATCGTCTTCCATCATGGCTGGCCCTTGTCTTCGGACGATTGGGACGCGCAGATGCTGTTCTTCCTGGGCGAGGGCTACCGCGTCGTGGCGCACGATCGCCGCGGTCACGGACGCTCGGCGCAGGTCGGCACCGGCCACGATATGGATCATTATGCCGCCGATGCCTCGGCGGTCGCCGAACATCTCGACCTGAAGAACGCGGTGCATATCGGTCACTCGACCGGCGGCGGCGAAGTCGCGCGCTATGTCGCCCAGCATGGCCAACCGCAGGGTCGCGTCGCCAAGGCGGTGCTGGTCAGCTCGGTGCCGCCGATCATGCTCAAGACCGAGCAATATCCGGGCGGCTTGCCAATCGACGTGTTCGACGGCTTCCGTTCAGCCCTTGCTGCGAACCGCGCGCAATTCTTCCGCGATGTCGCCGCCGGCCCGTTCTACGGCTTCAACCGCGGCGGTGCGACGGTGCTGGAGCCGGTGATCGACAATTGGTGGCGCCAAGGCATGATGGGCAGCGCGCTCGCGCATTACGCCGGCATCAAGGCATTCTCCGAAACCGACCAGACCGAGGATCTCAAGGCGATCACCGTGCCGACCTTGGTGCTGCAGGGCGACGACGATCAGATCGTGCCGTACAAGAACGCTTCGGAGTTGCAGGCCAAGCTGCTGCCGAATGCCAAGCTCAAGATCTATCCGGGCTATTCGCACGGCATGCTGACCGTCAACGCGGCCGAGCTCAACGCCGACCTGCTCGCTTTCATCCGCAGCTGATACCCACGCGGTGACGGTGCCCCTGCGGAAGCAGGGGCCCAGAGCCCGGAGCGCGGCGCCCGTGATCTGAATTCCTGCCGTGTCAGATCACGGCGCCGCGACTCTAGCGTACGCTACCCAAGATGGCGCGCGCCATGCGCCGGTCGGGCACCAGCCATAGCGCGATCACGGCGATGTAGATCGCGATCGCCGCCGCGCGGCTGACAAAGGCGATTGGCACGGCGACGGCGTATAGCAGGATGCTGCCCCACCCTTTCCAGTCGCGGCCGACCGCTCTGGCCACGGTGGAGGCGGGGCCATTGCAGGCGATGATCGCCCGTTGGGTCAGCTGAAACCCCACCGCCGCCATGCCCAGCACGATCCCGTACGCCGCGGTCGCGCCGACCGCGAAATGGCTCTCGTCGTGCCAGCGGATCACGAATGGCACCAGGCTGAGCCAGAACAGCAGGAACAGATTGGCCCACAGCACTCGGCCATCGATCCGGTCGGTGGCGTGCAGCAGGTGATGGTGGTTGTTCCAGTAGAGCCCGACATTGACGAAGCTCAGCACATAAGCGAGCAGCACTGGCAGTTCGGCCGACAGCGCCGACAAGTCGCCGCCCCGCGGCACTTTCAACTCCAGCACCATGATCGTGATGATGATGGCGATCACGCCATCGGTGAAGGCTTCCAGCCGGCCCTTGTTCATGGGGAAACTCCTATCCCGCGCTCAGGCGCGCTGGCGTGGCGGTCCAACCCCGCTGCTACGACGCCCGCCCGCCGATCCAGGTAGAGCGCACTTCGCCATTATCCGCCAGCGCCACGAGGTCGGCGGCGTAGCCGACGGCGATTTTGCCGAGGCGATGCTCCAGGCGGAGAAACGACGCCGGGTTCCGGCTCGCCATGTTCAATGCCCGCGCCTGCGTGACGCCCATCATCGCTTGCGCATTGCGCACAGCACCGGCCATGTCGAGATCGGATCCGGCCAGCGTGCCATCGTCGTTGATGCAAACGCCGTCGATCACCTGCACCTTGTGTCCCTGCAGGACGAAGCTCTTGTCCACCTGCCCGACGCTCGGCATCGCATCGGTGACGAGCATCAGGCGGTCAGGGTTCGCCATGGCAGCGATTCTGAGCGTCGCGGGATGCACATGCCGGCCATCGACGATCAGCCCGCTCCACGCCTTGGCATCGAGCGCCGCCCCCACCACCCCCGGCTCGCGCGAGGTAAGTTGCGACATAGCGTTAAAAAGATGCGTAAAGCCCGTCATTCCGGCAGTCATCGCTGCAGTTATTTCGTCATAGCTGCCGTTGGTATGGCCCGCCGCGATGATGATGCCCGCCGCTGCCAGCCGGGCGATCATCGCCGGATTGGTCTGTTCGGGCGCGAGCGTGACGAGCGTGCGGCCGTGTTTCAGGCCGGTGATCGCCGCGACGCCGGTTTCGTCCAGCGCGATGATCTTGTTCGGGTCGTGGATTCCCTTGCGATCCCTGTTGAGGAACGGCCCTTCGATATGGATGCCGAGCACCCCCGGCACCCCGGCCAGGATCGCCGCGTCCACCGCCGCAATGCCCGCGCGCACGACCGCGAGATCGTCGCTGATCAGCGTCGGCAGGAAACCCGTTGTCCCAAAGCGGCGGTGTGCGGCCCCGATCGTGGCGATGGTCTCCACGCTCGGCGCATCGTTGAACAGCACGCCGCCGCCGCCATTGACCTGCGTGTCGATGAAACCGGGGGCAAGGACCGCCCCGTCAAGATCGCAGCGATCGGCAGCAACTGGGATGTCCTGCTCCCCGACGACGGCAACGATCCTCTCACCATCAAGGATCACGGCCAAGTCATCGACCAGCGCGTCGTCGATGAGGGTGGAGCAATTGAAGAGCGCAATAAACATTATATGGTTTCAGTCACTTTGTGCAGGTGCGGCGGCGAATCGGGATCGAAGCCACGCGCGACTGATAGCGAGTTGACCGCACGGTAGAACGACTGGATCTGCAGCATCGGCTCGATTGCCGAAGGCGCCGCGATCGTCGGCAGCGTCACCGCGCCCGTCAGATCCGCGCCCGCACAATAGACGGTGGCGCCTTGACCGAGTGCTTCGGTCACGAGCGCATCGACGCCCACGGCGGTTTCGTCGTCCTGACGAAACACCAGCAGCGGGAAATCCGGCCCGATCAGCGCCATTGGCCCGTGCCGCACCTCCGCTGCACTGAATGCCTCGGCATGAAGCCCGCAGGTTTCCTTGAATTTCAGCGCCGCCTCCTGGGCAATGCCGAGCCCCAACCCGCGTCCGATGACGTACAGACCGTGTGCGTCGATCAGCCCGTCGACGAGCGGCGTCCAGTCCATGGTCCAGGATTGGGCGAGCAGCGCCGGCGCATCGTCTAGTGCGGCGGACAGGCCGGCATCGTCGCACCAGGTGGCAACCAGATCGAGGATCAAGGCCAGCGAGGCGATATAGCTCTTCGTCGCGGCGACGCTGCGTTCCGCTCCGGCGTGTAGTGGCAGAGTCACGTCGGCAATCTCTGCCAGCGGTGAGTCCGCCTGGTTGACCATTGCCGCGAGATACGCGCCGCCTGCGCGCCCGGCCTCGACTGCGCTCAACAGGTCCGGACTGCGACCGGATTGCGAGATGGCGATCAGCAACGTGTCCTTGGCCTGCGCCGCGGCATGGTAGACCGAACTGACCGACGGCGCGGTCGAGGTGACCGGCAGGCCGATCATCGTTTCGATCAGATATTTGGCAAAGGTCGCGGCATGGTCGGAGCTGCCCCGCGCGATGGTCGAGACCGCACGTGGCGGGTGTTCGCGCAATCGCCCGCCAAGCAATGTCAGAGCGGCACGGTTCGCGACCCGCTGCCGCGCGACGACCGCGCCCGCTTCTGCCGCCTCGGCAAACATCAGGGTCGCTTCGGACACGATGCTCATGCCAGCGCGTTCAATTCGGCGACGAAGTCATACGCGTCGCCGCGATACCAGCTGTGCGTCGCCTCGATCGCGCGGCCATCCTCCAGGAACCCGCGGCGTTCGATGAACAGCCCCGGCGCGCCGGCTTCGATGCCGAGCAGTTTCGCCTGCGTGGCGGTGAACAGCACGGCGCGCAGCCGCTGCAACGCGCGCACCGGGCGATGCCCCGCCGCCTCCAGTGCCGCATATAGCGAGACGCCGACTGCCTCGAGGCCGGGCAGGCCGAACCCCGGCACCGTCGAATATTCCAGCGCCATCGGCTGCTCGTCGGCATAACGGATGCGGTGAAATCGGAAGACGCGCGAGCCGGGACTGAGGCCCAGCGTCAGCGACTCGTCCGAATTCACCGTGCCCTCGGTCTGTGTGATCCATTCGCTGCGTGCAGTGCGGCCGCGAGCCGCCATGTCCTCCGAGAACGATGTCAGCTTGGAGAATTGCTTCTCGACCCGGCCGCCGACGAACGTGCCCGCGCCCTGCCGGCGGGTCAGCAAACCATCTGCCACCAGTCCGTCGATCGCTTTGCGGACGGTAATGCGAGAAATGCCGAATTCGACCGCGATATCGCGTTCCGGCGGCAGCGCCTCTTGCGGCCGCAGCGCGCCTGCCTCGATCCCGCGGCGCAAGGCATCCTGCATCTGCTGGTATAGCGGTGCGCGATTACTGTCGCCCAAAACACCGATCTTGTCGGTGAGACTCGTCATGCCGCGCATCCCCCTCGATCACGATCTTCAACCGTGTCGTTCATGTTCGCCCGCAATCCATAATACCAATGAGAGACCTATTTCCATTAAAAAATGACACTGCAGCCCCAGCGGGCGCAAAATAGATGCTTGACGCTGTCATTGGTATGAAACATGTTCTGATGATTGGTCTGGCATTGGTCATAACGAATTTGCCGGATCGATCAGGGACAATGGGGAGAACGGCAATGACCGTATTACGACTTCTGTCTGCATCCGTAAGTTCGTTCGCGCTTGCCGCCACAGCACAGGCGCAGGGCATTGACGCGCCGACCAACAGCGCGCCGGCCGGAGCGGTCCAGTCCGCGCCAAGCGACACGGGCAGCGACGACGATGTCATCGTTACCGGTATTCGCGGTTCGCTGCGCCAGTCGGTCGAGGCCAAGCGCAATTCCAGCGTGATCGCCGACATCATCTCGGCCGAAGACATCGGCAAGTTTCCCGACAAGAACGTCGCCGAAGCGCTGCAGCGCGTGCCAGGTGTCGTCATCAACCGCACGTTCGGCGAAGGAGAGCGGGTATCGCTGCGCGGCACCGCTCCGAACCTTACCAAGACGCTGGTCAACGGCCATGCCATCGCCACCGCCGACTGGTTCATCGAGGAGCAGCTCGCCGCCACGCGCAGTTTCAACTTCCTTACCCTTCCCGCCGAGATCGTCGGGCAGCTCGACGTCTACAAATCGGGCCAGGCGGATGTGGAGGAAGGTGGCATCGGCGGCACGATCAACGTCCACACGCGCAACCCGCTCGATCTCAACGCCTTTACCATCTCCGCCTCGGTACAGGGCGTCTATACCGAAAAGCGCGATTCGTTCGATCCGCAGGCATCGGGCCTGGTCAGCTGGAAGAACGACGCCGGGACGTTCGGCATCCTGGTCGGCGGCGTCTACCAGAAGCGCGATATCCGTCGTGACGGCCTCGAAGTGCTCGGCTACCAGCCGGTGACCGTCGCGGGCCAGACCGCACAGATCCCATCGCTGATCGGTTCGGCGTTGTTCCAGCAAGAACGCGAGCGCTATGGCGGCAACATCGCGCTGCAATTCCGCCCGTCCGACGATCTCGAGATCAACCTGACCGGTCTGTATTCAAGGTTCGGCGCGAACAATTTCAACCAGAACTATCTGGCCTGGGGGTCGCGAGCACTGGGCGGCGTATCCCGCACCGTGAACGGCGTCGATACCACCGTTCCGGGCACGTTGAGCAATGCTGTGGTACGCAATGGCACGGTCGTGTCTGGCACGGTCTCGTCGCCGACCAATGCCAACGGGGTGGGGTTCGATCCCGCTGGCCGCGCCGCCGTATACGATGCGATCGATCGCACCGCGTTTGCCAAGACTCTGTCGGGCGATGCCGATTTGATCTGGCACCCGAGCGACGTGTCCACGCTGCATCTCAAGATTGGCTACACCAAGGCCAATGGCAACACCGAGTCGCAGCCATTTTACGAAGGCGCGGCACCCGGCGCGTTCACCTTCGACATATCGGGCAAGGTGCCACAGGTAAGCTTCACCGGCATCGATCCGACCCAGCCCGCCGACCTGATCCTCGACTTCGCCTCGCTTCACAAGATCACCAACAAGGACGAGGAGAAGTACGCCTATGTCGATTACGAGCATGAGGTGGACTGGGGGGCGCTGCATGCGATAAAGTTCGGCGGCAAGTTCACCGATCACGATCGCGTCACGCGATTTCTCGCCACCACCTACGGCGCCTTCTACCTCAATCTGGTTGGCACCGGTTGCGGCGGGCGCCCGTGTACCTCGACCGATTTCGCCGGTGGCGGCACGCCCGGCGACTTCCTCGATGGCGTCGCGCTGCCCGACACGCTGACCAACTTCTTCCAGGTCGATCGCACCAAGCTGCAGAATATCCTCAACGGGCTTCCCGCGACGGCCCGCGAGCGCATCCTCAACCCACCGGAAAACTATTCGATCAACGAGAAGACCTATGGCGGGTATGCGATGGCGAAGCTGGGCGGCAAGGAGGATGGCTGGAACGCCAATTTCGGCTTGCGCGTGATCCGCACCGATCAGGGTTCGCGCGGCAATCTGCTTGGCGTGCCCGCCAACACGCCAGGTGCCATCACCACCAATGCCTTTGGCGTCTACGTGCCGGTCCAGGTGAAGCGCAGCTATACGGATTACCTGCCCTCGGCGAACATCAGCGTCGATGTGACGCCCAATGTCGTCGTCCGCTTCGGCGCCAGCCGCAGTGTTGCGCGACCGGATTATACCGACATCGTACCGCGCGTGTCGCTCAATCCCGGCGCGCTGAGCGGTGACGGCGGCGACCCCTCGGTCGAGCCGTACCGTTCGAACAATTACGACGCGTCGATCGAATGGTATCCCGATCGCGACACGATCGTCGCCGCCGCGCTCTACTACAAGGATATCTCCTCCTACATCGTCAACCGCACGGTGCAGGAACGCTATCCGGTGCAGAATGCGACCAACCCGAATGCGTCGCGCTGTATCGTCTCGCCGACGTCCACGGTCGCCAATCCGCTGTTCGATTGCCTGTTCGACATCAACCGCCGCTCGAACGGTTCGGGCGGCACCAACAAGGGCGCCGAATTCCAGGTCTCGCGGCCAATCGCCTGGGGGTTCGGAGCGATCGTCAACTACACCTATTCGGACGCCAAGTCGGATTCGGGTGATCCGATCCCAGGCAATTCCAAGCATGCGCTGAACGTGACCGGCTATTACGAGAATGATTTCGCATCCCTGCGGCTGTCGTACAATTACCGCTCGAAATTCTTCGTCAACATCGATCGCGCGGCGCCGCTTAACCAGAAGGCAACAGAGTCGCTCGATGCATCGGCGAGCCTCAAGGTAACGGACAACATATCGCTCACTGCCGATGCGGTGAACCTGACCAATGCCAAGATCGAGCAATATTCCGGCAGCGAAGACCGCTTCCGCGCGATCTACGACAATGGCCGGCAATACTATGTCGGCGCGCGCTTGCGCTTCTGATACCACGGGCCGGACGTGCATCCGGCCCGTTCCTCCTCTTGCCCAAGGGGCTTGCTTGTGCCGCGCGTGATCCGGTTTCTCAGCATGGTTGTCGCAGGCCTGCTCTACATATCTACGGCGGCGGCCCAGGCGCTGCTCCCGGCGCCGCAAGCGATGACCGCCGGGGTGGGCGGCGTCACGCTCACCGCGGCGACCGGCGTCGCGCTGCCGCCCGGCGATCGCGGCACGCGAAACGCCGCGGCGCGCCTGAACGACCTGCTGGCGAAGACCGGCGGGCCATCGCTCACCCCGAAAGCGGCCGGCAAGATACGCTTCGAACGCCTGCCCGGCCTGCCGGCGGAGGGTTACCGGCTCGTGACGTCCGCCACTGGCGCGACGATCACTGCCAGCGACGATGCCGGCTTGTTCTACGGCGCCGTATCCTTGTGGCAGTTGGCTAAAGCGGGCGCGAACGGGATGTTCGTTCCGGCGGTTACCATTGAAGATGCGCCGCGGTTCAGATGGCGCGGGCTGATGCTGGATAGCGCGCGCCATTTTCAGTCGCCAAACTATGTGCGCCGGCTGATCGACGCTATGGCCGCCAACAAGCTCAACACGTTGCACTGGCATCTGGTCGACGATCAGGGCTGGCGGATCGAAATCCGCAAATACCCCCGCCTGACCTCCGTTGCCGGGTGGCGCCGGCCCGCGACCGCGCCCGGCGCCCCGCCGCTACCCCGCACCGGCGGGTTCTACACGCAACGCCAGATCCACGAGATCGTGGCCTATGCGGCGGCACGCAACATCACCATCGTACCCGAGATCGAGATGCCCGGCCACGCGCTGAGCGCGATCCGCGCGTATCCCAGGCTCGGCATGGGCGTGCCGATTCCGACCGGCACGGAGAGCGACTGGGGCGTGTTCCCGTGGCTCTACAATACCGACGACTCGACGTTCCGCTTCCTTGAGGACGTGCTCGATGAGGTGATCGGCCTGTTCCCATCGCAATACTTGCACATCGGCGGCGACGAGGCGGTCAAGGATCAGTGGAAGGCGTCGCCGGCCATCCAGGCGCAGATGAAAAGCCTCGGCATCGCAACCGAAGATCAACTGCAGAGCTGGTTCATCCAGCGCATCGGCCGCTATCTGGCCAGCCACGGCCGCAAGCTGATCGGCTGGGACGAGATACTCGACGGCGGGATTACGCCGGGCGCAACGGTGATGTCGTGGCGCGGGATCGATGGCGCGGTGGCGGCCGCCAAGGCCGGGCACGACGCGATCCTCTCGCCAGCGCCGACGCTCTATCTCAATCACCGCCAGGGCGTCACCGCAGCGGAGGGCACCGGGCGTGGCGAGTTGATCACGCTCGCCGACGTCTACCGCTTCGACCCCGCGCCGTCTTCGCTTCCGGCGGCGCAGCAGCGCCATATCCTGGGAGTGCAGGGCAATGTCTGGACCGAGCATCTGCGCCGCGAGGAGATGGTCGGCGCATATGCCTTCCCTCGCGCCGCAGCGATTGCCGAGATCGGCTGGTCGCCTGCTGCGACGCGTGACTGGAGCGATTTCGTGCGCCGTCTCGCACCGCAGATGGCGCGCCTTGCCGCACTCGGCATCACGCCGAGCGATGCGTTGTTCCGCACCGTCGCGATGCTCTTTCCGGAGCATGGCCAAGCCAGAGTCACGCTTTCGACGCAATCTGCTCTGCCGTTGCGCTACACGACCGACGGCACGGCACCGGGCCGAGCGTCCCCGCTCTATGCCGGGGCACTGACACTGCCGACCGGCACGCGGCTGCGTGCGGCCAGCATCCTCGACGACGCGGTGATGCCGGGCGCGATCGACCTACGGCTTACCGCTCCGGCGCTGCGGCATCGTGACGACACGGAACTCGAGCTCTGCACACAGGGCATCGCGCTGCGCCTCGCCGATGATGCGCCTGCCAAGGAGCCGCGCGCCGCATTCCTGCTGGATGTCGCCAATCCCTGCTGGATCTATCAGGCGGCGCCGATGGACGGGGTGCGGGCCATCGCAATCGCCGTCGGCCAAGTGCCGTTCAACTTCCAGATCGGCCGCGACGTGGACAAGATACGGTTTCGACCACCGGCAACACCGGCCGGTGAGGTCGAGGTGCGCGATGGCTGCGCGGGGCCGCGGGTCGCCGTGTTGCCGCTTGCTCCTGCAGCGCAGCGCGCAGGGATCACCACGCTCACCGCACCGCTTGCCGCGCTGTCTGGCGCGCATGATCTGTGCATCACCTACACGGCCAAGGGCGTGAATCCGCTATGGGCGATCAGCGGCGTGCAATTGGTGACGCAGTGATCGTTCTCCACGCGCCGATGGCAGGCTGGGCGATGCCGCTGGACCAAGTGCCGGATCCCGTATTCGCCGAACGCATGATGGGCGATGGGTTCGCGATCGATCCGCTCGACGGCGTGATCCGCGCGCCGTGTGATGCGCGGGTCATTGCAGTCGCGGCGACGCGGCATTCGGTTACCTTGCAACTGGGCAACGGTGCCGAGCTGCTGATCCATGTCGGCCTCGAAACCGTTGCGCTGGCGGGTGTCGGCTTCACCGCCAAGGTGGCCGATGGTGAGCAGGTAAAGCTCGGCCAGCCGTTGCTGGAAGTCGATCTCGACGCCGTGGCGCTCCACGCCAAGAGCATGGTGACGCCGATCACCGTCATGAACGAGGGCTTTGCCCTGCGGGTGCTCGATCTCGATCGGCGCGTTGCCGCGGGGCAGGCGATCGCAGAGATCAGCATCGTGCAGTCGACAGCCTGTTTCCCCGGCGTAGGCCGGGATCCAGTCGCGGGGCAGCCGGTAACAGCCGCTGCGCCCGACCACTTGGTTCATCACGACTGGGTCCTGGCTTCCGTCGAGGAGCTGAGCGATACTGCTCAGCTGACCATGCGCGTGCCGCTCGCCAACGGCGTGCATGCCCGGCCAGCCGCGCGCATCGTCGCCGCGCTCAAGCCGTTAGCCTCCGACGTTACTATCACCGCCCGCGGCGCGCCGGCAAACGCACGTAGCATCGTCGCGTTGCTCGGCGCCGGCATCGCCCACGATGACGAGATCGAAATCGCCGCGCGCGGTCCCGATGCGCGCGCTGCCGTCACGGCGGTGGCAACGCTGATCGAGGATGGTACGCACGAGGCGGTGCACGCGCCGGTATCGTCGCCCGCTGCCGATCGCGGCGACGGCTTGATCCAGGGGGTACGCGCGGCGCCGGGGCTGGCCGTTGGCGCGATATTCCAGTGGCACCCAACCGACGTTGCTGTGCCCGAGCATGGGAATGGCGAAGCGGCCGAGATCGCGGCCTTGGCTGGCGCACGTCGCTCGTTGCTGGCAGCCGCCGACGGGCATCAAGGCGCAGGTGCGGAGATCGCAGGGGCGCACAATGCCTTGATCGACGATCCCGAGCTTATCGCGGCAGCGCAAAGGAGCATCGCGCAAGGCAAGAGCGCCGCCTTCGCGTGGCGTAGCGCGATCGCTGGCCATGCCGATGCGATCCGTGCGACCGGCGATGCGTTGCTGATAGAGCGGATCGCCGACCTGAAGGACATTGAGCGGCAGGTCATCGCGCTGCTCACCGGCACCGACGCGAGCTTGCCGGTGCCGCCCCGCGGTGCCATCGTAGTCATTGACGAACTGTTGCCGTCGCACTTCGCCGTCCTGACCGTCGCAGGGGTAGGCGGCATCTGTACCGCGTTCGGCGGCCCGACCGCGCACGCGGCGATCCTGGCCGCTACAGCCGGCATTCCGATGGTGGTCGCAGCCGGCCCCGCCATCCTCGATCTGCACGACGGCAGCCGTGTCATTCTGGACGCGGATCGCGCAACGCTGAATCCGTCGCCGGATGCCGCCGCGCTCGATGCCGCCGCCGCGCGTCAATCGCGCAACCAGTTGCGCGTCGCCGCCGAAGCACGATCCGCGCAAGACGATTGCCTGATGGCCGACGGAACGCGGATCGAGATCTTCGCCAATCTCGCGAGCGTGGAGGAAGCGGCGTACGCCGTGACCCTCGGCACCGAAGGCTGCGGGCTGCTGCGCACCGAATTCCTGTTCCTCGACCGCGCGATCGCGCCGGACGAAGACGAGCAATGCGCGGTCTATGCAGCGATCGCGGCCGAGCTGGAGGGAAGGCCGTTGATCGTGCGCACGCTCGATATCGGTGGGGACAAGCCGGTCGCCTATCTGCCCTTCGCGCATGAGGACAATCCGGCGCTGGGCGCCCGCGGCATCCGCTTCTCGCTCGCCCGTCCCGATCTGCTCGCCGCTCAATTCCGGGCGATCCTGCGCGGCGTGCCCGCGGCGCAATGTCGTATCATGCTGCCGATGGTCGTCGATGCCGGCGAGCTTGCCACCGCGCGCGCCATCCTGGACGAAGCGCGCGCGGCGCTCGGCATCACCGCGCCGGTGCCACTCGGTGTGATGATCGAGACGCCGGCCGCGGCCATGCTCGCTGGGAGTCTGGCGCGGGATGCCGATTTCCTGTCGATCGGCAGCAACGATCTGACGCAATATGCGCTCGCCGCCGATCGCGGCAATCCGGCGGTAGCCAGCATGGTCGATGCACTTCACCCTGCTGTGCTGCACCTCATCGCGCGCGCGGCAGAGGGTGCGCGTGCGCATGGCCGCTGGTTCGGTGTGTGCGGCGGCATCGCCTCCGATCCTGTCGCCGCGCCCATCCTGATCGGTCTCGGCGTCACCGAATTATCCGCGACACCCGCCGCCATCCCGGCGCTCAAGGCGGCGGTTCGCCGGCTCGACATGGCCGGGTGCAAGGCGATCGCAGCACTCGCGCTTACCGCCTCGACCACGCGCGACGTCCGTGCTCTGCTGGAGACCGAATGATGCGCCTGAGGTTCGACGCCCTGCAGCCGCTCGGCCGCGCGCTGATGCTGCCGATCGCGGTCCTACCTGTCGCCGGCTTGCTGTTGCGCCTGGGCCAGCCCGATCTGCTCGACATCGCGTTCATCGCCGCGGCGGGTGATGCGATCTTCACCAATCTGGGGCTGATCTTCGCCATTGGCGTCGCGATAGGGCTGGCGCGCGAGAATAACGGGGCCGCGGGTCTCGCCGGGGCGATCGCCTATCTCGTGACGATCGAGGGCGGCAAGGCGCTGCTGGCGGTGCCGGCGGACGTCAGTGCGACTTTTGCCGACCAAGCGGCGCAGGGCCTGGCCACCGCCGCCTGGAAGGTCAAGGAGCTCGGCAAGCTGAGCGTGCCTGCCGGCATCCTATCGGGGCTCGTCTCGGGCTGGCTCTACAATCGCTATTCCGGGATCAAGCTGCCCGATTATCTTGCCTTTTTCGGCGGCCGCCGCTTCGTGCCGATCGCCGCGGGCTTTGCCGGGCTGATCGGCGCCGCGATCTTCGGGCTCGGCTTTCCGGCGCTGGAGACCGCAATCGACACGCTCAGCCGTTGGGTGGTCGGTGCCGGACCGTTCGGACTATTCGTCTACGGTACGCTCAATCGGCTGCTCATCGTCACCGGGCTGCACCACATCCTCAACAATATCGCTTGGTTCATCCTGGGCGATTTCCATGGTGCGACAGGGGATTTGAAGCGCTTCTTTGCCGGCGATCCCAACGCCGGCGCGTTCATGAGCGGCTTTTTCCCGGTCATGATGTTCGGCCTGCCCGCGGCGTGCCTCGCCATGTACCACACGGCGCTGCCCGACCGGCGCAAGGCCGTTGGCGGCATGCTGCTCAGTCTTGCCCTCACATCGCTCCTGACGGGCGTGACCGAACCGATCGAGTTCACCTTCATGTTCCTGGCGCCCCTGCTCTACGCGGTGCACGCGGTGCTGACCGGGCTGGCCATGGTGATCATGAACGCGCTCGGCGTGAAGCTTGGGTTCGGTTTCTCCGCCGGCCTGTTCGATTACGTGCTCAACTACGGGCTGGCGACCCGGCCGCTGATGCTGCTGCCGGTGGGCGCGCTGTATTTCGTGCTCTATTACGCCGCATTCCGCTTCTGCATCGTGCGGTTCGATCTGAAGACGCCGGGCAGGGACGCGGTTGCGGCACCGGTGACATTGCCGGCGGACGCACCGAACGACCGCGCGGCCAGCTTCGTCGCGGCGCTGGGCGGGGCCGCCAATCTGCGGACGATCGATGCTTGCACGACGCGGCTCAGGCTCGAACTGGTCGATGTCACGCGTATTGACGAAGCGGCGCTCAAGGCGCTCGGCGCGCGCGGCCTGTTCCGCCCGGGCGGGCAGGGGTTACAGGTCGTGCTCGGGCCGATCGCCGACCAGGTCGCAGGCGAGATGCGCAATGTCGTGCGCACCGCACCGTCGCCCGTCTTGGCCGACCCGTCCTGGCTAGCGGCGGTTGGTGGCACAGCGAACGTGATCGACATGCAAAAGGTCGCCGGACGATGGCGCGTGCGCCTCGCCGATAGCGCCCGAGTTGATCGCGCCAAACTAGACGCGGCAGCGTACCGCGGATGGAGCGAGGTCGCGCCGGGCGTCTTGCATCTGCTCGACGGCTAAGACCAGACAGCCGCCGGCTCAACGCGCCTCGGCAATCAAATCGGTAGCGGTCGGAGTCGTCCAATCCATGCCGCCAGTCATCCGCCACACTTCCTTGCCGGCGGGATCGTACAGGATGCTGGTCGGCAGGCTCGCCTGATAGGCGACGCTTAGCCCGACGCCTGGATCGAGGTACGGCTTGATGTTCTTGAGCCCCGCCTTGGCGAAGAACGGTGCGACCTTGGCGGCGCCGTCCAGATCCTGGCTGATCGCGAGCACCTGGATGCGGGTGGCGATCCGGTCGAGCGTCGGCATCTCCGCCACGCATGGTGCGCACCAGGTCGCCCATAGATTGACGAGCACCGGCTTGCCGGCAAATGCGGCGATGCTGGTCGTGCTGCCATCCGGTGCCTTGAAGGGCAACGACGATGCCGCCTCGCCCTTGTGGCTGCGATCCAGCGTGCCGATCGTGTCGACAACGACCTTCTCGCCCTCGGCTGCCGCCGTGCCGTTGGTTGTCACGGCAGTCTTTGGCGCAGCGATGGTGTTGGCTTGCTCCCCCGCTTGCTCAGATGCCGAGTCTTGCCTATCGCACGCGGCCAAGCCCAACATCATGGCGCCAAGCAATGGGAGCGTGGCAATCGTCGAGCGGAAAGACATGAACGCATCCAATGCGATGTGGGGCGGGCGCTTCGCGGCCGGACCTGCGGCAGTGATGCGCGAGATAAATGCCTCGATCCCGTTCGACAAGCGCTTGTGGCGACAGGATATCGCCGGCTCCAAGGCGCATGCGACGATGCTGGGCGCACAGGGCATCATCGCGCCTGAGGATGCCGCGACGATCCTGGCCGGGCTCGACCAGGTCGCGGCCGATTATGAAGCAAACGGCGTTGCCGAGGATCTCAGCCTCGAAGACATTCACATGCAGAGCGAGTCGAAGCTGGCGGCGCTGATTGGGCCGGTCGCCGGCCGGCTGCACACCGCACGGTCTCGCAACGATCAGGTGGCGACCGATTTCCGCCTGTGGGTGCGCGATGCGATTGACCAGGTGGATGTGGCGCTAGCCGCCTTTCAGGCCGCGTTGCTCGATCGTGCCGACGAGCATGCCGCAAGCGTGATGCCGGGCTTCACGCATCTGCAAAGCGCACAGCCCGTCACGCTCGGCCATCACCTGATGGCCTATAACGAGATGATTGCGCGTGACCGCTCGCGTTTCGCGGATGCGCGTGCGCGCGCCAACCTGTGCCCGCTGGGCTCGGCCGCGCTGGCGGGCACGGGTTTCCCGATTGATCGCGCGGCGACCGCGGCGGCGCTGGGCTTCGATGGCCCGACGCGTAATTCGCTGGACGGGGTCAGCGACCGGGACTTCGCCATCGATTACCTGACCGCGGCGGCGCAGACGGCGCTGCATCTCAGCCGCTTGGCCGAGGAATTCATCCTCTGGGCATCGCAGCCGTTCGGGTTCGTGTCGCTCAGCGATCAATGGTCGACTGGTAGCTCGATCATGCCGCAGAAGCGAAATCCCGATGCCGCCGAGCTGGTCCGCGGCCATAGCGGGCGCATCATCGGCTGCCTGACCGCGCTGATGATTACGATGAAGGGCCTGCCGCTCGCTTATTCCAAGGATATGCAGGACGACAAGCCGCCGGTGTTCGAGGCGCACGACCTGCTCGGCCTGTCGATCGCGGCGATGACCGGCATGGTCGAAAGTTCAACGTTCCGCGAAGGCCGGATGCGCGCCGCGGCCGAAGCGGGCTTTTCGACCGCCACCGATCTGGCCGACTGGCTGGTGCGCGAGGGTGGCATCCCGTTCCGCGAGGCGCATCATATCACCGGCAGCGCGGTCAGGCGCGCGGAGGAGCTCGGCGTCGCACTCGATGCGCTACCGCTGGCCGAATTGACCGCGATCGATGCGCGGATCGACGATCGCGTGTATGGCGTGCTGAGCGTGGACGCCTCGGTCGCCAGCCGGACCAGTTTCGGCGGCACCGCGCCTGCCCGTGTGCGTGAGGCGATCGCCGCGGCGCGCGAAGGAGAATGATGATGAAGCCTGCCTTGCTTGTCCCCGTGGCGCTGCTCGCGCTCGGCGGTTGCGGTGCCGCTGCCGACCTGAAGCCAGCAGCGGGCGAGAAGCTCCCGGTCGCGCCGTATGGCGCGCGCGCGACGCCCACGCCGCAGCAATTGCTTACCCCCAGCAACCAGGCGCGGCCCGAGCGCAGCGACGAATTGCTCAAACGATCCGAACAGCGCCGCAGCGATGAATTCGATCTGCCGCCTTCCTGATATGCAGGGTTCCAACGATACGTTCGCCGCCGTCGATGGCGCGCTCCATTGCGAAGGCGTCAGTTTGGCAACGATCGCCGAGACGGTCGGCACGCCGGTCTATGTCTATTCGACTGCCATGTTCCGCCAGCAGGCGCGCACGTTCCGCGACGGGTTGAAGGATGCCGGGCGCGTGCACCTGGCCTTTGCGATCAAGGCCAATCCCAACCTCGCCGTGCTGCGCGTGCTGGCGCAGGAAGGCTATGGCGCCGATGTGGTTTCGGGTGGCGAGATGCAGCGTGCGCTGGCCGCCGGCATCGCGCCGGCCGACATCGTGTTCTCGGGCGTCGGCAAGACGCGGCGCGAGCTGACCGCTGCGCTCGATGCCGGAATCGGCCAGTTCAACCTGGAGCTGGAAGAGGAAGGCGAAGTGCTCGCCGCGATCGCGCACGCCCGCGGGCAGCGCGCGCCGGCGACGCTGCGCATCAATCCCGATGTCGATGCGGGTACGCACGCCAAGATCTCCACCGGGCGCCGCGAGAACAAGTTCGGCGTGCCGATCGACCAGGCGGTCGAGATGTACGGTCGCCTGGCCGAGCTCGATGGGCTCAGCATGCGTGGCGTGGCGATCCATATCGGCAGTCAGCTGTTCGATCTCGCGCCGCTCGAAGGCGCTTATGAGCGGGTCGGCGAGCTGGTCGCCGAGTTGCGCCGCTTCGGGCATTTCATCAGCCGTATCGATCTGGGCGGCGGACTCGGCGTCCATTACAAAGCGGGCGACGTGCCGCCGAGTGCGGCGGAATATGGCGACATGGTCGCGCGCGTGACGCAAGATTGGGATGTCGAACTGATGTTCGAACCCGGCCGCGTGCTGACCGCCAATGCCGGCGTGCTGCTGACCGAGGTGATCTGGGTGAAGCCCGGCGCGGTCAATCCGTACGTGATCGTCGATGCGGCGATGAACGATCTCGCGCGCCCCGCACTCTACGATGCCTGGCACGATTTCGTCGCGGTGCACCCGAGCGGGAACCGCATGACCGCCAATATCGCGGGACCGGTGTGCGAGAGCGGCGACACATTCGCAATGGGGCGCGACATCGATCTCGTGTCGTCAGGCGACCTGGCGGTATTCCGCTCGGCCGGGGCGTACGGCGCGACGATGGCCAGCACCTATAACAGCCGCGCCTTGGTGCCCGAAGTCTTGGTCGATGGCGACCGCTATGCGGTGGTCGCGGATCGCATCCAGCCGGAGACGATCCTCGCCGCCGAGCGCGTGCCGGACTGGCTGAAGGCGTGACGCTGTACAGCCTGCCGCTGTTCGTGAGGCTGGCGGGGCGCAACGTGATGCTGCTGGGCGAAGGGGAGCCGGCCGATGCCAAGCGCCGGCTGCTGGAACGCGCCGGCGCGGTGATCGTCGGCGAGGAGGGGCAGGCCGCGCTGGCGATCGTCGCGATCGAGGATGAGGCGTTGGCGCAGGCGGCGATTACACGGTTGCGTGCACGCGGCGTGCTGATCAACGCGGTCGATCGCCCGGCGGCGTGCGATTTCACGCTCCCCGCGATCGTTGACCGCGATCCGGTGCTGATCGCGATCGGCACGGGTGGGGTGTCGGCCGGGCTGGCCGCGGCGCTGCGCCAGCGGCTCGAGACGTTGCTGCCGGCAGAACTCGGCACGCTGGCGCGCGACCTGTTCGCGGCACGTGCGGCAATTCGGGAGCGTTACCCGGAAGGAAGCGACCGCCGCCGCGCGTTGGGGGCGGCGATGGGGCAGGGTGGGGCGCTCGATCCGTTCAGCGACGCGGCATCGGTTAAGCGGTGGCTCGGACGGTCGGACGCTAGGACCAGCGCCTTGGTGAAGATCACGCTCGTCTCGCAGGATCCGGATGACCTGACGCTACGCCAGGCACGCCTGCTCGGCCAGGCCGACCGTCTGTACCACCGTGCCGACGTGCCCGCCGCGATCCTCGACCGTGCGCGGGCCGACGCGTTGCGCATCGTGTGCGACGCACCGCCGGCCGATCCGGGTAGCGGGCTGTCGATCTTTCTCGCCCGATAGAGCACGATGACCTTAGGCTAACCCATCCGCATTCGTTAGTTAATGCCAATCGCCGGTCAGGCTTAGATCACGCCGCGCGGATCGTCCGCCAGGCCTGCGCGATCTCTTCCAGATCGTCGGCAACCGCGCGGAACGGCGCGGGATCGTGGCCGATGCTGGCCTCGACGATCGTCCGACGCGCCCCGCCATACACGCGCGAGAGCGTGATCGAGACCTCGCCGCCGGCCTCGAAATCCAGCCCCGCCTCCAGTCCGAACAGGATCGCGGTGGCACGCGTGATCTTGTCGCTCTTCATCTGGAGTTGCCGGTTTTCCGCCGCCCAGGCGGCGACCCGCAGCGCGCGTACCACTTCGTCATACAGCAATTGCACCAAGGCAGGGCCGTCCGCTTGGGCCGTGCGCCCGGCAATGTCGATCCGCCGATACGTCTCCGCCGGATCGCGTCCCAGGGCGCTGGCATAGCTCACGACTGGTTGTTCCACGCATCCACCTGCTGCTCGAGCATCGCCAGCGTGGATTTATATGCTGCGACGCGCGATTCGCTGGCGGCGAACTGCGCGGTCAGCCGTTTGGTCATCACATCGCCGGCATCGGTCAGCTTGGCCTGGTTGTCGGTGATGTCGGACTGCATCTTGGTATAGCGCGTCGTGCTCGCGCCAAGCCCGGTGGTGGTGTTGATCGCGGCATTGGAGATCGTCGTCAGCGCCGACGAGATGCCGGTGCCCGAGGCAGCGGTGCCGTCGGCGAACATCGCTTCGACTGCCTGCGGGTATCTGGCGATCGCGGTGCTGAGCGCCGCGGCATCGACCGACAGCGTACCGTCGCGATTGGTCTTCACGCCGATCTCGGCAAGCGTCGACGGGGCACCCTGCGCGCCACCGGTGACGAGCGGCGTCACCGTCAGGTTGCGGAGCGATCGTTGCAGCGTGGTCGCGGCGCCATCCGATCGGAGCGCGCCGGTCACCGGATCGGTCTGCTGCTTCAGCACGCTGGTCAGCTGGTTGTAGGTCTCGACGAAATCATTGACGGCCTGCGACAAGGCAGTGGTCGGTGCGCTGGTGCCGAGTGACACCCGGGTGCCGACCGAGGCGCTGACGAGGTCCAGCTTCACGCCGGGCAGCAAATCCGTGATGCTGTTGCCAGCGCGCTTCAGCGGGGTGCCATCGACCGCGACGATCGCATCCTGTGCGCTGCTGCCGATCGACGTGCCGGTCGCACCGGGACCGATGTTGAGCGCGGACAAACCGGGCGCGGCGGGATCCTCGGTCGCGATCAGCGTGAACGCCTTGGCCTCGCCGGTCGGGCCCTTGATGCTGAGCCGTGAACCCTCGGCATCGGTCAGCACGGTCGCCGTCACGCCGGCATTCGCCGCATTAATCGCACGCGCGATGCCACTCAGGCCGGAATTGCCCTGCGTGATCGGGATGGTGATCGCGTCGGCCTTGCCGGGGGTGAAGCCGGTCATCGCGCCGTCGCCGACCGTCGCCTGCCCAAAGGTCAGCGTGAAGCTGCCGAGTCCGACCGAGGCGATCGTGTCCGCCCGCGCCGGGCTGGTCGCGACCTGCGAGCGGGCGAGCTGCCGCACCTCGATCGTCGAGGACAGGCCGGCGAGCTTGGCGCCCGACAGCGCCGTCGCCGTCACGATGGCGGTGTTCGAACTGGTCGGGCTGGTGGCCAGTGATCCGCCTTTGACCAGGCTGGAGAGAGCGCCGGCAAAACCCGTGATCGCGCTCTTGATCGTCGAGACGCCGGAAATCTGGTTGGTCACCGCCTCGGTCTGCTTGGTCAGCCGCGCTGTCTTGCCGGCGAACTGCGCTTCGACCAGCGACTTGACGAGCGCGGCGGTATCGACCCCGGAGCCCGCCCCCAGCGCAGTCGTGATCGATGTCGTTGCCATAGTCGCCCCCTGTGCTCGTTAGATCGGCCGAAGCCCGCAATTGTTTAGGATTGTTTCACGCCATTCTCGTCGAACCGGGCGCTTGGCGGCACCGCCACGGCGGGCGCCGTGCCGCCGGCGGCGACGTTGATCCCGAAGACGAAGGCCAGGATCGTGGCGATCGCGAGATACAGATCGTCGCGGACCTCCTGCCCCTCCTTGCTGGTATAATAGACCGCGCGGGCGATGGCGGGATATTCCAGCACCTGTACCTGGTTCTCCGCGGCGATCTCGCGAATCGCCAGCGCCAGTACGCCGCGGCCCTTGGCGACCACCACCGGCACCTGATCCCGGCCGCGATCGTAGCGCAAGGCGACCGCGAAATGCGTCGGGTTGGTGAGGATGACGTGCGCCTCGGCCACCGCCTTGCGCATGTCGCGCTTGGCCGCGCGGTGCTGCGCCTGGCGGATTGCGTGCTTGGCCTCGGGCGAGCCTTCGCTTTCCTTATGCTCGTCCTTCACCGCCTGCTTGGTCATGCGCAGCTTAGCGAGCAGGCGGATCAGCTGCACCGGCACGTCGATCCCGGCGATGATCAGCAACCCGCCCGCCATCGCGAACAGGACGCCCATCAGCGTGCCGCCCAGCGCCCCGGTCGCGCCTTCGACGTCGGACGATACCAACCCGATCGTCATGTGCGAGACGGAGATCAGCATGTACGTGCCGATCGATCCGAGCAGCAGGACCTTCAGCAAGGATTTGCCGAGCTCGATCCAGCCCTGTGCACCGAAGATGCGTTTAAGCCCAGAGGCCGGGTTGATGCGGTTGAACTTCGGCGTCAGCAACTTGCCGTTGAAGCCGAGCGAACCCAGTCCGGCCTTGCTCAGGATCGCGGCGAGCAGGGTGATGATGAACAGCGCCATCATCGGCGTAGCCAGCTTCCAGCCCGATGCCATCAGCGGCCGGAACGGCTCGAAATCCTCGACATCGCCGCGGCCGAACTCGAAGCTCGATGTCATCACCGCCTTGCACGCGCCCATCAACGATGGCCCGAAAAATGCCAGCCAGCCGCACCCGGCGAGGATCACGAGGGCGGTGGCGAACTCCCTGGATTGGAGGACCTCGCCGTTCTGGGTCGCCTCGCGTTTGCGCTTGTCGGTTGGTGCCTCTGTCTTGTCGCCCCCCATCTCCTCGGACATCAGCCGAGCACCAGGTTCTGCGCGGCAGCAAGCCCTTCGCGGACGATGACGAGCAGGTAATCACCCATTGCGGGAAAGGCGATGGCAAGCGCGATCACACCAACCGCGAGCGAGGCAGGGAGCCCGACGGCGAACAGGTTGAGCGCGGGCGCCGAGCGCGACAGCATGCCGACGACCAGGTTGAGGCACAGCAGCAGGAAGCCGACCGGCAGCGCGAGCAGCAGCCCGGCCAGGAAGGTGTACCCGCCGAACAGGGCGATGCCCTTCATCTGCGCCGCAGTCATCCACGACGCCCCGACCGGCAGCACGTCATAGCTTTTCACCACCATCTCGACGAGCACGAGATGGCCGTTCACCGACAGGAACAGCAGGGTCAGCATGATCGAGAAGAATTGGCCGAGCGCCGGCGACGAGCGGCCGTTCTGCGGATCGATCGCATTGGCGAAGCCGATCCCCATCGACACCCCGATCACTTCGCTTGCCAGCATCGGTGCGGCAAACGCGATCTGCAGGATGAAGCCCATGGCCAGCCCGACCAAGGCCTCGGAAGCAATGGCGAGAAAGGTGGCGAAGGCAAACACGTTGGCGGGCGGCGTGATGCTGTGCGTGGCAAGCACCAGCACGCCGATCGCGCCCGACAGCGTGACACGCACCATCACGGGAACCGAGACGGCGCCGAACACGGGCGCGGCGATGAACGCCGCGCCGATGCGCACCATCACGAAGATCAGCGCCCAGAGTTGCGGCTCGATCGACAGGCCGAAGCCGAGTTGGCTCATCGGGGGCATGCCCCAATCGCAACGTCATCCCGGACTTGATCCGGGATCCAGGCGCGGTCAGCCGATCTAGGGATGGTGTCCATTTGGCAACGGACCGCGCCTGGATCCTGAAACAAGTTCAGGATGACGAAGAGGCGAACGGCATCGCTCAAAATCTATCGCACCAAATCCGGGATCCGCTCGAAGATGCTGATCGTGAAATCGCTCAGCAGCCCCAGGATCAAGCTCCCGAAGATCAGGATCGACACCGCCACCACGATCAGCTTGGGCACGAACGACAAGGTCTGCTCGTTGATCGAGGTCGCCGCCTGCACCATGCCCAGGATCAGGCCGGCAAACAGCGCCGGGATCAAAATCGGCGCAGCGGCGAGCGCCAGCACCCACATCGTCTCGTTGGCGACGGTCAGGAAATATTGCGCGTCCATCAGGCAGCCGCTCCGTCAAAGCCACATACCGAACATCCGTTCGCCCTGAGCTTGTCGAAGGGTGCGCGCATAGGCTTCGACAAGCTCAGGGCGAACGGCTGTGGGCGGCAAGGCAAGGAAGGAAAAGTCATGCCCGCTAACTCGCGAACGAATTGGCAAGGCTGCCCATGGTCAGCGCCCAGCCGTCGACCAGCACGAACAGCAGCAGCTTGAATGGCAGCGAGATGATCGTCGGCGACAGCATCATCATGCCGAGCGACATCAACACGGTCGCGACGACCAGATCGATGACGATGAACGGCAGGAAGATCAGGAACCCGATCTGAAACGCGGTCTTGAGCTCGCTGGTCACGAACGACGGCAGCAGCACCGAGAAAGGAATGTCCTTGGCGCTGTTGAACTTGCCCGCCTTGGCGATGTGGGCGAACATCGTGATGTCCTTCACCCGCGTCTGCTTGACCATGAAGGCGTGAAGCGGCGTGCCGGCGGTCTTGATCATGTCGGTCGCCTGCATCTGGCCATTGGAATAAGGCTGGATCGCGGTCGTGTTGATCTGGTTGATCACCGGCGCCATGATGAAGAAGGACAGGAACAGCGACAGGCCGATCAGCACCTGGTTGGGCGGCGTCTGCTGCAGCCCCAGCGCCTGGCGCAGGATCGCCAGCACGATGATGATGCGCGTGAAGCTGGTCATCATCAGCAATATGCCCGGCAGGATGCTGAGCAGGCCCATGATGATCAGGACCTGCAGGCTGAGCGCCATCGGCTGGCCGACACTGCCCTGGCCGGTGCCGCTCAGCTGCCCGAGCGCACGATCGATGCCGTCGCCGACGCCTGCAGCGCTGGGCGCGGCTGGCGGCGCAACGACAGGTGCCGCCTGCGCAAACGCTGGATGCGCCACAATCAACGCGAAGACGATGCCGAGCGCGACGAGCACAGCTTTGCCGAGCCAACGGTAGCTTACACCCCCTACGTCACCCCGGGCTTGTTCCGGGGTCCGCTGTTCCGCTTTCTCAACGGCCTGCGAGGGTGCCCGGTGGACCCCGGAACGGGTCCGGGGTGACGAAGAGGTTTCCGCGGAAGACAGTGCCCCACGCGAGCGAATCAACGCCGGGCCCGAGCCCTTACGCGTAACGGTCGCCTTCACCGGCTCTCGACCTTGTCGATCAGCGTCACCCCGCCGCGGCCGACCGCGACGAGCAGCTTGCGGCCCTCGAATTCCAGCACGGCCATGCGCAGGCCGGGCGAAATCATCATCGTTTCCTGCACCTTCAGCATGCGGTTGGCGGGTTGCCCCGGCATCCGCGCCTCCAGCTTGCGCCACAGATACAGGCAGCCGATCATCAGCCCGCAGACGAGCGGCAGCAGAACGACGAGCTTCAGAATGTACGACCACATCATGTCGGATCAGCCGCGCTTCTCGGGGCTGATCAACTCGGTCATGCGCACGCCGAAGCGCTCGCCGACCGTCACGACCTCGCCGCGGCCGATCAGCGTGCCGTTGACGAACACGTCGAGCAGTTCGTTCGCCTGACGGTCGAGCTCGATCACCGAGCTTTCGCCGAGCGCCAGCAATTCGCGCAAGCTCAACTGGGTCGAGCCGATCTCCACCGTCAGCTTGACGTCGACGTCCT
Source organism: Sphingomonas endolithica (assembly GCF_025231525.1). Classification (NCBI taxonomy): domain Bacteria; kingdom Pseudomonadati; phylum Pseudomonadota; class Alphaproteobacteria; order Sphingomonadales; family Sphingomonadaceae; genus Sphingomonas; species Sphingomonas endolithica. The sequence goes on from NZ_CP103057.1 coordinate 2,968,869, forward strand.
GCAGCAGCCGGAAATTGGCAGCGAGGCCCGGTGCGATCTGGGCATCGACCGGAAAGGCGCCCGACATGTCGGTCATGAATATTCCTCGAGTTCACGGGTGATCGAATTGAGGCGGATCGCCGCCTTGCCGTTGGACGTGCCGACCGTGCCGAGACCCAGGCAATCGCCGCCGACCATCACCGGCACTTCCGCGCCGAAGCTGATCGGTATGATGTCGCCGGGTTTCAGGTCCATCAGCATGCTGAGCGACACCATTGGCTCGGCCAGCACGGAGCGGACCGGGAAGCGCACGCCCATCACGTTGCGCGTCAGCCCGTTACGCCATGCCGGATCAGGCGCGGCGGTCTTGGCGTGGACCTTGCCGATCAGCGACGGCGTGTGTGGCTTCAGCGCGGCGACGGGATAGGCGATGTCGACGAACACGGGCTTCGCCGTGCCCGCCGCGATGCCGAAACGAGTGACGACGACCGCATCGTCGCCGTCCAGCCCCTGGATCAGCGCGGGATTGGCCTCGACATGGCCCGGGGTGAAATCGATTCTGCCGAGCGGCTCCCAGGCCACGCCCAGCGGGCCGGCGAGCAGCAGGCCTAGCCGCGCGACGATCGCCTCCGCCGCCGGCGTGAATTCTGTCGGCAGCTCGGCCGGCGTCGCGCCGGTGCCGCCGAAATACAGATCGAGGAGCTCCATGACGAAGCGGCCGTCGAACACGGCAAGTGCCTGGCCCGTGGTCGGCGCCATCTTGAGCGGTAGCCAGGCAGTCAGGCCGTTGCCGCGCTCGGCACGATAATCGGCGAAGCGCTGCACCACCAACGGCTCGGCAAAGGTGCGGCATTCCTTGCGCAGCAACGGTTCGAACACGCTACGCATGCTGCGCGCAAGGCGAGCGGAGAGATGCTGCAGCGTGTGCAGATCCCCGAACGGATTGATGTTCTGCACCCCCAGCGAGACGTGCTCCGCCTGCAGCCGGGGGCGTTCCCGCCGATCGGTCGATACCTTGGTTGCTGCGTCGTTAACCATCGACGGTCACTGAACAACGAAATTGGTAAAGTAGACGTTACCGACGCCGCCAAATCCTTCCTTTTCCTTGAGCGTCGCGTTGATCGCCTTGGCTAATCGCGCCTGCAAAAGTTTCTTGCCCGCGGTGCTGAACACCTGTTCCTCGGTCGTGTCGCCGAGCGCCATCAGGATCGACGAGCGCACCGCAATCTCGTTGGTCTTGATGTTGTCGATCACCGTGTCGTCATAGGGCGTGGACACCGCCAGCCCGATCTGGATGAAGTGCACGCTGTCCTGCAGGTTGGAGGTGAACTCCTTGTCCAAGGCATAGTAATTCGACGCATAACGGTCGCCGCCTTCGCCGGCAGGCGGCGCGGCGCCGGCGTCGTGCGCACCTTCTCCGCCGGCGGTGAAGCGCTTCTGCTCGGCCTTGGGCACGAGCTTCGGGCCCGGCGCTTCTGCAACGCCATGCGCGGCGCCACGCGGGAAATAGCCGGTGGCATAGAGGCCACCGCCGACCCCGCCGGCGACCAGCACCAGCGCGCCACCGGTAAAGGCCAGTATTTTCACGAGCCCGCGCTTCTTGGGTGCGGCTGTCTCTTCGATAATCTCGCTCATGTTCAGTCCTTCGTTCAGGCGATTCGGATGTCGGTGATCATGTCGACGGCGTCGTCGATCGTGGGCGCGGCCGGGGCGATCGCCGTTGGTTGCAGCTGCTGGCGCGCGTGGCGTGTGTCGCGGTCGGCGCCCACCGTCGCGTCGCCGAGCTTGATCCCGCGCGCGTCGGCCAGCTCCGCCAGCCGCGGCTGCGCCTCGTGCAGCAAGCGCGCGCTGGCCGGGTTCTCGGCAGCGAAGTGGACGTGCACCCGCTCGCCATCGCGGCGCAGTGACACATCGACCGCGCCCAGCGCATCGGGCACCAGCCGGATGCGCGTATTGCGCGCATCGGCATCGTCGCGCAGGATCTCGATTCGTTCGATCATGCCCTGCAGACCACTTTCCTGCCGCAGGTCGAGCGCGCCATGCCTGGCCTCGGCGGTGACCGGGATTGCCGACAATCGTACGCCATCGAGTGGCGCCGGCACGCCGATCTGCGGGGTGCTGCCGTCTGAACGATCGTCGTCATGTCGCGTTCGTGCCACCGCGTTTATTGCGGCAGCGAAGGCCTGCCCTGCGGGTTGGATGAGGGACGGCTGCGGCGCTTGGCTGGGTACGGCTGCGGCTAAGCGGGGGGGAACCGCTACGTCGGCTTCTCGTTCGGCGGGCGCAGGAAAAGGGGTGGCGATCTGAGCGATCATGCCCGGTTGCCCGCTTTCCTGCCGCAGGTCGTCCACGTTGGCCGCAACAGCGATCGTCGGTGCGCGCTGGGCGTCGAGCGGCGCCGCAACGCCGACCTGCGGCATGCTCGCGTCGATGAGATTGTCGTTTGTTCGTCCGACCGCGGTGATCTTCGCGGCGAAGGCCTGAGCTGCCGGCTGGATGAAGGGTGGCTGTGGCATCGGGCCGAGGCGAAGTGCCGCCACCTTGTTATCGGCGGTGATCGGCGCGCTCGCCACCATCGCCGCCGAGGGAGGGCTGAGCGCAGGTGGTGGTAGGTGGCCTGGGGCGGATGCGTCGGTCTGGACGTCAGCGGTCGTCTGGCGCGTGGCCGCAGCCTTGATGACATCGGCTGGCATGCTCGTCATAGTCGCAGCGAGCGACGCCAATGGCTGCGCCGCCGCGCTCGATCGGGCGGTCACTGGTATTGCTATAGACCGGTCCGAGGCGGCGACCGGTGTGGGCGCCAGCATGGATAGTGGGGATGCTACGTACCTTACAGGCATGGCCGCCGTTGCGACCGTCCCAGAAGGTTGGGAAGGCGAAGTTGCTTTCAGTTGCGTCGTGGTCGCCGCCGCCGCTTCTGCTGCCGTCGTCAGAAGCGGCGTTGTTACGATGAGACGCGCCAAGGTTGGCGGAACTTGCTGTGGCGTCGGTGGCGGGACTGACGACTCGACGACAGGCGCCACCCCCGAAACCGGCGGCGTTGCCGACCCAACCAACGTCACTTCGATCGGCTTTGCGGGCTGCGGTGTCGGCAGCGCGCGTACTGGCAGCATCGGCATTAACGGCGCGGCCGCCGCCAAAGGCCAGATCAACTCCTCCGGTTTATCCCGGCCCGATATCTCGGCAGGCACGTTCTTGCCGCTATCGGCAATCGCCTGCCGCTTGGCCGGCAGCCCGGGCAGCGGCGACATGTCCGGCACCACGTTGGCGACCGGATACGCTCCCGCCACCAGCAGCGTCGGGTTGAGCGCCGGCGCCTCCCGTGCATCATCGGCGGATGGAAGTCGCTCGGCTTTGCTCGGCTGCCCCAACGCCTCGTGAGGAGTCGGGACGATCCCCATCGTTGCTACCGCAGCGCCATCCACCTCCGTTAGACCCGCCAATACCACGGCAAAGCCGTCCATCGGAACAGGCCCGGTCGGCGCGACGATCGTCGTCGCGGATAGCTGTGTAGCGGATGAGGACAGCGCAATCATACCGGATCCAGACAGGCGACAGCGCCTGCGCGGAGTTCAGCAAGGATCGTGCCGGATCTTGCGCGATGGTGGGGCAGCCTCAAGCGCGCGGATCTCTTTCACCGCCTGCTCGGCCATCGCGCGGTCGAGCAGCTTCTCGATCGCACTCTGGTCGCGCTTGGCCTCCCGCGTCTTCTCTGCCGCCTGCTGCGCGAGCTGCTCGGCTGCCCGCAGGCGACCGTTGGCCGCCTCGGCGGACTGCTGCAGCCGGTCGCGGAAATGCGCTGCCGCCACCAGCGAGAAGCCCGGGCCGATGCTCGGCGCGGGTGCGATATCGGCGGCCAAGGCGGCGATACGATTGCGCAAGGTCACTTCGCCGACGAACCGCTCGTTGGCACGCGCTTCCTCGGCCCGCACAAGCCCCAGTTGCAGCGTCCGCACCTTCAGGATGCGGTCGAGCTTCTTGGCATCAGGCATCGCCGAACACGCCGATCAATTCGGCGACCGCACCGTCGAGCGAAACGATCTCGTCCGGATCCTGGCGGATATAATCCATTACCGCCGGATGGCAGGCGATCGACGCATCGATGGCCGGGTCGGCACCCGAGCGATAGGCGCCCATCAGCATCAGATCGCGATTCTCCTCATAGGTCGCGAGATGCCGGCGCAGTATGCGTGCGGCCAGGATGTGCGGTCGCCCGGCAATGTCGGTCATCACGCGACTGACCGAGGGCCCGAGATCGATCGCCGGATACACGCCGCGCTCGGCCAGTTGCCGGCTGAGCACGATATGCCCGTCGAGGATCGAGCGCGCCGAATCCACCACCGGATCGTTGCCGTCGTCGCCATCCGCCAGCACGGTGTAGATCGCGGTGATCGATCCGCCGCTCGCCACGTCGGTGCCGGCGCGCTCGATCAGATTGGGCAGCATCGCGATCGCGCTTGGCGGATAGCCGCGCGCGGATGCCGGTTCGCCCAAGGCCAGCCCGATCTCGCGTCCGGCATGCGCGACGCGAGTCAGCGAGTCCATGATCAGCAACACCTTCTTGCCCTCGGCGCGAAACGCCTCGGCAATGGCATGCGTACGCAGCGCGCCGCGGATGCGCAGCACGGGCGAATGGTTGGCCGGCACCGCGACGACCACCGAGCGCGCACGTGCCGCCCCGGCGACCTTGGTCTCGAGGAAATCGGCCACTTCGCGGCTGCGCTCGCCGATCAGCCCGATGACGATCACATCGGCTTCCGCCGCGCACACGATCATGCCGAGCAGCACCGATTTGCCGACGCCCGATCCTGCCATGATCCCGATGCGCTGCCCCTGTCCGATCGTAAGCAGCCCATTGATCGCGCGCACGCCGACATCCATCGGCTGCAGCACGCGGCCGCGATCGAGCGGCGATTGCAGTTTCCCCGCGATCGGCCAGTGCCCGGCGCCACGGATCGGCCCCAGCCCGTCGATCGGCTTGCCGGCGCCGTCGACCACGCGGCCGAGCATCGCCGAGCCCACCTCCGCCTCGCCCGGCGGCCCCAACGGCCGCACCGGCGCCTGCGGCAGCAGCGCCGCGGGGCCGCCGAGGTTCATCAGCAGCGTGCGACCATTGCGAAAGCCGATCACCTCCGCCTCGACGCCCGCATCCGGACTGCCGACCTGGCACACCGTGCCGACCGGCACCTGCAGCCCGATCGCTTCCATCAACAGGCCGTCGAACGACGCCAGGCGGCCGGAGACCCGGGGCTTCGGCGCGAAATCCGATGCTGCGAGCGAGCCGAGATAGTCTTCGGTAAAGCGGTTCAGCATGATCTCGCCCCGCCTCGTTCCCCGGCGAAGGCCGGGGTCCAGTCGCGGGACGTGCATGATCGTGCGCTGCGCCACGTAACTTCGACCTGCGCTACTGAGCCCCGGCCTTCGCCGGGGAACGTTTTGGCGCTCACGCGGGCACTGCCACTCGGTCGATCACCTGCGCCAATTGTTCCAGCCACAGCGCCGGCCCATCCTCGACGATCGTCGATGCCGCTTCCAGCACGAAGCTGCCCCGCGCGATCCCCGCATCGCCCACCGAAAACACGCTGTCGGGCAATCGCCCGTCGAGCAGCGCCACGTCGTCGGGATGGACGCGCAGCAATGCCGATTCCGCGCCGTCCGACAGCATCTCGGCGGCCGACTCGATCCGCCGTGCCAAGATGTCGGCGGAGATGCCGATCTCGCCGACCAGCTTGGTTACCAGGAACAACACCGTCTGGCGCAATTGCCGTGCCATCTTCTCGCGGTCGAAGCGCTCGGTCGCGCGCAATGCCTCACCCAATTTGGCGAGTAGCGCACGATCGCGCTCGCCGGTCGCCCCGGCCTCCGCCAACGCCGCGGCGATACCCTCGGCATAGCCCGCGGCATGCGCCGTGGCCGTCGGATCAGCGCACGGCACCGTCGCGTCGAACGGGTCCCAGCCTTCCGTCGGATTGCTGGCGGCATTAGCCGGGGAGAAATGCTTGGGGCCGGCCGCTTGCGGCGCGAACCCCACCGGTCCGCTTCGCGCTGCCCGGTCGCGCAGGTCATGGGCGGCAAAACCTACACTCGGCCGATCGAACGCCTGGTGCAACACTTGCGCCGCCGCATCATGGCGCGCGGCGAAACCGGCCATGAAACCGGACGCCGGATCAGACATAGTCATCGTCGCCCCCGCCCATCTGGATCGTGCCATCCTTGGCCAGGTTGCGCGCAATCTGGATGATCGCCTTTTGCGCTTCCAACACTTCGGAAAGCCGCATCGGCCCGCGCTCTTCCATCTCGTCGCGAATGCCGTCTGCGGCACGGCTCGACATGCAGCCAAGGAAGCGCTCGCGTACGCTCTCGTCGACGCCCTTCAGCGCTCGCGTGAGCGTGTCGCTGTCGATATTGCGGATCAGCGCTCCCAGATTCTTGTCGTCCAGGTCGAGCAGATTGTCGAACACGAACATCGCCTCTTCGATCGCTCTGGCGACCTCGCGGTCGATCTTGAACAATTTGGGCATCACGCGCTGCTCGGTCGCCTTGCGGCCGCTCGACAGGATCTTTGCCGCGTCGCGCGTGCCGCCCATCGTGACGCCGGCCGACGCCTGCGATCGGCCGCTGCGATCGGCCAGCATGACGCTCAGCGTCTCCATCGCCTCGGGGGTGACCGGCCCCAACTTGGCGATGCGGTGCAGGATATCGGGCTGCACGCCATCGGGTAGCAATTCCAGCACCTGCGCCGCCACCGCGGGATCGAGGTTGGCGATCAGCACCGCGGCGATCTGCGGATGTTCCTTCTCGATCATGCTCGCAATCTCGGGCGCGTCGAGCCAATCGAGCAGGTCGATCTGGCAGGCATCCTCGCTCGGCACGATCCGCGACAACACGCTCGCGGCTTTGTCCTGGCCCAGCGCACGGTGCATCACCGCCTCGATCTGCGGGCGCGGGTCGAAACTGATGCCGGTGCGTTCGCGCGCCCGGTCGACGAAATCGTCCAGCACATGCTCGACTTCCTGCTCGCTGACATCGGCGACGGCGAACATCGCCTTGCCCAGCAGGCGGACCTCTTCCGGGTCTAGCTTTTGCAGGATGGCGGCGGCCTCTTCCTCGCTGACCAGCATCATCAACACCGCGGCGCGTTCCACGCCGGTATATATCTTGGGCAACGTGGTCATGACTTGATCATGTCGCGTACGGCAAGCGCAGCCCGGGCCGGATTGTCCCGCGTGAAGCCCCGGACCATGCCGATCCGGTCATCGTAATTCTGTGCGCTGTCGATCTGGTCGATGCTGACCGCGGGCGGCGTCGGATCGCTGCCGGCAGCAGCGCCCATGTCACGCCCCAGCGCCGGTCGTGCGCCGGCATCCTCGCGCTTCTTCATCAGCGCCTTGGCCAGCGGGCGCACGCCCAGTAGCAGCACCAGCAGCGCGATGACGATGGCCGTCACGTTGCGTGCGATGATCGGCAACCACGCATTGTCATACCAAGGCTGTCCGCCATCCAGCTGCGCCGCGCCGGCGAACTTGCGGCTGATCACCGTTACCTGGTCGCCGCGCCCCTGATTGAAGCCGACTGCGGTCTGCACCAATTGCGTGATCTGCTGGATCTCTACCTGGCTGCGCGGCTTGGCCGTTTCGATATCGCGCAGCAGCACCGCGACCGACAGCCGCTTGACGCCGCCGGGCGCCGCGCGCGTGACCGACACTTCCTTGCCCAGGTCATAGGCGCGGGCGAACTGGTCGCTCTGCTTGACGTTGGGCGCCGTTGCTGTGCCGGCGGCGGCCGTAGCGCCGGGCACCGCGGGCGTGGGTGCAGTGACGGTCGAGGCGGGCGGGGGCGTGTTGCTCAGCGCGCCGGGGATACCGCCGGGCGTCGCCGCATCCGCCTGATTGCCGGTCCAATTGCCCTGCTCGGCCCGCAATGCCCCCTGCTTGTCGTAGGATTCGCGTGTTGCCTGGGTCTCATCGAGATCGACATCGGCCTGCACCTCGGTCGAGAAATTGCCCGAGCCGACCAGCGGCGTGAGCAATTGCACCACCTGCGCGCGATATTTGTCCTCCACCCGGCGCTGGAACGCGATGCGCTCGTCGCCCGCCGCGCCACTGGCACTTTCGCCCGCTGCCTTGGTCAGCAACCCGCCCATCTGATCGACGATCGTCACCGCGTCGGATTTCAGGCCGGGCACGGATGAGGCGACCAGATTGACGATCGAGCTGACCTGCGCATCGCTCAGGCTGCGCCCGGGCTGCAGCTTCAGGATCACCGATGCCGATGGTGCGGCATTGTCACGGATGAACACCGATGCTTCGGGCGTGGCGAGATGCACGCGCGCCTCGGCCACCGCGTCGATCTCCTGGATCGATCGCGCAATCTCGGTCTCGCGCGCCTGGCGCAACCGCTCGCCTTCCACCGCGCGGCTGACGCCCATCGGCAATTGGTCGAGGATCGCATAGCCGCCCGGCGTCGCCTTGGGCAAGCCTTGGCCCGCCAGCAGCATCTTCGCGCGCGCATAATCGTCTTCGTCGACGGTCAGCGCCCCTGCGTCGTCGATCTTGGACGGGATATTGCCCTGTTCCAGCGCCTGCGTGACCGATGCCTTGTCGGCATCGGCAAGGCTGGCGAACAGCACCTTTTGCGGCGCGGCGCTGAACGTCATCCAGGCGAGCGCCGCCGCGGCGATCAGCCCGACCAGCAGGATCATCGGCAGGCTGCGGCGCACCGCGGGTTGCGCGAGCAGGCCGGTGACCTGCTGCAGCGGATTGGCGAAGCGTTCGGGCATGCCCGACGGAATGAGTGCGTTACTCATATTATACCGGCATGCTCATGATGTCCTTGTAGGCGGACAGGAGTTTGTTGCGGACCTGCAGCGTCGCTTCGAAGCCGACGCTGGCCTGCTGGCGGGCGAGCATCACCTTGGCGATGTCGATCGTCTCGCCGCGCTCGTACTGCGCAGAAAGGTCGCCGGCCTGTTGCTGGCCCTGGTTCACCGATCGCAGCGCATCGTCCATCGTCGCGGCGAAGCTTGCCGGCTTCGTCTCGGTCGTGGCCGGCATACCGGCCGCGGCGTTCGCCCGGCTCAGCGCCTGGTTGCGTTCCAGGATCTGCGCGCGCAGCGCCATCACCCGATCGATCCCGCCGGCACCGCCGACACCATTGATGCTCATGCCCAAGCCGCCTGGTTCTGGCCGGTACGGCTCAATTCGTCACCCTGCTCGCGCGCCTTGGCGAGCCGGTAGCGCAACGTCCGTTCGGAAATGCCGAGCCGCCGGGCGGTCTCGATCCGGCTTCCGCCGCACGCCGCCAGTGTCTCGCGGATCGCCTGGAATTCATGCATCTGCACGATGTTGCCGAGGGTCGCCGGGCTTGCCGCCGGCTGATCATTCGCCGCCGGCAGGTGAGTCGATGCGCTGGGGCGGTCGAACAGGATATGCTCGATCCCGATCGTGTCGCCACCGCAGAACAGCAAGGCGCGCTGGATCACGTTTTCCAGTTCGCGCACATTGCCCGGCCAATCGTGATCGACCAGCGCCGCCACCGCCGCCGCATTCGGCCACGGTACCACCGCACGATTGCCGGCGTGGCGCAGGATCATCGTCGCGGCGAGCGCGGGAATGTCCTGGCGGCGCTCGTTCAGCGGCTTGGTGCTGAGCGGAAAGACCGACAGGCGGTAATAGAGATCGGCGCGGAAGCGGCCCTCGGCCACTTCGGCCTGCAGGTCGCGGTTGGCGCAGGCGACGACACGAACGTCGATCTTCTCCGGCGTCGAGGCGCCGATCGGCACCACTTCGCGCTCCTGCAACGCGCGCAGCAGCTTGGCCTGCAATTGCAACGGCAACTCGGCAATCTCGTCGAGCAGCAGCGTGCCGCCATTGGCCGCGCGGAAGAAGCCCTCGCCACCCGCCGATGCGCCGGTAAACGCGCCCTTTTGGTGTCCGAACAGCAGCGCCTCGAGCATCGTCTCGGGCAGTGCCGCGCAGTTGATCGCGATGAACGGGCCGTCGCGGCGATCCGAGGACAAGTGGATGTGCCGCGCGAGCACTTCCTTGCCGGTTCCGGTCGGGCCGTTGATCAGCACGGTGATGTCGGCCGCGGCAACGCGCTCGGCCAACGCATACAGCGCCAGGCTTTCGGGGTCGGCGGCGGTCGGCGTGTCGGCACCTGCGATCAGTGCGCGGACGAAGCCATTGCCGAGTGCCGCCTGGTCGGGGGTAAAGGCGATCCGGGCCGGGCTGCCATCGCGCGACGGCGCGACATAGCTGCCATCATCCCCGATGATTACGGTGCGTGCCGGGGCGGGGGGTGTCTCGCCGTCCGCGATCAGGAACAGGTCACCTGCCCGCGGCTTGCCGTCCTCAAACGAGCGAATGGCGAAACCCTGCGCGCGCAGGCTGGATACCAGCGCGAACTTCTGCCGCACGACGGCAGCAGACGGCACGATTGAGCGCATGTAACTTTCCCCCCGAGAATGGAGCGTGAATGCCGCGCGGTTGGTAAATAAGCGGTTAAGTACGCTGCCGTCCGGCAAGATATTTCCGCCCTGCTGCCGCCCGCGCATCATGCAGTTCTGTTGAGATTACGAGCGCTGCTGGCCAGTGGGCCCGAAACGTCGGCCTCGTGAACAAATGTGCTTAAGGTATCCGCGTTGCGGTCGTTATCCCTGCTGACGGCTCGGCCATCCGCTAGGGGGCGGCGCGATCGTCAGGTCACTTACGGAGATTTGACATGACTGTTATCGGAACCAACATCGCGTCGATGCGCGCTGCCAACGCGTCGACCTCGGCCAATCAGGCGCTGCAGACCTCGATGGAGCGCCTGTCGACCGGCAAGCGCATCAACTCGTCGAAGGACGACGCGGCCGGCCTCGCCATCGTCTCGTCCATGACGTCGCAGATCCGCGGCATGAACCAGGCTGTGCGAAATGCCAATGATGGCATCAGCCTGGCCCAGACGGCAGAAGGCTCGCTTACCGAAGTTACCAACATGCTGCAGCGTATCCGCGAACTCGGCGTGCAGTCGGCTTCCGGGACCTATGGCGCTGAAGACCGTTCGAACCTGCAGGCTGAAGTGACGCAGTTGACGGCGCAGATCGGCAAGACGCTGGAGAGCGAATATAACGGCGTTCGGATGTTCGACACCGCTGCGGCAGACACGACCAAGGCGTTTGGCGTAGCCGGCGGTGGCACCAAGACGACGATCCAAGTCGGCTCTAACGCCAACCAGACTGTCGACATCAACATCGCCAATCTAGCCACCAACTTCGCTACGACGGCGAAGGGTAGCTTGGGCACTGCGCTCGACGCGACGACCGACGCGGCAAAGATCGGCACCAAGGTCACCGTCACTAGCGCCGACTATGCTGCGGGTGCGACGCTCGGTGGCGCCGTCATCAAGGAAGAGGATATCGGTGCCGAAAAGACGCTGAAGGCTGGCGATAAGCAGTTCACCGCGAGCACCACGGGAACCGATTTCTCGAAGAATGTTGGCCTGGCTAGCAAGTTCTCGGTTGGCACGTCGGCAGCCGCCAACAACACGCTCGACGAGGTGGATACCATGCTGCAGAACGTCAACACGGTCCGTGCCGGCTTGGGTGCCGCACAAAGCCGCCTGCAGTCCACCGTCAACACGCTGACCTCAAACGTGACGAACCTCACCGATGCGCGCAGTCGCATCGAAGACGCTGACTTTTCTGCGGAAACGACCAGCCTCGCCAAGGCGCAGATCCTGGCCCAGGCATCCACCGCGATGCTCAGCCAGGCGAACCAGAGCCAGCAGGGCGTGCTCTCGCTGCTGCGTTAAGGATCGGCGCCGCCGGCACCGCCCCCCCATGGGTGCCGGTGGCCGACCGGGCTCTTCCTCCGGGAAGGGCGATCAGGACCCCGGTGGCCGACAGGCCGCCGGGGTTTTTGCATGGGCCGGGCAGACACGGCACAATTCTGCGACATTTACGCCGTAGCGCATGATCGATCGTTTTCGGAGACCAGCATGCGCCGTTCCTCTCTCGTCCTCATCGCGCTGCTCGGCACGCCGGCAATGGCCGCAGCCCAGCAGGCGCCGATCGCTCCCGCGCCGCCCGCGCCCCAGGCATCCGATGCGCCGGCAGGCGAGGAAGGCGAGGGCGAGGACATCGTCGTGCAGGGCCAGCGTCCGCCGGGATCGGTGGCTGGCGACATTCCGCCGGAGCAGACGCTGAGCCCCGCCGACATCCGTTCCTACGGCGTCAGCTCGATCGGCGACCTGTTGAGCGAGCTCGCCCCCCAGACGACCAGCGGACGCGGTGGCCAGCCGGTCGTGCTGCTCAACGGGCGGCGCATATCGGGCTTCGGCGAGATTCGCGACATCCCGACCGAGGCAATCCTGCGCGTCGACATCTTGCCCGAGGAAGTCGCGCTGAAATTCGGCTATCGCGCCGATCAGAAAGTGGTCAATTTCGTGCTGCGTCGCCGCTTCCGCTCGATCGCAGTGGAGGCGGCAGCCCGGCTGGCGACCGAAGGCGGCCGCGATACCCCCGAGGGCAAGCTCGACCTGCTCAACATCCAGGCCGCCACGCGGCTGACGCTGCACGGCGAGTATCAGCGCAGCTCGGCGCTGACCGAAAATGAGCGCAATATCCCCTTCGGCACCGGCACCGGCAGTGGCGCCAGTACGAGCGACCAGCGCGCGTTTCGCACCTTGCTGGGCGAAGCCGAGACCTTTTCCGCCAATGCGGTGTATGCGCGCAACGTGTTCGGCAACGTCGCTGCGACGGTGAATGGCAGTGTCGAGCACAGCAATGGCCTGGGGCTCAACGGCTTGCCGACCGTCACGTTGGGCGCGGTCGACCTGACCGCGCTCGAACAGCGCAACTCGGCCTGGACCAGCCATCTCGGCACGACCTTCAACGGCGATGCCGGGCGCTGGCGCTGGTCGCTCACTGGCAATTACGACCGTGTCGAGTCGAAAAGCGTCAACGAGCAGGAAGGCGGCACCGCGACGCCCGGCATCTTCGCCAACCGCGGGCGCTCGACGTCGAGCACCGGCAATATCGACCTGCTGTTCGCCGGCAGCGTGTTCGATCTGCCGGCCGGCGCGGTCGCCACCAGCGTGCGCGTCGGCGCATCGACCAGCGACTTCGGCAGCCGCGCGGACCGCTTCGGCGCAGTACAACGCGGTCAGGTCTCGCGCGACATCGTCAACGGGCAGCTCAACGTGGATGTGCCACTGACCAGCCGTTCGAAGGACGTGCTGGGTGCGATCGGCACGCTGTCGGCCAATTTCAATCTCGGCCTCGACCAACTGTCGGACTTCGGTACGCTGACGACTCTCGGCTACGGCCTCAACTGGACGCCAATCCCCGCGCTACGTCTGCTCGCGTCCTTCACCGACGAGGAACAGGCGCCGACGGCGCAGCAGATCGGCAATCCGGTGATCGAGACGCCAAATGTCCGCGTGTTCGATTTCGTCACCGGCCAGAACGCGCTCGTCACGCGGATCAGCGGTGGCAATCCGCTGATCGATGCCAACACGCGCCACGTGAAGAGCTTCAGCGGTACGCTGAAGCCGTGGAGTGAGAAGGACATCACCTTCACGGCCAATTACACATCGACGCGCATCGACGATCCGATCGCCTCCTTTCCCGGTCCTACGGCGGCGATCGAGGCGGCCTTCCCTCAGCGTTTCCTGCGCGGTACTCCGACAGCAGAGTTCCCCGCCGGGCAGCTGCTCCAGATCGATGCCCGCCCGATCAACTTCGCCGAAAGCAGCCGCTCGCAGCTACGCTGGGGCGTCAATTTCTCGCAGCCGCTCAAATCGAAGGTGCAAAAGGAACTGGAAGCGTTCCGCGCCGGCACCGGCCCCAATCCGTTCGCCGGCCTTGAGCGTCCCGGTGGTCGCCGCGGCGGCGATGGCGCAACCGGCGAAAGGCCCGCCGGCGGGGGGGACGGTGCGCGGCCGGCGGGCGGTGACCGTCCACCTGGCGAAGGCCGGCGCGGCGGCTTCGGTGGCGGTCGTGGCGGCGGGGGCGGCTTTGGTGGTGGCGGGCGAGGCGGCGGCGGTGGCCGGCTCAACTTCGCACTGTATCACACCTGGCATCTCACCGATCGGGTGACGGTCGCCGATGGCGGACCCAAGCTTGACCTGCTCAAGGGCGACACGCTCGGCGGCGGGGGCGGTCAATCGCGCCACGAGATCGAGGTGCAGGCGGGCTATAGCGATAACGGCCTCGGCGCGCGGCTGTCGGGCAATTGGATGAGCTCGACCGAGGTGAATGGCGGCACGCTCGCTGCGCCCGAATCGCTGAAGTTCGGCGGACTGGCGACGGTCAACCTGCGGCTGTTCGCCGATCTCGGCCAGCGGCTGGAATGGGTGAAGAAGGCACCCTGGCTGCGCGGCATGCGCGTGTCGCTGTCGGTCGACAACATCGCCAATACGCGGCAGCGCGTCACCGACGGCGATGGGGGCACGCCGATCGCCTATGCGCCGGACTATCTCGATCCGCTCGGCCGCACGGTCCGGCTGAGCGTGCGAAAATTGTTCTTCTGACACTACGGTTGTGCAGGCGGTGCTCGCGGGGAGCAGATCCACCACCGTCACCCCGGACTTGTTCCGGGGTCCACTAAGCGGCTTGCCGAAACGCAATTAATTCGAGCGCCTAGCTCGCGGCATGGTGGACCCCGGAACAAGTCCGGGGTGACGCGGTAGTATTGGGGGGCGAGGGCCCATCGCGATGAGGCTGGGTACAAGCAAAGGCATCCTGCGCTACACCATCTGCGCCAGCGCCTTCTTCAACCGCACATGTGCACTCGCCTTGATCTGGCACACGCGCGCAGCGCCGACGCCGAGCACCAGCCCGATCTCCTCCAGGTTCAATTCCTCGACATAATATAATTGCACCACCTGCGCCTCCCGCTCCGGCAACGCGGCGATCGCCTCGATCAGGCACCCGCGCAGATCGCTTTCCGCCAGTCGCGCGAACGCATCCGGCGTGTCGCTGGCGAACCAAGGTTTGTCGTCGGTATAGGCCTCGTCGATCGGTTCGAACCGCACCGGCGCTGCGGCTGCATAGTCCAGTCGCAATTTCTCCAGCGTTACACCGAGCCTGTCGGCCACCTGCTGGTCGTCTGGCGCACGACCGGTCTCGCTCGTCAGCGCCTTTACCGCAGCCGCGTAAGCGCGGCGTCGCTGCATCGCTCCGCGCGTCATAGTCGCGCTTCGGCGCAGCGCATCGATCATCGATCCGCGGACGCGCGTGGCGAGATATTGCTCGAACGTCACCTGGCCGCGATCCTCGAACGAATCGACCGCCTCGATCAGCGCGACGAGACCGATCTGGATCAGATCCTCGACCTCGACCGCATTGCTCATGCTGCCATGCACGTGCCAGGCGATACGCCGCACCAGCGGCAGATGCGTGGCGGCAAGGGCATTCACGTCGGGCGCCGGTCCGGCGCGGCCATAGACCAGTGGCTCCCGTACCGCGAAGGCCGAGCGATGGGCGAGCGCGCTCATGCCGCCAACGCCTGCGGCGCACCGATTACCGCGACCACTTCGACGGCCTTTTCCTCCGGCACTTCGAAGAAGCTCATCACCGGCGTGTCGGGCAGGATCGTGCGTACCAGCTTGCGGATGGCGACGCGGATCGCCGGTTGCACGACCAGGACGAACGGCTTGGCCTCGGCGATCAGCGGGTTGGCGGCGGCCTGCAGCGCATCGACGATACGTCGGCCGAGATCGGGCTCGATCGTGTGCCTGCGCGCAGGATCGCTGCGCACCGCTTGCCCGAGCAATCCCTCGAGCTGCCCCTCCAGTGTCATCACGCGCAACGGCTCGTGCACGCCGCACATCTTCTGGATGATCAGCCCACCCAGATCGGGGCGGATCAGCTCGATGATTTCTTCCGCATCCAGCGTCTTCTGCGCCGCGACCGAGATCGCCTGCGCAATGCGGCGGAACTCCTTGAGTGGCACGTTTTCCGCAAGCAGCCCCTTCAACACCTGCGTCAACGTGGTCAGCGGCAACGGCGCGGGCGACAGTGCCGCAACTAGATTGCCCGCGCGTTCCTTCAGCCCATCCAGCAAGTTCTGCACTTCGTCCGGCCCGACCAGCTCGGCCGCATGCGCACCCAGCATGTGGTTGAGATGCGTCGCCACCACCGTGCCCGGATCGACGACGAGATAACCCGCGCCGGTCGCCGCATCGGCATCGCCGCCCGCGATCCACACCGCGTCGAGCCCGAAGGTCGGATCCTTCACCGTCTTGCCGAGCAACCCGCCTACCGCCTGGCCCGTATCGAGCGCGAGCATCTCGTCGGGCGACACGATGTCCTCGCCCAGCGTCACGCCGCCGACGACGATGCGGTAGGCGAACGGCGCCATGTTGATGTCGTCGCGCACGCGCACCTGTGGCACGACGAAGCCCAGCTCCTTCGACAGCTGCCGCCGCACGCCCGTGATCCGCGCCATCAACGGCGATCCGCGCCGCTCGTCTACCAGCGGCACCAGGCCGTAACCGATATCGAGATTGACCTGCATGTTGTCGCTGACTTCGTCCCAGCCGATCTTCGACTGGTCGATCGGCTCGACCGCGACCACCTCGACCGGGGCGGGGCGCTTGGCCTGCTGGTTCAGCTTCCACGCGGCGAAACCAGTGATCGCCGCGGCGGGCAGGATGATCAAATGCGGCATGCCCGGCATCAGCCCCAGCAACCCGAGGATGATCGCCACCGGCGTCCAGGTCCGTGCACTGGCGAACTGCCCGCCGATCTGCCCGGCGAGATCCTGGCTCGAGGTAACGCGGGTAACGATCGCCGCCGCGGCGATCGACAGCAACAGCGAGGGAATTTGCGCGACCAACGCGTCGCCGATCGCCAGCAGCACATAGGTATGCGCGGCATCGCCGATCGACATGCCGTGGCTCACCGGCCCCAGGATCAGCCCGCCGGCGATATTGGCGAACAGGATCAGCAGGCCGGCGACCGCATCGCCCTTCACGAACTTGGAAGACCCATCCATCGAGCCGTAGAAATCCGCCTCGGTCGATACTTCGACCCGCCGCGCCTTGGCTTCGTCCGGGGTGATCAGCCCGGCATTGAGATCGGCATCGATCGCCATCTGCTTGCCAGGCAACGCATCGAGCGTGAACCGCGCAGAGACTTCCGAGACGCGGCCCGCACCCTTGGTCACCACGATCATGTTGATGATCACCAGGATCGCGAACACGAACAAGCCGACGATATAGTCACCGCCGATCACGAACGTGCCGAACGCCTCGATCACATGCCCCGCTGCCGCTTCGCCCTCATGCCCATGCCCCAGCACGACCCGCGTCGAAGCGACGTTGAGGCCCAGGCGGAACAGGGTGGCAAACAGCAACACCGTCGGAAAGGCCGAGAAATCGAGCGGCTTCTGCGCGTTGAGCGCGACCATCAACACCGCCAAACTGATCGCGATGTTCATCACGAAGAACACGTCGAGGATCGCGGTCGGGATCGGCACGACCATCAGCACGACGAGCAGCAACGTGGCGAGCGGCAGCGCGGACGAGCGCAGCAGCGGCAGGACGCGGCCCTGTTTCACAGCAACAGCCACCGGTTACGCCCCCAGGCTCGCGAGCATCATATAGGCCAGCCGCGCGGTATCCGGCGTCGGCCGCATCACGCTCGCGCGCCGTTCGTCCTTCTGGCCATTGATCTGGTCCAGCGTCGCGCGCGCCCAGGCGCTGGCGCTCTGCGCACCTTTTTCTTCGCCCGTGCCGGGGATCACCGTCGCGCCGTCCATCTCCAACGCAGCGGATGCCATGAGGGTCGGGCTCGTGCTAAGCTGACCGCTTGCCGTCCCCGTTGCTACGCAGGCCCCCCTGTCGAGCTTGGCGGCGAAGCGGCCATAGACCTCGCCCAGCGAGCGCGCCTGGCCGTTCGCATTGAAGAACACCGCGCGATTGGCGCGCGCGGCGGCTGGAAACATGCCCGCCGCCGGTCGATCGGGGTTGGCCTGCATCGCCCCCAGAAACGATTTCGCGCCGCCCAGTCCCAGGAAGTGCGCCATGTACAGATCGGTGCCGGTGGCATTCCGGCCCAGGCTCGCCTCGATCGCGTCCTTGTTGTCGGATGCATGTTCGGCCGCCATCAGCGAGGCGGCCTGCGGATCGTTGCGCAGCCCCAGGATCGCGCGGCGCATGGTGGGATCGCTCACCGTCATCTTGGCGCCGCTGCTGCCGATGCTGTCGGCGGCCCAGCCCATGCCGTGTTCGGCGCCATGCTGCTTCACCACGCGCAGCCAGCTCTGCTCGATGAACTGGTACAGCCCGGAAGCGCTCGACGTGCCGGCCTTGGCATCGCAGCGCATCCCGCTTTCGATCTGCGCCTGGCCCATCAGATAGGAGAAATCGACGCCGGTCTTCTGCGCCGCCTCGGCGATCGCCGATTGCACGGACGATCCCCTGGCACTCGCGCTGACGGCAAACGGATTGAAGCTCATCGATCCCCGGCTGATTGACCCTTGTTGCAGGTCACATCAGCAAGGCGCGTGCCAGTTGGCCGATGGGCAATGCTAAACCTCGTCATCGCGGACTTGGGTGGTTTGCCCCTCGAATATGCATGTGTAGTTCCCCCGCGAAAGCGGGGGCCCAGGGCCACGAGCACCGGCGTTTGGAACCCTGGGCTCCCGCCTTCGCGGGAGAACATGATGGTTCATGTCTCAGGCGTACAGCCGCGGACCAAGTCCGGATGACGGTCCTCGCTCCGGTCAGGCGTAAGCCCGTACCCCGGCAGGACGGTACGGCGCCCCGGCATCGCCGGTCAAAACCTGCAGCCGGCGGCGAACATTTGCCGCCATCAGGTTCACGTAGATGCGGCACGTTTCGTTCAGCCGGTCGGCCTCAGCCGCCAACTCGCGGAGGTCCGTCCCCACCGGCGCCGTGCCGAGCGCCGCGACCGCTTCGATCCCGGCCAGCTTGTCCTGCGTCGCACGGTCCAGCGCGACGATGTCGTTGGCTTTCAATGCGGCGATCTCGCGGTGCAGCGCGTCGATCACACCGATTAGCGCCTCGCGACGCCCCTCATTCGGGGTCATGGCGCACCCAATCCTTGGTCGCGGCGATCATCTTGTCGGCGATCTTGTCCGGCCGGATGGTGAAGCTGCCCTCGGCAATCGCCTGGCGCAGCTGGGCGACGCGCGCATGGTCGATCGGCGGCGTGGCGGCGAAGCTGCGCGCGGTGCTGGCGATCGCCGATGGGCTCACACTGTCCAGCGCGGGTTCCTGCGCACGCGTTGCCGCCGGCACGATGCGCGGTACCGGCGCTACGCCGCGCTCCGTCTTGATCGGCTTCGCGCCCAGAGGATCCACCATGTTCGCCCCTTTCCGGGTCATGCCACGGAAGGAATAACGGCGGGGCGCCGCAAAGCTTTAACATTTATTCGCTCCAGCCCGGCAGCGTGGCCCGGCCGGTCTCGACCGCCACGGCCTGCACCGGTGCCTTGGCGCCCTCGACCTTGACCAGGAAGCGCGCGCCCGGTGCCGCATCGCCCAGCGCCACGCCCTCGCGCGTGATCGAGAAGGACGCTGTGCCCGCCTCGATCGTCACCGCGTCGCCACGCCTGATCACCGGTTCCGCGCGCGATGCGACGGCCGCGGCCGCCGACGCGCTGCGCTTTTGCGCACTGGCCGCGACCAGGAGGGGCACGAAGATGCGCCATGCCGGGCCCGTGCACGTCACCACCACCGCATCGTGCGTGTCGGAACGCCATGCCAGCGACACCATCGGGCAAGCGGCCAGCTTCAGCCGGGCATCGACAGCACTGCGCGCGCCGCCCGCCATGGCGGTCCCTTGTCCGGTGAAAGCGGCAACCGCCCGGTCGATAGCCACCGTATCCTGGAACGGTGCGGCCATGGCCGGCGCGGCGCACAACAAGGCCGGGACGAGCAAGCGGTACATGATGGTATCTCCAAGGCAGGTCATTGCCGTCCGCCGGCAAAACCGAGTGTCACGATGACGGAGCGGCCTTTGCCGCCGCTGGCGATCGTCATGCGCTCCGCCGGGATCGCCCCGGCCCGGGCGAGCGCTGCCGCGACGGCGCGCGCGCGATCGATGGCGAGGATTGTGCCGCTGGTTGTGCCGGGATCGACATCGCGCGCCGAACGATTCGCACCACCGGTGATGGTCAGCGTCACGCGTGGGTCGCGCGTCGCCTCGCGTGCCCAGGCGACAAGGCCGGCTGACGGCGAGGGCAGGGTGGCAGATCCCGGTGCGAAATTCAGCATCGCTGCCGCTGCCACCGGCATTGCCGGCTCGATCGCGGCGCGCACCCCGAACCCGGCGCGTATCCCTTGCGCCAGCGCCTGTCGGTCGAGCGTGATCGCCTGCACGAACACAAAGAAGCCGACCAGCAGCAAGGCGAGATCGGCCAGCGTCATCAGCCAGGCCGGGCGCGCCGGCATGTCCTCGGGAAAGTCGTCCGGCGTCATGCCGCCTGCACCAGCGCGGCGCGCGGCTGCTCGCGCGCCGCCAGCGCCACTAGGGGCGCTTCCAGCCGCAGCCGCTCCGCCGCTTCGACCCGCGCCAGCCGCTTCAGCCGCGCGGCGATCGGTGCGGCGACCAGATTGGCCAGGATCGCGCCATATAAGGTGGCGAGCAGCGCCACCGCCATGGCCGCGCCGATTGCTTGCGCATCGGTCATCCGCGCGAACATCGCGACCAGCCCGATCAGCGTGCCGACCATGCCCATCGCCGGCGCGACCTCGGCCGCACCGCACCAGATTTCCACCGCCGACAGTTGCCGCTCGATCCGGTCGCGCCGCTTCTCCCGCAGGATCGTCGCCACCGCGTCAGGCCCCTGGCCATCGACGATCGCCGCCACGGCAGCGGCGACATCCGGATCGCCGATCACCGTACGGTCTAGCGCCATCACGCCGTGCCGCCGCGCGATCCTGGCCAGCGTTGCAATCTGTTCGAGCAACGGCGCGGCATCGAACTGCGCATACCCTATCCCACGGATCGCGCGGATCGCGTTCGCCAGGTCACGCGACGGCGTTCGCAACGCCACCGCGATCGCGGTTCCCCCGCACACGATCGCGGCGGCGGTGGGGTCGAGGAATGGGGCGAGCGTGGTGAGGGCGGGTGTCATGCGCGTAGTGTTGCAAGCGGCGGGCCAGTTGGGGCGGGCGATCACTGGAACATCTTGCTCCCCGGCGAAGGCCGGGGCCCAGTAGTGGCGTAAAGAGTAACTGCCGCAACGGATCACCACTGCTCATATCGCTACTGGGCCCCGGCCTTCGCCGGGGATCTGCTTGCCGGCGATGAGGCGCGTAACGATCAACGACGCAGGCAGCGGCAATCCGGCAAGTTCTGCCGCCCGCCCGGCAATCCCTTGCCGCGCCGCATGCCGCAAGCTGCACAAAAACCCTCCGCCCACCCGCCATCCGCAAACTGGCACGCCCATTGCTACTCCACCGTTGCACAACAGGGTGCGGAGACCGACACGGTGGAAGAGAATACACTTTTCGGCGTTCATGGCGCGGCATTGCAGGTGCGTTCCCAACGCATGGGGCTGCTCGCCTCGAACATCGCGAACGCCGCCACACCCGGTTTCAAGGCGCGGGATCTGGATTTCCAGGCCGCGCTCCAGGCGGCGGAGGGTCCGGGGGGGTTCTCCGCCACCAACCTGGATGGCGCCCTGCGCTATCGCAACCCGATGTCGCCGTCGGTCGACGGCAATACGGTCGAGCTGTCGTCCGAACAGACCGCCTTTGCCGAGAACGCCGTGCAGTATCAGACGACGCTCTCGTTCCTGAACGGGCGCATCGGCACGCTCACCCGCGCCTTGAAGGGGGAATGAGATGTCGGGACCGCTGACCATCTTCCAGGTCGCCGGCAAGGCGATGTCGGCGCAGCTCGTGCGCATGAACACGACCGCCTCGAATCTCGCCAATGCCGGCGGCATCGCCTCCAGCGAGGCTGGCGCCTACCGCACGATGAAGCCTGTCTTCCGCACCGAATTCGATCGCGCCACCGGCCTTGCCACGGTCAACGTCGAGAGCATCGTGACCGCGGGCGAGAGCGCCACCAAGCGCTACGATCCGTCGCACCCGATGGCCGACAAGGACGGCAACGTCTGGGAATCCGCGGTCGATGAGACGCGCGAGATGGTCGACATGATGGAGACCGCGCGCGGCTACCAAAACAATGTCGAGGTGATGCAGACCGCCAAGTCGCTGATCCTCGATACCCTCAAGCTGGGCCGCTAAGATGAGCGCATTCGATACCACGCTGAGCAATCTCGGCATCAACCGCACCACGACGCCGCCCGTCAGCACCGCGGCCGGCGGCCAGTCGCTCGGGCAGAACGATTTTCTCAAGCTGATGACCGCGCAGCTCAAGAACCAGGATCCGTTCGCGCCCGTCGACAATACGCAGATGGTCGCACAGATGGCGCAATTCTCCTCGCTCGCCGGCATCACCGAGATGAGCACGACGTTGAAGGGCATTGCCGACAAGCTGGGCGGCACCAGCACCGCGGATGCGCTCGCTTATGTCGGCCATACCGTCCTGACCGAAGGGGCAACCGCTTTTGGCCGTGCCTCGGGCGGCATTGCCGGTGCGGTGGAGCTGGATGGCGATACGACGTCGCTGAACGTCTCCATCTCCGCGGCCGACGGCACAGTGCTGAAGAATGTCCAGCTCGGCGCGCATGCCAAGGGAACGGTCGAGTTCGATTGGGACGGCAAGACCGACGCCGGCACCGATGCCGGGCCGGGGCCGTTCACCGTCACCGCGATCGCCGGCAAGGACAATGTCGCGGTCACCAGCCGGACGCTCGTCTGGGCGCCGGTCTCCTCCGTCACCATTCCCGCCACCGGGCCCGCGCAGCTGTCGCTGCCCGGCATCGGCACCATTCCCGTCACCGCCGTCCGCCAGGTCGGCTGAACCTTTTCTCGCCAGGAGTATCCCCATGTCCTTCTATACCAGCTTGAGCGGCCTGCAGGCGGCACAGACCGAGATGTCGACCATCTCGCACAACCTCGCCAACGTCTCGACCAACGGCTTCAAGAAGAGCCGCACCGAATTCGCCGATGTGATCGCCTCCAGCGTCAACCTCAGCCCCACGCACATGGTCGGTTCGGGCACGCTGTTGCTCGCCAACCGCCAGCAATTCGGCCAGGGCAGCTTCATGCAGTCGACCAGTTCGCTCGATCTGGCGGTGTCCGGCGACGGCTTCTTCGTGGTCAAGCCCGATGCGAATGCGGCGACCGTCAACTTCACGCGCAATGGCGGCTTTTCGGTCGATCCAAAGACGCAGAACGTCGTCGATGCGCAGGGGTCCTCGCTGCAGGTCTATCCGGTCGATGCGTCGGGCGAGGTGACCGCCACCGGGCTCGATTCGACCATCTCGCTCAAGCTGCCCGAGCGATCGGGCAATGCGATGCCCACCGGCAACGTCAAGCTGGCCGTTAACCTGTCGGCCGGCGCGGGCGTGCCGGCCAAGGCGACCTTCGACCGTTTTGATCCCACCAGCTACAACCAGTCGGCGCAGACGACGATCTATGACGGTACCGGCAACCCGCTGACCATGACGCAATATTTCAAGCGCGAAACGCTGCCGACCGGCACGCCGCCGGTCAGCACGTGGAGCGTGCACAGCTTCGTCGGCGACGAGGAATTGACTAGCGGTGGCACTGCCGGCGCGACGCTCACCTTCAATGCCACGGGCAAGATCACCGCACCCGCGACGCCGATCGCGTTCGACGATTTCACGCCTGCCGGTACCACGGCCACGCAGCGGCTGACGCTCGATTTCGGCACCGCCACGACACAGCTGGCGGCCCCCTTCAACGTCGCCTCGCGCACGCAGGACGGCAAGGCGGTCGGGCTGCTGCAGGGCGTCACCGTCGGCGCCGACGGCATCGTCAAGGCGAGCTTCTCGAACGGCGACACGCAGGCGCTGGGTAAGGTGGCGCTGGCCAACTTCTCCAATCCCTCGGGCCTGCGCCAGCTCGGCAATTCCTATTGGGCATCGACCGGCGTGTCGGGCGAGCCGGTCGGCGGAGCGGCGGGCGAAAAGGGCCTCGGCAACCTGATGTCGGGCACGATCGAACGCTCGAATGTCGACATCACCGAGGAACTGGTCGGCCTGATAGCCGCGCAGCGCAATTTCCAGGCCAATGCCAAGGCGCTCGATACCGCCAGCCAGATCTCGCAGACCATCTTCAACATCCGCTCGTAATCCACGCGATCGTCGGGACATCCTGAATGGACAAGCTGGTCTACACCGCGGCCTCGGGGCTGAAGGCGCACATGGCGTCGCAGGCCGCGATCGCCAACAACATGGCGAACGCCTCGACGATCGGCTTCCGCGCCGACCGTGTGGTGTTCGACCGGCTCGACGTGAAGGGTTCCGGGTTCGACACACGCGCGCCGGCATCCGAGGAAGTGATCGACGCCGATCGCCGCTCCGGCACCGTGATGCAGACCGGCCGACCGCTCGACGTCGCGGTCACCGGCGATGCCTGGCTGACCGTGCAGGCGCCCGACGGCCAAGAGGCCTATACCCGCCGCGGTGACCTGCAGGTCACCGACAGCGGCGTGTTGCAGACCGGCGACGGGTTCCCGGTGATGGGGTCGGGGGGGCCCATCACCATCCCGCCGTCGCAATCGCTGACGATCGCCGGCGACGGCACGATCAGCATCGTGCCGGTCGGCGGGGATGCCGCCAACCCGCAGGTGATCGACAAGCTGAAGCTCGTCAGCACCCGCGGCACGCAGACCGTCAAGGGGCTCGACAACCTGCTGCACGTCAAGGGCGGCGGCGTGCTGCCGGAGGATCTGGACGCCAAGGTGAGCGGCGGCGCGCTGGAGGGATCCAACGTCAACATGACCCAGGCGCTGGTCGACATGATCGAGAACCAGCGCTCGTACGAGGTGCAGGCCAACCTCCTCAAAGAGGCCAAGACCATGGACGAAAGCGGCGCATCCCTGATGCGCCTGCCGTCCTGATCAACGAGTTTAGGGAGCAACGACCATGAGCAGTGCCGCAATGCACATCGCCCGCACCGGGCTGGACGCGCAGGACATGCGGATGCGCGTGATCTCGAACAACCTCGCAAACGTTAACACGACGGGCTACAAGCGCGACCGCGCCGCATTCGAGACGCTCGCCTACCAGACGGTGCAGGCGCCCGGCGCGCCGAGCACGTCGGAAACCAAATACGCCACTGGCCTGAACCTCGGCACCGGCGTGCGCATCCAGGGTACGGCGCGCATCGATACGCAAGGGTCGATGCAGACCACCGGCAATTCGCTCGATCTGGCACTCGACGGCGACGGCTATTTCCAGGTCCAGCTGCCCGGTGGCACGCTCGGCTACACCCGCGCCGGCAATTTCTCGCGCTCCTCCGAAGGGCTGCTGGTCACGTCGGAGGGCTATCAGGTGATGCCCGGCATCACCGTGCCCGAAGGCACGACGACGATCACCGTCGGTACCGATGGCACGGTCAGCGCGATCGTACCCGGCCAGACCGACCCGAGCGAGTTCGGCCAGATCCAGATCGCCAATTTCCCCAACAGCGCCGGCCTGCTCGCCCAGGGCGACAATTACCTCACCGAGACTGCCGCCAGCGGCGCGGCGAACCTAGGCGTCGCCGGCCTGGATGGTCGCGGCAACATTCGCCAGGGCATGCTCGAGGCATCGAACGTCAACGTCGTCGAGGAACTGGTCGACATGATCGAGACGCAGCGCGCGTATGAGGTGAACTCGAAAATGATCTCCGCGACCGACGACATGCTCAAATATGTTAACCAGAATATCTGATGGTTAATGTCATGAAGACGCTACCGCTCCTGCTCGCCGCCGCCACGGTCGTCGCCAGCCCCGCCGATGCCGGATTGTTCGGCAAGAAGCGCGCGGTTGAGGATTTCTCCGCTGCACGGCCGATCGATCTCCCGCCGCCGGCGCCCGCGGTTGCCACCGGATCGATCTTCCAGGTCAATGACGGCTATGCCTCGCTGATCGAGGGATCGCGCGCGCACCGCGTCGGCGATCCGCTGACCATCGTGCTGGTCGAACGCACGGTGGCGTCCAAATCGGCCAGTTCGAAGCTCGATTCGGGTGGCGGCTTCGGCATCACCCCGCCAAGCTCCGGCCCGCTGTCGCTGTTCAACCCGAGCGATGCGAGCGTCAGCGGCAAGCGCAACTTCAACGGCACCGGCCAGACCGATCAGTCCAACACGCTGTCGGGCGAAGTCAGCGTCACGGTCGCGAAGGTCTTTCCCAACGGCACGATGCTGGTTCAGGGGCAGAAGCGCGTGACGCTCAACCGCGGCGACGAATTCGTCCAGATCAAGGGGCTGATCCGCGTGGCGGATATCGACGCCAACAACCGCGTGGCCTCCACGCGCGTCGCCGATGCGCAGATCGCCTATACCGGCAAGGGCGACGTCGCCCGCGCCAGCCGCCAGGGCTGGCTCAGCCGCTTCTTCTCCGTGGTGAGTCCGTTCTGATGCGCATGTCCTTCAGCTTGCTCGACACCCTCCACCCGTTCGTCCTGAGCCTGTCGAAGGGCGTGTTCCGGGCACGTCCTTCGACAAGCTCAGGACGAACGGTGCTAGGGATGATAGCCGCATTTACCTCGCTCCTGATCGCCACCCCCGCCGCCGCCGACCGCGTGAAAGATCTCGGCGGCTTCCAGGGCATCCGCTCCAACCAGCTGACCGGCTACGGCGTGGTGGTCGGCCTCCCCGGCACCGGCGACGACAATCTCGAATATACCGTCCAGTCGCTGAAGGCCGTCGCCTCGCGCTTCGGCCTGCAACTCCCCGCCTCTGCCAATCCGGGGCTCAAGAACGCCGCCGTCGTGCTGGTCACCGCCGATCTGCCCGCCTTCGCCAAGCCCGGCCAGCGGCTCGACATCACCGTCGCCTCGATGGGCAAGGCCAAGTCGCTGCGTGGCGGCAGCCTGATCCTCATGCCGCTGCTCGGCGCGGACGGCCAGATCTACGCCATGGCACAAGGCAACCTTGCCGTCGGCGGGCTCGGCGCAGAGGGCAAGGACGGCTCGACCATCGTCGTCAACGTGCCCAGCACCGGGCGCATCCCCGAAGGTGCGACGGTCGAGCGCGCGGTGCAGACCGGTTTTGAAACGTCGCCCGCACTCACCTTCAACCTCGCACGTGCCGATTTCACCACCGCGCAGAACGTCGCCGGCGCGATCAACGCGCGCTTCGGCTTCGGCACCGCGCAGGCGATCGACGCCGTCTCGGTGTCGGTGCGCGCGCCGCAGGGCGGCGACGTGCGCGCGACCTTGATGAGCGCGATCGAGAATCTCGACGTCGTCTCGGCCGAGCCTTCGGCCAAGGTCATCGTCAATGCGCGTACCGGCACCGTCGTGATCAATTCCGCGGTGCGAGTCGGCACGGCGGCGGTCACCCACGGCAAGCTCACCGTGCGCATCGACGAGCAGCAGCGCGTCAGCCAGCCCGCCCCCTTCAGCCAGGGGCAGACGGCGCTGGAGCAGCGCTCGAATGTCGCGGTGGAGGAAGAGAAACGGCAGATGTTCCTCATCTCGCCCGGCCCCAAGCTCAGCGATATCGTCAAGGCCGTCAACGCCATCGGCGCGTCGCCTGCCGATCTCGTCGCCATTCTCGAGGCGCTGAAGGAAGCGGGCGCGCTGAAAGCGGAGTTGATCGTGTTATGAGCGACATTCCCGTCATCTCGGCCGTCCAGCCGACCACCGGCATTTCGACCGATACCAGCCGTCTCGGCAGCCGCGCCAATCTCGAGAAAGCGGGCAAGCAGTTCGAAGCGGTGTTCGTCGGCATGATGATGAAATCGATGCGGCAAGCCCATCTCGCCAGCGACCTGTTCGAGAGCAAGGGCCTCGACACGTTCCGCGAGATGCAGGACCAGAAGGTCGCGCAGTCGATGGCCGATACCGCGCCGCTCGGCATCGGCAAGGCGATGGTCGATTTCCTGGCCAAGGCCCAAGCCCAGACTGCAACCGCGGCGGAGGCTGACGCCGGACATGCCGGAGGCACGCCCTCGTGAGCGACCTGCTCGGCATCGGCGCCAGCGGCGTCCGCGCCTATCAGAGCGCGCTGACCACCGTGTCGGAGAATATCGCCAATGCCGGCACGGCCGGCTATGCGCGCCGTGCGACGACGCTGAGCGAATTGTCGTCCGCCACCGGTGGGTTCACGCGGCGCATCGATGAGGGCAACGGCGTGCTGTTGTCGGGCGTCAGCCGCGCCGCGGACCAGTTCCGCAGTGCCGACGTGCGCGCTGCCGGGGCCGATCTCGCGCGCTCGGAAACCGCGATCGGCTGGCTCGACCGGATCGAGACGACCTTCAACGGCACGCAGCTCGGCACGCGGCTGACCAGCTTCTTCAACGCGACCAAGGCGATCGCCGCCGATCCATCGGCGACCACGCCGCGCCAGGCGTTGCTTGAATCCGCCACCGCCGTTGCCACCGCCTTTGCCGGCACGGGCAAGGCGCTCGATGCCATCACCATCGAACTCGATGCCGCCGGGACCGATGCTACCGCCAGCCTCGACGCGCTCGGTGCGTCGCTCGGCAAGATCAACGATGCGCTGGGCCGCGCCCAGCCGAACACCGCCGGCGCGGCGCAATTGCTCGACCAGCGCGATCAACTGCTCGAACAGATGAGCGCGATCAGCGACGTGTCGGTCACCACCGATGCCGCCGGCCGTTCCACCGTGCGGCTCGGGAATGCCACCGGCCCGGTGTTCGTCGCGGGCAGCGAAGCGGGGCATGTCAGCTACGCGCGCAACGCAGAGGGTGCGGTGTCCTTCTCGGTACAGCGCGGGGACACGATCTCCAGCCTGTCGCCGGGCGGCGGGGTGCTTGCCGGCGTGGCCGAAGGTGCGGCGCGTCTCGTTGCCGCGCGCGATCAGTTGAACACGATCGCCGCCGGCTTCGTCGATGGCGTCAATGCGGTGCAAAGCGGTGGCGAGGATCTCAACGGCAAGTCGGGATCGGAGATGTTCGCGGTCGGCGCATCGCCATCGGACATCTCCTTGGCGCTCACCGATCCGCGCGGCATTGCCGCAGCATCAACCGGCGGTGGATCGCGCAACAACGGCAACATCGCCGCTTTCGATGCCGTGCGCGTCACCGGCAAGGCGGAGGCAGCCGTCACCGCGCTGGTTGCCGGAAACGCTTCTGCCCTGAACGCGCGCAAGTCGGTCGCCGAGGCGCAAAGCGCGATACGCGACACGGCGGTCAACGCGCGCGATACGGTCAGCGGCGTCAATCTGGACACCGAAGCGGTCGATCTGCTGCGCTTCCAGCAAGCCTATCAGGCGTCGTCGCGGATCATCCAGGTCGCGCGCGAGACGCTCCAGTCGCTCCTCGAGATCCGGTAACGCACCATGCAGATCAGCACCCGCCAGCTTTACGATCGATCGACCAGCCTGATGCAGCAATTGTCGGTGCGCGCCGACACGTTGCAGACGCAGCTCGCGACCTCGAAAAAGGTCAACACGGCGTCGGACGATGTCGCCGCTTTCCAGAGCCTTTCGCTGATCAAGCGCAGCACGGCCGACGACACGACCTATGGCAGCAATATCACCCTGGCCAAGTCGCTGCTCGCCCAATCCGATTCCACGCTGGCCGCGATCGAAAGCCAGTTGCAGCATGCCGCCGAGCTGGCGACGCAGGCGAACAACGGCACGCTGTCCCCGGAGAACCGCAAGGTGATCGGCCAGCAATTGACCGTGATCGTGCAGGATCTGGTCGCGCTCGCCAACGCCAAGGATGGGCGTGGCGAGGCTTTGTTCGGCGCTGCCACGGGCGACAATGCGGTGGTGCAGGCAAGCGACGGCAGCGTCGCTTTCACCGGCGCGGGGGAAGTGTCGCCAATCCCGGTCGGAGACGGCATCGACGTCCAGGCGACCGACAGTGCCGCGCGCCTGTTCGGCGGCATTGCCACGGCCTCGGGGCCCAGTGACATGTTCGCGGTCATCTCGAAACTCGCCACCGCGCTGATCAAGGACGATGGCGCCACCGCTGCCGCAGCGGATGCGGGCAACAGCCTGAAATCGGTGCTGGCGCAGGTCGGGGGCGCACGCGGCTCGGTCGGTGCGCGCGCAGCGCGTCTCGATCTCGAAAGCGATCGGCTGAGCGACGTCGCGCTCGCGCGCGAGATCGATCGCAGCGGGCTTGAAGATACCGACATCATGGCCACCATCACCGAACTTCAAAAGACCATGACCGTGCTGCAGGCGACCCAGTCCAGCTTCTCCAAGCTGAGCGCGCTTTCTTTGTTCGATTATCTGCGATGAGCCGCTCGGTTAACGGCTTCACCACGAAATCGCGTTAGCCATCATGTAACGGGTGGGGGCCCGGCGGGTCCGCATCCACAGGGGAATTTCACCAGCGCATGCTTCCAATTATTGGCCTTGTCGTCCTGCTCGTCATGATCTTCGGCGGGTTCGCGATCACCGGCGGCGCGCTGGGCCCGGTGATGGAAGCGATTCCGCACGAAATGCTGATCATCGGCGGCGCCGCGGTCGGCGCGCTGATCATCGGCAATTCGGGCAAGGAACTGAAGGCGCTGGGCTCCGGACTCTCCAAGGCTTTCAAGGGGCCGAAATACAAGAAGCAGGATTATCTCGACACGATCTTCCTGGTGTCGAAGCTGATGAAGATGCTCCGCACCGAGGGGCCGATCGCGCTCGAGCCGCATGTCGAGGATCCGCAGTCGAGCGCGATCTTCGCCGATTATCCGCGCCTGCTGGCCGATCGCACGCTGGTCAACCTGATCGCCGATACGCTGCGCCTGGTCGTCGTCTCGTCGGGCACGCTCGACGTGCATGCGGTCGAGGACGTGATGGACAACATGATCAAGACCCACCACCACGAGGTGGAAAATCCGCACGCCACGCTCGTCAGCCTGGCCGATGCGCTGCCGGCGCTCGGCATCGTCGCGGCGGTGCTCGGCGTGGTCAAGACGATGGGCGCGATCGACAAGCCGCCGGCGATCCTGGGGGCGATGATCGGCTCGGCGCTGGTCGGCACGTTCCTGGGGGTGCTGCTCGCTTACGGTATCGTCGCCCCGCTCGCCAATCGGCTGCAGCAGGTGATCGCCGCCGATGCCGCGATCTACCATGTGGTGAAACAGATCATCATCGCCTCCCTGCATGGCCATCCGCAGCCGCTGGTGATCGAGGCTGCGCGCTCGGGCATTGCGGTTGGCAACCAGCCCAATTTCGCCGAAGTGTTCGACGGCCTCAGGGGCCGCTGAGATGGCGGCGCGGGCACCGCACGGCAGCAACCAGCCGCTCAGGATCATCTACAAGAAGGTCTATGTCGAAGCGCAGGGCGGCCATCACGGCGGCGCCTGGAAGGTCGCCTATGCCGATTTCGTGACCGCGATGATGGCTTTCTTCCTGCTCATGTGGCTGCTCGGCGCCACCAGCGAGAAGCAGCGCCGCGCGCTCGCCGACTATTTCGCGCCCACGCTGATCGACCTCAAGCAGAACAGCGCCGGCTCGAACGGCCTGTTCGGCGGCGCCTCGATCATTGACAAGGATAATTACCCCCACAAAGCCGCCCAAACCGGCACCCGTTCGATGACCATCCCCGCCGATTCGACCGGCGGCAGTAACGTTGGTACCGGGCAGAAGGGATCACTCAAGAACAGAGCAAGGCTGGGCGCAGAGGACCTACAGAACTTCGAGAAGATGAAGCGCCGGGTGGAAAGTCAGATGGCGGCTAACCCGAAGCTGGCTAAGCTCGCTAATCACGTCCGCTTCACCCGCACGCGTGATGGAATGCGTATCGATCTGCTGGACGATGCCGATTATTCTATGTTCGCGCTTGGCACAACGCAGCTCGATCCGGAAGCATCCCGGCTGATCGGCTTGATCGCCGCATCGATCCGCGACACCGACAACCCGATCATGATCCGTGGTCACACCGACAGCCTCGCCTATGACGATCCGCTGGCGATGAACAATTGGATCCTGTCGTCCAGCCGCTCGGAAGCGACGCGTCGCCGTTTGTTCTATGGTGGCATCCCGGAAAAGCGCTTCGAGCGGATCGAGGGCGTGGCGGATCGCGAGCCGATGATCATCTCCAACCCGTCCGATCCGCGCAACCGTCGCGTCGCGATCACCTTGCTCTACCGCGCGGGACGATTTGGCGACTGACGCAACTCGCGGCGCGGGTGGTGGGTTAACCCGGCCATGCAAACTCAGCCCGCACTCCCATCGCTCCCGCCGCTCTGGCCTCGCTTCCTCGGGCTGGCCGGGCTGCTGCCGCAAGCTTTGGCGATGTTCGCGTTGCTTGGCGGCAACCCGGAGGCGCGCTATGTCGCTCTGGCCTGCGCCTTTGCCTATGCCGCGCTGATCCTCAGCTTTCTGGGGGGAACATGGTGGGGGCTAGCCGCCGCCAGCGGCACGGCACCACGCTGGCTCTGGATCGCGGCCGTCGTGCCCTCGCTGATCGCCTTTGCCAGCGCCTATCCCTGGATGGTCGGGGAACCTTGGCCGCAACCCTCGCTCGTGATGCTGGCTGCGGCGCTGATCGCCTCGCTCGGCGTCGATTGGCAGTTGCGGCGGATCGGCATCGCGCCGTCCTGGTGGCTAAGCCTCCGCTTGCCGCTCTCGCTTGGTCTCGGCGGTCTGACGCTGGCGATCGCCTATCTGTGATCGTCGGCCGCGCCGCGGATCAAGCCGCCGGCTGTACTTCGCGCAGCCCTTGCCATTCCGGATCAGGGGCAGCCTCTAATTCGACGGGATAGCGCGGATGGCCGTCCAGCGCCTCGCTGAATCGCTTCGCGAAGTCCTCGCCGTCGTTGGTGTAATAGCGCCATTGCTTCGCGCCGTTTCCGGTGATCGCGGCAGCTTCGGTCGCCCAATCTTCGGCTGCGATCGAATCGAAGATGACTTCCTCGAAGTCGGTGATTCGGTCGTAGGTCGCGCGGTCCGGCATGCCGGCGGTCGCGGTCCCATCGAACTCCCAGGTGACCAGCACCAGCACCGGGCGGGCGCTCCGCTGCTCTGCCAGCGGCACGCGCGCGAGGGCACGGATGATCGTCGTGCTGCCGCCGGCCTTGCCTTGCGCCAGCGTCCAGTCTGCAGCGTTGCGCTTGGCCATCAAGCGGCCTTGCGCAGTTCCAGCCGGCTCCAGATCTCGACCAGCGCGCTGGTCAGGTCGCGCATCATCGCCTCGTCATGCGCCGGGCCCGGCGTGAAGCGCAGCCGCTCGCTGCCGCGCGGCACGGTCGGATAATTGATCGGCTGCACGTACACGCCGTACTCGGCAAGCAGGATATCGCTGATCTTCTTGGCCTTGATCGGATCGCCGACCATCAACGGCACGATATGCGTGGTCGAGTTCATCACCGGCAGCCCGGCATCGGCGAACATCGTCTTCAGCATCGCGGCCGCCGCCTGCTGCCCGTCACGCTCGACATTCGAGCTTTTCAGATGGCGGATGCTGGCCAGTGCCCCGGCGACCAACACAGGGGACAGGCTAGTGGTGAAGATGAAGCCCGGCGCATAACTGCGGATCACGTCGATGATCGTCTGGTCGGCGGTGATGTAGCCGCCCATCACGCCGATCGCCTTGGCCAGCGTTCCCTCGATGATCGTCAGCCGGTCGGCCACGCGTTCGCGTTCGGAGATGCCGCCACCGCGCGGGCCATACATGCCGACCGCATGGACTTCGTCGAGATAGGTCAGCGCGCTGTATTTGTCGGCCAAGTCGCAGATCGCTGCGATCGGTGCGACGTCCCCTTCCATCGAATAGACGCTTTCGAACGCGATCAGTTTGGGCGCCTGCGGATCGACCGCGGCGAGCAACTCCTCGAGATGCTCGAGGTCATTGTGGCGGAAGACGTGCTTTTCGCAGCCGGAATTGCGGATGCCGGCGATCATCGAGGCATGGTTCATCTCGTCGGAAAAGATGATGCAGCCGGGCAGGATCTTGGCCAAGGTTGCCAGTGTCGCCTCGTTCGAGACATAGCCGCTGGTGAACAGCAAGGCCGCTTCCTTGCCGTGCAGATCGGCGAGTTCCGCCTCCAGATCGACATGGTAATGCGTGTTGCCGCCGATGTTGCGGGTGCCGCCCGAGCCGGCACCGACATCGTGCAATGCCGCTTCCATCGCGGCGATCACGTCGGGATGTTGCCCCATCGCGAGGTAATCGTTCGAGCACCACACAGTGATCGGCTTCGGGCCGTTATGCCCGGCGAAGCAGCGCGCGTTGGGGAAAGCGCCCTTGTTGCGCAGGATGTCGATGAACACGCGGTAGCGGCCCTCGACGTGCAGGCGGTCGATCGCCTGGCTGAAGATGCGCGAGTAATCGACTCCGCGCGTGCGTTTGAGGTCCGCGTCCATCCAAGCGCCCTAGCGCCAGTTTGCGGCCATTTCCAGCGGCATCGCGCGCTACAGCGCTTCGATACGATCCAGGCCGAAGGTGGCCAGGGCGGGCACCAGCGCTTCGCTAGCTGCATCCGCACGCGTGAACACGGCACGGCCAATGCCTGCCGCCGACGGCCAATCCTGATCCCCGACGAGATACGCAATCCGCCGCGCGATCCCCGCGCTGCCATCGACGAAGCGGATTCCGGGCGCCGCTGCCTTCAACTCGTCCACCACCAGCGGGAAATGCGTGCAGGCATTGACGATCGTGTCGATCCGCATCCCGCCCTCCTGCCCGAACAGCCCTTGCAGGATCGCGGCATAGCGCGTTGGATCGGTGGCCCTGCCGTGCAGTTTCGCCTCGGCCAGCGCGACCAGTTCGGCCGAGCCATGCCGCAGCACCAGGCAGTCACCGGCAAAGCGCGCGGCAAGATCGTCGACATAAGGCTGGCGTACCGTGGCGTCAGTGCCGAGCACGCCGATCACGCGCGTGGCGCTCACCTCGGCGGCGGGCTTGATCGCAGGCACGGTGCCGACCACCGGCACATCCAGCGCCGCGCGCACGTCGGCGAGCGCGATGGTAGACGCGGTATTGCAGGCGATGACGATCAGCCGTGGACGGTAGCGCTCCGCCAGCCGCCCAAGCAATGCCGGCACGCGCACCGCGATCTCCGCCTCGCTCTTGGTGCCGTACGGGAAGCCCGCCGAATCCGCGGCATAGACGAACGGGGCCTGTGGCAGCAGCGCGCGGGTGGGGCCGAGCACCGACAATCCGCCGACACCGGAATCGAAGAACAGGATCGGGCGCTTGTCACTCATGCTTCCTCCTTACCGCCCCGCGGCGCGGCGTGAAGCCGGTTGATGGAGATTGTTGGCAGGCAGGCGGAGTCCCGCTATAAGCGAACATAAGGGGGCCGCACGTATCTTGCTGACCGAATATCTCTGGATGGCGCCGGCCTTGGCCCTGCTGCTCGGCTATCTGCTGGGCTCGATCCCGTTCGGCGTGTTGCTGACGCGGGCCGCGGGCGCCGGCGATCTGCGCCAGATCGGGTCCGGCAATACCGGCGCGACCAACGTGCTGCGCACCGGGCGCAAGGGACTGGCCGCCGCCACCTTGCTGCTCGATGGCTTCAAGGGCTGGCTGGCGGTGATGCTGTGCGAGTGGCTGTTCCCCGGCACTGCCGTGGTCGCTGCAGCGGCGGCGTTTTTCGGCCATCTGTATCCGGTCTGGCTGAAGTTCCGTGGTGGCAAGGGCGTCGCGACGTTGATGGGCATCGTGCTCGCGCTGCACTGGCCGTGCGGGCTGATCTATGCCGCGGTGTGGCTCGGGCTGCTGGCGGCCCTGCGCATCTCCTCGGTCGCCGGCATGGGGGCGGCGATCAGCGCGCCGGTGAGCGCCGCTTTCTATGCCCAATTCGATATCGTGCTGCTGCTGATCGCGCTCTGCCTGCTGGTGCTGTGGAAGCACCGCGAGAATATCGATCGTCTGCTTTCCGGCACCGAGCCACGCCTGGGGCGCAAACATGGCTGATGCCGCGGCGGTCGCCCGGCTGCGGCTGATCCGCACCGCGCAGATCGGCCCGGTCACCTACCGCCAGCTCGTATCACGCTTCGGCGATGCCGCGGCGGCGATCGAGGCGCTGCCGGGCTTGGCACAACGTGGCGGTGGTCGCGCGCCGACAGTGGCCGATGCCGGCATCGCCGAGCGCGAATTGACGCAGGTCGCCAGGATGGGCGGGCGACACCTGTTCATCGGCGATGCCGCGTATCCAGCCTTGCTGGCTGAGCTCGACGACGCGCCGCCCGCGCTGACGGTGCGCGGTGATCTCGCGCTGCTCGGCCGCACTGGGGTGGCGATGGTCGGCGCGCGCAACGCCTCGGCTGCTGCCTGCCGCTTTGCCCGGCAGATCGCCTACGAGCTGGCCGACCAGGGTATTGCCGTGGTCTCGGGGCTGGCGCGCGGCATCGACACCGCGGCGCATGCTGGTGCGGTCGGAGGATCGACCGCGGGCGGCGGCACGATCGGCGTCATCGCGGGCGGGCTCGACGTGGTCTATCCGCCGGAGAATGCTGCCCTGCAGGAGCGGATCGCCAGCGATGGCCTGCTGGTCGCCGAACAGCCGCCGGGCACCGAACCGCGTGCGCGGCACTTCCCGTACCGCAACCGCATCATCGCCGGGCTGGCGGTCGGCACCGTGGTGGTGGAGGCCGCCCCCCGCTCGGGCTCGCTGATCACCGCGCGGCTGGCGGGCGAGGCGGGCCGGGAAGTCATGGCGGTACCCGGCAGCCCGCTCGATCCGCGAGCGCAGGGCTGTAACGGCCTGATCCGCGATGGCGCAGTGCTGATCCAGTCCGCGGCGGACGTGCTGGAGACGGTGCGCCCGATCGATGCCCGAATGGTGCGTTCGGGTGCCAGCCGCTTCGATAGCGCGCCGCCCGAGGACGCGAGCGACACCGAACGCCAGGATGTCGTGACATTGCTGGGCCCCGTGCCGGTGGCGGTGGACGAGTTGATCCGCCAGTCCGGCATGGCGCCGGCGATCGTGCAGACGGTGCTGCTCGAGCTGGAACTGGCCGGGCGGCTGGAGCGTCACGCCGGCGGGCGGGTCGGCCTGTCATGATGGGGAAGCCGGCACCGAGCGAGGCCGGATTGTAGTTCGTCGCCGCCGGACGTACGCATCGCTCAGCGCGGCGATCGTGCGAGCGGCTGCAAATGTCGCCAATGCCGCTACCAACGAGAAGAAACCGACGTGGCCGAACCGATCTTCTACGATGCCTCGGGCCGCCGCCGCCGCCGATTTCGTCTGGCACAGGCCGCGTTTGTAGCGCTCGTGCTGCTGGCAGGCATATTGTTCGTCGGCTCGATCCTGGACGTGCTGCCGCAGCCGCCTCTGCCCTTTGCGGTCGAGCGGCCGCCGGTCCATGGGCTTGGGGCCGAGGCGAATGCGGGGCAGCATGGCCCGAAGCTGCGCCATGCGCTGCGCTACGCGCGGCGAATGCTCGGAACGCAGCCGGCCGAGGCGCCGCTCGCCATTGCCTTCCACGCGCCCTGGGACGATGCCAGCACGGCCTCGCTACGCCGCCATATCGGTGAGCTCGACTGGCTGATCCCAGGCTGGATGTCGATTACCGGGGGCAACCATGCGGTGACGATGTTCCCCGACGCGGCGGGCAAGGCGATCATCAGCGCAGCGGCGCACCGGCCCAAGCTGCTGCCGATGGTGCAGAATGCCAAGGACGGCGACTGGGACGGTCCAGGCATGGCGGCGCTGCTCGCAGATCCGCGCGCGCGGGCAGTGGCGCTGGGGCAGATCGACGCGATGCTGCGTACCAACCAGGCAGGCGGCGTGTTCTTCGATTTCGAGGATCTGCCGGGCGATGCGTTGTCGAACTATCGGCTGTTCCTGCGCGAGGCGAAGGCGCGGTTCGGCGCCCGCGGGCTGGTGGTGGCGCTGGCCGCACCGGTCGGCAATCCCGGCTGGGATTTGCCGGCCTTCGCCGCAGTGTCCGACCGATTGTTCCTGATGGCCTATGACGAGCATTATCAGGGCGGGGAGGCGGGCCCGATCGCGTCGCAGCGCTGGTTCATCGAGCAGGTCGCGCGCTCGGCGCAAGGCATACCGCGCGGCAAGCTCGTCGTGGCGTTCGGCAATTACGCCTATGATTGGACCGCCGGCGGCACGACGGATGCGCCGTCGATCGAGGAAGCGTGGCTGGCGGCCCACGATTCCGCGGTCAAGCCGGTGTATGACAAACAGAGCGGCAACAGCCATTTCGCGTATGCCGAGGCCGGTCGGACGCATGACGTGTGGATGCTGGATGCAGCGTCGGCCTACAACCAGCTGAAATGGCTGTCCGGCAACGGTCTGCAGGCTGTGGCCTTGTGGCGATTGGGCGCGGAGGATCCGGCGCTGTGGCAGCTATTCGGGCGATCGCATCGGGCGTTGCCCAAAGCCGGGGCGATCAGCGCGATCTCCGCCAGCACCAATGTCGATATCGAGGGCAGCGGCGAGATCCTGCGCATCGGCGCGACGCCGGTGGATGGCGCGCGGCGGGTGAGCGTCGCCGCCGATGGCAGCATCGCCGACGTGACGTTCGATCGGCTACCCTTGCCATACCAGATCCAGCGAACCGGTTATCGACCGGGCCTCATTGCGCTGACCTTCGACGACGGGCCCGACAAGCAGTGGACGCCGCGCGTGCTCGACATCCTCAAGGCCGAAGGCGTGCCGGCGACCTTTTTCATGGTCGGCGAGAATGCGCTGACAGAGCGCGCACTGCTGGTACGCGAAGTGGCCGAGGGGCATGAGGTGGGCAGCCACACCTACACCCACCCCAATCTGGCCAACGCCACCGATCGCCAGACGACGCTGGAGCTGAACGCCAACCAGCGGCTGTTCCAGGCCTTTACCGGCCATTCGCTGCGCCTATTCCGCGCGCCCTATTTCGGCGATGCCGAACCGACCACCGCAGACGAAATTTCGCCCGTCGCGCAGGCGCAGCAACTCGGCTATCTGTCAGTCGGCCTGCATGTCGATCCGGATGACTGGAAGAGGCCTGGCGTCGCCGCGATCGTTCAGCGCACCGTCGATCAGGTCACCGCCGGCGATGCCGAGCGTAGCGCGCAGGTCGTGCTGCTCCACGACGCCGGCGGCAATCGCGCACAGACCGTCGCGGCGCTGCCGCTTATCATCCGCGAACTCCGCGCGCGGGGCTTTACCTTCGTGCCGGTGTCGCGCCTCGCCGGGCTAAGTCACGAGGCGGTCATGCCGCCGATCTCGGCCGGCGATCGCGTCGCGGCGTGGATCGATCTCGGCCTGTTCACCGCGCTTGGCGATGTGCAGATCCTGCTCGGCTGGCTGTTCGGCATCGCCATCACTTTGGGTATCGTTCGCGCGCTGCTGCTGTCGGGGCTGGCCTTGTGGCAGGCGCGACGCGAGGCCCGTACGTTGTTCCCGCCGCTCGACCCCAACCTGTTCGTCAGCGTGCTGATCCCTGCCTATAACGAGGAGCGCGTGATCGAGCGCGCCGTGCGCCGGGTGCTGGAGAGCAGCGACGTCCGTCTGGAAGTGATCGTGATCGATGATGGCTCGCGCGATCGTACGTCGGCGGTGGTGACGGAGGCTTTTGCCGATGAGCCCCGCGTCCGCTTGATGACGCTCGCCAATGGCGGCAAGGCGCACGCGCTCAATCGTGGGCTGGAACTGGCCAGCGGCGAGATCGTCATCGCGCTCGACGCCGACACCCAGTTCGAGCCGACCACCATTGCCCGGCTCGCGCGCTGGTTTGGCGACCCGGTGCTCGGACCAAAGCTCGGCGCTGTGGCTGGCAACGCCAAGGTCGGTAACCGCGTGAACCTCGTCACGCGCTGGCAGGCGCTGGAATATATCACCGCGCAAAACCTCGAACGGCGCGCGCTGGCCCGGCTGGATGCCATCACGGTGGTCCCCGGAGCGGTCGGCGCATGGCGGCGTGCGGCGATCGCCGAGGCGGGGGGCTATCCCGCCGATACGCTGGCTGAGGATCAGGATCTGACGATCGCCATCCAGCGGCTCGGCTGGGCTGTGCATTACGACCAATATGCCGTCGCCCTGACCGAGGCACCGGAGACTTTCCGCGCACTCGCCAAGCAGCGGTACCGCTGGGCGTTCGGCACGCTGCAATGCCTGTGGAAGCATCGCGGCATAATTGCGCAGGGTCGGCCGAAGGGCCTCGCCCGCGTTGGCCTGCCGCAAGCGATCCTGTTCCAGATCCTGTTCGCCTCGATCTCGCCGATCATCGATCTGGCGCTGATCATCGGTCTGATCGGCACCTGGCTCACGGTGCGCGCGCATGGCTGGGCGCAGAGTTCGGGTGATGTCGAGACGATGGCGCTCTACTGGCTGATCTTCACCGCGATCGACCTTCTCGCCGCCGTCATCGCCTTTGCGCTGGAACGGCGCGAGCGCTGGCGGCTGCTCTGGCTACTGATCCCGCAGCGCATCGGCTACCGCCAGGTGATGTATTATGTCGTGCTCAAGGCGTTGGGTGCGGCGGTGCGCGGCGTGGTGGTCGGTTGGGGCAAGCTGGAGCGCAGCGGGCGCGTGACGGCGCCAAGGGCGTGAGCGCACTTGCCGCCGATCGTTGGCGCCCCCTATTGACGGCGCTCCCCCGGCGTTGCCACCCTCGCGCGTACACGTAAGGACACAAGCACACCCCATGCAGCTCGTCATCGTCGAATCGCCCGCCAAGGCGAAGACCATCGAAAAATACTTAGGCTCGGACTATCGCGTCCTCGCCTCCTACGGCCATGTCCGCGATCTGCCGCCCAAGGACGGCTCGGTGAACCCCGACGAGGGGTTCGCGATGGAATGGGAAAATTACGCCGACAAGTCGAAGCAGCTGAAGGCGATCACCGATCTCGCCAAGACCGCCGACCGCTTGATCCTGGCGACCGATCCGGATCGCGAGGGCGAGGCGATCAGCTGGCATGTCCAGGAAGTGCTGCGCAACCGCAAGGCGCTGCCGAAAGACGTGCAGCGCGTGACCTTCAACGCGATCACCAAAGCGACGGTGACCGAGGCAATGAAGCATCCGCGCGAATTGGACGACGATCTGATCGACGCGTACCGCGCGCGCCGTGCGCTTGATTATCTGGTCGGCTTCACGCTGTCGCCGGTGCTGTGGCGCAAGCTGCCGGGTGCCAAGTCGGCAGGACGCGTGCAATCGGTGTCGCTACGCCTGATCGTCAGCCGGGAGCGCGAGATCGAAGCGTTCCGGGCGCAGGAATATTGGTCGGTAACCGCCGATTTCGAACATGACGGCACGCCGTTCGTTGCGCGCCTTGTGACGTTCGAGGGCAAGAAGCTCGACCGGCTGTCGATCGGCGAAGAAGGCGCTGCGCTGCGCGCCAAGGCTGCGGTCGAGGAAGGGCGGTTCAGCGTTCAGACGGTCGAGACCAAGCCCGCTTCGCGCAACCCGCCGCCGCCGTTCACCACCTCTACTCTACAGCAGGAAGCCTCGCGCAAGCTCGGCTTCTCGGCGGATCACACGATGCGCATCGCGCAGGGCCTCTACGAGGACGGGGCCATCACTTACATGCGCACCGACGGCGTGCAGATGGATTCGAGTGCGATCTCGGCCGCCCGCCTTGCCGTCGCCAATCGCTACGACGCGAGCTACGTGCCGGATAAGCCGCGCGTCTACACCACCAAGGCCAAGAACGCGCAGGAAGCGCACGAAGCGATCCGCCCGACTGATTTCGGCAAGGACAAGGTCGGCGCCGGCGATCATGCGCGGCTGTATGACCTGATCTGGAAGCGCGCGCTGGCCAGCCAGATGGCGAGCGCCCGGATGGAGCGGACCACGGTAGAATTGCTTGACGGCTCGGGGCATACCGGCCTCCGGGCCACCGGCCAGGTGGTGTTGTTCCCCGGCTATCTGGCGCTGTACGAAGAGGGCAGCGACGACAGCCAGGACGAGGACGCCAAGCGCCTGCCTCGCCTGCGCGAGGGCGATGCGCCGGCGAAGAAGGCGGTGCATGCCGAGCAGCATTTCACGCAGCCGCCGCCGCGTTTTTCCGAGGCATCTTTGGTCAAGCGGATGGAGGAGCTCGGCATCGGCCGACCATCGACCTACGCCTCGATCATCAAGACGCTGAAGGATCGCGCGTATGTGCGCGTCGAGAAGAACCGCTTTTTTGCCGAGGAGTCGGGCCGGCTGGTAACGGCGTTTCTTGAACGCTTCTTCGAGCGCTATGTCGGCTACGATTACACCGCGGGTCTGGAAGACGAACTCGACGAAGTGTCGGGCGGGCGCGCGGAGTGGCAGGCAGTGCTTGCCGCGTTCTGGCAGGACTTCAAGCCGCGCACTACCGAGGTGATGGATCAGAAGCCGTCGGAAGTAACAGCCGAGCTTGATATCTTCCTTGAACCCTACCTATTCCCGGCACACGCTGATGGTGGCGATGCGCGGCTGTGTCCCAATTGCGGCGAGGGGCGTCTGGCCCTGCGCGGCGGCAAGTTCGGCGCGTTTGTCGCTTGCTCGAACTATCCTGAGTGCAAATATACGCGGCGTTTTGGGCAGCCCGGCGGCGAGGACGGTGCGGATACCGGGCCGGAAACCTTGGGCCAGGATCCCGAGACCGGCTTGCCGATCGAGCGCAAGTCGGGGCGGTTTGGGCCCTATATTCAGCTGGGCGAAGGCAAGGAGGCGAAGCGCGCATCGATTCCAAAGGATCTGCCGGGCGAGCTGGATCTCGAATGGGCAATCAAGCTGCTGAGCCTGCCACGCACGGTCGGCACGCACCCTGAAACGGGCGAGCCGATCACCGCCTCGATCGGGCGTTATGGGCCGTATCTGGCGCATGCCGGCAAATATGCGCGGCTGACCTCGACAGCGGACGTGTTCGAGACGGGGATGAACACGGCAGTGGTCAAGCTCGCCGAAGCGGCGGCCGGCGGCGGGCGGCCGCAGCGCGGGGCGCAGCCACCGCTCAAGGTGCTTGGCCTGCATCCGCGCACCGAGGCGGAGATCAAGCTGATGGAAGGGCGCTACGGCGCCTACGTCACCGATGGCGAGACCAACGCCACCCTGCCGAAGTCGATCGAGAAGGACGCGCTGACGTTGGAAGAAGCGGCGCAGCTGATCGACGCGCGCGCTGCGGCGGCCCCGGCGAAAAAGGTTAAGAAGAAGGCGCCGGCCAAGAAGGCCGCGGTGAAGAAGCCAGCTGCCGCGATGTCGGACGGCACGGCGCCGGAGAAGAAGGTCGCGGCGAAGAAGCCTGCCGCAAAGAAGCCAGCGGCGAAGAAGGCCATGGCGTAAACTCCTCCCCGAAACGGGGAGGTGGCAGCGCAGGCTGACGGAGGGGGTGGGCCGGTAACGGCACCGCTTGTGGAGGGCCTCCTCCACCACTCGGCTGAAGAAGCCGAGCGTTACTCCTCCCCGTACCGGGGAGGAGTAACGCTACGCCGCCTCGCGTTGCGTGCTGCGTAGCCAGGCGCGTGCCGCGGCCTGTGCGCTGGCGATTTCGCGCGCGCTCATGTCCTCGGCTATTTCTGATCGGCAGGCCTGCGCTTCCTCATTGCCGGCAACGGCGGCGAGGTTGAACCATTTGTGCGCTTCGATCAGGTCGATCCGCATGCCCGA
Source organism: Sphingomonas endolithica (assembly GCF_025231525.1). Classification (NCBI taxonomy): domain Bacteria; kingdom Pseudomonadati; phylum Pseudomonadota; class Alphaproteobacteria; order Sphingomonadales; family Sphingomonadaceae; genus Sphingomonas; species Sphingomonas endolithica. The sequence goes on from NZ_CP103057.1 coordinate 3,012,325, forward strand.
GGCGCCGCTCGAATAGGCCATGCCAAGATCGAGATAGGCGTCGATATTGCCCCGAGCGGCATCCGCGATGCGGCTGTCGAAGGGGAAATGTGCATTGTTCAGGCTGCTGCCCATGCTCTTAATCCCTGTTAACCATTGTCGTTGAACCGACCATGCCAAGCCGAGGTCAACAATTGGTTAACGGCAATTTAGCCTTACTCCCCTGGATCGACGGCGAGGTTGTCGATCAGCCGGGTCTGCCCGAGTCGTGCCGCCGCGACCAGATAGCGCGCGCGTAGCGGATCGGGCGCGCCCAGCGTCTCGGCATCGACGAGCTCGACGTAATCGATCGTGAACCCGGCGGCGAACAGCGAGTCGCGCGCGACGACGAGCGCAATTTCCGGATCATCGCCCTTGTGAATGGCACGCGCAGCGACGCCGAGCGCGCGCGGTAACGCCACGGCCTTTGCGCGCTCCGCCTCGTCGAGATAGATGTTGCGTGAGGAGAGCGCGAGCCCGTCATCCTCGCGCTGCGTCGGCACCCCGACGATGTCGATCCCCATGTCGAGATCGGCGACCATGCGGCGGATGACCGCCAGCTGCTGGAAGTCCTTCTCGCCGAAATAGGCGATGTCGGGGCGGACCTGGTTGAACAATTTGGTGACGACGGTGGCGACGCCATCGAAATGGCCCGGGCGCGATGCCCCGTCCAGGCCGTCGCTGACCCCGCCGACGCTGACATTGGTGGCAAAGCCCGCCGGGTACATCACCTCGACCGGGGGTAGCCACAACAGGTCGCAGCCGGCTTCGGTCAGCATCCGCGTATCGGCGGTTTCCTTGCGCGGGTAGCGGCTGAGATCCTCGTTCGGTCCGAATTGGCGCGGGTTGACGAAGATCGACGCGACGACGCGCGTGCCGGGCCGCTTTGCCGCCTCGACCAGCGCCATGTGCCCGGCGTGCAACGCACCCATCGTTGGCACCAAGGCGATACGGTCGCCCCCGGCGCGGAGGTCGGCGATCCCACTGCGGAGCAGGTCGAGCTGACGGATGGTTTGCACGGGGGCTAGGCCTTCGGTAAGGGCGATCGGAATAGATGGGCGGGGACGGACGGGCCTTCTATGGGCCGCGGTCCGGCCGATCAACATAGGATGGTCAAGCACTTGGCGACGGTTGCGCAAAAGCCACACATCATCGTCTTCGCCAATGAAAAGGGCGGGACAGGCAAGTCGACGACGGCGGTGCACGTGGCGATCGCGCTGCAGGCGCGTGGCGCCCGCGTCGCGGCGCTCGATCTCGATCACCGCCAGCGCACCACCGGCCGCTACCTCGACAATCGCGCCGAGACGCAGAAGCGCACCGGACGCGAACTGCCCATTCCGCGCCATGCCACGCATGACGGCGAGAGCCTGGAGCGGTTCGAAGAGACGTTCGCACGGCTGAGCGGGGAGAGCGATTTCCTAGTCATCGACACGCCCGGCCGCGACGATCCCTTCGCACGATTGGCTGCGCAGCGTGCCGACACGCTGGTCACGCCGATGAACGACAGCTTCGTCGATTTCGATCTGATCGGGCAGGTCGATCCCGACACTTACAAGGTGACGCGGCCGAGCTTCTATGCCGAGCTGATCTGGGATGCGCGCAAGGCCCGCGCCAAGGCCGATGGATCGACGATCGACTGGGTGGTGCTCCGCAACCGCGTGCAGCATATCGAGGCGCGCAACATGCGGCGCGTTTCCGAGGCGCTCGACCAACTCTCCAAGCGCGTCGGCTTCCGCATCATTCCGGGGCTGGGCGAACGCGTGATCTACCGCGAATTGTTCCCCAAGGGATTGACCATGCTCGACGCCGGCGAATTCGGCGGGATGGGGCTCAGCCATGTCGCCGCACGACAGGAATTGCGCGAGATGATGGCGGCACTCGCTCTGCCCGAGGCGGCGCAGCGCGATGCGCGCCAGCCGCAGCCCGCCTGATGTCCAAGCTGATCCTTTTTGCGCTGATTATGTTCGCCGGCTGGCTGTTGCTGCGGCGGACGCAGCCCAAGCAGCTGATCGATCAGGCCGAGGCACGTGCCATCCTGGGGGTCGATGCGACCGCGGATGCCGATGCGGTTCGCGCCGCGCACCGCCGGCTGCTGAACGCGGTCCATCCGGACAAAGGCGGGTCGGCCGATCTGACACGCCGGATCAACGCAGCGCGCGACGTGCTGCTCAAGCGGTAGCAGCTTCGCCTGCTGAGTTTTCGTCCGCTGGCGCGGAATTGAACCAATTCCGGGCGTCGACGATTACGCATCCGAACCAATCATCCGACAGGAGCCCCGATGACGCATCGTTTCGACCCCACGTCTCTGCGCGAGTACGATATTCGCGGCATCGTCGGTAAGACCCTCGGGACCGCCGACGCGACCGCGATCGGCCGCGGCTTCGCGACGCGTGTGCGGCGCGTGGGCGGCACGCGTGTTGCCGTCGGCCGAGACGGCCGCCATTCCTCTGCCGAATTGGAAGCCGCCTTGGTCGCAGGGCTCACCGCGGGCGGGGTGGATGTGGTGCGCACCGGCATGGGGCCGACGCCGATGCTGTATTATGCCGAGGCCATCCTAGAAGTGGATGGCGGCATCCAGATAACCGGCAGCCATAATCCCGCCGAGTATAATGGCTTCAAGATGGTGCTGCAGCATCTGCCGTTTTTCGGGGCTGACATTCAGGATCTGGCGCGCCTTGCCGAGACTGGCGACTGGGAAGAAGGCGAGGGCACGGTCACCGCCGCCGACATCGAGGACGATTATGTCGGGCGCCTGATCGCCGGCTATGCCGGGGGTGCATACCGCATCGGCTGGGATTGCGGCAACGGCGCCAGCGGCCCGGTGATCGAGAAGCTCACCCAATTGCTGCCGGGTGAGCATCACCTGCTGTTCACCGACGTGGACGGCGATTTTCCCAACCATCATCCCGATCCTACCGAAGAGAAGAACCTTGCCGATCTGAAACAACTCGTCGCCGACAAGCAGCTCGATTTCGGACTGGCTTTCGATGGCGACGGTGACCGGATCGGCGCCGTTGACGGCCAAGGCCGTGTGATCTGGGGCGATCAGCTTCTGTCCATTCTGGCGGTACCGGTGCTCAAGGAACTGCCCGGCGCCACGATCATCGCCGACGTGAAGGCGAGCCAGATGCTGTACGACCGCATTGCCGAACTGGGCGGCGAGCCGCTGATGTGGAAGACCGGCCACTCGCTCATCAAGACCAAGATGAAGGAGACGCATGCGCCGCTGGCCGGCGAGATGAGCGGCCACATCTTCTTCGCGCACGATTATTACGGCTTCGACGACGCGCAATATGCCGCCGTGCGCCTGATCCGCGCGGTGCACATGATCGGCAAGTCGATGACGGAGATTCGCGGCGAAATGCCGGCGCTCGTCAACACGCCGGAAATGCGCTTCCAGGTCGATGAAGCCCGCAAGTTCGCGGTGATCGACGAAGTGCTCGAGCGCCTCGAGGCCGAGGGTGCCGAGGTCAATCGGACCGATGGTGCGCGCGTCAACACGCCCGACGGCTGGTGGCTGTTGCGCGCATCGAACACGCAGGACGTACTGGTCGCGCGCGCCGAGGCCAAGGATCAGGCGGCGCTCGACCGCCTGCTGGCGCAGATCGACGCGCAATTGGCGGCAAGCGGCCTGGTGCGCGGGGAACAGGCGGGGCACTGAGGCACGGCTGCGGGCGGCAACGGCCAGGTCTGGGGATGTCGGTGCGGGTGTGTGTTTGCATCACCCAAGCCGTCACCCCGGACTTGTTCCTAGGCTTAAATCTTCGAAGATGTATCTCTTGTTCCCCCGCGAAAGCGGGGGCCCAAGGCCACGAGCGCCGGCGTTTGGAACCCTGGGCTCCCGCTTTCGCGGGAGAACGTGACTGTAATGTTTCTTAGTGCGACCGAGCCAACTCGGATTGAAGGTTTTCTGCGGGGGACGAGCCCTGGCCCACCGGCGTGGGCAAGTTGCAACAAGGCTGGCTTTTCTCCCCCCGAACCGCCACTTAGGCGGGAATGCCCCCTCCCCAACCTTCCATCATCCGCGTCGTCGATCTTGAAACCACGGGCCAGGCGCCGCCGGCGCATGGCGTGTGCGAGGTCGGTTGGCAGGATGTCGCGCTCGGTACCGACGGGCGCTGGGAGCTGCACGGCGAGGGCGGGCAGCGCTACGTCAATCCGGGGCGCCCGATCCCGCCGATCACCCAAGCGATCCACCATATCCTCGACGAACAGGTGGCCGATGCGCCGTTCTGGCAGGATGTCGCGCGGCCGGTGCTCGATCCCTATCCCCGCCGCCTGGCACTGGCGGCGCACCGGGCGGATTTCGAGCAACAATATTGTACGCCGGCACTGACTCGCGGCGCGGACTGGATCTGCACGTGGAAATGCGCGCTCAGGCTATGGCCCGACAGCCCCAGTTTCTCCAACCAGGTGCTGCGTTACTGGCGTAAACCTCACGGCATCGAGCATGAACGCGGGTTGCCCGCGCACCGGGCCTTTCCCGATGCCTATGTCACTGCCTTCCACCTGCGCGACATGCTCAACGAAGCGAGTCTGGCGCAGCTGATCGACTGGTCGAACCAGCCGGGCCTGCTGCCGCGCGTGCGCTTCGGCCTGGATCGGGGCAAGACGTGGCAGGAGATCGACGAGGATAGCCTGCACAAGTTCCTCGGCGACCGTGATATCGACGTGCGCTTCACGGCGGAAACCGAGCTGGCGCGGCGGCGCGGTGGCGGGCTGGTCGGGCGGCCGACGCTGCAGGGCAGCTTGCTGTGGGACGATTGATCTCGCTCAATTCGGCATGGCTGGCGCTTATCGCAACGTTTGCGTAACAAGCGCCCGATGCTTGGTAAAATCGTCCGCCGGATCGGCACCGGCAAGAGGCTCGGTCGCTTCCTGATCGCCTGCATGGTGCTGGGCTTCGCCGCCTTGATCGTGGCCGGTATCGGCGCGGCGTGGCTGACATCGCGCAATCAGGAGCATACCCGCTGGGTCAACCACACGTATGAGGTGGAGATCGCGATCGCCGAGGCCGGCCTGCTGATCGAGCAAGGCGAAACCAGCCGCCGCGGCTACCTGCTGACGCGGCAGCAATCCTATCTCGAAACGTATGACAAGGTGGCGGCCAAGCTGCCGGTGGCGATCGCGCGGGTCCGTGGCCTGACCCAGGACAATGCCGCGCAGCAGGCGAACATCGTTCGGTTGGAGGCGCAGATCGCCGAATTAAAGGCACGCCGCGACCGCACCATCGCGCTCGCCCGCACCGGGCAGCTTGCACTGGCGTTCACCGAATTCGACGGCGAGGCCAATGCCAGGCGGATGATCCGGCTGCGCGAGCTCGGCATCGCAATGCGGGATCGCGAAAAACAATTGTTGAAGGTGCGCGACGCCGAGCAGCAGGACAATGTCCGCTTATTCTATCTCATACTGGCGGCTGCCGGCGTAATATTGCTGCTGGTCGCCCTGGCATCGGTCGCCACGATCCTGCGCTACACGCGCGATCTCGCCGCCTCGCGCGATACGCTGCGCGACTTCGCCGACAGCCTGGAGGAGCTGGTTTCGGAGCGCACCGCCGATCTCTCCCGCGCGAACGAGGAGATCCAGCGCTTCGCCTATATCGTCAGCCACGATCTGCGCAGTCCGCTGGTCAACGTGATGGGCTTCACCGCCGAACTCGATGCCGCTACCGCATCCATCACCGATCTGATCGACCGGGCCGAGGCAGAAGCGCCGCACATCGTCACCGAAGACGCCAGGCTGGCGGCGCGTGAGGATCTGCCGGAGGCGATCGGCTTCATCCGCACCTCGACGCAGAAGATGGACCGGCTGATCAACGCGATCCTGAAGCTGTCGCGCGAAGGCCGGCGGGTGATCGCGCCGGCGCCGGTCGACATGGTCGCGCTGGTGGAGACGATCGGCCGATCGTTGAAGCATATGATGGACGATCGCGATGCGACGCTGACGACGGAAGGCGAGCTGCCCGAGATCGTCACCGACCGGCTCGCGATCGAGCAGATCTTTTCGAACCTGATCGAGAATGCGGTGAAATATCTGCAACCCGGGCGGCCGGGACGGATCGTGGTCCGGGCGCAGCGCCATGGTGCGCGCGTCACCTTCGAGGTGGAAGATAATGGTCGCGGCATCGGCCCGACCGATCACCAGCGCGTGTTCGACCTGTTCCGCCGCGCCGGCAACCAGGATCAGCCGGGCGAGGGGATCGGCCTCGCACATGTCCGCGCGCTGGCCTATAGGCTGGGCGGCGTGATCGACGTCAGCTCGGAACTGGGCAAGGGCGCCACCTTTCGGCTAACGCTGCCGGCAACGCTCAGCGAGATAGAGGGCAAGATATGAACGAGACACGATCCGTCAGCATCGTGATGATCGAGGATGACGAGGGTCATGCCCGGCTGATCGAGAAGAACATCCGCCGTGCCGGCATCATGAACGAGATCACCCATTTCACCGATGGCACGACGGCGCTCGATTATCTGTTCAACCACCAGCACGGCCCGGCGCTCAACGGCCCGGCCCTGGTGCTGCTCGATCTCAACCTGCCCGATATGAGCGGCACGGATATCCTGGCCAAGATCAAGAGCGAGCCGGCATTGAAGCGCACGCCGGTCGTGGTGCTGACGACGACCGACGACAAGGTCGAGATCCAGCGCTGCTACGATCTGGGTTGCAACGTCTACATCACCAAGCCGGTGAATTACGAAAGCTTCGCCCAGGCGATCCGCCAGCTCGGGCTGTTCCTGTCGGTCATCCAGGTACCGGATCTCGCCGAGCAGTGAGCAAGCCGCGCGTCCTGTATATCGACGACGATGCCGGTCTGCGTCGCTTGGCGGCGAAGGCGCTGGCGCGGCGTGGATATGAGGTTGCGCTGGCCGAAGGCGGCGCGCCGGGGTGCGAGATGGCCGCCGCCGAGCCGTACGACCTGGTCGTCGTTGATCATTACATGCCGGGCATGGATGGGCTGGAGACGCTCGAACGGCTGCGGATGCTGCCGGCCGTCCCGCCCGTCGTGTACGTCACGGGGTCCGAAGAAGGGCGCATCGCGATCGCCGCGCTGAAAGCGGGCGCTGCGGATTATGTCGTGAAGACGATCGGCGAGGATTTCTTCGACCTGCTGGCCAGCGCGTTTGAACAGGTGCTCGCGCGCGCCAGACTCGAACAGGCCAAGACGGCAGCGGAAGAGGAGTTGCGCGCGAGCAATGCGCGGCTCGGGGCGTTGCTGAGCGAGGTCAATCACCGCGTCGCCAACAGCCTGCAGCTGGTGTCGGCGATGGTCGGCATGCAGGCGGGCGTACTCGACGACGGTGCGGCGCGCGATGCGCTGGCCGATACGCAGCGCCGCATCGCCGCGATCGCGCAGGTCCACCGGCGGCTCTACACGTCCAATCAGGTCGAGAGCGTCGACATGCAGGAATATCTCGGCGCCCTGGTGTCCGAATTGGGCGAGACCTGGTCCACGCCGGATGCGCCGCGCACGCTGTCGCTCAGTGCCGAGCCGATCCGCCTGACCACCGACCGTGCGGTGTCGTTGGGCGTGATCGTCACCGAATTGGTCAGCAATGCCTGCAAATATGCCTATCCGGCGCGTGCCGGCGAAGTGCGGGTGGCGCTCAACCAGGATGGCGACGGGCATTTCGTGCTGGCGGTGGAGGATGACGGCGTCGGCATGGTGCCGGGCGCCGTGCCGCGCGGCACCGGCCTTGGCACCAAGTTGATCCGCGCAATGGCGCAGAGCCTGCAGTCGATCGTCGAATACGATACCGAACGCGCCGGCGTGCGCGCGGTGCTGCGCGCGGCGTTGTAGCGCTAGCCGACCGGCCCGGTCGAACCGCGCACTACCAGTTCGAAGCGTAGTTCGCGCCGTTCGTGCGGGTCGCTGGCGTCCGACAGCAGCAGATCGGCCGCGGCATAGCCCATGTCGCGCGTCGGCTGCCGGATCGTGGTGAGCGGCGGCCACACCACGCCTGCCAGCGCCGTGTCATCGAACCCGGCCACCGACAATTGCTCGGGCACCCGCATGCCGCGGCGGTGCGCCGCGGCCAGCACGCCGGCCGCCATGTCATCGCTCGATGCAAAGATCGCGCTCGGCGGCGCGGCTAGGTCGAGCAAGGCATCCGCCGCGCTCGATCCCGAGGCGAAGTCGTAGCTTCCCTCTCGCACCAATGCGGCATCGAAGGCGATCCCGGCCGCTGCCAGTGCCGCACGATAGCCCTCGAAACGCTGGCCGCTGGTGGCGAAATCGGGATGCCCGCGCACGAACCCAACCCGCCTGTGACCAAGGCCGATGAGATGTGCGGTCATTGCCTGCGCGGCGCCTGCATTGTCGATGAAGGTCGATGGGGTCAGGTCCAGATCGCCGCCCGGCGACACGCGCACGAAGCGCACCCCGCGTTTGGCGAGCAGTTCCAGCACGGCGGGATAATCGGTCACCGGCGGCGTCAGGATCAGCCCGTCGACATTGATCGCATCGACCAGGCTTTCGATATCGTCGAGCAAGGTCGGCGAGCCCCGGTCGTAAGGCTGGGCGATCATCCGCACGCCAGCGGCGACGCAGCGATCGCGAATGCCTGACTGCATGTCATAGACGTAATAGGGGCTGGGATTGTCGCAGATCAGCGCGATCTGGAAGCTGCGCCGCCCTGCCAGCGAGCGTGCCGCGGCATTGGGCCGAAAGTTGAGCGCCGCGACCGCGGCCTGCACCCGCGCGCGCGTCTCCGATCCGACATAACGTTCGTTGTTCAGCACGCGCGATACCGTCTTGATCGATACCCCCGCTTCGCGGGATACGTCGGTGATGGTCGCGCGCAAATCTTGCTCCGGCATGGCAGGTCGTCCGACATGTGCCTCAGCCCATCACGAGCGTCCAGCAGCTTGCCCGAGCTGTCATATTGCTATAATACACCATGCTGCCGTACGGCGGGCCGATTGATCCGGAAAACCAGCGATGCGCCCCTATCCCTTCTCGCCCGCGACGGCGCCATCGACATCGGGGGCCAACGTGCCGCCCACCGATCCGCATCGGCCGCTCGATTTCGGCGCGCTGCCGCCGCGCGTGCCTACGCCCGATCCGGACGAGCCGGATGAGTACACCACCAACCTGCCGGTCGCGTATCGCGGCTCGCGCTGGCGCTGGCTGCTGCGCATTGCCGGGGTCGGCGTCATCCTGTTCGTGCTGGCCGTCATCTGGCTGGTGTTCACCGCACCCTTGTCCAAGTCGCTCGAGCCGCTGACGCCGCCAAGCATCACCTTGCTTGCGTCGGACGGCAAGCCGATCGCCCGGCGTGGCGCGATCATCGGCAAGCCGGTGGATGCCGCCAAACTGCCCGGCGACGTCACCAACGCCTTCCTCGCGATCGAGGATCGGCGCTTCAACTCGCATTGGGGGGTGGACCCACGCGGCATCGCACGCGCCTTCTGGCACAACGTCACCAGCGACGGCCGCAACCAGGGGGGCAGCACGATCACGCAGCAGCTCGCCAAGAATGCTTTCCTCGATTCGGACCGCACGGCAGGGCGCAAGATCCGCGAAGTGCTGATCGCCTTCTGGCTGGAGGCCTGGCTGTCGAAGAACGAGATCCTGTCGCGCTATCTGTCGAACGTCTATTTCGGCGACAACGTCTACGGGCTGAGCGCGGCGGCCAAGCATTACTTCAACCGGTCGCCGGAGGATCTGTCGATCGCGCAATCGGCGATGCTCGCCGGATTGGTCAAGGCGCCGTCTAAGCTGGCGCCGACCGTCAACCTGTCCGGCGCACGGGATCGGCAAAAGCTGGTTGTCGCGGCCATGGCGGCGGGCGGCTTCATCACCCCGGCGGAAGCCGCAGAGGTGCGCCCCGCGCGGCTCGCCACCAACCGGATCAAGCCATTGCCCGACGGCACCTATTTCGCCGACTGGGTGTTGCCCGAGGCACGCGACCGCGCCGGCGAGATCGCGCAGGAAACCACGGTCAAGACAACGCTCGACCGTCGGCTGCAGACCGCGGCCGAACGCGTGGTGCGCAGTGCCGGGTTGCGCGATGCGCAGGTCGCCTTGGTGGCGATGCGTCCGGACGGTCGCGTGGTGGCGATGGTCGGCGGCAAGAATTACGCCGCCAGTCCCTTCAATCGTGCCGTACAGGCCAAGCGTCAGCCCGGATCGACGTTCAAGCTGTTCGTCTATCTTGCAGCCCTGCGCAGTGGGCTGACGCCGGAATCGATGATCGAGGACGAGCCGGTGACGATCGCCGACTGGAGCCCCAAGAACAGCGACGGCCGCTATGCCGGCAATATCACGCTGCGCCGCGCCTTTGCCAAATCGAGCAACGTGGCTGCGGCGCGGTTGACGCAGCAGGTCGGCGTGAAGAACGTGATCCGCGCCGCGCGCGATCTCGGCATCACCGCCCCGATCCCGAACGAGGCGACGATCGCGCTCGGCAGTTCGAGCATGTCGCTGCTCGAACTCACCGCCGCTTATGCCGCGGTTGCCGCCGAAGCATATCCGGTGCGCGCGCGCGGCATCGAGGAAGCGGGCGAGCGCAGCTGGTACAAGAGCCTGACCGATCGTTCGCATCCGCTGTCCGGCACGCTGCGCGAAGGCATGCTCGACCTGCTGTCCGCCTCGGCCGAGACGGGCACGGGGCGGCAGGCGGCGCTGTCGGTCAAGACCTATGGCAAGACCGGCACCACCTCGGATAACCGCGATGCGCTGTTCGTCGGTTTCGCCGGCGACCTCGTGGTCGGCGTCTGGGTCGGCAATGATGACAACACCCCCAATGCCGGCCTGTCCGGCGGCGGCATACCGGCGCGAATCTGGCGCGACTTCATGATGCGGGCGCTGGGCGTCGGCCCGGCGGTAGCGCCCGAGCCGGAACCGGCGGTGGTCGATCCGGACGCGGGCAACGGCTTTGGTATCGACGATCTCGGCATTGACGGCGTGAAATTGCCCGAGGGCGAAGTGGAGGGGCTGGGCCTCAATCTGCGCGTCGGGCCAGACGGCAGCATCCAGGTCAACCGCGCCCGCGATCGCGAGCGCGACGAGGGTCGCGACGACCGCCGGCGCGACGACCGCGCGCCACGCGACGACGAACCGGCGGAAGATGAGTTCTAGCGACTGTTCGTCATCCCGGACTTGATCCGGGATCCAGCTTTGCCGCTCGCGATGGAGCCAAGCGAACCGGCGCGCTCGCGGCCAGCTGGATCCCGGATCAAGTCCGGGATGACGGGTGTGGGAGTGGTTGACGCACACCGCGCCCCGCCGCAAAGCCCACCTCATGCGCTTCTTCTCCGACAACGCCGCCCCGATGCACCCCGCTGTCCTTGCCGCGATCGGCAATGCCGATGTGCTCGACACTGCCTATGACGGCGATGCCTTGAGCAAGCGGCTGGACGGCGCCTTTTCCGCGCTGTTCGAAACCGAGGTCACGGCGCTGTGGGTGCCCTCCGGCACCGCCGCCAATTGCCTGGCGCTTGCCGCACTCTGCCCACCTTATGGCGGCGTGGTGTGCCACCGCGACGCGCATATCCAGAACGACGAATGCGGCGCGCCCGAATTCTACACGCATGGTGCCAAGCTGATGCTGGCCGATGGCGAGGGCGCGAAGCTGACCCCGGCCACGATCACCACGTTGCTCGACAGCATCGCCAACGACGTCCACCGCGTCCAGCCGCGTGCGCTGTCGATCACCAACGCCACCGAATATGGCCGCGTCTATACGCCGGCCGAAGTCGCTGCGATCGGCGACCTTGCCAAGGCGCGGGGGCTCGGCTTCCACATGGATGGCGCGCGCTTCGCCAATGCCGTCGCGCATCTCGGTTGCACGCCCGCGGACGTCACGTGGCGCGCCGGCGTCGATGCGCTGAGCTTCGGCTTCGTCAAGAATGGCGGGATGAGCGCGGAGGCGCTGGTCTTCTTCAAGCGCGATCTCGCGGCCGCGACGCTGATGCGCCGCAAGCGTGCGGGCCTATTGCTGTCCAAAGGGCGCTATCTCGCCGCGCAATTGCTGGCGATGGTGCAGGACGATCTGTGGCTCGACAATGGCCGCGCCGCCAATGCCGGCGCGACGTTGCTCGCGCAGGGGGCCGGCGATCGCCTGCTGCACCCGGTAGAAGCAAACGAGGTGTTCCTGCGGGCGACGGCGGAGGAAGCGGCATCGTTGCGCGCGAAAGGCTTCGACTTCTACGATTGGGCGGCAGACGAGATCCGCCTGGTGACATCGTGGGACCAGCAGCCGGAACAAATCCGGCCGCTAGCCCAGGCTATTGCCTCGCTGTAACTTCTAGTTCCTCCCGCGAATGGTGAGGCAGCCAATAGCGCTCCGCTCGAGGCTGCCCGCCCACCGCTAGCGGTCCCCTTCCGGAGATGAATCAGGTTACAGCCCAAACCTCAGCGTGGCGCGGATGTCCCGCCCGGCAAGCGGCGCGAAGTCCTTCAGGAAGCTCGCATGGCGGCGTGCCTCGACATCGAAGATGTTGTTGGCGCTGATCAGCACGCTGGTCTTGCTGCCCTTGCCGAACGGCGAGAAGCCGATCGAGGCGTTGACCATCGTGTAATCGTCTGTCGGCGTCTCGAACGCGGCGATGCGGTTCTGGTCGAACACATGTTCCACCTCGACCCGGCCCTGCAGCCGATCGCCCTGTGCCTCGATCCCGCCCAGCACGCGGGCTGGCGGAATGCGCGGCACGTTGCCCTGATCGATGATGTTGGCACGGACATAGTCGCCGAGCACGTCGGCGTTGATCGTATAGCCGCCAATCGTCGCCAGCCGCGCCGAGGCATCCGCCTCGAACCCGTAATAGCGCGCATCCTGCTGCTGATACTGGAAGCAGGGCAGGTCGACCGTGCGGCCCGATGACTCGGCCTCGCAGACGCCCTGCGCCACCTGGTTCTCCGAGATGTAGTTGGAGAATTTGGTGTAATATGCCGAGGCATCCAGGCTGAAGCCGTCACCATGCACGTGCATCGTCAGTTCCGCGCCGTTCGACTTCTCGATGCGGAAGTCGGGGCTGCCCAGTTCATAGGCCTGGGTACCGGCATGTCCGCCATTGGCGAACAATTCCTCGGCCGAGGGCGCACGTTCGGTATGCGACAGATTGATGCCGAAGCGCACCGCATCGCTGACGCCGTAGGATCCGCCGATCGATCCCGACACGGCATTGAAGTGCCGGTCGCCACGGAAGAAGCGGGGATCGTCGGTCGGGGTGCGCGCGGCGACATCGGTGGACTCGTAGCGCAGGCCGCCCTCGGCCTTAAACGCGCCCGAGCTATATTGTTGCAGCGTGAACAGGCCGGTCTGGTTGGTCTCGTTCTTCGGCAGGAACGCCTCGTCGCCCTTCACGTCGAAGATGCGGTTGAAGAATTGCACGCCCGAGGCACCCTGCCAGCCGCCGCGATTGGCCTGAACCAGTTCGAGCCGCCCCTCGATGCCCTTATTGTAAAAGGCGGTGCCGACCGAATTGTCTTCCTCCAGCTCGAAATGGCGGTAGCTCGCCTGGCCGGCGCGGAAACGGATCTTGTCGAGGAAGCCGCCGCCGGTATTCACCTCGGCGCGCACATCGACGCGGTTCTGCACCACGTCGAGCCGCGGGGCTTCCTGCTCCTGGCCGACTTCGGTCGCATAGCGGATCGGCACGCCGTACAGGCTGTCATAATGGCTGTAGGAGACGCCGAGCGATCCGGTGTCGGTGATGACCGCTGCGCCGACGCCGGCGGTCCAGGTCTCGGCCGCGGAGTTCGGCAGGCGGTTGCGCAGATTGGCCGAGGCGGCGAAGTCGATCGGCTCGTCGGTGTCCTGCGGCAATCCTACCTGCGACAGTGCCGCGGCGCGCGCGCTCTTGGACAGCAGGTAGCCCTTGCCGATGTGCAGGTCGCCGGTCTTGAGATACGATCCGTCAGCATGCAGCACGAGATGCTCACCGACCGCCACGTCGCCGGCCATCCCGCCCGATCGCTCGTCCGATGCCGAGCCATAATTGGCAATGCCGTTCAGCCGGTAGCCGTTTTCCGGCACGCTGCGCGGGATGCGCGTATCGACCACGTTGACCACACCACCTACGGCCGACGATCCGAACAGCAAGGCGGAAGGGCCGCGCAGCACCTCGATGCGCTCGGCAAGCAGCGGATCGATGATCACCGCATGATCGGCGGAGGTGTTCGACACGTCGATCGAGCCGATCCCGTCGGTCAGCACGCGGATGCGCTCGCCCTGGAAGCCGCGCAGGATCGGGCGCGAGGCGTTCGGGCCGAAGGACGAGGCCGACACACCCGGCTGCCGCGCCAGCGTCTCGCCGATCGTCGGGCGCAGCTGGCGGGTCAGTTCTTCACCGGTCAGGATCGACGTGCCCTGCAGGACGTCCGCCTCGCTCTGCCGGACCGGCGCGGTGACGATCACGTCTTGCGGTGTTGTGCTGGCCGCTGGTGCGGGTGAGGTGCTCTGTGCCGCTGCTGGAAGAGCGACGGACATTGCACTGCCGGCGAGCAGGAGGTAACGAATCATGGTGCGACCCTTCTATTGTCTTGTGCAGCGCAATAGATGTGATGATACAAAGTCACAAGCCGCTTCGGCGCGCTTTTGCGCCACTTCGTCAGCGTTGGTCGCGCGCGTTACTTTGCTAGAGCTGCCTCAGGACTGGGACGACTTCAGCACGGATTGGCCGGCGCGGCGGATGCGGATCGACGCGCCGATTCCCCACCACATCAGCGCCCACAAAGCGCCGAAGCTCCAGCCGATCAGCACGTCGCTTGGCCAATGCACGCCGAGATAGACGCGGCTGCAACCGATCGCACCGACGATCAGCGCCGCGACGACGATGATATAGCCGCGCACGACGCGTCCCGGCACGATCTGCATCACCAAGGCGGCCAGCGTCAGGTATACGATCGCGCTGCTCGTGGCATGGCCGCTGGGGAAGCTGGCCGACGAGACCTGAACGAGGTGATCGACCACGTCGGGCCGCGGGCGGGCGACGAGCGACTTGGCGACGGCGACCGCAATCGCGCCGCTGATCGTGCCGCCGAGCCCCAGCAGCATCGTCAGCCACAATTGCCGCAGTGCCAGGAACAAGGCGACGATCACCGTCACCAGTGTCAGCACCGTCACGCCACCGAGCGCGGTGATGTCGATCATCGCCGCCTTGAGCCATGCGGGGCCAATCGCCGCGCCGTGCATCGTCCCATGACGGGTCCACAACATGATCTGCCGCTCGACACCGAATTGCCAGCCATGATCGATCGAGGCGCCCACCGCGCCGACCAACAATATGGCGATCGCGAGTGCGGCGGCGGAGATCAGCAGCCACGGCGGATGCCGCACGTTGCCGGGCACCACGCCGCGGGTGTCGGCGCCATGGGCGTGCAGCGGATCGGTGGAGGGGAGAGGATCGGCAGTCATACTCAACAACCGTATTTGGTGGGCCCGTCGGGATTCGAACCCGAGACCTACAGATTAAAAGTCCGTTGCTCTACCAACTGAGCTACGGGCCCGACCAAGTCCCGCGCGTTACGAGCGGTGGGGGCGGCGGTCAACCGCTCGCGCGCGTGCGGCAAGCTGGCGGACGGTGCGGCCGGTCTGCGGATCGCGCCAATCGGGGGCGATGCGGGCGAGCGGATCGAGCACGAAGCGCCGCGCGCGAAAGGCCACATGTGGCACGGACAGCCCGGTGCTCCGCCAGATACCGCCCGACCACAGGATGATGTCGAGATCGATCACCCGCGCGCCCCAGCGTTGCCCAGATCGACGACCGAAACGCTGTTCGAGCCCCTTCAGGCGGGCGAGCAGAACCGGCGGCGGCTCGGCGCTGTCGATCAGCGCGACCGCATTGGCGAAGCGGCGGATTGACGGGCCGAGTGGTGCGCTGACGATGATCGGCGAGGCGCTTAGCGGGGCGAGGGCGGATAGCGCCGCGGCGACCTCGCGTTCCGGCGAGCCGTGGCGGCCGCGACGATTCGATCCGATCGCGATGGCGTACCGATAAGGCACGTGGCTTTGCCCAGTCGGAATCGCTCCAGCGCTCATGCGGGAATCATGATCACGAAGGCCGCACCGCGGCCGGATGGCGCGATGTCGATCGTTCCGCCGGTGGCGGCGAGCAGCGAGCGGGCGATCGGCAGCCCGAGCCCGGTGCCGCCCGCCGCGCGGTTGCCGGTGAAGAAGGGTTCGAACAGGCGATCGCGATCGGCGTCGATTCCCGGTCCGTCGTCCGCCACGGTGATGCTGATCCCGCTTGGAGCGGGCAGGAGCGCGATCGTCAGCGCGGTGGCGCCGGCCTGGCGGCTATTCTCCGCCAGGGTGGTCAGCACGGTTTCCAGCACGTCGTCGGCGATCCGCGCCTGCGGCAAATCGTGTGGCGCCGTCACCACGATGTGCAGGCCACCACCATCGATCCGCCGGGCGACAGCGGCGGCATCGCTGCGCACGTCGGGCGCAATGCTCAGCATGTCGGCGCGGGCCATGTCGAGCAGGCGCTGGACGAGACGCGACAGGCGATCGGTGTCCTTGGCGGCATTGTCCAGGAAGCGCAGCCGGTCGGCACGCGGCATCGTGTCGCCATGATCCTGCAGCAGCTCGATCACGCCGTTGATCCCAGCGAGCGGTGTCTTGAATTCGTGCGACACGGCGGCGGCGAAATCGCGCAGATAGCGTGCTCTGGTATCGATCTGGCGCGCCATCGAGGCGAAGTTGACGTAGAGTTCGCGGATCTCGGTCGCGGCGGTCGCCGGCGGCGCGGGAATGTCGATACGCCCGCTGGCGACATGTTCGGTCGCCAGCGTCAGCCCGCGGATCGGCCGGGCGATACCGCGCGACAGCAGCCCGGCCAGCACCACGAGAATGGCGAAGATCGTCCCCGCGCCGAGCGCGATCTTGCCGCGATCCTGGTAGATGCCGCGGAACAGCCCGCGCGGCGAACGCGACAGCATCACCACGCCGACCACCCGGCCCCCGACGATCACCGGACGCGCGTGATGCACGCGGATCGCGGAGGCCGGGCTGAGCAGCTCAAGCAAGGATGAGAAGCCGTACGGATTGACGATGCGTTGGCGCAGCACGGTGGCATTGCGGCCGGCGAGTGCCCGGCGAACCTCCGGCAGTGCGGCGTAGCTCAGGCCACGATCGCCTCGCCCCACGACGACCACGCCGTGCCCGTCCAGCAGGCGAGTGGCGGCAAGAGTCGCATCCACCGCGTCGGCGATGGTCGGCGCGAGCAGGTGCGCGACACGGACCGCGTGGGGCTCGGGCGGCTGGCCGCGCACGGCGTCGGGCTGGCGTGGCCATATCGTGTTGGTCCGCAGATCGATCTGCGGCGTGTCGACCCCCGTGCTGCGCCCGTTGCCCGGCGACGAGCCCCAGGCGATGCGATAGGCCGAGGCAAGCACCGCGCCCTGCGCGATCAACTCGGCCTCGGTCTGCTGTACCAAGGTATTCTCGTACACGCGGAGCGACAGTGCAGCGACGCCGGGCAGTGCGGCGACGAACAGGAGCGTGCTGAACAGGATCGTGCGCAGCGACAAAGCGGGCCAATGCCGCTTGAGGAACGCCTTCAAGCGCATCCGCCGATGCGATACCCGATCCCGGCGCGGGTCTCGATCAGGTCGGTGCAGCCGCCGCCCGCGAACTTCGCGCGCAGGTTGCGGATATGGCTGTCGATCGTGCGGTCGGTGAGCGCGAAGCCCGGGCCGCGCAGCCGATCGATCAGCGCGTCGCGGGTGAACACCTTGCCGGGCGTGCCAGCGAGCGCGAGCAGCAACTGGAACTCGGTCGCCGTGGTGGCGATCAGCGTTCCGTCCCAGCGCGCTTCCCAGGCATCGCTGTCGAGCGTCAGCTTGTGGTGGGCGACGTGCGCAGACGGCGCGGGCGGCGGCGCCGCGGAGGGGGCTCCGCGCTTGAGGATCGCGCCGATACGCGCGACCACTTCGCGCGGGCTGAACGGCTTGACGACATAATCGTCCGCGCCGAGCTCGATTCCGACGATGCGGTCGATCGCATCGTCGCGCGACGACAGGAACAGGATCGGCACCTGGGCGGCCAGCCCGCCATGCTCGCGCAGCCGGCGGCAGAGATCGAGGCCGTTGAGCCGCGGCATGTTGATGTCGAGCACGATCAGGTCGGGTAGTTCGTGCTGGATCGCGGCGTACGCCTCCTCGCCGTCCCCTGCCTCGCGCGTCGTCATCCCCGCCTGGCGCAGCGCAAAGGACAGCAGGTCGCGGATATGCGGATCATCGTCGACGAGGAGAATGTGGCCCATGTCAGCCGCCGACCAATGCCTGGTCCTTGAGCCCGCGCCACACGCGGAGCGCCTGCACCGTCTCGGCGACATCGTGGACGCGCAGCAGCTGCACGCCTGCTTCGGCACCTTTCAGTGCCAGCGTCAACGAACCGCCAAGACGATCGGCGGCCGGTGCCTCGTTCGACAGCGCGCCGATCAGCCGCTTGCGGCTGGCCCCCAACATCACCGGCACGCCCAGGCCATGGAACATCGCCAGCCCGTTCAACAGCCTGAGATTGTCCTGCAGTGACTTGCCGAAGCCGATGCCCGGATCGGCGATGATCCGCGTGCGCGGTACGCCTGCGGCGACGACGGCCGCGATGCGCGCCTCCAGCCAGTCGAACACGTCGGTCAAGACGTTCGCATAGCCGTGGCCGCCGTGCGGGCCCTTGGCGGGATCGGGCGAATGCATCAGGATGACCGGGCAGCCGGATTGGGCGACCAGCTCCAGCGAGCGATCGTCCCACAGCAGCGCCGACACATCGTTGACGATGGCGGCACCGGCGGCGAGCGCCGCCTCCATCACCGCCGCCTTGCGTGTGTCGACCGAGACCAAGGCACCGCCGGTGGCGAGCCGCTCGATGACGGGCACGATCCGCTTGATCTCGTCGCCTTCCCACACCGCCGGGGCGCCCGGGCGGGTCGATTCGCCGCCGACATCGATCAGCGCCGCGCCCGCGACCGTCATGTCGAAGCCGGCGCCGGCCGCGGCGGCGGGGTCGTTCACGTGCGCGCCGCCGTCGGAGAAGCTGTCGGGGGTGATGTTGAGGATGCCGGCGACGCTGGGCTGGTCGAAGCGGAGGATGCGATCGCCCAGTGTCAGCGGTGGGCGGGGTGCGGTGATCGCGGCGTGGAGCTTGGCGGCGCGTTCGCTCGTACCCAGTTCTGCGGCGAAATCAGCGATGGCAACGGTGCGGCGCGTGCCTTGCTCGCTCACTTCATAGGCGGCGAACCATTGCAGGCCGCCGGCGAGCCGGGCGACTTCCCCGTCATAGCCGACTGGGGAGTCGACGAACTGCACAGGTCGAAGGTGGAGCGTGTGATCGGTCATTCAACCCTCAACCGTCACCCCGGACTTGTTCCGGGGCCCACCGGGCAACATGCACGCTGGCGCATTGCTTTGCGGCACGGTGGACCCCGGAACAAGTCCGGGGTGACGTCTCATCTGGTCGCGTTAGATCTGCGTCGCCAGCAGGTAGCGCTGCCGCAGCGTGTCGATCGGCTTCAAGCCATCCGGCGTCTCGTAATGCCAGAAGGTCCAGCCGTTGCACGCCGGCGCGCCTTGCAGGGTGGAGCCGAGCTTGTGAATCGAGCCGGTGAGGTCCCCCGACAGGACCGAGCCATCCGCCCGCACCGTCACGCTGTACCGACGCTTGGCGTCGACCAAGACCGCGCCCGCCACCAGCATGCCATTTTCCACGATCGTGCCGAAGGCGACGCGGGGCGCGGCCTTGGGGCTCTGCATCGTCTTCAGCGCCGATTCGTCGAGCGGCAGCGCCGCTTCGATGCGCTCGCGCGCTGCCGCCACATAATCAGTCTCGCGCTCGATGCCGATCCAACGCCGCCCCAGGCGCTTGGCCACCGCGCCGGTCGTGCCGGTGCCGAAGAACGGATCGAGCACCACGTCGCCGGGCTTCGTGCAGGCCAGCAGGATGCGGTAGATAAGCGCCTCGGGCTTTTGCGTCGGATGGACCTTCACGCCATCCTTCTTCAGCCGCTCCTGCCCGCCGCACACCGGGAATTCCCAGTCGCTGCGCATCTGCAGTTCGTCGTTCAGCGTCTTCATGCTGCGATAGTTGAAGGTGTAGCGCGCCTTTTCGCCCATCGACGCCCAGATCAATGTCTCGTGCGCGTTGGTGAAGCGGGTGCCCTTGAAATTGGGCATCGGGTTGGATTTGCGCCACACGATGTCGTTGAGGATCCAATAGCCCAGATCCTGGATCGACGCGCCGACCTTGTAGATATTGTGGTACGACCCGATCACCCAGATCGCGCCATTGTCCTTCAGGATGCGCTTGGCCTCGGCGAGCCATTCGCGGGTGAACTTGTCATAGGCGCTGAGCGAATCGAACTTGTCCCATTCGTCGGTCACCGCATCGACATGGCTGCCATCGGGGCGGGACAGGTCACCGCCCAGCTGCAGGTTGTACGGCGGATCGGCGAAGATCAGGTCGACCGATTTGGCCGGCAGCGACCGCATCGTGGCGATGCACTCGCCGATGATGATCTGGTCGAGCGGCAGCACCGGCGCGGGCGCAACCGTTGTCTGTCGCACCGCGCGAACCTTGTCGATAACCCCCATTGAACCTGTATCCCCGTCGTGTGTCTGCCTTGTCTGCGGATGGCGAGACTCCGGTCAAGCGATCATTGGTTAACCGAAACGTCCGGCATCTGCTGCAGCGTGGCGGGCAATGTCTCTGCCGCCCCAGATGTTGAGTCCCGGTTCGTGGCTGGACTCAAGCCATGGTGTTGTGGCGCAAAAGACTCACAGATCGAGAGATGCTTGTGCGACCGGCCCGAAACTTCGCCGATGGAGCGGGGAGGGGCCATGTTCGCGCAGCGCGGACAGGTGAACGCGGCAACCATAGCCCTTGTTCGAGTGCCAATTGTACTGCGGATATGATTCGGCATGCGCGATCATGATCGTGTCGCGGGTGTGCTTGGCGATGATCGAGGCGGCGGCGATCGACAGGCTGATCGCATCGCCCGAAACGATCGGCGTCGCGGCATAGCCCCAGCGCGGCAGGCGGTTGCCGTCGACCAGCACATGGCCGGGCGCGCAGCCAAGCGCTTCCACCGCCAGCGTCATCGCCTTCATCGTCGCCCAATAGATGTTGAGGCTGTCGATCTCGTCCGCCTCGACGATCCCCACGCCGATCGTGGCGCAGCCGCGCAGGCGATCGTGCAGCCGCAGCCGCTCGGTCGCCGACAGCTTCTTGGAGTCATTTATGCCGCGCGGCACGCCCTTGGCCGGCAGGATCACGGCGGCGGCGACCACCGGCCCGGCGAGCGGCCCGCGGCCGGCCTCGTCCACGCCTACGACCGGCGCGAGGCAGAGCTTTTCGTGTTTAAGGCTTGGCATGGGACAGCAGTTCGAAAGGATCGAGGCCGAGTGCGTGGCCCATCGGTCCGTGTCCCTGCCCCAGCCCCGGCGGGTTGGCCAGCGCGGCGCGAACGTAAGAGATGGCACGGTCGATCGCCGCGGTGAGCGGCCGGCCGGCGCCGAGGCCGGTGGCGATCGCGCTGGCCAGGGTGCAGCCGGTGCCATGGCTGTGGCGGGTGGTGAGGCGGGGGTTGGTCCAGCGTGCGATCTCGCCGGCGGCACCGACCAGGATGTCGGTCACGTGGGGGCCATCGGCATGGCCACCCTTGATCAGGACATTGGTGCCGAATTCAGCCGCGAGTTCCTCTCCCTCCGTTCGTCCTGAGCTTGTCGAAGGACGTGTGGCGGGGGCTGCGCTTGCGGCACGTGCTTCGACAGGCTCAGCACGAACCGGGGGGAGGGGTGCGGATAGCGCAGCAAGCTCCGGCAGGTTCGGGGTGATCACCGTTGCGATCCGCATCAGCCGGGCGAAGGCGGCGATCGTTGCCGCATCCGCCAGCACCGATCCGCTGGTCGCGATCATGACGGGATCGAATACGATCGGCACGTCCAGCCGCTCCAGCCGCTCCGCCACCACATGGGCGGTCGCCGCCGAGCCGATCATGCCGATCTTCACCGCATCCACGCCGATATCCGACACGCACGAATCGATTTGCGCGAGCACCATCTCGGCCGGCACCGGCATCACTGCCTGTACGCCCAGCGTATTCTGCGCGGTGATGGCGGTGATCGCGGTCATGGCGTGGCCGCCGAGCATGGTGACGGTCTTGATATCCGCTTGGATTCCCGCGCCGCCGCCCGAATCGGATCCGGCGATGATCAGGATGCGCGGGGTCTTCATAGTCTACCGTTTGGTTGAACGAGGTGCGCGAATGTTGAGAATGTGGTGCCAGGAATGGGTTTCTGGGCGGCGACGGGGGTCGAATGTTGAGGATGTAGAGGTGCCGGCGCGTTTTCGCGCGGCGGGCGAGCGCGTATGTCGAGGGTGGCGAGGGGCATGCGCAGGGTTATGCCATAGCGGGCGGGTTGTAGGACAGCGCTTTGCGTATCGGCCGGCAAAGATGCGGTTGGGCGCGCATCTGCCCCCCCGTTCGTCCTGAGTAGCCATCGAGTAGCGCGAAGCGCGCATCGAGAGGGCGTATCGAAGGACATGCGGCATGCGCTCCAAGGTGCTTCGATACGAGCCCTCGATACGGTCTGCGGCCTACTCGGTCTCTACTCAGCACGAACGGGGGTGGACGGGTTGCGGCGAACGGGGGCCGGGACGAGTGAGGTGGGACAAACGGTTGGGTCGAACGGAGAAATTCTGTCAGAATAAAACGCGTTGTGCTTGGCCGATCGCGCTGGCGGGTCGTCGCCGCAGCGCCTAACGTCGCGGCGTGAACCGCATCCGCCTCATCCCCCCGGCCGCTGCCGTCACGCTGCTCGGCGGTTGCTCGGGCGGGGTGCTTGATCCGGCCGGGCCGGTCGCGGCGGGGGAGCGGACGCTGCTGTTCAATTCGCTGGGCGTGATGCTGGCGATCGTCGTGCCGACGATCCTCGCCACGCTGGCCTTTGCCTGGTGGTTCCGCGCCGGCAACGTGAAGGCGCGGCATTTGCCCGATTGGTCCTATTCGGGGCGGCTCGAACTGCTCGTCTGGTCGGTGCCGGCCTTGGTGGTGATCTTCCTCGGCGGCATGACGTGGATCGCCAGCCACGATCTCGATCCGGCCAAGCCGCTCGTCGGCCGCGCGGCGCCGCTGCGCGTGGAGGTGATGTCGCTCGATTGGAAATGGCTGTTCATCTATCCCGATCTAGGCGTCGCCAGCGTCAATCGGCTGGTCGTGCCGGTGGGCACGCCGGTCAGCTTCCGCATCACGTCCGCCACCGTGATGAACAGCTTCTTCGTGCCGCAGCTCGGCAGCCAGATCTACGCCATGTCGGGGATGACCGCGCGGCTGAACCTGCAGGCCGATCGGCCGGGCGTGTACCATGGGCTGTCGGCGCATTACAGCGGCAAGGGGTTTCCGGGCATGACGTTCCGCGCCCATGCCGTCTCGCCGCAACAATTCGCCGGCTGGCTGGCGCAGGCGCGGCAATCGGGCCGGGCGCTCGATCGCAGCGCCTATCTCGAACTGCTCAAGGATAGCGAGAACGTGCCGCCGTATAGCTATCGTGCGGTGGCGCCCGGGCTGTTCGATGCCGTGGTCAAGGAAAGCGGGACGCTGTCGATGAAGCATGCACTCGACGGGCGGGAACAATGAGCGTGTCGGATACCATGCCGGAAACGGCGCCGGTGAGCCTGGTGTTCGGCAAGCTCGGCTGGAACGCGATCCCCTGGTCCGAGCCGATCCCGATCGTCGCCTCGGCGGTGGTCGCATTGACCATCCTCGGCGTGCTCGCCTGGGTGTGGCGCAAGGGCTATTTCCCCTATCTGTGGCGCGAATGGATCACCTCGGTCGATCACAAGCGGATCGGCGTGATGTATTGCCTGCTTGCCGCCGTGATGCTGCTGCGCGGCTTTTCGGATGCGCTGCTGATGCGGTCGCAACAGGCGATCGCGATGGGCAATGGCGGCTACCTGCCATCCGACCATTACGACCAGGTGTTCAGCGCGCACGGCACGATCATGATCTTCTTCGTGGCGATGCCGTTCATGATCGGGCTGATGAACTTTGCGGTGCCGCTGCAACTGGGCGTGCGCGACGTCGCCTTCCCGACGCTCAACTCGGTCAGCTTCTGGCTGACGGCGAGCGGCGCGCTGCTGATCAACATCAGCCTGGTCATCGGCGAGTTCGCCAAGACCGGCTGGGTGGTCTATCCGCCGCTCAGCGAGTTGCGCTTCTCGCCCGGCGTCGGGGTCGATTACTATCTGTGGGCGTTGCAGATATCGGGGGTCGGCACGCTCCTGTCCGGCGTCAATCTGGTGACGACGATCCTCAAGCTGCGCGCGCCGGGCATGGGCTATACGCGCATGCCGATGTTCTGCTGGACGAGTCTGGCCAGCAACCTGTTGATCGTCGCGGCCTTCCCGATCCTGACCGCCACGCTCGCGATGCTGACGCTCGACCGCTATCTCGGCTTCCACTTCTTCACCAACGAGCTTGGCGGCAACCAGATGATGTTCGTCAACCTGATCTGGGCATGGGGGCATCCGGAAGTCTACATCCTGATCCTACCGGCGTTCGGGATCTTCTCCGAGGTCGTCTCGACCTTTTCGGGCAAGCCGCTGTTCGGTTATCGCTCGATGGTTCTGGCGACCATGGCGATCTGCATCCTCTCCTGGATGGTGTGGCTGCATCACTTCTTCACCATGGGCGCGGGCGCCGACGTCAACGGCTTCTTCGGCGTGACGACGATGATCATTGCGGTGCCGACCGGCGTGAAGGTCTTCAACTGGCTGTTCACCATGTATGGCGGGCGCATTAGGTTCGAGACGCCGATGCTGTGGGCGATCGGCTTCATGTGCACCTTCGTGATCGGGGGGATGACCGGCGTATTGCTGGCGGTGCCGCCGGCCGATTTCCAGCTGCACAATTCGGTGTTCCTGGTCGCGCATTTCCACAATGTGATCATCGGCGGCGTGCTGTTCGGCGCCTTTGCCGGCACGACCTATTGGTGGCCCAAGGCATTCGGCTTCAAGCTCGACGAAACCTGGGGCAAGCGCGCCTTCTGGCTGTGGATCACCGGCTTCTATCTCGCCTTCATGCCGCTCTACGTGCTCGGCCTGATGGGCATGACGCGGCGGTTGCAGCGCTATGACGTGCCGGAATGGCAGCCCTGGCTGATCGCGGCGGGTGTCGGCGCGCTGCTGATCGCTGGCGGGATCGCGTGCCAGATCATCCAGATCACGATCAGCATCCGCCGTCGCCACGATCTGGCGGATGTCGGCGGCGATCCCTGGGATGGGCGCACGCTGGAATGGATCACCACCTCGCCGCCGCCGGCCTATAATTTCGCCGTGCTGCCCGATGTCGAGGGCGAGGAAGCCTATTGGGGGCTGAAGACCGCCGCGCGCGAGAATCAGAAATTGAGCGAGCAGCCCGATTACCAGGATATCGAGATTCCGCGGAACACGCCGACC
This sequence comes from Sphingomonas endolithica, assembly GCF_025231525.1. Taxonomy (NCBI): domain Bacteria; kingdom Pseudomonadati; phylum Pseudomonadota; class Alphaproteobacteria; order Sphingomonadales; family Sphingomonadaceae; genus Sphingomonas; species Sphingomonas endolithica. The sequence continues at coordinate 3,037,740 of NZ_CP103057.1, forward strand.
GGCGTGGTTACCGCCTTCTTTGCGACCGTGATGGGCTTTGCGTTGATCTGGCACATCTGGTGGCTGGTGATCCTGGGCTTCATCGGTGCCTGGGCGACGTTCATCGTGTTCGCGTGGCGCGACCGAACCGAATATGAGGTCCAGGCGCATGATCTGGAGGCGCACGACCGCGCACGTCGCACGAGCAAGGCCAAGCTGCTGGGGCTCGACGAAGCGACGCTCGACAGCACACCCGGAGCCGCGGCGTGAGCGCCGATACCAAGGGTCATGGCGACCCGCACAATCTCGGCCATGATGCGGTGCCGATCAGCGAGCAGGGCCCGGCGCCCAAGCGCATCGTCGTATCCTACGGCTTCTGGATCTTCCTGCTGTCGGACTTCATCCTGTTTTCCGGCTTCTTCGCCGCTTACGCCGTGCTGTCGGGCGAGACGGCGGGGGGCCCTGCCGGGCGCGATCTGTTCGAGCTGCCGCTGGTAGCTGCGGAAACCGTCTTGCTGCTGCTGTCGAGCTTTGCCTGCGGGATGGCGGGCATCGCGATGATGGCCCGGAACGTGCGCTGGTTCCAGATTGCGATGGCGGTGACCGCGGTGCTCGGGGCAGGATTCCTGGCGCTCGAACTCTACGAATTCGCGCATTTGATCGGCGAAGGCGCCGGGCCTGGGCGTAGTGCCTTCCTGTCGGCCTTCTTCGCGCTGGTCGGCTGCCATGGCTTGCACGTGGCGCTCGGCCTGGTGTGGCTGACGACGATGATGGCGCAGGTCTGGGCCAAGGGCTTCCGCGAGGATATCGAGCGGCGCATGCTGTGCTTCGCCTTGTTCTGGCATGCGCTGGACATCATCTGGGTTGCGATCTTCACCATGGTATACCTGCTGGGATCGGGCGCATGAGCGAGCAGACGAGCAGCCCGGACGACAAGGCGACGGGCGAGCGGCACGATCGCTCGGTCGCGGCCGGCGTGCGCGGCTATGTCATCGGGCTCGTGCTGGCGGCGGCGCTGACCGGGGCCAGTTTTTACGTGCTGCACAGTTCGCTGATCTGGGCGCCGGCGATCCCCGTCGCGTTGGTCGCGCTGGCGGTGGCGCAGATGGGCGTGCACCTCGTCTTCTTCCTCCACATCACGACCGGGCCGGACAATACCAACAACGTGCTGGCGCTGGCCTTTGGCGTGCTCATCGTGCTGCTGGTGATGGTCGGATCGCTGTGGATCATGGCGCATCTGAACCACAATCTGATGTCGCCGGACATGATGCGGGCGATGCAGCGGTAGGGCGGGACGCTACCTCAACGGATGGGACAGGATCAAGCCAGCATATTCGTGCTCTAACCGTCAGCCCAGGCTCGACCCGGGTCGCGCTGCCTGACGCGCGAGCAGAAGCGGGACCCCGGCTCAAGGCCGGGGTGACGATGTAAAATAGGCCCTCACCTCTCCTCGATCTGGCGCTCTTCGTCGGGCAGTAGCGTGATCTCGCGCCAATCGAGTTCCTCTTCGAGGATCTGGTAGGTTTCCACGCTGATGCGGTGGTCGTCGCGCATCTCGATCAGGTGCGTGCGTTCCGCGCGCACCGCCTCCAGCCCCAGCACGCGGTAGCGTTGGCGCGTGTCGTCGCCGCAATCGATGTCGTAGCTGTCGCGCAGATTGTCGGCTTCGCGCCCCTCCTTGCCGGCCAGCGCGTCGCGCCCGGTCTTGGCGATCGCGGCGCGCGCCTTGACCAGCTGCTTGGCCGGGTCCTCCAGCGCATCGAGCTTCAGCAGCTTGATCAAAGGGGTGAGCGTCAGCCCCTGGAAGACCAAGGTCGCCAGCACCACGGCAAACGCGATCAGCACCACCACGTCGCGCTGTGGGAAATCGTTGGGCAGCGCGAACGCGGTCGCCAGGGTGAGCAGGCCGCGCATCCCGGCCCAGCTGACGATCAGGCCCTGCGACACCGTCGGCGGCTTGCTCTCGTCACGCAGGCTCTCGATACTGCGCGACAGGCGGTTCCACACCATCACCACCACGAACCGCGTGACGATGACCGCGACGACGACCATCGCCGCGACGCCGAGCGCCTCGTACAGCCGGTTGGTCGGCATCCGCCCGACGATCGTGCGCGCCTGCATGCCCATCAGCAGGAAGGCGAGCACGTTGAGCAGGAACACGACGGTCGTCCACACGGCATAGGAATGGACGCGCTCGCGCGGCGACCCGATCACCTCGGGCGAGCGCGCGACGGTCATCGCGCAGGCGACCACCGCCAGCACGGCGGAGAGATGCAGATGCTCGGCCACGAGCCACACGACGAAGGCATCGACGAACTGCAGCAAGGTGCCGCCGAGCGTTCCCCCGACATAACGGTTGATCCGCCGCGTCAGCAGCCCGAAGGCGATGCCGAGCAACAGTCCGCCCGGCACCGCGAGCGTCAGCTGCAGTGCCACCCCGCCGGTGAAGCCGCCGCTCGCCTGCACCGCCAGCGCGCCGCTGAACAGCAACAGTGCGGAGGCATCGTTGAACAGGCTCTCACCCTTCAGCACGGCGACCGTGCGGCGCGGCAGCGATACGCTGCTCAGCACCGCGGTGGCGGCAGCGGCATCGGGCGGGGCAACGATCGCGCCCAGCACTATTGCGGCAGCGATCGGCAGGCCGGCGAACTGCCAGCCGATCCACGCGACCACTGCGGTCGACACCAATACGGCGACCAGCGCCAGCAGGACCAACGGCCGCCACAGCTTCCACACCACCTTGGCCGGGAAATCGAATGCCGCATCGAGCAGGATCGGCGCGATGAACAAGGCGAGCGCGGTCTTGGGATCGAGCACGATCGTCGGCGCGCCGGGCACGAAGGCCACCACCACGCCGGCCAGGGCCAGCATCGGCGGATAGGGCAGCGACAGGCGGCGCGCGAATTGCAGCAGCACGATCGCCGCCAAGAGCAGCGCGAGGAGGCTTTCGAAGAAGGTCACGTGCAAAAGCCTATGCGCTTCCAATACTTATGGGAAGGCACATGGATCAGCCTCGCTGATATACCCGGACATAATCTATTTCGAAGCAGCGTGGGAAGATCGTGTTTTTGATTGCGCCGCCCAGCACGCCGCCGACCGCCAGGTTGAGAAGCAGATATTGCGGCTGATCGAACGGCCAGCCCGCCGCCGTCTTCCCCGCCTTGGCGTAGGTGTGGACCGGCCGGCCATCGACCGCGATCTTCAGCGCCTCGGGTGTCGAGGTCAGCTGGTAATCATGGAACGCCGTGCACATGCCCGGCATGTCGATGCGGCTGCCATCGCCCGGCGTGCCGGCCGTGGCGCGGTTGTGGATCGTGCCGAGCAGCTCGTCGGGGCCTCTGGCCGACCTGCTCCATAATATCGATCTCGCCGCCGTCCGGCCATGTGCCCTCGCCCAGCATCCAGATTGCCGGCCAGGTGCCCTGCCCGCACGGCAGCTTGGCGCGGATCTCGAAATAGCCATAGGTCCAGCGCGCCTTGCCCTGCGTCATCAGCCGCGCGGAGGTATAACGCTGGCCGCCGAAATCGGCCGCATTGCGCAGCGTCTCGCGCCGCGCGGTGATGATCAATTTGCCGTCCGCCACGCGCGCGTTGTCCAGCCGCCGGGCCGAATAATATTGCCGTTCGTCATTGTACCAGCCGGTCTTGTTGGCATGCGTATCCGCCACCCACTTGGCCGGATCGGGCTGTCCCGCCGTGTCGAACTCGTCCGACCAGACCAGCTTGTAGCCGCCCGGCACTCGCGCCGCGGACGGCGCGGCGGCGGTGGAGAGCAGGGCAAGCGTAAGGAACAGGCGCATCGATTCTCTCCTGCAATGCAGCGGGCAGGCGAAGCCGCTCGGTAGACCCGATCGGCTCCCGTCATAGGCACGCCGCAGGCAGGTTGAAATCGCCGGCTTTATCTTTAAACGCGTGGACCTTGTGGATCACCTGATACCTACACGTCCATCCCTCCGCTGCCGAAGAGATTGAACATGCGCATCCTCGTAACCGGCGGCGCCGGCTTCATCGGATCGGCGCTCGTTCGCCATCTCGTGCTCGACCAAGGCTATGACGTGCTCAATGTCGATGCGTTGACCTATGCCGGCAATCTCGCGTCGCTGAGCATGGTGGAGGCGTTGCCCAACTATCGCTTCCTCAAGGCCAACATCTGCGACGGCGCGGCGATGACGCAGGCAGTGGCCGAGTTCGCGCCCGACCGCATCATGCATCTGGCCGCCGAAAGCCATGTCGACCGCTCGATCACTGGTGCTGCCGATTTCGTGCAGACCAACGTGATCGGCACCTTCGCTTTGCTGGAGGCGGCGCGGACCTACTGGTCGGGGCTAGATGCGGCCGGGCGCGCGGCGTTCCGCTTCCTCCACGTCTCGACCGACGAGGTCTATGGTTCGCTCGGCGACGAGGGTCTGTTCGAGGAGACGACACCCTATGACCCGAGTTCGCCTTACTCGGCTTCCAAGGCGGCGTCGGATCAGCTCGCCAAGGCATGGCACCGCACTTACGGCATGCCGATCGTGGTCTCGAATTGCTCGAACAATTACGGGCCGTTCCACTTTCCCGAAAAGCTCATCCCGCTGACCATTCTCAACGCGCTCGCCGGGCAGCGCCTGCCGGTCTACGGCAAGGGCGAGAATGTCCGCGACTGGCTGTATGTCGAGGATCATGCCCGCGCGCTGGACCTGATCGCCGAACGCGGCCGGGTGGGCGAGACGTACAATGTCGGCGGCCGCAACGAACGCCGCAATATCGATGTCGTGCGGCGGATCTGCCAGGCACTCGACCGCCTGTCGCCGGGCAACCAGCCGCGCGAGGAACTGATCGAATTCGTCACCGACCGGCCGGGCCATGATGCGCGCTACGCGATCGATGCCACCAAGCTCGAAACCGAGCTCGGCTGGCGCGCGCAGGAGGATTTCGACAGCGGGATCGAGAAGACGGTGCAATGGTATCTCGACAATCGCTGGTGGTGGCAGCCGCTGCGCGATGCCTATGACGGCCAGCGGCTCGGGCTGGATGCGGGCGCCAAGACGGCATGAGGATTGCCGTCACCGGGCGCGAGGGGCAGGTCGTGCAGGCGCTGATCGAGCGCGGCGCGGCGGCCGGGCATGAGGTGATCCCGCTTGGGCGGCCGGCGCTCGACCTAACGGCCCGCGCCATGTCGATCCAGGATGCGCTCGCCGCCGCGGTGCCCGACATGATCGTGTCGGCAGCCGCCTACACCGCCGTCGATTGCGCGGAGAGCGAGCGCGACCTGGCCTTTGCGATCAACGCTACCGGCGCCGAATCGGTGGCGGCGGCGGCCTGCGCGATCGGCGTGCCGCTGGTCCACCTGTCGACCGATTACGTGTTCGATGGCGCGAAGCCGACGCCCTATGTCGAGGGCGACGCCACGGGGCCGACCGGCGTCTACGGCGCCTCCAAGCTGGCCGGCGAGGAACTGGTACTGGCTGCGCAGCCGAACAGCGCGGTGTTGCGCACCGCCTGGGTATACAGTCCGTTCGGGGCGAATTTCGTGCGCACGATGCTGCGCCTGGCCGAGACGCGCGACGAGGTGAGCGTCGTTGCCGACCAGCGCGGCAACCCGACCAGTGCGCTGGATATCGCCGACGGCATCATCGCCGTCGCGACGAACCTGGCGGCCGATCGGGCGCCTGCCCGGCGGGGTATCTTCCACATGACCGGGAGCGGCGAGGCGAGCTGGGCGGAGTTCGCCGAGGCGATCTTTGCCGCATCGGCGGCGAGCGGCGGCCCCTCGGCCATGGTGCGCGCCATCGCCACGGCGGACTATCCGACTGCCGCCGCGCGCCCGGCCAATTCCAGGCTGGATTGCACGCTGCTCGACGACCGCCACGGCGTGCGACTGCCCGACTGGCAGGGCGCCGTGCGCGCGGTCGTCGCGCGCCTCACCGACTATCAGATGGAGCGTTAAGACATGAAGGGCATCATCCTTGCCGGCGGCAGCGGCTCGCGCCTGTTCCCGATGACCCTCGCGGTCTCCAAGCAGCTCATGCCGGTCTATGACAAGCCGATGATCTATTACCCGCTGACCACGCTGATGCTGGCCGGCATTCGCGAGGTGCTGATCATCACCACGCCGCACGATGCGGCCAACTTCCGCACCCTGCTCGGCGATGGGTCGCAATGGGGCATGGCGATCAGCTATGCCGTGCAGCCCGAGCCCAAGGGGCTGGCCCAGGCCTATACGATCGGCGCCGATTTCGTTGCCGGTGGCCCCTCCTGCCTGGTGCTGGGCGACAATATCTTCTTCGGCCAGGGTCTGCCCAACGTCCTGAACAGCGCGCGCAGCCGCGGCGAAGGCGCGACCGTATTCGCCTACCGCGTCGCCGACCCCGAGCGCTACGGCGTGGTCGAATTCGACAAGACGATGCGTGCCTTGAGCATTGAGGAGAAACCCGAGGCGCCCAAATCGAACTGGGCGGTCACCGGCCTGTATTTCTACGATGCCGAGGTCGTGAACATCGCGGCAAACCTCAGTCCCTCGGCCCGCGGCGAACTCGAGATCACCGACATCAACCGTGTCTATCTGGAGCGCGAGAAGCTGTCGGTCGAGGTGATGGGGCGCGGCTATGCGTGGCTCGACACCGGCACGCCCGACAGCTTGCTCGAGGCCGGAGAGTTCGTCGCCACGCTGGAGCGCCGTCAGGGCATGAAGATCGCCTGCCCAGAGGAGATCGCCTGGCACAAGGGATTCATCGACGATGCCGGGCTGGAACGCTGCACCGTACGCCTGGGGAAGAGCGATTATGCGGGGTATCTGCGGGCGCTGCTGACGGCGTGAGTCCGGGGGGTGATCCACTTCCACCGTTCGTGCTGAGTAGAGACCGAGCAGGCCGCAGGCCATATCGAGGGCTCGTATCGAAGCACTTTGGAGCGCGGTGTCGCGTGTCCTTCGATACGCCCTCTCGATACGCGCTTCGCGCTACTCGATGGCTACTCAGGACGAACGGAGGGGTAATCGTACTACCCTGGTTCATCAACTGAGGCGTCAGCTAGGCTGGAGCCGCTTCACTTGCTCGCCGCAATCCAGTCGTCGATCTTCTTCTCCAGCACCGGCATCGGCAGCGCGCCAGCATCGAGCACCGCGGCATGGAAGGCGCGCGGGTCGAACTTGGCACCCCGCGCGGCCTTGGCCTTGGCCTTGCAGCGCAGGATCGTCAGCTGGCCGATCTTGTACGCCAGCGCCTGTCCCGGAATGGCGATGTAGCGCTCGACCTCGGCAGTAGCGTCGGTTTTGCCCATCGGCGAATTGTCTAGCATGTACTTGATCGACTGGTCGCGGCTCCAGCCCTTGGCATGAATGCCGGTATCGACCACCAGCCGCATGGCGCGGAGCATCTCGTCGGACAGCCCGCCCATGCGCTGGTACGGGTCGGTCTCCAGCCCGAGCTCGGGCCACAACGTCTCGGCATACAGCGCCCAGCCCTCGATATAGGCGGTGTTGCCGCCAAAGCGCATGAACGCCGGCAGCTTCTCGTTTTCCGCCGCCAGGCTCACCTGGAAATGATGCCCCGGCACTGCCTCGTGCAGGAACAACGTCTCCATCTCCCACATGTAGCGCGAGGGTAGGTCGTAGGTGTTGTAGAAGAACACGCCGGGCCGCGAACCGTCGACCGTGCCGTCCTGATAGGATCCGCCGGCGTCGGTCTTCTCCTTGTACGCCGGCACCGGGCGGATCTCGAGCTTGCTGCGCGGGATCAGCGAGAATTGTTCGCGGATGCGGGTGTCGATGCGGCGGCCGATCGCCTCGTAGCCCAGGCGCAATTGCTCGGCCGAACTCGGCTGGAACTGCTTGTCGGTGCGCAGGAACGTGAAGAATTCGGCCAGGCTGCCCTTGAAGCCGACCTTGACCTTCTGCGCTTCCATCTCCTTCAGGATGCGCGCGACTTCGGACAGGCCGAGTTGATGAACTTCCTCGGCCTTGAGCGGCAGCGTGGTGCTGCCCTCGATCAGATAATCGTACAGCTTGGCGCCGCCCGGCATCGCCGAGAGGCCGACGCTGTCGCGCGCCGCGGCGAGATAGGTGCCGGACAGGAAATCGCGCATCCGCTGGTGCGCCGGGATCATCACGTCCCTGATCTGCGCTGCATAAGCGGCGCGCAGCCGCGTCTCGTCGGCCGAGGAGATCCCGGCGGGGAAAGTCTTGACCGGGCCGTAGAAGGTCGATCCCTCGACGCCCTGCGCGATCAGGTTGTCGAACTGTTCGATCATGTTGCGCACGGTCAGCTTGGGCTGCACCACGCCGGTCTTCATGCCCTCGCGGAAACGCGCGATCGCGGCGTCGAGTTGTGCCGCATATTGCGCGTTGCGCTTCAGGTTGTTCTCGTAATCGAGCAAGGTCTTGAACGGGGCTGCACCCTGGCCCGAGGCGATATCGGGGTAGAAGCCCTGGATGCCGTTGAAGTGATCGAGCGGGCGGACATAGGTGAGCGCGACGATATCGGGCTGCGACCCGCGGATGCTGCGCTCGGTGCTGTAGCGGAACACGTCATAGGCGATGGCGTCGACCGGGGTCAGCTTGGTGCGGTCGATCGTGTTCAGGCCGCGCAGATCCGCTTCGCTCGCGGCGCGCTCGGCGGCGATCTGCCGGTCGGAGAAGAAGTCGCCCAGCCGATCGGCATAACGCAGGTCGCCGCGGAACAGGGCATTGATCGGATGCAGCTTCAGGTCGCGTTCGTCGCTTTCGTGGAACAGCTGCTTCAGCTTGGCATCTTCCGGCCCGTCGCCGGGCAGGGCGACCGGCTTGGCCGCCTGCTGCGGCGGAGCGGCGGCAAGCGGCGCCGCGACGGCGATCGAGAGGAGCGGGAGGCTGAGCAGCGCGGCGAGACGCGAACGGGAGATGATCATGGTAGAGGCCTATGTCGCCGCCCGCCTTGCGGCAAGTGCTTGACCGAAAATCGGTGGCGGCGGACAGGCCGGGGATGATCCGTCGTTTCCTCGCCTTGTTCGAACCGTTCATCCTGATCCTGCTCGGCACCGTGCTGCTGGCGACATTGTTGCCGGCGGGGGGCGTGTGGGCGACGGTCTTCTCGGGCGCCGCCGATGCCGGCATCGTGCTGCTGTTCTTCCTGCATGGTGCCAGACTGTCGCGGCAGGCGATCGTCGATGGCGCGCGCAACTGGCGGCTGCATCTGGCGGTGCTCGGCACGACCTTCGTGCTGTTTCCGCTGCTGGGACTGGGCGTCGCGGCTCTACCCTGGGCGGGGCCGGCGGCGGCCGGGCTGTTGTTCCTGACGTTGCTGCCCTCGACCGTGCAATCGTCGATCGCCTTCACCGCGATCGCGCGCGGCAATGTCGCCGCCGCCGTGTGCAGCGCGTCCTTCTCCAACCTGCTCGGTATCCTGCTCACGCCGTTACTGGTCGCGTTGCTGATGCATAGCGCGGGCGGCATCTCGCTGGCATCGATCGAGACGATCGTGTCGCAACTGCTCGTGCCGTTCGTCGCCGGGCATCTGCTGCGCCCGTGGATCGGCGGGATCGTCGCGCGGCACAAGAGCGCGTTGTCGTTGGTCGATCGCGGATCGATCCTGCTGGTCGTGTACAGCGCGTTCGGCGCGGCGGTGGTCGAGGGGCTGTGGCATCGCCTGTCGCCGGGCGACTTGGCGCTCGTCTTCGCCTTCTGCACCGTGATGCTGGGGGTGGTGCTGGCGGCGACCTGGGCGCTCGGGCGGCTGATCGGCCTGCCGCCGGAGGATGCCATCGTGCTGCAATTCTGTGGCTCGAAGAAGAGCCTCGCGTCCGGCGTGCCGATGGCAGGGGTGCTGTTCCCGGCGGCGCAGGTCGGGGTGGTGCTGTTGCCGTTGATGCTGTTCCACCAATTGCAGCTGATCGCCTGCGCGGTGATCGCCAAGCGCTATGCGGCGCGGGCGGGCGAGTAGGGCAGCTCGCCGTCACCCACCGCCGTCACCCCGGACTTGTTCCGAGGTCCACCAAGCGGCTTTCGAGGGCGATCGTGCATTGAGTACCGGCGTTCGGCACGGTGGACCCCTGCACACGTCGATGGCTATGCCGCTCAGGCATGTGATCGTCATTCCCGCGCAGGCGGGAATCCATACGGGCTCACGCGGTGGAGAAAATCGTTACCGTTCAAGACTATGGATCCCCGCCTGCGCGGGGATGACGGCGGTTACATGTTCGGCCGGTATAGGCACCGCACAAGTCCGGGGTGACAGTCATGGCGAGCCGACCGTGCGAATGTTGATCCGCCCTGTGGGGTAAGTGGGGAGCTTCTGTTGCTCGGTGCCCCCCGTACCGCCGGAATCCGCTTCTGTTGCCCGGTGCGGTCCAACCGCGCTTTTGTCGTTAGTAAACTAGTCCGTTAGGACCGGTTTACGCCGCAATCGCGAGTGCTTCGTTGTCGTTAGCACTTGTGGTTTTGAGCCTATAAACGGTTACTCAGCCGTGGCAAAAACAGCGCCTTTGAACACACGTCGATCCTGCTTCGGCCCCGTCAAGACCGGTCCGCTAGGGCCGGTTGTGGTGGAGCCGCCGGGTACTGCCCCCGGGTCCGTTGCGTCTATTATGCACTGCCATTTATCACCATAGTCTCCGGGGCAAGCCCCTTACGACACGCCCGATATAGGAAACCACGAAGCTTTTGCAAAGCCCGCCTTTTCCTTGCCACAAAAACTGTGCATGGGCTAAGATATCATGCTCACCCAGCGTTCCCGTTATGCCCTGCGCGCCATGCTGTTCCTCGCCGAGGCACCGGCCGGTGGCCCGCCGATCCCGATGAACAAGATCGCGACACAGGCCAATGTGCCGCGCAAGTTCCTGGAATTGATCCTGGCCGACCTGCGCGAGGCGGGCTTCCTGCATAGCCATCGTGGCAAGATGGGCGGTTATGTGCTGTCGCGCCCGACGCACCTGATCTCGCTCGGCGAGATCATCCGCGTGATCGAAGGCCCGCTGGCGCTGGTGCCGTGCGTCAGCCGCACGGCCTATCGCTCGTGTGGCGATTGCCACGACGAGGCGACCTGCGCGATCCGGCACGCGATGATGCGCGTGCGCGACGAGACCGCGCGGATCCTGGACGGCACCAGCCTGGCGGATGCCGCCGCCGATGAGCTGGCCGCAGCCTAAATTGATCAGTTCCCCTGCGAAAGCAGGGGGCCAGAGCCCGAAACTTAGCGCTTGTGATCCTGGGCTCCTGCGTTCGCAGGAGAACTAGGCGCGCTTCTTCAGCTCGTCGCGGATCTCGCGCAGCAACGTGACGTCGGCCGGTTCCGGGCTGGGTTCGTTGGTCAGCGTTTCCTCCGGCCGCGGCACGATCCTGTTCACCAGGCGCACGAGCAGGAAGATGATGAAGGCCAGGATCACGAAATTGACCGTGGCGGTGATGAACGCGCCATATCCCCAAACCGACACGCCGGCCTTCTTGAGCGCGGCATAATCGGACGATCCGGCAAGTGCGGCGGGTACCTTGCCGAGCACGACGAAATAGCTGGAGAAATCCAGCCCGCCGGTGATCCAGCCGATCACCGGCATGATGATGTCGTCGGTCAGCGAGGTGACGATCCGCCCGAAAGCCGCGCCGATGATCACCGCGACGGCGAGATCGAGCACGTTGCCGCGCGCGATGAACGCCTTGAACTCCTTGAGCATCACCCACGTCCTTCCGATTTGACTTCCGCGTGCTTATGCTAGTCGGGTAGGACGGCAGCACAAGCGTTGGAGGATCACGTCGATGAAGTTTCGTGCCATCACATTTATCGGCTTGGCCGCGACATTGTCCGGCTGCGGCATCAACAGCGTGCCGACCGCCGAGGAGAATGCCAAGGCGCGCTGGGCCGACGTGCAGAACCAGTATCAGCGCCGTGCCGATCTGATTCCCAATCTGGTGTCGACGGTGAAGGCCGCGGGCGCGCAGGAGAAGGACATCCTCGTCCAGGTGACGCAGGCACGCGGCGCCGCGAGCCAGGTGAAATTGTCGGGCGAACAACTGAGCGATCCCGCCGCCGTCGCCAATTTCGAGCGCGCGCAGAGCGCCGTCACACTGTCGCTGCAGCGCCTGCAGGAGGCCTATCCCGAGCTCAAGAGCCAGGGCAATTACACCACGCTGATGAGCCAGCTGGAAGGTACCGAGAACCGTATCGGCATCGCCCGCAACGATTATAATACGGCGGTGCAGGCGTACAACACGCGCATCCGCACCTTCCCCGACGCGATCGGTGCCAAGGTGTTCTACGGCGCCAAGCCGCTGGTACCGTTCCAGGCGACCACGCCGGGTGCCGAGACCGCGCCGACGGTCAATTTCGGTAACAGCAACTGATCCGGGCCGCCGTCGTGCGGCCCCTCTCTCCAGGGGAAGGCCAAGCGTGCACCGTCCAGCGGCTTTGAGTTCAATGTCCGTCATCGTGCAGCGATGGTGGGCGGGGATCGCGCTTGCCTTGCTGTGCCTCGTCTCACTGCCGGTTCAGGCGCAGACTTTCCCCAAGTTCACCGGTCTGGTCGTCGACGACGCCAACGTGCTGCCGCCGGCGGTCGAGGCGGACCTCACGGCCAAGCTGGAGGCGCTGCAGAAGGATACCAACCGGCAGGTCGTCGTCGCGACGATCGGCGATATGCAGGGCTATTCGCTCGAGGAATATGGCTACAAGCTGGGCCGGGCCTGGGGCGTCGGGCTGAAGAACGCGGATAATGGCGTGATCCTGTTCGTGGCGCCCAACAACCCCGCCGGGCAGCGCGGCCCCAGGATCGAGGTCGGGCGCGGGCTGGAGCCGATCCTGACCGACGCGCTGACCAGCGTGATCATCAACAACGAGATGATGCCGCGTCTGCGCAATGGCGGCGACGTCGCCGGCGCGATGACCGCCGGCACCGATGCGGTCGTCGCGCAATTGCGCGCTTCGCCGGAAGAGGCGCAGGCCAAGGTGGATGCAGCAGTCGCGGCGTTCGACAAGGCGCAGCCGCGCGCGCGTCAGCAAAGCGGCGGCGGCGGCATTCCGCTGGGGCTGATCTTCTGGGCGATGATCCTGGGCTTCGTCGCCTTGTCGTTCCTGCGCCGGGGCGGGCGCGGGCAGCGCTACCGCGGCGGTGGCGGCGATGGTGGGCTGCTGCCGATCGTTCTCTGGTCGATCGCTAACAGCGCTATGCGCGGTGGCGGCGGCGGCGGCGGCGGTGGTGGCGGCGGCTGGGGTGGCGGTAGTTCGAGCGGCGGCGGTGGCGGCTGGGGCGGCGGTGGCTTTACCGGCGGCGGCGGCGGATCATTCGGGGGCGGTGGCGCCTCGGGGAGCTGGTGATGCGCCTGACCGAACAGGATCACGCCAAGGTCACCGCGGCGGTGACCGCGGCCGAACTGCGCACCGCCGGCGAGATCGTCACCGTCGTCGCGCGCCGATCGGACAAATATAACGACGTGGCGGCGCATGCCGGCGTGCTGGCGATGTTGCTGATGCTCGCCGCATTGTCGGTCTGGCCCGGCATCGCCGAGCGGCTCCACGCGCTGTTCTACGATCCGTGGAGCGATGCGCCGCATGACGGCACTTTGTTCGGGATCGCGCTGATCCTGAGTGCGCTCGCTTTCCTCATCGGCCGCTATGCGCTCGCCTCGCTGCCGCTGCGCATCGCGCTCACGCCCGGGGCGACCAAGGCGCGGCGGGTGCGGGCGCGCGCGCTCGATCTGTTTCGCACCAGCGCCGAGAAGCGCACCGCCGGCGCGACCGGGGTGCTGATCTATCTCAGCCTCGACGAACATCGCGCCGAGTTGATCGCCGATGCCGCGATCCACTCGAAAGTCACGCCCGAGACATGGGGCGCGGCGATGGCGGCGTTGATCGTCGCGGTGAAGGACGACCGGCCCGGGGACGGTCTGGCCGATGCGGTGGCGCAGGTCGGCGTCGTGCTCGCCGAGCATTTCCCGCGCGCCGGCGACGATCGCAATGAACTGCCAGACAGGTTGATCGAATTATGAGCGATGACTCCATCAGATCGGCACCGGTCGAGACCGTCTGGGAAGGGCGCTTCGTCGCCGTCCGGCGGCAGGGCAGCTGGGAATATGTCGAGCGCAGCCGCGGGCTGCAGGCCGCCGTCATCGTGGCGATCGACGCCGACGCAGACGGCGACTGCGTGATCCTGATCGAGCAATATCGCGTGCCGCTGGGGCAGGTGTGTCTCGAACTGCCCGCCGGGCTGGTGGGCGACGAGCAGGAGGGCGAGACCGTCGAGCATTCCGCCGCGCGCGAGCTGGAGGAGGAAACCGGCTATCGCGCGGGGCGCATCGAATCGCTGGGGGAATTCTATTCCACCCCCGGGCTCAGCAGCGAACGCTTCACGTTGGTGCGCGCGACCGATCTGACGAAGATCGGCGATGGCGGCGGTACGCCGGAGGAGGATATCGTCGTTCGCCGGGTGAAGCTGAGCGAACTACCGGATTTCGTCGCCGCCAAGCGCCGCGAGGGGCTGGCGATCGACGTCAAGCTGTTGCTGCTGCTGGCGCCTGCGTTGCTGGGCTGAGGCCAGACCGATGAGTGTTCCCTGGCGAAGGCCGGGGTCCAGGCGGACAGGTGGCGGTAACAGCGCGCTGCGCTCGTTTTTTTGACGACCACCCGTGCGCGTCGAGCGACGTCGAGACACCTGCCCCCGGCTCGGTGTCTCGTCTTCGCTCGACACGAACGGAGACGAGACGAACCCGGCCACCCTGCTCTCTGATGTTCCACTACTGGACCCCGGCCTTCGCCGGGGAACTGCGCGCGAACCTACCGAAAATTATCCGCATAGGATTGCAGCTTCAGCTTGCGCTCCGGGGCGGCGGTGACCGTGAAGGCCAGGCCCTCGCGCTCGGCATAGGCGATCGCGGCCTCGGCGGTCGGGAAGCCGAGCCTCACCTGTCCGCGCGTGTCGCCGGAGCCGGCCCAGCCGGTCAGCGGATCGGCTTTCTTGGCCTCGGCAGGCTCGAATTCCAGCACCCAGGCGTCGGTACGCGCGCGGCCGGACTGGGTGGAGTTCTTGGGGTGCTGAAAGATGCGGGCGGTCGGCATGGGTCTGTCCTTCTGGTCGTGCGCACCTCTATCGCGGTTGCAGGCGCCGTGCATCCGCATTTTTCGTGCGCATCGTAGGCGGCGCGGCCGCGGGATCGTCGGGCCAGGGGTGGCGCGGGTAGCGACCGCGCATCTCGCGTGCGACGTCGGACCAGCTGCCCGCCCAGAAGCCGGGCAGATCGCGCGTCGTCTGGATCGGTCGCCCGGCGGGAGAGGTTAGGCTCAGCACCAGCGGCACGCGACCGCCGCCGATCATCGGATGCGCGGCCAGCCCGAACAGTTGCTGCGGGCGCAGGTCGACGCGTGGTCCGCCTTCGGCGGCATAGTCGATGGCGTGGCTGCTGCCGGCCGGACTGTCGAACTGCGCCGGGGCCAGGGCATCGATCGTGCGCAGATCGTTCCAGCCGATCAGGGTACGCAGCGCCTCTGCCAGCGCGCCGGGCTCGATCGCGCCGAGCCGGCGCTTGCCGACCAGCAGCGGCACGAGCCATTCGTCCGCGCGGGCGAGCAACGCCGCGTCGTCCAGCGCGAGATCGCTGCCGCCATGATCGGCGGCAAAGGCGGCGCGGTGGCGCAGCGCGAGCGCGGCATCGCTCCACGGCAGCAGCGCCAGGCCATGATCGCGCAAGCCCTGCAGCAGCGCTGCGGCAACCGCGTCCGGATCGGCGGCGGTGTCCGGCCCGCTGGCCAGGCGGATCGCGCCGAGGCGGCGTTCGCGCGTCGCCTGTACGCCGCCGGTGGCGGGGTCGAAGCTGACGGTGCGGCGCGTTTCGATCCGATCGCCGAACTGCGCTTCGACGCTCGCCTGGTCGATCGCCGCGGCGGAGAGGATGCGGGCGCCTGCGGCCATGCCCTGCGTCTCGGCGACGGCCAGCCAGTCGTTGCGCGCGAGCGCGGTGGCGGGATCGAGCTTGAAACCGCGCCCGCCGACCGACGCCCAGGTCTCGCCGCTGGCGTCACGGCGGCGCGCGATGCGATCGGGGAAGGCCAGCGCAATGCAGATGCCGACGTCTTCCCCCCTCCCTGGAAGGGAGGGGCCGGGGGTGGGTCGGTCCTTTGAGGAACGGTTCTGAGTCTCAAAACCCACCCCCAACCCCTCCCTTCCAGGGAGGGGAGCAAGTTGTGCCCACCGGTTCGCCAGCTTCCGCCCGCCCTCTGCCCGGGGCCCACGTTCGCCACGCCAGCGCCGCAGCCGCGCCTCCAGATCGGCATCGTTGCCGCCCAAGCCGCGCTCCCCCAGCAGCACGGCGATCTCCGCCGCGGTTTGCGCCAGGCCGATCTCGCCCGCGCGCACCAGCATGTGGCCGAGCCGCGGCGCCAGCGGCAGCCTGGCGATGGCGTGGCCATGCGGCGTCGGGCGGCCGTCCGCGTCGATCGCCTCCAGCGCGGTCAGGCGACTGCGAGCCTCGGCGACCGCTGCCATCGGCGGGGGATCGAGCCAGGCCAGCGCGCGCGGATCGGCCACGCCCCACAAGGCGCAATCCAGCGTCAGCGCGGAGAGATCCGCCTCCAGGATCTCGGGCGGGTCGAACCGCGGCAGCCCGGCGGTCGCCGCTTCCTCCCACAGGCGATAGGCGACGCCCGGCCCCTGCCGCGCGGCACGGCCGGCGCGCTGCGTGACCGAGGCTTGCGAAGCGCGTTCGGTGACGAGCCGTGTCATGCCGGCGGCGCGATCGTAGCGCGGGCGCCGCGCGAGCCCTGAATCGACCACCACGCGGATGCCGTCGAGCGTCAGGCTGGTCTCGGCGATCGACGTGGCGAGCACGATCTTGCGCCGTCCCTGTGCGTCGGGCTGGATCGCCGCCCGCTGTGCCTGCGGATCGAGGCTGCCGTGCAGGCGGTGGAGGATGATGCCATCTCCCAGCCCCTCCAGCCGTTCCGCCGTGCGCTCGATCTCCGCGACACCGGGCAGGAAAGCGAGCACGCCGCCTTGCTCGTCGCGCAGCGCGGTGCGCACCGCCGCGGCGACCGCATCCTCGATCCGCGCTTCGGCCGCCCGACCGACATGGCGCAGCGTCAGCGGGTAGGAGCGGCCCTCACTCTCTACAACGGGGGCGTCTTCCATCAGGGCCGAGAAGCGTGCCCCATCCAATGTCGCCGACATCGCCACTAGCCGCAGGTCCGGGCGCAGTGCGCCCTGCACGTCGAGCGCCAGCGCGAGCCCGAAATCGCTGTCCAGGCTACGTTCGTGCACCTCGTCGAACAGAACCGCCGACACGCCGCCAAGCTCCGGATCGGCCTGGATGCGGTTGACGAAGATACCCTCGGTCACGACCGTCACGCGCGTCGCCGCCGATCTCTTGCTGTCCATCCGCGTGGCATAGCCGAACGTGCCGCCAACCGCCTCGCCGGCCTGCGCCGCCATGCGCTCCGCCGCGGCGCGCGCGGCGAGCCGGCGCGGCGACAGCAGCAGGATCTCGCCCGTGCACCAGGCTTCACCCAGCAGCGCCGGGGCCACCGCCGTCGTCTTGCCCGCACCGGGCGGGGCGACCAGCACGGCATTCGATGTCTCGCGCAATGCGACCAGCAGGTCGGGCAGTACCGCGTGGATCGGCAACGTCATCGCCCGCTCACCACCGAGGCGCGCATGTCGCACCGCTTGCAGCAGAAGCGTGCTCGGCGCGTGATTGCGCTGGCCGAAGCTGGCGGATCGGATCTGCAGGCACGCGGGGACGACATCGTCACCCGCTGCCATAAAGCACGTGGCATAGGACAGGAAAGATTTAGCCTGCGATACGGGCGGACGTCGATCGACGCGGCGAAGCTAGAATGGGGAACGACATGGTCACCGGGTACAAGCTGTGGATTCCGCTGGTGGCGATTGCCGTGGCTGCGTGCAGCGCGGCGAGCGGCGGCCCGGGCAATGAGGCAGACGCAAGTCCGACCACCACGGCTGACTCCCCGTCGCCGGCCGGCCGGACAGCGGCCTCTCCTGCCAAGTGGGCGGCCGGAGAACCGCCGCTCAAGCTGGCCGCGCCGGCCGATCCCGCCGCGATCGCGGCGGTGCGCCGGGCGGCGGATCGCTTGACCGACATCACGATCACTGCCGCCCAGTCGTTCAAGATCATGCAGGGCGGGCAGCAGGTGGCGACGTTCGTGGCGGGCGAAGGCAAGGCGCCTGATGCGACCAACGCGGGCTGCTTCGCCGCGCTCGTGCGGGATGGGCGCGCCACCGTGCTCCCGACGATCGGCAGCGGGGCGTGGGAGGCGGAGACCTGCCTGGCGACCAGCGCGGTCGGGATCCTCGATGCCGGCAATTCCGTGCGGATCGGGGTGATCTACCAGGCGGCATCCCCCAATGCCGAGCCGCTGGAGCCGGTGATCCTGCGCTGGGACCGCGGGGCGGGATCGTTCGCCATCGATGAAGCGGCCTCTACGCGTGCGTCGATCGCCGGTGCGACCTCGGTCGCGGCGCTGCGACGGCTGCCGGACTGAGTGGTAGCGCCGGCACGCTACAGCTCTAGCGGCAGCCCCGGCCGCTGCCGCTGCCGGTGTTCGTTCACGTCCTAGTATCTCACGCATTCGCGATGGTAGGCGGATGTACGGCGCAACGGAGATCCGCGTGGTTCACGATCATCATCACGGTCATACACACGGACATACGCATGGTCAGGGCCATCACGGCCACGATCATGCCCCGCCTGCCGATTTCAGCCGCGCGTTCGCGATCGGCATCGCGCTCAACCTGGCGTTCGTGGTGGTGGAGGCGGGCTATGGCTTCGCGGCCAATTCGGTCGCGTTGATGGCCGATGCCGGGCACAATCTGTCCGACGTGCTGGGGCTTGCCGTCGCCTGGGCCGGGGCGGCCCTCGCCGCGCGGCCGCCATCGAAGCGCTTCACCTATGGGCTGCGGGGATCGTCGATCCTGGCGGCGTTGCTCAATGCATTGCTGCTGATGGTCGCCCTGGGTGCGATCGTGCTGGAGGCGGTGCAGCGTTTCGCCGAGCCGAGCGCGGTGATCGGCCCCACGGTGGCGATCGTCGCGGCCGTGGGCATCGCGGTCAACGGCGTGACCGCCTGGCTGTTCGCGCGCGGCCGCAAGGGCGACATCAACATTCGCGGTGCCTTCCTGCACATGGCGGCTGACGCCTTGGTCTCGGCGGGGGTCGTGGTGGCGGGGCTGATCATCTGGCAGACCGGGATCGGCTGGATCGATCCGCTGGTCAGCCTGGTGATCGCCGCGCTGATCTTCTGGCAGACTTGGGGGCTGCTGCGCGAATCGGTCGAGATGTCACTGGGTGCGGTGCCGCGCGGAATCGAGTTCGACCGGGTGGACGAGGCGTTGTGTGGGCTGCCGGGCGTGGTGCGCGTCCACGATCTGCATATCTGGCCGATGAGCACGACCGAACCCGTGCTGACCGCACATCTGGTGATGCCCAGCGGACAGCCCGGCGATGCATTCCTGAGCGGCGCCCGTGCGATGCTGCACGACCGGTTCGGCATCGGCCATGCGACCTTGCAGGTCGAAACCGGCGCGGGCGATTGTTCGATGGGGGATGAGGGGCGGATCTGAGGGGTTCAAGCCATCCAAGCCGTCACCCCGGACTTGTTCGGCGCTAATCCCTTTGGAGCATAGTTCGTCATCCCCGCGCAGGCGGGGATCCATAAACTCGTGCGTCAGGATTTCAGCCGCGAAGCCAGCCGGTATGGATCCCCGCCTGCGCGGGGATGACGTGGTGGACCCATGTTCGAGCGGTACAATCACCGAACAAGTCCAGGGTGACGGCTGCTGGCATCAACTGCGCGACAGCTGGAAGCCGCTCCAGGAAACGCGGGAGCACTCAAATGATGCTTCCGATCGAGATACACGCTAGCGCCATGCGGCACGATCTAGGGAGAAGAACATGCCGGGTGGCCTTGTGGCATTGCTGGACGACGTTGCCGCGCTGGCCAAGCTTGCCGCGGCGTCCGTCGACGACGTGGCGGCGGCGGCGGGTCGCGCGGGGGTGAAGGCGGCCGGCGTGGTGATCGACGATACGGCGGTGACGCCGCGCTATGTCGTTGGTCTGTCGCCGGATCGCGAACTGCCGATCATCGGCAAGATCGCCATCGGCTCGCTGCGCAACAAGCTGCTGATCATCCTTCCCGTAGCGCTGGCGCTGAGCGCGCTGGCGCCGTGGGCGGTCACGCCCTTGCTGATGATCGGCGGCGCCTATCTCTGCTTCGAGGCGGCCGAGAAGATCTGGGAGGCGCTGAGCGGCAACCACCATGCCGAGGAAGTAACGACGATCGAGGACCCGGCGGCATTGGAGGCGCGCCAGGTCAGCGGCGCGATCCGCACGGATTTCATCCTGTCGGCCGAAATCATGGCGATCTCACTCGCCGAACTGCCCAATTTGTCGCTGATGACGCGTGCGGCCGCGCTTGCCGCGGTGGCGGTCGCGATCACGGCCGGGGTCTACGGCGTGGTCGGCATCATCGTGAAAATGGACGATATCGGCTTGCACCTCAGCCGCCGTGCCTCGTCCGCCGCACGCATCACCGGGCGTGCGCTGGTCCGCGGCATGCCGATCCTCCTCCAGGCGCTGTCCCATATCGGCGTCGCGGCGATGGTGTGGGTCGGCGGCGGCATTCTGGTGCATGGGCTGGAGACGTTCGGCATGGAAGCCCTGCCACAGGCGGTCCATCATCTTGCCGAGGCGAGCGCCAAGGCGCTGCCGGCAGCCGGCGCGATCGTCGAATGGCTGGTGACCGCGATCTGCTCGGCGATCGTCGGACTGGTGGTGGGCGGCGTGATCGTGGGCGTCATGCACGTCTTGCCCGGTCGCAAGCA
Organism: Sphingomonas endolithica; assembly: GCF_025231525.1. NCBI lineage: Bacteria > Pseudomonadati > Pseudomonadota > Alphaproteobacteria > Sphingomonadales > Sphingomonadaceae > Sphingomonas > Sphingomonas endolithica. Next base: position 3,058,488 of record NZ_CP103057.1, read on the forward strand.
CGCCGCGGTGAACCAGCACGGCGGCTGACGCTTATACGGCATGTCCGGCCGGTGCTCATCGGCGACCCCTGGCTTGGCGAAGCGCGGTGCCACCCCCATCTAGCTGACATGACCGAAGATCTCATCCACCTGGGGCTTATCGACGAAGACGAGATCGTGCTCGACGAGGGCGCGCTCGCGTTGGCGCTGCTCGATCACCCGGGCGTGGACACGGCCCCCTATGAAGACCTGCTCGAGGCAGTGGCGATCCGCCTCGAAGCCGTCGCGGGGCATGCGACGAGCGCGCGCGAGCGTGCCGATGCGCTGTCCGCGGTGCTGGCCGACGAATTCGGCTTCGAGGGCGACCAGCAGACCTATGACGATCCGGCCAATGCCGATCTGATGCAGGTCATCGACCGGCGGCGCGGCCTGCCGGTGAGCCTGTCGATCCTGTACGTGTCGGCGGCGCGACGGCTGGGCTGGACGGCCAATGTGCTGGACGTGCCGGGCCATGTGCTGGTCTTGATCGGCGAGGATGCCGCGCCGGTGATCGTCGACCCGTTCCGCGGCGGCATCCTGGTGGAGCGCGACCAGCTTGCCGCCCTGGTGATGGCGGCGAGCACCGGGTCTTCGCCTGCCGTCCGCCACGTGGCCGCCATGCCGAACCGGGCGGTGCTGGTCAGGCTGCTGCTCAACCAGGCGTCGAGGGCCGAGCAAGCAGGCAAGGGGCGCCGTGCGCTGGAGCTGTACGCGCGGATGACCGCGATGGCCCCGGCTTATGGGCCGGCATGGTGGGAACGTGCGCGGCTGGAACTCGTCGATGGCGACGTGGCCGCGGCCAGGAGCAGCTTGACGTCGCTGCTGGAGATCACGCGCGAACCCGAACTGCGCCACCGCGTGACCGAAACGCTTGCTTCGCTTGTCGCGCCCTAGCGGATCGCCCTCGGTCCGCCGATGTGGTCAGTCGGCGGCGATCCTTTATGCCACGTGACTAACGTCATCCCCGCGCAGGCGGGGATCCATAGTCGGGACGTTGATGATTTCGGCGCTGGATAAGCCAGTATGGATTCCCGCCTGCGCGGGAATGACGATCACCTGGCGATCGGTATAGCTGCCGAACAGGTCCGGGGTGACGGCTGTGGGCGATGCCGCGGCATGCATCATTGCGAATATAGAAGATGTGGGAGCCGACCTGCGCGATCTTGGTGAGCGAATCGCGCCAGTAAGGGACCATCCAGTCGGCATGATAGTGCGTGGCGCCGCCGACATCGGAGAACACGCGGCCTGCCAACGCCCGGCGCGCCGATCGGCGCGCCGCGCCCCAGCCGAGATGCACCGGCCGTCGATCGAACGAGCCATCGCAGGTGAAGGAGAATTGGCAGCCGGTCGCACGCGCATAGCCCTGATAGACCACGCCGCAGATCGTGCGCGGAAAGCCGCGCGCACGCACCCGGTTCAGGATCACCTGGATCACCGCCCTCTGCCCCTGTCGATCATCGCCGGCTTCGTACAGCGCGGCGGTCGCGAGGCATTCGGCGGCCTGCGCCCGTGCGGCCGGGCTGCCCGCGAAGCGGAACGGTGCGGCACGGATCCGGCGGCGTGCCTCGATCGGCACCGCCGCGTTCGATGCGCGCGCCTGCGCCATGGTCATCGGCCTGGCGCGATCGGGGGGCGGTGCGTACGCCCACGGGTCGAGTGTGCAGAACACCACGATGATGACGGCGACGATGCCGAGCAGCAGCAGCCAGGCCTCCGACGCCGCATCGCGCACGGTGGCCGAGGCTGCGCGCCGGGCGGGAGAACGTCGTGGCGCCATCGTCCCGCCCTGTAGCCAATGCTTCACGGGCAGAGAAGCCACGCGCCGTGGCGCGCGAAAGATACACGGCGCTCGCTAGACCAGTTCCGGTGCCGGGGTGACGCGGTACGCCTCGATCATCGACCGGGCGTCCACGCGGGCTTTCAGGCGCGCGCAGAGCAATGCGGTACCGCTGATCTTGCGTTGCACGAACAGCGTGTCGATCGGTGGCAGATGCCATGTCGCACGGTCTTCCGCGACGATCGTGGCTTCGTCACGCAGTGCCGCGACGAACGTCCGGTCGCCAAAGTCGAGCGGGCCCGGGCGGTTCAGTTCGCCGAGGATCACGCCGATCATCCGGTCGATGCTCTCGCGATGCCGTTCGACCGCACGCGCCCCCAGAAATCCCGCTGCGACGGCGGCGTCGCGGAGCTGGTCGAGGTTGCCGTCCAGCCCGGCCATGAGCAGGCCGTGGTAGCCCTCCCGCGTCTCCGTCGCGATCGACCGCGTCGCGCCGAAATCGAGCAGCACCAGGCGACCCGAATCCGCCTGCCAGCGATAATTGGCGAAATTGGGATCGGTCTGCATATAGCCCCAGGCGAACAACTCGCGCAGCACGAGGGCGATCAGCGCCTGTGCCGCACGATCCCGCTCTTCCTGCGGGCGATCTTTCAACGCTTCAATCGGTGTGCCATCGACGAACTGCATCGCCAGCACGCGGCCGGTGCTGAGCTCGGGTTCGGCGCTCGGCACGACATAGGCAGGGTCGTCACCGATCAACGCGCGATACCGATCGAGCATGGCCAGCTCGCGCGCATAATCGGCTTCCTCATGAAGCTGGCGTTTGGCCTCACCGAGCAGCGGCGCGATATCGAGCTCGCGCGGCAGGAGGCCGGAGACGCGCAGCAGGGTCGCGACATTGTCGACATCGGCATCGATGCTGGCCGCGACGCCGGGATATTGCACCTTGATCGCCAATATGCGCCCATCGGGCAGTTCGGCACGATGGACCTGGCCGATCGAGGCCGCGGCGACAGGGTGCGCCTGGAAATGCCGGAAGCGACGGCGCCAGTCCCGCCCCCATTCGCCGGCCAGCATTTCATCGAGCTGCCGCGGCGGCATATGGTGGGCATTGTCGCGCAGCCGGGCGAGGATCTGCGTCAGCTCGGGCGGCAACATGTCGCCGGCGTCCATCGAGATCATCTGGCCGAGCTTCATCGCGGCACCACGCAGATGCGCGAGTTGATCCGCGACGCGCGTGGCATTGCCCGGGGTCAGCAGCAGGTCGCTCATGCGCGGCCGCTGCCCATCGGCGAGCCGCCGCGCACCCTCGGCAATGACTCCGCCAGCGACTCCGCCGGCCAGCTTGCCGAACACGCCGAGCCGGGACAATCTGCCGCTGGGGACGGATCGGCCGCCTGGTTTACGATCGTCGCTCATGCTCTTAGTCCGATACTCACCACAGGCGGCTGCCTGGAACACCCTTGAACGGGCCGGATACCGCGCTGGTGATCCAGCCGCCGTAGAAGCCGCCCGGTTGCGGCACGACCGTCTCGCCGTCGACGCTGCAGCGATCGAACGGCGCGGCATAGAAAGCGACGTGATCCTTCAGCGAGGCAAAGGGGGCGGTCGGCGTCGGATAGCTCCAGCCGACACGCGGCAGCACCGTGTCCCCCAGCACGACATCCCAATACACCGCTGCGCCCTTCCATTCGCAGAACGACGTGCCCTCCGCGCGGCGCAGCGCGTTGGAGGCGATGTCGGCACGCGGGATGTAATAGGTCGGCGGGTGACTGGTCTCGAGCGTGCTGATGCTCGCTTTGGTATCGGCGAGCACCAGGCCGGCATGTTCGATGACGATATGGACGGCGGTCGGTACCGCGATTGCGGGCCGCGGGAACGACCATACGCTTTGCTGCCCCGGCGCCACGGGATCGGGCCGCGGCCTCATCTGCGCTCCATCCGGATCGCGACCCGCTGCAGCGCCGGGCGCGCGCGCAGGAACGCGCGATAGCTGCGTTCCAGCACGGCGAGGATCAGCCGATTGCGGGCCAGCAACCCGATCGGGCGCAGCACTGGGATTGCGCGCCACATCGCCGCGAACGCCGCCGCGCCCGACAGCAGCTGCCCGTCTTCGCGCGCATGGAAACGTGCCAGCAGCGCGGCGCGATCGATCGGGCACGAGGCGTCGTCCGTATCCAAGGCATCGACGAACGAAATCGCGCCCACGCGATCGAGCCTGCGCATCCAGGCGATCTCGCGGCGACACAGCGGGCACCCGCCATCGTGCCAGACGGTCAGGCCAGTCACAGGATCATGAAGTTTGAATGGGGCATATCGATCGACAACGAAGCCGAAGCCATTTCGGGTGCTGAGTTTCTGGCTGGACCGAAATGAGCGACAACCGCCGACGGCGTGATCGCTTGGGGGACCGCAATGCGCGAGCATCGCTGTTGGTCGGGGTTCATTGGAGGGGACAAGTGACATTCAGGCGGCGTTACCCGCTCCCCACAACCTGCCGCTCATCCACATCTCGATTATGGTTGCAATGGCATTGCAGGCGGGCAGGTTCAGGGACCGAAATGCAAGACGCGGTTCCATTGACAAAGGGCCGATCCGACCCGCTCGCACGACCCGGCCGTGAGATGACGCGACCCGGTTATGTCAGCGCAGCCCTGAACGCCTTTTCCTCCTGCCTTGTATTCAAACTGTCACGCCGCCCGACTAGCAGCCGCGACTATGACGGTGACCCGCGAACGTGCAGCCTGGCTGGGACGTCACATCTTTCCGCAGGAGGCGGCGCTGCGGCAATGGCTTTCGCGGCGGGCCTGGGGCCGTGGGCATGGACATCGAGGACTTGGTGCAGGAAAGTTACGCGATCCTGGCCGCACTCGACCGGGTCGATCACATCCAGCGGCCGCGTAACTACTTCTTCGAAGTCGCAAAGTCGGTCGTGTTGCAATCGTTGCGGCGGTCGCGCGTCGTTGCCATCGATGCTCAATTGAACGCCGAGATCCTCAAGATTCCCGAGGACGGACCTACGCCAGAGCGAGTGGCGGCGGACCGGCAGGAACTTGCAGCAGTGGCGGCGTTGATCGGTGCGCTGCCCGATCGCTGCCGCGAGGTGTTCACGTTGCGTAAGCTGCACGGTTTGTCCCAGCGTGAGGTGGCTACCAGGCTGGGGATCGCCGAGAGCACGGTCGAGAAGCACCTGGTCAAGGCACTTGCATCACTGGCCGATGCAATTGGTCGTGGCGGAAATGGTCGCCTCACGTCATCTATGGGTCGTGACTCTGAGAACCAAGCGAAGCCCAATGGCACAGGACGCCACACCGAGCGCGCTTGACGAGCAGGCGGCACGCTGGGCGGTGCGCCTCGATGCCGGCACGATGACCACCGACGAAGAGACGCGGATGTGCCGGTCTTTGAGGTCGAGCATCCAGTTGCGGGCGAAGTTGCGTACGGCCGCCTTGGTCGCCGAGTAGATGCTCAACGCTGGAGTGCCTGAAATGCTGGTGGTCGAGCTTGTCAGGATGATCGATGCGCCGTCTTTCAGGAGCGGCAGCGCCTTCTGCACCGTGAACAATACGCCTTTCACGTTCGTGTCGAAGGCACGCTGGTAATGCTCTTCGGTGATCTCGCCGAGCGGTGCCATCTCACCGCCGCCCGCGTTGGCAAACAGCACGTCGATCTGAGCGTGCTTCTGCTGTACCGCGTCATACAGCCGATCGATGTCTGTCAGAGCCGACATGTCGCCGCGGACCGCTGTGACGCGACCATCGATCTGTCTCACGGCGGCATCAAGCGCATCCTGGCGACGGCCCGTGATGAAGACCGAGGCGCCCCTCGCCGCGAAGGCCTGCGCCGCAGCCAGACCGATTCCGCTTGAGCCGCCGGTCACCACCACGACCTTATTCTTGAACTGATCAGTCATTGTCATTCTCCTCATGACGGCGAAGCGCCGCTGCCCCACCCAGATAGCTGAGGAACGATGACCCTTGTAGAAGGCAAAAATAACACTTAGCGTTCCATCAAAGGAACGCTGATGCGTATCGATCTGAATGACTACGGCTATTTCGCAGAGGTGGTGGCGCATGGCGGCTTCGCTGCGGCGGGACGGGCGCTGCGCGAACCCAAATCAAAGCTTAGCAGGAGGATCGCCGGTCTCGAGGAGCGGTTGGGCCTGCGGCTGATCGAGCGATCGAGCCGGCGCTTCCGAGTGACCGACACGGGTCAGGCCTTCTACGAGCGATGCCGCGCGATGCTTGCAGAGGCGGAACAGGCAGAGGCACTGGTCTTGCAGGCGCAGGCCGAGCCTCACGGTCGCATCCGATTTGCCTGTCCGACGGGGATGCTGACTCCGGTCGCCAGCCTGCTCTCGTCCTTCCTGAACCGCTTCCCCAAAGTTCGCCTTCAACTCGTGGCGACGGATCGCGCGGTGGACCTGATCGAGGAGCGCATCGACCTCGCCCTGCGCGTACGTGGCAGCTTCACGTCGGACGCTGCCCTGACGATGCGCTCGCTCGGCATCTCAACGCGCATCCTGGTCGCCAGCCCCCAAGTCGCCAGTCAGGTGGCTCGGATCGAGCAACTCGCAGATCTGCCGGCGCTTGCGACCAACGATGCAGCGGACGACCTCGAGTGGCACCTTGAGGCGGACGACGGTCGCAAGCACGTTGTTCGCGTGCAGCCCCGCATGGGATGCGAGGACATGGCAACGGTTCGCGACGCGGCCATTGATGGTCTTGGCACCGCAATCCTGCCGGACCACGTCTGCCGCGAAGCGCTGGACGCTGGGCAGCTAGTGCGGGTTCTGCCGGCGTGGCATGGCCTTAAAGGCAACGTGCATCTCGTCTTTACGACAAGGCGTGGCCTGCCGCCCGCGGTGCGCTCGCTGATCGACCATTTGGCCGCAGGCTTTCCGCGGGAAGACCTTGGCAAGAGGGCATAGCTCCCGACCAGCAGCGTCCGGGGAACGTGCGCTCCCTCCTCGTCGGCCTTTGACCCAATGCCGGACGTTCATCCGCTCTTGGTCGCGCCCTAATGTCGGACGTCGTCTAATGGCGGGCTTTGCAAGCCTTTTGGTGTCGGACGTGTTTGCCGGGGCACGGTCGTCTTCGCGGTCGGCATGAGCCGCCGCATCATGGGGCTTCGCGGGATGGATCTTCCAATGTTCGTTACGCACGCTCCGAGCCGGGCTCGTGATGCAACGTCCGAAGCGGAATGGACCAGCCTACGTCCCGGCAGGGACGCCTCGTTACGCCATCTGGCGCTGTCGAGCTCTTGGGTCAGGCGGCCGCGGCCGTCCTGGTGAACAGTTCGCCGGAGCGAAGCATCGCATGCATGATGACCGCGAGCTTGCGGGCAACGGCGACCGCGGCACGCTTGAAGCCGACCTTCTCGCGGAGCTTCATACCCCAGACCCGCAGATCACTATCGGCGTGGCAGCGGGTAAGGATCACGACAGCCGCCTCATACAGCAGCGAGCGGACATGTGCATCGCCACGTCGGGAGATGTGGCCATCGTAATCCACTTCGCCTGATTGATAGCGCCGCGTGGTCAGCCCGAGCCAGGCGCCCACCGAGCGCGATCGGCTGAAGTTGGCGGGATCCTCGACTGCGGTCAGGTAAGCAGTAGCGGTGATCGCACCGACGCCGGGGATCGACATCAGCAACTGACACTGTTGGTTCCTGCGTGCCTCTGCGAGGAGTTGGCGCCCTAGCTCGGTCGCCTGGATGCGCAGGCTCCGCCACGCCTCTAGCAGAGGCAGGATGATCCGCGCGAGATCGACATGCTCGGCGAGCAGCGAGCGGACGTTCGCCTCGAACTTGCCGCCTATGCCACGTGGTACGATCAGCCCGAACGTCTTCATCAACCCACGGATCTGGTTCGCTACGTCCAGCGTCGCCCGAACGAGCTTGGTGCGTGCCCCAACCAGCGTACGCGAGAGCATGCTGTCGAAGCCCTTGACCCGGACTTCACGGTAGAAGCCGACCTCGGCTAGGTGCGCCAAGCCGTCCGCATCATTGGCGTCCGTTTTGTTGGCGGCCATGTCGAGCGCGGCCTTGGCATGGCGAGCATCGATGCAGATCGCTGGCAGTCCGGCCGCGCTCAAAGCATGGTAGAACCAGACCGAGAGCGGCCCCGTCTCGAACACCACCCGCTCGACTGATGGAGCATGCCTGCGGATCAACGCGGCGATCGCCGCTGGGTCCGACAAGCACTTGCCACGCCAAACACGCTTGCCCCTACGTCGAATGGATACCGCTGTCTCTTTCAGCGAAACATCTAACCCGATATACTCACCCATGGTTGTTCTCCGTGCGATGTATGGGCCCGGCTACCAGTCGTGAGCCCGCGCCTTCATCTATCGGGGAACAGCCACCTTCCGCGCCATCGCTGATCGAGGTAACTCGCTCCCGCAATTACCCCATGTTCGTTAATCTGACCCGTAAAGTCCCAAGGGTACACCTCTCAGCTCCTTCCGCTTACCAGCTCGCTGATGGCGGACGAGAGCCGTGTCGGATACATCGGTATGACTACGTCGCGAGTTCGATTGTGCTGCAGGAACCCCGCGGATCGGCTACCGTCCGATCCAACGCCGCCCCGCATGCCTTCAACAACAGGATCAGCGATGTTTGTGCCACTCCCGATCGTGATTGTTGTTGGCTTCACCCTCCTCCTGATGGTCGGTCTGATCATACGTCGGCGGTCCGAACGCGATCCCCTGTTAGGCAGTCTGCCGCCAGCCGTCGGTTCGAAGCAGGCGATTCCACGGAACGACTCGCCGAGCGCACCATTTGCCGAGTTGCCCCCTGAGACGGAGGCGCAGGTTCGATTGCTGATTGCGGCGGGGCGGAAGATCGACGCGATCAAGCTGACCCGCGACACAACGCGGCTCGGCTTGAAGGAATGCAAGGACCTTGTGGACGCGCTTGGATAACCACACAGGTGACCGCCAGCGGGGCAACTGAACGGGGTCCGCTTCACCAATCTCCGGCCAGCCTCGAGCGATCACATTATCACGCGCTTACGCGGCTCTCCGCTCGGCAGACGAGATCCACTTGAAGCGACCCACAAGCTCTCGAGGGCGTCCCAACAGCAGTCACTCGTTCATCCCGTTTCTACGCGGAACTATGCGATCGAGAATCGCCCACGTCCGACGCTCGCCCCATCAAGGCCGCGACCTCCTCCAGTTGATGAGGTAGCCGAATCCTGGGCCTATCAGGGCCCCGCCGAGCACCCACTCAACCAAGGTCAACGGGCGTTCGTCGGGATCGTGACCAGTCAGAAAAAGGAAGAGGAAGAAAAGCGCGACGCCGCCGAATATGAGTCCAATGGCGGTCAAGAAAGCCTTACGAGAACTTTGCACAAACCCTCTCTTTCGAGTTCCGCCTTTAGACGGCCGGTCATCGACGCAGCAATCCAATAACTACGGCAACCAGTCCGGACCATAAGCGCCCGAAGGTTGCCTCACCACCCGGTTCCTGGGGAGGCGCAATCGCATGCAGGGTCATTGCCGCAACGCGTGCGCCCGGCCGCCGCAAACGTGACGCGCCAGACAGCCGCAGGATTGAGTCGGCGAAACATCGGGTAAAGCCACTGGCGGACGCACCCGTTTTGCCGGTACGCGTTTGGACATGGGCCCGTCCTCGCGAAGGAACGACGAGCCAACCAGTGTGGACAGAAGTGGGAGATTAGTGTGGACCAGCAGCTTCGTTCCTCAACAGTCGCCGAACTCGATCTGGCTCTCGCCCTCTACCGTCGCCTCATCCTCCATCTGTTCGTCGCGGCGGTGCTGTTCATCCCCGTCGCTGTCGGGCTGAGCTACCTTAGCACGGCTCTGTCACCCCCATACGGCGTCATCATCGGCGGAGAGGACATCAGCACTTGGGGCATGCTCGGCATGCTGATCATCATGATCGCGCTGCTGTGGTGGGACGGGCGTGCGATCGCTCGCGTGCTGAATGATCCAGTCGGCTTTCCGCTGATCAGCGGCATCACAGCATTCATCGAAATCGGCCGGCGGGCGCATGCGATGGGCATGGAGTGGAGCGGCTTCTTTGGCCCGCTCAGGCCCAGCAGGAAACGGTGAGGTGTCCGTCCGGCTCCAGGGCGGAAAATTGCAGATAACGTCTATCTAATTCTGCGCTTCCCTGCCCCGCAACTACAAGACCCAGAACCCGACATTCGTTTGATAGGTTTCCGAAAAGCGGTCGTTTGTTCATGCTGATGCAATGATCTGCGCTGGCCCAAGCCCAGGGTGCAGCGACGACAATCAAGCCTCATCCGCATATACGATGTAGCGCAGCGGTCCGCGCGCGATGGCGCCGAACGGATAGCAGGTCGACAGCGCCAACTGGCTAACCGGCGTGTCAGCGAGGGCGAAGCGATCCCAGCGGACGACCGCTGCGCGCGTCACGCGGTAGTGACGGACTGCCCCGTCCAGCGCCTCGACATCGATCACATCGCCAGCGCGGACCCGTTCGAGGAAGCGGAAGTGCGTGTCGCGGTGCGCCGCCAGCACCGCGACACCGCGCGCACCGAGCCGTGCCCCACCTGCCAGCAGCGTCGGCCCGAACGCCATTGCCTGCCCCGACCCGCTGTCCAGCACGATCCGGTCCACGCTCAGCCGTTTGATGCTGATCCGGGCGATCGGCGCCAGGTCCGCCCACGGCCAAGGTTTTTGTGGTGCATGGGTAGCAATGCTGTGGTCGAACGCGCGCTCTAGCAGGATCTGCGCCACGACCGCCTTGGCCGGGACGATCGCGCCGGCGGCGAGGCGAACGACACCGGCGCAGGCGAAGGCGATGCACAGGAAGGTCACCAGACGGCGCCGGAGTACGGGACTTGGCCCTATCAGCCAGATCATGCCGCCCGCCCCTGGCAACGCTGCCACCACAATCCGACAATCCCGGCGAGCAGCAGCGCGAGACCCTCCCACAGCGTGGCGACGAACCCGGTCGCGGTTTGCGGCAGGTCCAGTCCGCGTGCCTGCTCGGCGGCCCGGGCGGCGAGCGTGTTGGCGTTGCGCGCCGCGGCGGCGCCGCTCTCGCCGCCGAACAGCCCGGCAAAGTCCCACCCGGCGGGCAGGTTGATCGGCAGGTCCTCGCGTACCAGGCTTTGACCGGCGGGACGAGTCGGGGTCTCGTCGATCGCCACCAGGCTGGTCTGGCTGGTCACCAGCGAAGCGGCGATGCCGAGTTCGGCGACCTGTTCGTCGGCAGCGTTGGGCTCGATCTTGCCCAAGGTGCGATCCGCTTCGATATCGTCGATCCGCCGCCGCGCCCACAGTTTTGCGATCGCCGGGCTGGGCCTGGCGGTGGTCAGGTCGACGCTTTGGCGCCATGGCGCGCCGCCGATCGTGCCGCTGACGGTCAGCGTGCCCGACAGTCTGGCGGTCTTGCCGACGAGGACGAGCGGTTGCCCGGCATAGACGTCGGGGAGCAGCTTGGGCGTGAGGTCCAGCGTGCCGCCGTTCACGCTTACCTTGATATCCCGCATCGCGGGATGGCTGAGCATGTCGAGCAGGCGCGCGGTCTTGGCGGCGACCTCCTGCGCCGATCCGATATTGGTGTAGGCGCCGCGGCCGAGCGTCGCCATGCGGTTCATCAGGTACGTGTTGGGCGCCGATCCGATGCCGACGAAGAACACGCGCGAGCGGCCGCGATCCTGGCCGAGCGTCGCCAGCATCTCCTGTTCGTTCGATACCTCGCCATCAGTGAGGAAAATCACCTGCCGCAGCGCATTCGGCCCGCCGTTCGCCCCGGCATCGGCCAGCGCGGCCTTCAGCGCCGGCACCATCTCGGTGCCGCCAGTCGCCTCCAGCCCGGCGGCGAAGCGTGTCGCGAGCGCGATCTGGTCGGGCGTTGCGGCGACGCTGTGGGTGAACAACTGCGTCATCGTGTCGTCGAAGCGGATGATGTTGAAATGGTCCTGCGGCCGCAGCGTCTTCAATGCATAGAGCAAGCCGGCCTTCGCCTCGCGCATCGATTCACCGCCCATCGACCCGCTATTGTCGATCACGAACACCATTTCGCGCGGCGGCGTCGCTTGTGTGGCCAAATTGGCCGGCGGCGTGATCGTGGCCATGACATAGGCACCGTCATCGCCCTGCTCGCGGAACAGGCCGATCGTCGGATCGGCCGAGGCGGAGCGCCAGTCGAGCTCGAAATCCCGGTCCGCGGGCACGGTCCCTTGTGCGAGCGTGATCGTCCGTTCCTCGCCCACGCCGGTCACCGATACGCGGTGATAGGGGCTGAGCACATTGGCGGGCCTGAAGCCGGGCGCGAGATGCACGGCGATCGATACCGGGTTCAGTGTGCCGGCCTTGGGATCAAACACCGGGGCGGACGTCACCGCATTGGCATCGGCCACCGCCGCGCCGGTCAGCAGCGTATGCGGCGGCGTGTAGCGAGGGCCGACCACCAGCGGCAGGCGCAGTGAGAAGGCGCCGTCCAGTTCGCGCACCGGCGCCTGATATTCGATGCTGATCAGCACGGTTTCGCCCGGGCCGACATTGGCGACGCTGTTGGTGAACATGTTGGGCCGCTGCTGCTCGACCAGTCCGGCTTTCTGGCCGCGCGCCTTGGCCTTCTCGTATAGGGCGCGGGCTGCCGCGCGGCGCTCGATCCGGCCGACGATCACGCGCTGGCCGACCACCATCTTCAGGCTGTCGACCGCGCCCTCGTCGGGGAGCGGGTAGAGGTAGACCGCTTCCATCCAGTCGCTGGACGTGTTGCGGAACGCCTGCGTCACGCGGACGCGGGCGATCGATCCGGTGATCGTCACATCCATGTCGGTGCCGAGCCGCACAGCGGGCGGCGTCGCGCTGCTTTTCAACCCGCGCAGCATCAGCGTGCCGGCGCCGGGGCCGTCGTCGTCGATTTGCGCTTCGGCGGCCGGGGCGCCAGCCCAGGCGGCGGTCACCACGGGCGTGGTCGCGAGCAAGGCGATGGCGGGGATCAGGGTGGAACGGGTGGACAAGCGAGACATTGCGGGGCTCCATCTTCGGTGAGAGCCTTGTCGTTATGCGCAGCCGATGCCGGACAGCCACGAGCAAGATCGACCTCTTTCCGCCACGCGCCGCCGTGCGGTGCGCGCGTGTCCGCGCTGCGCGGGCACGCCGTGTTGGTATGTGCGGATTTGTCCGGTAAGGAGGCACGATGCGCGACGACGACCTGATCGAGACGGAAAGCCGCGCGGTGGGGCAGCGCGTGCGCGAGGAGATCGCGCGCCGCCGCCTGTCGCGCCAGGCGCTCGCCGACATGGCGAGGATCAGCCTGTCGACGCTGGAAAAGGCGTTGGTCGGCACGCGCCCCTTCACGCTCGCCACGACGCTTAGGATCGAAGCGGCGCTAGACCTGATGCTGCGGCCGTCCGCCCGGGCGACGATCGCCCCTGCCCCCGACACCGCGCCGGAAAGCATGGGCGCCTATGCCCGGTCGGCCGTGCGCTGGGTCGAGGGGCGCTATCTCACGCTGCGCCCGAGCTTCGGCACGGCTGGCGCGGTCTATGCCTATGTCACCACCGTCCGCTGGCTCGACGAACAAGGCCATCTGGCCTTCGCCGAGTCCGAACGGGTCGACGCGCGGTTCGAACAGAGTGGCAACGTCTCGATGCCCAACCTGTCGGGCTATATCTATCTGGTCACCAACACGCTTGGCCAACACCGCCTGATGATCCTGGCGCGGCCGAACGCCCAGGCAATTCTCTACGGCTTGCTGACCACGTTACAGTCGGGCCAGGGCGCACAATTGATCCCCGCGAGCTGCCCGGTCGCCTTGCGCAAGGTGGCCGCGAACGAGACGCCGGCGACGGGGCTGATCGCGCCAGGTACTGCGGAATACGTAGCATACAGCGAGATGCTCGGTCGAGCGATCGGCGAAGACTTCGTGCGGTTCCACCCGATCGGCGCAAAGCACAACGGCTCATAAAAGCCGCGGCGCGGCGAATGCCCGGGACAGCCCTTCGGTGGTCTCGGATGCTATTCCGACCCAGTTGCAGACACTCAGCCGCGTATCGATTCTCTCCGCAACCAGACATCCATTCACGTGGGCGTATGGCCCAGCCGGGCGTATGGCCGGCCGGTACGCGAAATCGACCGCTTCCAAACATCGGACCTAACCGTCCCCGCAATCTATGTCGTTTCCTGCGACCCGGGAGGGGCCAGCCAACCCTCCTGGCTTACTTATGCGGCTCGTCCGGCACATCACACGTCCCGTTAAGACCGACCTGCCAGTATCACCATTATGTTGTTCCTTGCGCTCGCCTGCACACTGATCGCTGTTGACGGCGATACCCTACGCTGTGGTGAGGAGCGAATTCGCCTGATCGGCATCGATGCGCCCGAATTGCCCGGCCACTGCCAAGAAGAGCGGAGTTGCGCTCCCGGAGACCCGATGGCGTCAATGGCGGCACTGGCAGCTGCATCCCGTGGAATGGTGGAGATCGACCGCCAGGGTTACGATCGCTACGATCGCACACTGGCTCGGGTGCGGGTCAATGGCGTAGATCTGTCCTGCGCGCAGCTTGCCGGCGGGCACGCAATTTACCGTTCTGACTGGGACCTGCTCGGTGAGATCGGGACGGAATGTGGTATCGCCAAGCCGCTTAAAGGTGCTCCGAATTCATCTCGTCGGACAAGTTTCCGCGCCACTCGTCCAGCGCCACCAGCGACGGGGGCAGGCTGGAGCTATCGCAACTGTGCCGAGGCTCGCCGGGCTGGCGCCACTCCGTTGCGGCGCGGGCAATCAGGCTATGGCGCTCACATGGACGGGGATGGGGACGGCGTTGCATGCGAGCCGTTCAGGCGATAGCTGATCTGATCGTCATCGCTTAGGCATGGCCGCAACCCGCCGTTAATTGATGACGTCCGAAAGTCAGTAACGACCCACAAACCGACATTCCGGGCCGCTTATCCGGTGCCCAGCTTCGGACGTTCATTCAGGTCAGCGGGCGACTGGATTACGCTCTGCCTTTATTCGAACGTCGTCTAGAACTCGCGACAAGTTGAGGCGGATCGCCAGCTGCGCGATCGGTTGCCAGTAGAGTACTGGGTCGATGTGCAGCAGGTGCACCGACGTGATTCCTAGCCGATTGCCGCCGCTAGGTAGCGGAATGAGCGAGAAGGGCGTTTCGCCGGTATCGAAGTATTCCCTGACGTGCGGCGCATATACGCGGCGGTATGGACTCATCTCTTCCATCGCTGGTGGCTGGCGGAGCACCACGAACGCGAGGCGACGGCCCGGCACCCACTGGGTGACTTGCTCACGGGCGATGCCCGTCGAAAACTCGCCCAGTCGGATCGCCCCGACGCCGGCCCCGAGCAGACGCCCTCGAACCGGATAGGCGAGGCCCGTCGCACCGATGAGGCCGGGTCCGACAGCAATCGGTGCGCTGCTGGTGAGTGCGTCCCATACCGCGGAAGGCGGTGCATCGATGTCGATCGTAGCCCGGCCGGTGATGGGCACAGCAGGTGGTATCGCGGCCTCGATCGCGAAAAGAGCAGGGAGGAGGGCCACGCCCATCAGCGGCTGGTTCCCGGACTGCCTCGTCCGCGCAATCGCTCGCCCTATTGCGCCGCCGATCATCGCCGCGACCGCGCCGAGCGGGGCCGCGAGCAGAATGCACATTGCGCCTTCAAGCGCGAACATCACCAATGCCACCGTGCCGAGCGCCGCCGCCGCCAGCACGACGAGGCGAGTGCGGCCCGAGCTCATGACGGTCCGCCGGTTCGCGAGAAACCCTGTCGTGATCCCGACGAGCAGCGGCGTCATCACGAAAAGGCCCTAGCCGTAAGCGCTGAACGTCACCGCCGATACAAGCACAGCGGCCACGATGATGGTGACGCCTGCGAGCACGCCCTGCACGACGTGCGCAACATCCGTCCCGGTCTCCAGCTCGCTCTCCGGCACGGTGTCCGAGCCGATCCGCTTCCGCGCGTTGGAGAACCGCGGTAGCAGGGCAAGGAGCAGGATCGCCGCCGCCTGCACGCCTGGCACGATCGCCAGCGCGGCAATCAAGTAGCCCTTGCCCGACCATCGAGCGCGCCGGAAGGACAGCAGCGCTAGCCCCCAGGCAACCAGCAAGCTGAACGCGAACGTCAGTGCCGCCGCCCCTGCCGAGAGGTTCGGCATCAATGCTAGCCGGCGGAGTGGCAGCACCCAGAAGTCGGTGTCGACGACCAATGGCCAGCCCCCCAGCTGGTACGCAAGCATCACAGCAAGATGCTGCGACGCCAGTAGCGCTGGTGCTGTAAGGGCATAGGTGACCGGCGCGGTGCGGCCCCCAAATGAGGTGAGCCTTGTCATGCGCTCAGGCCTTCGCCGTTAACAGTCGAAACGCCCGACACGTGAAGGTTCGCCGGCCCGACGTGGGTCAGCGCCTTTCCCCGCGCTAGATGCTCGGGGAGCACGATGCTCCAGGCAAGGCCTAGACGCTTCAGCAACAGGATGAACGCGTAGCCCCAGTCGCTCTGACCCGGATAGAGCCCGATCCGCGCCGAGCCCGGAAACGCGTGATGGTTGTTGTGCCAGGCCTCGCCCATTGTCGGGATCGACGCCCAAGGTACGTCGTGCGCCTGGACGCCAGCGTCGGCCACCAGCCAGCTCTGCGGCCCGGTTCGATGCGCCAGATGACCGACGAACCAGTGGCCAGTAACCGACGCGGTGACACGGACGCATACGCCCCATACGACCCAGCTCCAGCCGCCTCCCGCAAACAGCAGCAGCGCGATCGGAAGCTGCTGCGCCATCCAAGTCGCCTCCAGAAACTGGTAGAACCGATCGCAGCCTACTCGCCCCAGGTTGAACACCGGTGGATGCGCCAGCTCGAGCCGGCAATGGAGTTGCCACCACCCATCGACCAGCGGTCTACTGCGGTGGGCGAGATAATCATGACAGTCAGACTGCCGCTGCGCCCAGTCACGCAGATCATGCGTGCGCACCATCGTCAGCGGCCCACTCATGCCGACGCACGTGCCTGTCCAGACGAGCGTGCGCTCCAGCCACAATGGGCAATCGAAACTGCGATGGATTAGCCGGCGATGGAAGCCGACGCTGTGGCCCAAGAGCAGCGTGGCGCCGGTCAAAACCACGAAGACCAGCAGCCCGGTCCAGCTAAACAGGATGGGTGCGAGGAGCAGAGACGCGGCCATCATGCCGCCGTTCCAAAGGGAATGAACCGGGTCCCAGCGCACCGCTCCCGCGACGGGACTACATCCCGGTGTCTCGACCAACGTGTTCACGTTGCAGCGATCATGATCGTGACTCATTCAGGCCCTCCTAGTAATTAGCTCACGGCTTAAATACACGATCAGACTTGTCAAGCGGTTAGCTTATAGCTTAATTGCCGGTATGCAGAAGGTGTTTGAAGCCCTGGCGTCTATTCCGCGCCGCAAGATCCTCGCGTATCTCGCCCACGCCGAACTCAGCGCCGGGGAGATCGCGTCGCGTTTCGAGATGTCCAAGCCGGCAGTGTCGCAGCACCTGTCGGTGCTGGAGAACGCAGGCCTGGTCAGCAGCGAGAAGCGTGGGCAGTTCGTCTACTATCGACTGGTGCCGGATAATCTGACCAATACGCTGCACGGCTTTGTGCAGGAGGTTTGCCCAGTATCACGACCTCTAAAAGCCGAGAGTGCCGAGGTAGCGCGGGAACGGGTTCGAACCCCTGATTAGGTCACTTACGGTGGCACAAAAGTTGGTCGCGTAGACCCACAATCCGCCACTCAGGGCAGGTTTGCCGCTACCCAACTTCCGACGCTTGTTCATCTTGGGAACTACGACCGGTTTAATATCCCAACGTGCCGACTGTGCGCCGCAGGTCGGCAACTAGCCGTCAGGCGCTTCTCGAGCGAGCAAAGCGAAGAGCGGGCGTTCACAATGTGATGTCCACCTTTGGCGGTCGCTCTGCCGGACTAATGCACTTGGCTTGCGCGGAGCCTTCGGTATGATGAGACAATGTCTCACGCACTTCTGCGCTCCGCGCCCAACCCGGCCAATGCTCCCAGCGCCCACTTCTTCGGCGGCATCGGCATCACTACCGGTGCGCGGGTGCTTGATGTCGGTTGCGGCAACGGTGACCTCACTCGGTATGTGGCTGAGCTTGCCGGACCAGGCGGCAAAGTCGTCGCGATCGATCGAAGCGAACAGGCGCTGGCGATGGCGCAGAAGATCGACGCGCACTCGGGTGCCGCGCAGATCGAGTACCGGGCGGTCGATCTTTCAAGCGACTTGCCCGACCTAGGCCGTTTCGATGCAATCGTCGGGCGTCGGGTGCTGATGTACCTGCCGGATGCCGCCACGACCCTGGAGCGGTTGGCAGCGCTCGCCAACCCAAACGCGGTTCTGGCGTTTCAGGAACACGCACGTGCCGGCCTCCCCGCGGGACTTGGGAATCTCGCGTTGCACCGTCAGCTGTACGATTGGAACTGGAGCACGGTTGCAGCGGAGGGAGGCGATGTGGGGTTGGCGCTCCGGCTCGCCGAACTGATGCAGCATTTGGGGCTCTCCGTCGAGGACGTGCGCGGCGAGGCCATATTGCTCCATCCTAATCAGCCCTCCTTCCTGCCGGCACTCACGCAGGCGATGTTGCCGCGAATAGTTGAGCGCGGCATCGCTACCGTTGAGCAGATCGATTCCGAGACGCTGGCGCAGCGGATCGCGGACGAGCATCACGCCGTTGGTGGTACGATCGTTTGGGACCTAGCCTTCTTAGTCGCGGCTCGCGTCCAGTCGGTCTCCCGTTGAAACGTTCGCATCAAGGCGGGTGAGGGCGCGAGCTAGACGATGGACTTTGGAGCGTGACTGGGCCGGAAGCTTCGCCCCGACGACCCCAGTGCCGGACATTCGCGAACGCATGAGCACTTCCCAACACCGGCCGCTGGTTCAGGTGGGGCTGGAGCTGGCCGCTGACTGTCGGCTTTCAGATTCAATCAAGGCATACTGCCATTCTAAAAGCGTCACGGATTGCGCTCGCCGCCTGATGACAATGTCTGGCGGAAAGTAGCTGGCGTTGTCCACGGCCTGATGGATCATCAATGGCTCCGTGGTCGCTCACATCCGCAAAGCTCGACGGCAAATCCGTCACCTGCGAGTGAGCACGAATGGTATCTCTACAATACCGTGCGCGCTCACGGCTTTGCCTGCCTGTGTCGCGGGTTGGAAGCGCCAGGACCTGAGGATATTCAATGCTGCCTGATCGAGGCGGATATGGCCGCTGCTGCGAGCTATATTGACGCTGGCGACGCGGCCTTGCGATGTCACCTCGACGCTGAGCACGACCGTGCCCTGTTCGTGGAGGCGGCGGGACTCCAGCGGATAACGGGGTGCGGGGTTGTCCAATCCAGCGGCGAAGGCGTCAGGTGGGACGATCGGCGCTGGTAGAGCCGATGCCGGGGCAGCAGTGAATGCGGGCGCTGCGGCAGGCGCAGGTGAACGTTGAGACGCGTTCGTGGCCAGGGACTGTTGCGGCGCGGACGCAGTCGCCACTTGGGGAAGTGGCTGCGGTACCGGCACGATCAGCGGCGGGGAGACAATCGGCGCGACCGATCGCGGAGTGGCCGGCGTGGGCAGGCTGTCGGGCGATGATGCCGGTGGCGCTAGCGCGATCAACTCCATGACGAGGGGTGCTGTTCGTGCTGGCGGTGCCGCGTCGACGACTAGCAGTCGGGCCAGCACTGAGACGAGCGCGACATGCAAGGCAGCGACCGCGATCAGCATGGGCAGACGTTCCGATCGCTGCGGCTGATAGCGCTCCTGCGTTCCGAGTAGCGTGTGATCTGACATGCGGCCGAACTTCGTCAGGCCGCCGCCCGGCGGCCCATCTCTTCCAGGTAGAGGTCCTCCAGTTCGGCGGCGGTAATGTCGGCGGCGACGACGACGCGTTGCAGCCGTCCCTCCCGCATCAGCCCGATCCGGGTACCGACTTCGCGCGCACGGAACAGGTCGTGTGTGACCATCAGCACCGCAGCACCAGCGTCACGCTGGCGGACCAGCAGGTCATGGAAATCCGCCGACGCCTGCGGGTCCAGCCCCGACGTGGGTTCATCGAGCAGCAACGCGCGCGCACGTTTGGCCAGCGCAAGGGCGACTCCCACCTTCTGCCGCATGCCCTTCGAATACCCCGATGCACGGCGATCGATCGCCTCCGCCGGTAGGCCGGCTTGCAATAGGCATTCGCGCAGTCGAGCGGCGGAACCATCCTCGATGCCCGACAATGCCGCGAAATAGGCAAGGTTCTCGTGTCCCGTCAGGTCGCCGAACAACGCGATCTGCTCGGACACATAGAGAAGCTTGCGCTTGGTGCCGACGGGATCAGCGCGGACATCGACGCCATCGACGCGCGCCTCGCCCGACGTCGGCTCCAGAAAGCCAAGGAAGAGGTTGATCGTGGTCGTCTTGCCCGCGCCGTTGGCGCCGAGCAGGCAGATGATCTCTCCGGCGAGAACGGTCAGGTCGAGGCCGTCGAGCGCCCGATGTGTGCCGAAATCCTTGGTGAGCGCGATAGCTTCAAGCATGTGAATTGTCCGTCATGAGCCGATGAAGCCGGGTCGGCGGAGGCCCAGCGCCGCGATGGCGAAGGCGAGCGCGCAGCAGGCCGAGATTGCGACAAGGTCGAGCGCCAGCATCTGTCCGCTCGAGCGCTCGACAAAGGTAAAGCGCGGCAAGCCGCCATCGTAATCGGCGAGCGTCATCAGCCGATCGCGATCCATCCAGTCGAACGCCAGCGCGCGCGTGGCGGCCGCAAAAGTCGTGGCCTGCGTTTGGAAGGCGACCGCGCGATCGGCGTCGGTGCCAGCCAGACGATCAAGCGCGTCCTGCGCCACCACCGCGGGCGAGACGAAACGCGCGGCGTTGCCCGCCCCCCGCCGTGCAGTGTGCGCCCGAGCGAACGCGGCATGGATCGGCGCCAGTCGAGCATCGCGCTCGCCGATTTCGCGCCGCTGGTTCCACAACAGCTCGGGATAGGCATGCTCGGCTGATGTAACCGCTGCTCGCGACGCCGCAGCGCTTGCCGCTGCGAGGTTGCGCGCGCGTACTGCCAGCCCCTCGGCACGGACATCGTTGGTGTATTTGAGCGCGGATGGTGGCGGCGCGAGCAGATATGTCGTGGTTGCCGCAAGTGCCGGAAGCAGTAGCACGATCACGAGCCAGGCCGTGCCACAGGCGAGAGCCGCCGCGGTCGAGGTGCGTGCAAACACGTTCACGGCAAGCGCGAGCAGCACCCAGAAGGCGCCATAGACGAGGACGACGACCGCAAAGCCCGCGAGCCCCCGCGGGTCCCGACTACTCGACAGACCGAGCAGCAGCGTGGCAATCACTGTCATCGGCAACAGCAGGACACCGCCACGAATGCCCGCGCGCAGGGCAAGCAGCGCAAGCGGGCGCACCGGCTGGGCAAGCTGCAACCGCGCGCTGCCACTCTCCCGATCGCGCGCCCAGAGATCATAGGTGCCGGCGAGCAGCAGCAGCGGCAGCAGGAAGACAATCACGAATGCCAAATCGAACCGTCCGGCATTCAGCACCGCCGGACTTTCCAGTCCGGTCCTGAAGCGATCGAAGATCGTCGCGGGATCGATAAAAGGTTGGATCACCGCCGCCGCGGGATAGGTCTCCGCCTGGCCTACCGACAAGGCGGCGAGTGGAGCATTAGGAAGGCCAGCGCGAAACGGAAGCGCCGTGGCATAGATCAGCCCGAAGGCAGGCTTCTCCCCTGCGGCGACCTTCATAACGAAATCGGCGCGGCGCAGCGCCATCGTCTCGTCCGCCTCGTTCACTGCCGTGGCGATGGTTGCGGCGCGGGTCGAGGCCCAGCGTGCGCCGCCGTGAACAGCGTAGGCCGCAAGCAGCGCGAAGACCACGATCAGCGCGGCGACTGCACGGTCGCGAAAGCTGCGCTTCAACTCGAGCCGGGCGATTGTGTGCAGCGGACTCATTCCCCCGCCCTCCGCAGTCGGCGGCTTGCAGCGAGCGCGAGCAGCGTCGCGAACAGCGCCCATGTCGCCAGGATCGCCAAATCGGGCAACTGCCGAAGCACGACCGTCGACAGCGGCTCGGGCCGAGGCGTGAACCGCGCATGCTGCGTGATCGCGGCGACATTCGCCATATATGGCGTATCGAGCGTCTTGCGGTTGCGGATGATGTCGCGATTGAGGCGCTGTACCAGATCGAAGCGGTAGCGATCGGCCTCTTCCAGCAGCCTGCGATGCGCGGCCTGATCGCTGCGCGCGAGCGCCGCCGACAGCGGCTTCATCGCCATCATTGGCGAGATAGCGGCGAAGGCACGGGCGATCCGAGCCTGTGCCGCATATCCACCGTAGAGTGCGTTGAAATAGCGCCGGTAGATCGAGGTTGACAGCGCCTCACCATGCAAGAGCGAGATGCCGCCGAAATCCACCGGCAGGTCCTCGACCTTGTTGACGCCATAATGCTTCAGCGTCGCCGCCTTCAGCCGTTCCAGCCGCGCGTCCATAGGGTCATGGCCGCTCGGCCCTTTCCGCACCTCCTCAGTCACCGCAGCCTCGAAGGCCGGGCCGGAAAGCGTCGGGCGGAGGCTCTCGGCGATGGCAGGCGCAATACGGGGCACGAACAACGTCGCCACAGCCCAGAAAGTCAGCAGCGCCACTAGCGCCGTACGGCCGGATGGCAGCGCAGCGGAGGCTGCCAAAGTCAGTGCCGCGAAGATCAGGAGGTAGAATGCATAACCCGCACTCATTAGCAGTAACGCAGCCACGTCGGACACAGCGCCACCCGAGACCAGCACCGCGACCAATCCGGTCGCGAAGACGATGGCGATCACCAGCAGGATCATGCCTGCCAGCCCGATCAGCCTTCCGGCCAGGAGAACTGACGGCGCGGTTCCGGACGCCAGTTCCTGCTTGAGCAGCGCGCGCGAGCCGTCCCCCGCAAAGGCGGCGAACCCGGCGAGAATCACGAGCAACGGCGCGAGCACCTGGAGCATCGTCGCAGGCGTAAGCCCGGAAAAGCGATCGAGTGCGACCCCACCATCGATCGCACGAATGCTCGCGGGGTTCTGCGCGTGCGCCTCCAGCCGCAATGCCGAGCCCAGTTGAGGCAGCAGCCCGGGATCGAGCGCCGCCAGCGGCGAGCGGGGCTTGTAGATGTATCGCCCGAAATGAGCCGCGCCATGCGGGTTGGCGTCGCCCTGCAATGCCCAGACCCGCGCCTCCTCCGCTTGCGCGACCGCCCGCTCCGCCTCCCGTGCCACCGTGCCGGCAGCGCCCGTGGCGAGCACCGTCAGCAGGACGATGAGCAAAGCGCAGCCGAGAATCGCAAGCCGGCTGTCGCGCACCAGCAATCGCCATTGCTGGTGCGCGACGACCGGGATCATGCTGGCCGCCATAATCAATAGCGCGCCCTGAGCGTCACCAGCACGTTTCGTGGCTCGCCATAGAAATTGTAGGTGTTGAGCGATCCGATCCGCGCGTAATATCTGCGATCGAACAGGTTGTTGACCGATGCGAAAAGCCTGAGCCCATCGTTGAAGCGGAAACCGCCCTGCCCATTAGCGATGGCGAACGCCCGCTGCTGGCGCACGCCGGTCGTGTCACCGCCCAGGACCTTGCTCTGCGCGTTCACGCCGGCCGCGGCGAAGACCCCGCCGAGTGCTGGCGGTTCGTAACGGATATAGCCCTTGAACAGGTGACGCGGCTCGAAGGTGTCGAAGATCGCGCCGGTCTGCGCCGCCGTCCCCAGCTCAAACTCGGTCTTGAGGTTGGTGTAGCCGAGATTGATGTCCATGCCTGCAACGGGGCTGCCGGCGACCTCGAACTCGAAGCCCTTTATGCTGACTTCACCGGCGGGCAGGAAGAAGCCGGTAGCACCAGCATCGACGAGCGCGCGGTTCTTATCCTTGCTGCCGAAGACCGCAGCGCTGGTGTTGAGCTTGCCATCCAGGAAGCGGCCCTTCAGCCCGGCCTCATATTGCGCGCCGACACGCGGATCGAGTGCCGTCCCGTCACGCTGCAGCTGGGACTGGGGGATGAAGATGTCGGAATAGCTGGCATAGGCGGTGACGTTGCCGGTCAGGTGCAGCACCGCGCCGACGCTGGGCGTAAACTGCCCCTTCTCCTGCGAGCTTGTCTTGTACGCGGTTGGCGTTGAGGGCGCGACGTTCCTGCTCTTGTTGGTGTAATCGCTGATCCGCCCGCCGATTACGATGGTCAGCGGCTTCAGGATGTTGAGCCGCGCCTGCGCGTGGAATCCGCTCTGCTCGACCACACTGATGGAGCCGGTGGCATAGGGATCGAGCGGCAGCGGGACCACCTCCGGGTTGAAGATGGAGACATTGCGCACGGGCGTGCCGTTGAGGAAGTAATTGGTACCGTAGCGCCGGTCGTAGCTGTAGCCGACCGTAAGTTCGTGCGGGCGCCCCAGCAGGCTGAACGGTCCCGTCGCATAAGCATCGAGCGCGGTTTTGTCGCCCTCACCTTCCGCCCGACGGCGATTGTATGTGGCGGTCAGCGTCTTCGGGTCGACGCCAGTGCCAGGGCTGACAAAGGCGTCAGTGTAGAATTTCTCACCATCGCGCTGCAGGCCGCGCACGCGTAGCGACCAGGCGCCGACCCGCTGTTCGACCTCGCCGGCATATTCCACCGTGTTGTCCTTGAACAGGTTCCAGCTCGGCAGGTGCTGGAACGAGCGCGGGAAGTTCAGGAACTGACCGTTGCTGAAGGCGGGTTGGCCATTTTGCGGCGTGTGCGCCACATTGTCCTGATACGTCAGCGAGGCGCCGATTGTTGTGGAGGGCGTCACATCGAAGTCGATCGCACCATAGGCGACGAGCTTTTGCGTGTTGGATTTTTCCTGGAAGAACTCGCGATCCTGATACGTGGCGACCGCGCGTACTCGCAGCCGTCCGGCCGCATCTACCGGCCCGCCGACGTCGAACTCGCCGCGATAGTTGTTCCACGATCCCGCCGACAGTGCGGTCGCGACGGCAAATTCCGAAAGCCCGCGCTTCCGCACTAGGTTGATCGTGCCGCCGGGCGAGCCCGAGCCGCGGAACAGGCCGGTCGGCCCGCGCTGTATCTCCAGCCGCTCGTAGATCGACAGGTCGAACTCCTGCACACCCGACGAGAAGGTCGACGGTATACCGTCATAGGCATAATCGAGCACGAACCCACGGGCGCGATAATCGGGGTTCGATCCGTCGAACGGCATCACCGTTACTCCGGTCACCTGCTGCACCGCTTCGCCAATCGTGAAGAAGTTTCGGTCCTCGATCTGCTCGCGCGTTACCACGCTGACGGATTGCGGAATGTCGATTAGCGCCGTCGGCGATTTGCCCGCGACCGAGGCTGCCTCCGGCGCGTAGGAATCGTCTATTTCGCTCGCGGTTACCGTGACGCCGCCGAGCTTACGGCCTGTGGGCGACGAGTTTTGTTCCTCGGCCTTGTTCTGTGCCGCGGCACCCGACGCCGCGAGCGAGGCGATCACTGCGGTGATGCCGATTCCACTCCGGGACGCTGTGCGCGCACGGCCAATCTTCGATGTCGTCATTGCTTTGCCCCTTAAACCCGGGCGCTCGCTATCGTGTTCAATGTAATAATACAACATCTCTCGATCGGAGCGTTGGCTCGTCGGGGCTTTCTGTCGTCACCATGCCGTTGAGCGGACACACAGCGATGCTGTTGAACGCGACCTACCGGCATCAACCAATATCCCTTGCCTTAGATGATATATTGTATCATGCGCCGGACAAAGGATGGTTTCACAATGATACAGGCAAAACTAACGGCAGACGGCAAGATCGATTGGCTGGAACGCGCGGCTGTCGGAGCGTCGCTTGCTTGCTTAGTACACTGCCTCGCGCTGCCGCTATTGCTCGCCGCCTTGCCAGCGCTATCACGCTTCATATCGCTCCCCCAGAGCTTTCACGGGTTCATGGTGGCAATCGCCGTGCCAGCATCCAGTCTGGCCCTCATCAAGGGAATGGCCGCGCACGGAGGCGTCCTCCCTGCAATGCTCGGCGCTACTGGTCTGGTGTTCCTTGTCGTTGCCGCGTTCATGCTGGGTGCTTCGTCGCTCGAGACTCCGATCACGGTCGCTGGAAGCCTGCTGCTTGCGTCAGCTCATGTGTTCAATTGGCGGATGCGCCACGGATGAATGGCAAGCGAGCTTTCGGGCACCGGTAGTTACGGAGCAGGCGGCATCCTTGGATGCAAAAAGGCTAGCCGCAAACGGCATTGGTTCTATGATGCACGATGGCCAAGAAGAAGCGCTATCTGACCGCGACTATGGCCGATGGTTTTGTGAAAACAATCGCTCCCACTGCCGGTCCATCTACCCACTTCTGGCGGATCGTCGCCCATCTTCAGAACGGCAACACCGAGGTTTTCTGGGGTCACTGCGGCTCGCTCAAGGAAGCGGGTCGTAAACAGTCGGCGACAAACGAGGCGGCAAAGCAGCGCGGCTGGAGGGCTTTAAATTCGAGGTTGTCGAACTCACTGACTCTTGAAGTGCAGTGGTCTTCGCCATCTGCGAACCACTCGATTGAGAACCATCATACTGCATCACCGCCGACCGGGTGAGCCTGAACAAACGGCCGATAACATCATCTGCGCACCCGAAAGCGGACGGGCGATATTTTTCACCGAGTGACAAGCGCTAGAGCTCACGGCCCGCCGCTTGAACGAAGGTCCGCTTAGGCTGGCTCGCCGTCCGAAAGCGGCCAGGCTGCTTTCCACCCATTAACGTCATTGGCTGAGCTACGCGTTGAATTCCGCTTCCGTCAGTCGTCGGAGCGTTTGCCCGCAATCCGCGTACGAAGATAGTTAGCTCAGAACGAGGCATTGCTTTAAAGTTGCTGCCTTTCGGCTGCTTTGGCAGTCCGGCAGACACAGATCTTCGTGATGCCTGGTTGCTCTCCAGCCTTTGGAATGACTGAAGTTCAATATCTGGCCAATCCGTACCCGGACCTTCCGCGCTAGGCTGCTACGATTCGCTCTGCTTTACCACCGTCTTCGGTGAGTATTTGGTGAGTTGACGCTAAAAGCGTCGCCTCGTCTAACTGTAACTGACTGATAAAATTGGTGCACCCGACTGGATTCGAACCAGTGGCCTCTGCCTTCGGAGAACACCAGTCGCGCGGATTTCTGCGGTTTCTTGCCCCGTTGGACACGTTACAAAGCGGGAACATGCCGTGAATCGACGTACGTAACGCCCCCATAACTCGCCCACGGTCACTTTCGCCGCCGATCGGCGGCCTTTAATGCCGCCTCGAAATAGGCCGGGTGATGGTGCGCGTAGAGCTCGGTCGTGCGAGCGTGGGACTGGCCGAGCCAACCGGCGACCTGCCACAAATCCACGCCGTCCTGCGCCTTCCACGTCCCGCACGTGTGCCGCAACGTGTGCGGTGTCACCCCGGCTAAGCCCGCGTCGCGACACGCTCGCGCAAAGCTCCGCTTCACGTCCAGGATTCGTTCCCCGTCCTGTTGAAGCACGTAGCCGAGGTCCGTCCCCCGCCGCCGCGCGAGGCGCAGCAGCACCATCAACCGCCGGGGAATGGGAATGACCGCTCGCCCCTTGCTCGTGCGCTTGCGGCCGGGCGGATTGAAGTCGATCTGCCGCCGGTCGAGATCCACCTGCGGCCAACGCAGCGAGAGAAGCGCTTCCTTCCGCGCCCCGGTGTAGAGCGCCAGCAGTATGAATAGCGGCAGGTAGCCCCGCGCGCTGGTCGCGTAGTCCTTCCCTGCTATCGATCGCACCCGCCGCGCGGCCGCGACCAGGCGCGCGGCTTCCCAAGGCTCTAGCCATCGTTGCCGACCCTCCGGTTTGTCAGGCAGCAGCACATGCGGCGCGGTGGTGATACGACCGCGCTTTTGCGCGAAGTTGATGGCTGCGCGCAGCACCCCAAGCTCCTTGCGCACCGTGCCTGCCGATCGGGCACGCCAGCTCGTGTAGCCGCGACACGTTTCGTCGGTAACGTCGCCGACCGCACTTTCCTGCCAATAGGGTAGCAGCGCCTCGATGGCGTAGGCGATTCGTTCCGGAGCGGCCGTCGTAAGGGCATGTTGTTGTGCATAGAGGTCTAGGGCCTCGGTGATCGGGAATTGAGCGGGATGACGGGGGCCAGCTGGGCGCGAGCGCCTGTGGCGCTCGCCGATGAATTCGGCGAGCGACGCTTCAGCTGCTGCACGCTCACTCGTACCTGCGCTGCGGCGTCGCGAGCGGCCGTCTTCTGTCCAGTTGATGTAATAGCAGCCGCGATCGGCGCGGAAGGTGAGGTAGGCACCGCTATTCGGTCGGGGCATGCTGTTATCTTCGCCTCCTGGATAAAACGCTCCACGTCAGCGGGATCGTACAGCCACGCTTTGCCGAGTTTCACCGCGGGCAAGCCCTTCTGCCGCATGAAGTCGACGGTGCGAGGGCTGGCACCAGCGGGCAGCATCGCGCTCGCGACCTGTTTCGCCGTCATGAGCCTGCTCATGGCCGGTTCCAAACGTCGAAGATCACGGTGGACACGTCAACGGCGATGGTCGCAAGCGCGCCGTCGTTCCGGGCCTCGTGGGGAGCGCCCTGTCCGTGCCTAAACCTCCACCGATCGCCGGCACGCCAGAAGTAGCTCATATCGGGCTCATATTGCCCCCGGCGATCATCGGGCCCGGGCTGCTCGAAAATCGTCAGGAAGGCGTCGTGGTGCTGATGAAATTCCTCCGTCGACATCGAGGCGTGAATCGCCCGGATGCGCGGCGTGATGCGGGTGGCGCCGTGGCGTTCGTGGCTCCATAGGTCCAGGCTGGCGACAAGGTCCTCGCCGTTCGTGTTGAGAGCATGGGCGGTGAACGTCGCCCATAGCGCCATCACGTCGTCACGGGAGAGGCCGTACTTGTCCGCCCAAGCGATCGCGTCGCGGAACGTGGCAGTAATGGAAAGCAGCCCGTCGATCGGCACGCCGAACTGACGCAGCTGGCCCATGAGAGCCGCTATGTTCGCTTCGTACCACTCAAACCGTAGGTGACGGCCCATGCCCGAAGGTGCCTCGATCGGACGCACCAACCCACGACGAATCCAGAACGTCATAACGTCGTTCGGGATAGCAGCGTGGAAAGTCATGCCGCTGCGGGAAAGCGGCTCCTTGGACTGCATGGGGGTTCCTTGTGACCCTAAGTCACCTGGAGTTAGGTGACCTTTGATCATGTGGCAAGCCCTCTTGATAAGCGATAGTGATCAGCGCTGCTCGTCTACGATCTCAATGAGCTTGAGGTACGTTTCACTCGCCCACGCGGCCGCAATGGTCAGCGCGCCATCTTTCAGGCGATTGCTCGCAGCCACATCTGCCAATGCGTCTAGCAGGTCCGCCAGCTTCGCCGTGCGAGTCGCGGCGGCTTCCAGCCGAGGATCGGCGCTCATACCGCAGCTGGTGCGTCAGACACCCGCATCTCCGCCATCTCCATCAACTCGCCGAGTTCGCCGATTGTGGTTGCTCGCTCGCTCGCCATCGCGAGCAGCGTTCTCGTGCCATCCCACAGCTCATTCTCATGCAGGAAGCTGTAAGCGTTCTCTTCCTGCATGACGCGGCGCTGATCTTGAAGCATCAGCTCCACCACGAAAATCACGGCTTTAATCGCCTCGGCTGCCATTTGAATTTCATGAAGGTCGGTCAGAAATGGACCGGGCGCAGATGGGTTCTGCGGCGGTACATCGTCAGCAGGGATATGGGGTGCGCGCGTTCGCGCCCCCGTGATAGGGGCGTTGGAAGCCATACTCGTTCTCCAGAACGGGGTTGGTCAGAGCCGGGTGGAGGTTGCACCCTCCGCTCGGCTCGCTATTCTGGTGCCATGGTTAATCTGGACGGTCAAGATACTCTGGCACCAAAGAAACGTCGTGGTCCGGCGCCCACTGGCGTTGGCACGTCAATCAACCTGCGGTTGCAGCCGGAACAGCTCGCAGCGGTAGACGCCTGGATCGGCCGCCAAGCTGACTCGCCATCGCGTCCTGAAGCGATCCGCCAGCTGCTCGCCGTCGCACTCGACCGTCGAGCTGCTTAGAGGCTAGCCAACGCCGATTACCGCGCCCTCGCCGGTGCCGATCGCAAGGCCGCTCTGCTAGACGCTTCAAGGGCAGCTCGCTACGCCGTCAGCTGTTCGCCGCGGTAACTTAGCCGCGGCCGCGGCGGGCATCGTTCAATCACGGTCAGGGCAGCCCGCAGGTCAGTCGACGTCGGGAAGATGCTCGAATGGCGCGAGCATCGGCAAGCATATGGTCGACCGAGCCGGCTCCAGTTCACCTATCGTCTCGAACCTCGTCCATCCGAGACGCTGCAACGATACCTCAAGCATCGAGCGGCATTGAACGACATTGCGCACGCGCAGGTTGCGCTGCGAGCCCACAGTCCGCTCGACGGCGCCGGCATCAACGAGCTGGTCGACCAGCTCGCGCACCCGCTGCTTGCTGACGTCCAGTTCCTGGGCGATCTCGTCCAGGGTGGGACAGATCCCGGTGATCGCGATGCGGTCAACGATAAACGCGAGCGCTTCGTCGCGGCGGTATGTCTTCCCGAGCAGCATCTAATTAATGGTAAGAGCCTCGCGCACTGCCCGGTCGAAATTGACAATCTTGGCCTTGAAACCGTCCGAAACTTCTATTCTGCTAGCAGACGCCAGTTTCTCACTGAAGAACAGCTGAATTTGACTTTTAGACGGGGCCTCGACTAGTCCAAAGTGTTGCTTCACCAAGTCGATATCCTGAGGATCTAGGAAACCCTCGATCGTCTTTCCCGAAAGCTGTGGGTCGAGCTTGGCTAGGGTAAATGCCTTGTCCACCGGCAGTCCCCAATTCTGAGTATATTCGGTGACGGCCTTACGGCCGGGGGTGTCATCATCACAACAAAGCGCAAAGTTCACTCCCCAACCTAGAAGTATGCTCACAAGTTCATCAAAATGGTCTGCCCCACGTGTGGGAATGACGGCGTAAGCTCCGGCAATATCTGCCAACCAAAGCCCATAAGCGAGAATTAGATAATCACCCTTCCCCTCAACGAGGACAGACGGCTTCAAGGCGTCTAACCTACTTGGGACAACCTTTAAGCGATCAAGCACGGGCTGGAAATATGTCGTCTTGTCAGGATTTGAGCCCACAAAGGATCTGTAACGCTCCGCAGTTACATGAGATGTTCGATGGCCACCGTACATCCCAGCTTTCAAGTCATCATAATCCACAGCGTCGTTCGAGATGATAAGCGCCTGATCAAGCCATTCCGGGTTGATCAGGTAATGGCTGTGGGTCGAATACATAATAAGGCTTCCGGCGGTGGCGATCTTTGGGAAGCTTTCTAGGAGTTGTGTTTGCGCTCCAGCGTGCAAATTAGACGCAGGCTCATCCAGCAAAAATAGGGTTTTTCGGCCTTTAGATCCCGTTGAGCGATAAAGGGTGAACAGCAAAAAGGAGAAGAACCAGCGAAAGCCCAAAGACCGCTCGGATATATCGTATGGCTGGGTGCCGTCGCGGAGGCTGAACTGAACGTATACCCTTGGTTCTCCATCCGGGTGTTTGTCTACTCCAAGTTTAAGGCGAACTTCCTTGTCTGAGGTGGAGCCGCCAAATATCTTCGACCATCTGTTTAGAACGGTATGTGAAAGGTGGTGAGACATCTGGCTAATGGCAGATTCGATCTGCTGTTGCCTGTTATTGGATAAAGAGAACAGGCCGCTAAATATCTCTCCGGCGGTTTCCGGGCTGGTGATCCTGTTCACAATATTATTGGTCACGTTTATGGGCCGCTCTAATGAGGCTCCGACGTTCTCAATAATCTTTCTGTAGACGCGATCTGCCGGCCGCTCGCCCTTTTGAGGGTTAAGAACAATCTTCTCCGGCTGTTCAAACAGGAATGTGGGGAAGTATACCACCTCTGGAAGCTTTGCAGCAACCATTGCCGTGAAGGCTCTCCAGGCGAGATGGTTGATAGCGATCGGTGTAAACTTCCGATTGCCCTTCTCTTTGCCGAGCAAGATCATGCTCCAATCATGAATAGGCTCGACTAAGTCGCCGTCTTTGAACCTATACCCTCTGGTGACTGTAATGCGATCCGGAACGCTGTCGGAGTCGACTTTGATGGTTCCTTCCTTTTCGGCCCACGCTATACAGCTAGCCTTGTCTCCATCCTCGAACTCTATCACGGCGGCAACCGTGATATCACCCGTGAAGGTGGCCTTGGCATCTTTGGGTACGTAAGTAGACGGTTCCACTTGCGATGGCTTCGCTTGGTACAGCGATTTCTCGTCGCCTCCATAAAGCTGAAACGTGCCGATAGCCTCCAGCACCGTCGTTTTGCCGCTCTCATTGAGACCTATCAGGGTAAAAACACCGGCACCTTGCGGTATCAGATCAATTCTCGCGTTCTGAACACCGCGGAAGTTTTTGATGGTGAAAGATAAAAAGCGCATTGCGCGACATTAGCGACGCGGCGTCTGCACGCAAGCTGTCCGGGGTCAACGAGTAAACGACTGTTCGGCTGGTACCGCTCCATCAATGTCGCATTTCCGCCATTGTGCGGCGGACCACCTCTAGGAAGGCTTCGCCGGCCCTGGTCGGCTCCATGTGCTGGGCCATTACTCGAGTTCCGGCGAGGACCAGCTGGCCGAGCACATCGCCGTCGGTAAGCGTTCGCTCCAGCAAGAGTGTTAGCAGCTCGTCATTCAACGCCAGTTCGTCGGGTGTGATCGGAGCATCGCTTCGTCCGTTAGCTTGGGCACCCGCTCTACTCCTGGTCATCATCGTCGAGCCCTGGGCCGCCGTTGTGACCGATGCCCTTTGTCACGTTCTTCAGCCGTCGAGCGATGTACTCGCGCGCCGCCTGCCTGGCTTCGTCACCCATCATATCGAGCGCTGGGCGCAGGAACGGATGTGGTGTCGCACCAGGATGATGGACGGTCGTTCCGATTGCTTTGCCGTTGATGAATAGCGATCGGCCGGGACCATCGTGTCCTTCCTTCGCCGCTTTCCTGTCGAGGTGATTGATCCGCCTGGTCGAACGGCCCTCACGCACTGAGTCGTCGACGCTGATGAAATGCGGATCGGTGCCATATTCTAACCAGCGGGCGACGTACGCACCTTCGCCCTCCAATTGTACTGCCGCGACATATTTTCCGTCCACGCGGCGAACTTTGACCTTTACGGCATCTGCAATCAGCACCTTCTGCCCGTTGGCGTTCGTCGCGCTCTTGCTGCCGAGGTTCGCTTTGACTTGCGCGGCAACCACCTTGGCCGCGGCTCGCGCGGCACCGGGGTAAATTGATCTCGTCAGCTCCTCCTGCACCTTAGCCAGGTAGAGCTGTACCGCTTCTCGGCCCTTTGTCGTTGCCATGCTAATGCTCCATCTCGGAAGAGGGACAGGTCCGACCATGCACCCCGGGCGGCGGAGCCCGACGATGGCGGAGACGTCCTCCGCCGCGGTGCTGCAAAAATGGCTGTTTTCCGCCCTTTCTAGCGGGCAGGGACAGCACCGATACCCCTCCGATACCCCG
Organism: Sphingomonas endolithica; assembly: GCF_025231525.1. Lineage (NCBI taxonomy): Bacteria > Pseudomonadati > Pseudomonadota > Alphaproteobacteria > Sphingomonadales > Sphingomonadaceae > Sphingomonas > Sphingomonas endolithica. Next base: position 3,091,749 of record NZ_CP103057.1, read on the forward strand.
TCATCACCGGCCGCTTCAGGCTGCCGCCGGCGACTGACCGCCACGCGTTACGCGTAGCGGCCGATCGAGGGGGAGGGTTTAGTTCGTTGCGATCTTGAGCAGCCGGATCGCCCGCGGGTCGAGCAGCCCGCCGCCTACTCGCTTGGTGGCGTAGAACATCACGAAGGGCTTATTGGTGTAAGGATCGCGGAGGATGCGAACCCCAACGCGATCGTTGATGATGTAGCCCTTTTGGAAGTCGCCGAAGGCGATCGGCAGTGCTGCCTTCCCGTCAACGGCCGCTGCGATGTTGGGCATGTTCTCGTCGATTTCGACCGGTCTGCCCAGCAGCGTCGCCGGCTCGCTGGCAAGTAGGGCTTCGCGCCAGATGTACCCGCCCTGGCCGTCCTTAAGCTTGGCGATCACCGCGGCCGTCGAGCTGTTCATGACCCACGTTGCGTTCTGGCGGTAGGGTGCTGCCAACCCATACTTCAGGTCAATCAGGGCGTCGGCATTCGCCACCGCATCCGCCGACCCGCTTGGCGTGACACTCAGCGCGCCGCCCGGATGGGCCGCCTCTGCGAGATTGCCAGGAGCGTATTGGAGGAAGCCCATTGGCTTTTCGAGACCATTTCCGCCGACGAAGGCGATACCCTCCTGCCTACTGAACTCGTCGGCGAGGTTGGTGCCTAGCCACTCCTCCAGGTTGATCGCCGAATCATCGAGCAGCCGCTGTGTCGCGGCAGGCATGGCGTAGATCTCGCCGGCTGGGATGACGAGCGGGGTAAAGGTGGCCGTTGTCGTCGCCGGGCGTGTCGCCGTCTCACCTACCCAGCCGCTACCGAACTGATCGTTGCTCCAGAGCGTGGAGTAGGCGGCCCGGCCGGTTGTCACCACCTGAGCCAATCGTCGCATAGGCGATAGCGCCCGCTGTGCCTTCTGCACCTTCCGGTCCCATTCCACCGGGGCGAGGTAGCCGCCGCTCGATGTGTCGCCTTCCGACATCGCTGCCTGGATCGATGCGCGCTCGCCCGTCGCATTGGCCGCTTTCAGCGTCGCTTCGGCATCGGGGGCTCCGCGCCTGGCGTAGCTTGCGAAGGTCCTGCGGTACTCGGGATCGACCGCCTGGCCGTCGCCGCTGCCGCCCATCAGCGCCGCCGCTCCCTGCAACGCCGCAGCGTTGTGGACTTCTTCCAATGCGCTAAATCGGCGATCGCTGTCCGCTCGCATATCTAGAACAGCGGTCCTAATCTCGCCAATCAGTCTGGCAGGGTCCGCGTCTGCACGTATCCGGCCGGATAGCGCGCGCGGCGCCGGGGCAATTCGGGCCATCTTCATCGTCACTCCTTCAGCTAAGTCGAGGTGACGGTGCGGCCATGCCGTGGCCGGATATAGGGGTTTACGGCTGAAATCCGGTGAGGTGGCGAGCGTATCGCTTGGCGAGCTTTCTGGCCGTCGCGTCTATCAACCGCCGATCATCGGCGTCCCACTCCTGCTCTGTCGGACGGCGCCAGCCCCGCGCCTCCATCAACGCCGCGCGGCCGCTTCGTATGATCGCCGCGGTATCGATATCGGGATCGGTTGCCAGCCGAGCTACCGGCGACGCATCGAGGGAGGCAAGCAACAATAGGATGCGCTCTGCGGAGTCGCCGTCCAGGTCTCGCATCGCTTGTTCCGCAACGGCTCGGCCGATCCGGCGCGCACGTTGCGCGATCGACCCCGTGAAGCCGGATGCGGCAGCAATAACGGCTGCGCGCTCGCCGGCCGGCCGCCCGGGCCGCGCCATTGCGTAGACGCGGGCAATGGCGCGCGGCATCGTCATCGACGGCGCAAGACGATGATATCGAACTCCGCCAATGCTCTCGCAACCGGCCGGCGGATCGACCGCGACAGGCAAGGCGCCAGCGCATCCTCGATCTCGATCTTCGTCATGGGCGTGCTGATCTCGTCCAGGGCGGCCAGGACGGCCTTTTGGGCCTCGGGCGTGAGCGCCGCTAGCTTGCGCGCTGCCGTCACCGCGCGTTCGCCTGGTCAAGTAGCTGGCGCTCGATCGTGTTGATCACGTCGCGCATCCACTCGATGGCCGCCGCCGGCGAGCCGTGCACGGTCGTTGCGAGCTGGTACGTTGCGTAGGCCGACGCGATCGCCGCGTCGATCGGCGCCACGCCTTTCTCCATGAGCTTGCCGTGAAGCGAGCTGTGGAGGCGTTGCGCCAGCTCGATTACCGGCTGGATGCGGGCGAATTCATCGTCATGCTGTGGCATCGGTCTTCTCCATACCGTCGTTGGCACGTCGCCGGGCTTTCCATCGCGTTTTCTGCGCGGCGAGCTGGCGACGCGACGAGCAGAACCGCTTCGGTGGCACACCTTCGCGTGGTTCGCGCAGCGGAATGACAGCGGCGCCGCAGCGTTCGCACGAGGGCAGTGGCACGGGCTGTCTCCTGAAAGGGTGGGGGGTCAAAATTTGCTCTCAGTGCGCACGGTGCTCGGTGTCGGTGTCCTGTGGCACCCCGGTTTAACTTACGAAGGGGGGGTAGGATGATAGAGCCAGCCTAACATGACGTTAGGCCCGATGATCGATCGCCATGTGGATCTTGCGCAAGCCTTTCTGGACGGAGCCGCAAGCGCGCCGGCCGCCATGTCATGGCACGCTCCGTGCTCGCCCCCCTCGATAGCACAAGGGAGGCGCAGCCGACCGCTCCGACTGCCGGGGCTTGGCGATCGTGTGCTTGGGCAGCAGGCCGTTTCGGGGTCAGGGGGCAATCAAATCATCGTATCGCGTAGCGATTCCTTTCATTCTATAACCTTCGCTCCGGGTAGTGATCGTTTTATGGACTCGCGCTGCTTCCTACGACGTCGCGCCTAGCGACGGCCTGGTCCAAGAGAACGAGCTGCTGCGCCAGCTCCTTGCCAACGGCCCTGGGGGCAGGCTGGGCGACCGTATTGAACGATCGCTTTAGGAAGGCCGCGGCGCGCACCGCGGCGCCCTGTAGTCGCTTGAGGTTCGACATGAGACGTCGCCAGAAGATGGCCCATAGCGGCTTTTCCATGCGGCGTTCGCAGTTGAACAGATAACTGTTGCACGCCTGCTTGCGGCGCGGCCCGGGCTGGCCAGCGGCGCGCTCAACCTTCTCGCTGCGGCGCACGTGATCCATAAAGCCCCAATGCTCGGCGCATTCGATCATCGCGCTGACGTTGCCGCGGCTCTGTCCGGTATCGTCCACGATCCGCTTATAGCTCACGAAAAAATCGCCGGTCTTGTGGTCGAGGAAGTCGAGCATCTTCTCAAATGTACGCAGGTAACTCGGCTGCACCTTGTGCGGCCCCTCGTATCCCTTGGTCTTATGCATGGTGCACAGGTCCTTCAGCGTCCCGATCAACGCCTGCTTGAACGCCCAGCCTTGTCCGGCCGAGCCGTCGCCGATCGGCTTGCCCGGGTTCGCTCGATGGTCGTCGACGTCGTAGCTGTAGGAGCGCACCGGATCGGTCGGGCACTCTGGGTCGCCCTTGCTCTTGCGGCGGCCGACCAAGCGGTTTGCCACTGCGCCAAATGCGGTGACGCTCAAAGCGCACCGCCTGTGCGCGCTACAGGAGCGCGATCAGCTCGGCCGTCGGGCGCATCGTTTTCTTCGTAGCTGTGGCAACGGGGAACCCGCCGATCGGCGGCATGAGCAGAAATCCGAACCTCGCTGGCGAGCTGCGCCCCAAAGCGTTTCAGAATGGTATGAACGTCGCGCGATAACGGCGCGGAGGATAGGATATTCGACATCGCGTCGGCTCCCGGCTGGGAAGTCGATGGGCGCACGAATGCGCCGGCTGAAACGCGTTCGGCCGTCGCGAGACGTACGGGGATGAAAGAGGGCGCTGATCAGCGCTCAAGGCGGGCCACGACTTCGCCATCGCCGGTAGAGTGGGGGAATAATGAGGCTCGGCGGCCATAGCGGGCCACGCCGGCACGCGGCTGATCGCCAACGCACGGTGAGTCGGGCGATAATCAAGCGCTCGCCCGCCCTAAATCAGGATCGGCGTTAAGCCGTCCAAATAGGGTTACGCGCCCATTACTCGCCCACTGGGCCGGCGCGGGGTCATCGATTGACCCCAAAAATGGCTGAAAAGCTGGTGCACCCGACTGGATTCGAACCAGTGGCCTCTGCCTTCGGAGGGCAGCGCTCTATCCAGCTGAGCTACGGGTGCCGGTGGCTATCCAGTTAGCAAAGGTCCAGGGCCTGCGCCAGCCGTTTAACGCGTGCCGTCTTTGTCGGTGGCGCGCGGGTCGGTGGGCGCGGGGGTCTTGGGGCGATAGGCGCACAGATCGCGGACGATGCAGCGCCAGCATTCGGGTTTGCGCGCCTTGCACACGTAGCGGCCGTGCAGGATCAACCAGTGATGCGCGTGCCGCCGGAACGGCTGCGGCGTCACGCGGTCGAGCTTCGCCTCGACTGCCAGCACGTCCTTGCCCGGCGCCAGGTCGGTGCGGTTGCACACGCGAAAGATGTGCGTGTCGATGGCGAAGGTTTCGTGCCCGAAGCCCGAATTGAGCACGACATTGGCGGTCTTGCGCCCGACGCCGGGCAGCTTTTCGAGCGCCTCGCGGTTTTCGGGCACCACGCCATCATGATCGTGCACCAGCATCTGGCTGAGCGCGAAGACGTTCTTGGCCTTGGTGTTGTAGAAATTGACGCTGCGAATCTGCTGGCGCAGCGCTTCCTCGCCATAGGCGACCATCTGCGCGGGCGTCTCGACCTCGGCAAAGAGCGCCCGCGTCGCCTTGTTGACGCCGCTGTCGGTCATCTGCGCGGACAGCGTCACCGCGACGAGCAGCTGGTAGGTGTTGTTATAAGCGAGTTCGGTTTCGGGATGCGGGTTGTCGGCCGCCAGTCGCGCGTAGAACTCGACGATGTCCGCCCGCTTCACGTGCCGCTCGGGCTCACAGGCCCAGTACCTCGCCCATCGTGTAGCGGCCGGGTGCCTTGCCGACGAGCCACAAGGCGGCGGTGATCGCGCCGCGGGCAAAGATCGTGCGATCCTCCGCCCGGTGGCCGATCTCGATCCGCTCGCCGGTGCCGGCAAAGATCACCTGATGATCGCCGGCGACCGATCCGCCGCGCAGCGAGGCGAAGCCGATCGTGCCTTCGCTGCGCGCGCCGGTGAGGCCCGCCCGGTCGGCGACGCGGGTCTCGGCCAGGGTCGTGGCGCGCCCGGCCGCGGCCGCCTCGCCGAGCAGCAAGGCAGTGCCGGATGGCGCGTCGACCTTGTGGCGATGATGCATCTCGACGATCTCGATGTCCCAGTCGGTGCCGAGTGCCGCTGCCGCTTCCCGCACCAACCGCGCGAGCAAGGTGACGCCGAGCGAGACGTTGCCGGTCTGCAGCACGGCGATGTCGGTCGCGGCCTCGTCGATCATCGCATGGTGCGTCGGGGTCAGGCCGGTGGTGCCGATCATGATCGGGATCCCCGCCTGCCGCGCCGCGCGAAGCGATGCCTCCAGCGCCGATGGCGCCGAAAAGTCGACCAGCACGTCGGCACCCTGCGCCAATATGTGCGGATCGCCGCCCGCGTCGATGCCGCCGACCAGCGTCGCACCCATGTCGGGAATGACCGAGGACAGCGCCTGGCCCATGCGCCCGGCGCTGCCGATCACGCCGATGCGGCTCATGCGTGCCGGCCGAAATCGGTGACGGTGCCGCGCACGGCGGCGGCGGCAGGATCGATGGGAAGGTGCAGCGACATGCCGCGCTGCTGCCACAAAAGGGCTTTTAGAGGACAGCGGTTTTTAGCGCTGCCGGTCGATTCAGCTACGGTCCTCGTCGCGGGGGATGATCTCCACCAGCATGTCGCCGGCCTTCAGCGCCGCCGCCTCGGCCTGCCAGAAGCCATAGCAGTCGTTGCCGCGATACACACGCACGCCAAGCCCGGTGGTCAGCGCGCCCAGCGGCTTGCCGATCTCGCTGGGTGCCACCGCGCGTTCGTGCAGCGCGACGCGGCCGTCCGAGGCGGCGAGATCGGCGACATAATCGGCGATGTGCGGCCCGTGCGTGGATCCGGCGAGCAACAGCCCGGCAAAGCTTGCCGGGTTGATCACCGTGGTAGCGCCGGCCTGTCGCGCCAGCGCCTCATTGTCGGCCGAGCGGATAATGACACTGATCGGGACGTCGGGCGCCAGCGCGCGCGCGGTGAGCACGATCAGGATCGAGGTGTCGTCGCGCCCGGCAGCGACGATCACTGCCTTGGCCATCGCCAGCCTGACCGCCTCGAGCGAGGCGTTGCGCGTGGCATCGGCGCGGATGACGGTGACGCCGCAATCGCCGGCCACGTCGAGCGCATCCTGATCATCGTCGATGACGACGATCTGCGCCGGCGGGGCGCCGCGCCGGATCAACTCGCGCACCGCCTCGGCACCGCTGGTGCCATAGCCGATGACCACGAGATGCCCGGTCAGTTTCTGCTGGATATCGTTCATGCGCCACCTGTCCCACACCCGCTTGAGCAGGAAATCATAGGCCGTGCCAAGGAAGATCAGCCATACGAACAGGCGGATCGGCGTGACGAGGAAGGAATCGATCATCCGCGCCTGCGTGGTGACCGGCACGATGTCGCCGTAGCCGACCGAGGTGATGGTGATCATCGTGAAATACAGCACGTCGGTGAAGCTGATCTGCCCGTCCGATTGATCGCGCAGCCCCAGCCGATCGAACCAGAAGATGCCGAGCACGATACCGATTAGCGCAAAGGCGATCGCCACGCGCAGCAGCAACGCCGCCCAGGGTGGGGTGCTGCTCTTGCGATGCAGCGTCAGATCGTGATCGGATACTCTGGGGCGCATCGCGCGGGTCTAGCGACCTTCGCGCCGCAGAGCCATGCTGTCGCCCGTCCGCTCCAGTCGGCGCGGTCTGCATCCCGGGCTGGCCCGTGCGGTCCAACGCTGTAGGGTGTGCCGATGAAGATCGCGACCTACAACGTGAACGGCGTCAACGGGCGGCTGCCCGTGTTGCTGCGCTGGCTGGGCGAAAGCCAGCCCGACATCGTCGTCCTGCAGGAGTTGAAGGCGCCGCAGGAGAAGTTTCCGGAAAAAGCCATCCGGGATCTTGGCTATGAGGCGATCTGGCACGGGCAGAAGAGCTGGAACGGCGTGGCGATGCTGAGCCGCGTCGGCGAGATCCACGAAACGCGGCGTGGGCTGCCGGACGATCCCGATCCGTCGCAGAGCCGTTATATCGAGGCGGCGGTCAACGGCATCCTGATCGCGGGCTTGTACCTGCCGAACGGCAATCCGCGGCCAGGCCCCAAGTTCGACTATAAATTGCGCTGGTTCGACCGACTGATCGATCATGCCGCCGGGCTGCTCGAATCCGGCCTTCCGGTGATGTTGGCCGGCGACTTCAACGTCATGCCGACCGAGCGCGATGTCTACAAACCCGAACGCTGGGTGGACGACGCGTTGTTTGCGCCGGAAGTGCGTGACACCTTCTTCCGGCTGACCGGGCAGGGCTGGACCGATGCGCTGCGCACGATCCATCCCGACGAGACGGTCTACACCTTCTGGGACTATTTCCGGAACGCCTATGGCCGCAATGCGGGCCTACGGCTCGATCACCTGCTGCTCAGCCCCGCGCTTGCCGATCGCCTGGTCGATGCGCAGGTCGACGCGGACGTGCGCGGCTGGGACAAGACCAGCGATCATGCGCCGGTGTGGATCGAGCTCGCCGACAAGGCCAAGCGCAAACGCCGCTGACGTAGGGGAACGCTTTAGTCTGGATGGAGCGGATATTCGTCTATCCGTAATGGCTTGGCAGCACCATCTGCTGCGGGCACAAAGGGCGTCATGCTCTCGCTACTGCTGATGCTCGCCGCCCAGGCTGCCGCCCCCGCCCAGCAACCGCCGCTTGCCGCATCCACGCCGCGGCAAGCGGCTGCGCAGCGCTGGGGGACGAAGGAAGCCGATTTCTCAATCAATGATTTTCGGTTCACGTCTGGCGAGAAACTGCCCACGCTGCGCATCCATTATTCGACGCTGGGCAAGCCGCACCGCAACGCGCGCGGTGAGATCGACAATGCGGTAATGGTCCTGCATGGCACCGGCGGCAGCGGCCGGCAATTCTTGGCGCCGCAATTCGCCGACGAACTGTACGGGCCGGGGCAGCCGCTCGATATCCGCCGCTACTGGATCATTCTGCCCGACGGCATCGGGCACGGCAAATCCTCCAAGCCCTCGGACGGGCTGCGGATGCGCTTTCCGCGGTACGATTATAGCGACATGGTCGAGGCGCAATATCGCCTGCTACACGACGGGCTCGGCATTCGGCGCATGCGGCTGATCATGGGCACGTCGATGGGGTGCATGCACGGCCTCATGTGGGGCGAAACGCATCCCGATTTCGCCCGAGCCTTGATGCCGCTCGGGTGCGAGCCGGTGGCGATCGCCGGGCTGAACCGCATGTGGCGGCAACTGCTGATCGACGGCATCAAGGCCGATCCGGCCTGGGCCGGTGGCGCGTACAAGGCGCAGCCGCTGCAGGGTTTGCGCACCGCGCAGACCGCCTTGTTCATCGCCGGCGCGGCGCCGCTCAATCTGCAGGCGCTCTATCCTGATCGCGACAAAGCCGCCGCCTTTGCGCGGGACCGCGTCGCTAAGGCGATCCAGCAGCTCGACGCTAACGACCTGATCTACCAGGTCGATGCCTCGCGCACCTACGATCCCTCGGCAAAGCTCGGCCGCATCACCGCGCCGCTCGTCTGGATCAACTCGGCGGACGATTTCATCAACCCGCACAATCTGGATTACCCCGCGCAAGCCGTGCGGCAGATGAAGAAGGCGCGCTTCCGCCTGGTGCCCGAAACGGCCGACACGCACGGCCATGGCACCCATACCTGGGCGGTTAACTGGAAGGGCGATCTCACCGACCTGCTGGCGCAGACCGAGGCGCCAGCGGAGTAGCAGCCGGGGTGGCTGGCAGATCATAGGCGGAGACGTGGTTCAGCGTGATGCGCCAGCGCCCGTCGACCTTGCGGAACAATCGGGTATTCACACCCTCGGTCGAGCGTCCCGCCCGGTCGAGATGATAGCGGCCGACGAGCATCGCCGCATCGTTCGATAGCATGTCGACCTTCATGTCGTAGAAGTGCAGCGTGCCGCGCGTGGCCGGCGACGCGCCGTAATCGCGTACATAGTGATCGAGCGTACCCTGCCAGCCATCCTGAAACTTGCCGCCCGAGACGAAGACGACGTCGGGATTCTTGAAGCCCGCCATATAGCCCTTGAAATCGCCCCTGTTCCAGGATCGCTCCATCTGCGCAATCATCTGCAGGATCGCCGCACGATCCTCGACGGGGCCGGCCTGGGAGGGCATCGCAGCGGTAAGCGACACTGCAGCCATGACGCACTTCATGATCTTCATGCGGCGGATCAGGCGCCATCTGCCATCGAAGATCAAGCGTCGACTCCGCCCGGTATGCCCCGTTTACCAAATAGAAGGCGAACGTTGGCATCCTCGGTGCCGTTACGTCCGCATGTCGGGCTTCGGGAACCGGGATGAGATGGATCGATTGCCGCTGATCGCACCGCGTCCGCCGCGTCTGAGCGACATGACCGAGGGACTGCGTGCGATCGAGGCGCGCGGGATCTACTCGAATGGCGGGCCAGTGGTGCGCGGGTTCGAGGCCAAGGCGACGGCGCGGCTGTTCGGCGGTGCGGGCGATTGCCTGGCGGTCGGCAATGCGACGCTCGGCCTGATGCTGGCGATCCGCCACGCGGCAGGGCCGCGCGCGGGGACGGGGGCGTTCGCGCTGATCCCGAGCTTCACCTTCGCCGCCACGGCCCATGCCGCGCAATGGGCCGGCTTGACGCCCTTGCTGTGCGACATCGATCCGGATGACTGGGCAGCGAGCGCCGCGGAAGAGGCCAAGGCGTTCGAGCGCTATGGCGACCGGATTGCCGTGGTGGTGCCCTATGCCGCGTTCGGGATGGGCATCGATCTGGCCCGCTATCGCGCTTATGCCGAGCGCGGCGTGGGTGTCGTCGTGGATGCGGCAGCGTCGCTCGGTGCGCTCGACTCTGATGGCGGCCAATTCGGGGCGGGAGCGCCGTTCGCGATCGTCTATTCGATGCATGCGACCAAGGTGTTCGCGACGGCCGAGGGTGGGCTGATCCATTCGGGCGACGCGCAGCTGATCGAAGCGCTGCGTCGGATGAGCAATTTCGGCTTCGATGGCGGACGATCCGCCAAGGGGCCGGGGATCAACGCGAAACTGCCGGAAGTGCTGGGGCTCGCCGCCACGGCCAAGCTGGCGGAGATAGAGGCGGTCGCGGCACACCGCATGACGCTGGATGCCGCCTATCGATCGATCCTGGGTGGTTTTGCCTCCGAGCGCGGTTTCCAGCTCCAGCACCTGCGCGGCAGCCGGCCCGCATTGCAATTCCAGTCGCTGCTGCTGCCACGGGCCTTTGCCGGGCATCGCCGCGCGATCATTGCCATGCTGGCCGAAAAGCAGATCGGCGCGGCGCATTATTTCAGCCCGCATCTGGCCGAACAGCCCTGGTTCCGCGCGCACAGCGTGTTCGACGCGTTGCCGGCGAGCGACGATGTCGCCGGGCGTATCCTGTCGCTGCCGGTGACCGACGGCATGACCGTGACGGACGTCGAGCATGTGTGCGGCGCGCTGATCGATGCGTGCGCGCGGTCGGGGTTGAGCGGCCTGAGCCGGGAGCGGCGCGGGCAGGGGGTGCATGGCGCGTTGATCGTCGGCGGGGGCCCTGCGGGCACCGCCTTGCTGACCGCGGCGAGCAAATCGGGGTCGCTGACCGCCCTGGCGCGCAGCGGCCTGGCCGTGGTCGAACGCGACGCGGTGCTCGGGCGCGGGCAAATCGGCAGCTATGCGATCACCTCGGACAGCACGGCCGAGACGTTCCTGACCGCGGTGAAGGACAATCGGCATGAGGGGCTCGCGGCGCTGACGCGACATCACGGCGCGCAGGAAGTGGCACTGCATATCGGCCGGCTCGGCGTGCCACTGGCGCGCGCCACGCCGCTGCTGGAGGCGACCGGGGCCGAACTGGGCGCGATCGTTGCCGGCAATGGCGGCATCGTCGCGACGCGCAGCGAGGTGGTCGACGCACGCCGGACGAAGGACGGGCTGTGGGCGGCGCGGGTGCGCAACCTGCTGACTGGCGAGGAGCGGGTGATGCGCACCGCGCGGCTGGTGATCGCCACCGGAGGCTACCAGACGCGCGAGCATGTCGCGGCCGAGCAGCTCGCCGGCGCCACGGTCGGCGAGCTTGCCGGCGAGCGGCTGATGCTGGGCGACGCTTTCCTCAAGATCGGCGGGCTCGATCGGCTCCGCGAGCGCATCGCGGACAAGCGGGCGCCGCGCATCGCGATCCTCGGCGGATCGACCAGCGCGATGGCGGCGGCTGCCCTGATCCTGAAGGCAGCGCCGGCGCTGCCGCTCGGTGCGGGTGCGCTGGCGGTATATCATCGCCGGCCGCTACGACCCTTCTATCGCTCGGCCGAGGAAGCGCACGACGATGGCTTCACCGACTTTGGGCCGGAGGACATCTGCCCGGTATCGGGCTTCGTGTACCGGTTGGCCGGCTTCCGGCTGGAGGCACGCGAACTCGTGCTGCGCATGCTGGGCGTCGGCGGTCGCGCGTCCGATCCGCGACTGGCGCTCAGGCAGATAACGGGTGAGGACGATGCCGCTGTCCGGGCCGAGCTGCACGCGGCGGACGTCGTCATCGGCGCGCTCGGCTATCGCTCCCGCGCCTTGCCGTTGTTCGATGTCGAGGGCAGCGTGATCGCCTTGGCGGCGCACGCCCCGGGACGGCCGCGGCTGGTGGATCAGCAATGTCGCGTGATCGACATGGCCAGCAATCCCGTGCCCGGCGTGTTCGGGCTGGGTCTGGCATCGGGCCATCTTCCCGACGGCAAGCTCGGCGGCGAATCGAGCTTCGGCGGCAAGGCCAATGGCCTGTGGCTGTGGCAGAACGATATCGGCCAGATGATCGTCGATCAATTGCTCGACGCGCCGGTGCGGGCGGTCGCGTGACCGATCGCCCGACCGTCTCGGTGATCATGGCGGTCTATGACGGTGCCGCCTTGCTGCCCGAGACGATCGCCAGCCTGCGCGCGGAGACGCTCGCCGACTGGGAGCTGATCGCGGTGGACGATTGCTCGGGCGACGACAGCGTCGCCGTGCTGGAGCGCATCGGCGATCCGCGCATCCGCGTGATCCGCTCGACCGAGAATGGCGGGCCGGTGGTGGCGCGCAACCGGGCCTTTGTCGAAGCGCGCGGGCGCTATGTCGCCGGGCTGGACCAGGACGATATCTGCCTGCCCGATCGCTTCGCCCGCCAAGTGGCGTTTCTGGATGCCGATCCGGGCACGGTGCTGGTCAGCAGTGCCGCCGACTATCTGATCGACGGGCGGCGCGTCGCGGGCAATTGGCCCCGGCCGCTGGCGCCGGTCATGATCGACTGGCTGATGCTGCTGCGCAACCCGATCGCCTGGTCGTCGGTCATGTTCCGCGCCGATGAAGCACGCCGGCTGGAGCCGTTCGAGCGACCAATCATGCGCTATGTCGAGGATTTCGACTTCTACCACCGCATCCGCGCTTATGGGCGGGTGGCGCAGATCGACGAGGTGCTGCTGCTGTACCGCTGCCATGCGGGCGGCGCGTCGAAGGTCTACAACCACATCATGCGCGCCAATGCCGAACTGCTGCTGCGCGAGCGGCATCGTGCGCTGCTGGGCGACGCGATCGACATTGCGCCATTGCTGGTGCGCCATGTGATGGCGGGCGAACCCGTGCCGAATATCGAAACGCTCAACGCCTTGTTCGCCGGGATCGCCATGCTGCGCACCGAATTTGGGCGTGTGCCCCACGAATCCGCGGCATTGGACGCGGTCGATCGCGCGATCGGCCAACTCTGGTGGCGACTGTGCCGGACCGGCGTTCGCTCGGGCACGCTGTTGCTGCATCACGCGTTGCGCAGCCGGCCGACGCCGCTGGCGCTTGGCCGTACGGTCGATCTGGTCGCGAGCCAGGTTATCGGCGGCGTGCGGGCAGTCCGGCGGCGGGCAGCCCGAACCTAAGCGCGCAACGCTTCCGGCACGACCAAGGGTGGAATCAGGGTAATTCCGGCGCGGACTGCGGCGGTAGCAGCGTAATTCCCGGACATGGTCGGCGGCTGCCCTCTCGATCATAGTCCGTCATCCCCGCCTGCGCGGGGATGACGTGGTGGATCATGTCCGAGCGGTACAATCACCTACCGCGCGCGCTCGGGACCAAAAATCCAGAAGGGCCAGGCTATCAAAGATGATGATCCATGCCGTCTGATGATCCGCCGCAACATTGTCGATAAAAACCCGTAATGGTTCTTTGTAAAAATCAATACGACATGGGAAATGTCTGTATTCGTTCAAGAATATTTCAAATATTATTGCTTAATTAAGGCCGTACCGGTAATTCTTCGATGAAGAAGATTTCGAATATCGGTGCTCAAAACCAAATAAGCATCCGAAAAACATCAGCTACTTGCTTCCTCTGCTCGCTGCGGGTGGTCGCCGGCGTTTCCATTTCGCGGCCGATTATCGAGGCAATAGTGCTGAAAACAGGAATCATCTCGGCCGCGCTGCTGACGGTCGCGCCAGCCGCTTATGCGCAGTCCACCAATGCCGGTGCGCAGCTGCAGCAGATCCCGCCCACGCCGCAGGCGCCGCGCGCGCCGCTGGATCTTCAAGTCCAGCCGGTGCCGGAGCAGCCCGATGCCGGGCCGCCGGGTGCCACCGTCCGCATCGATGCGCTGACCGTGACCGGGGCGACCGTGTTCGACGCCGCGGCGCTACGCGATGCGGCCGGCTTCGCGCCAGGGCAGGAGCGCAGCCTGTCGGACTTGCGCGCGATGGCCGCGCGCATTTCGGCTTTCTATCATCAGCGCGGCTACTTCCTGGCCCAGGCCTATCTTCCCGCGCAGGAAATCAGCGGCGGATCGGTGACCATCGCGGTCATCGAAGGGCGCTATGGCAAGGTTGCGCTCAGCCCGGATACCGGCCGGTCGAGCGGCGTCGCCAAAGGCATCCTGAAGGGTATCGATAGCGGCGACATCGTCACGGCCGCCCCGCTGGAGCGCCGCTTGCTGTTGCTGTCCGATCTTCCCGGCAGCACGGTTCGCTCGACGCTTGCGCCCGGCAGCATCGTCGGCACCTCGGACCTCGCGGTCGAACTCACACCTGGCCGTCTGATCAGCGGCAACATAGAGGCCGACAATGCCGGCAACCGCTATACCGGCACCTATCGGGCGGGTGGCACGGTCAACATCAACAATCCCATGGGCGACGGCGACCTGCTGAGCCTGCGCATCCTGGCCTCGACCGGCGGGCTTGCTTATGGCCGCGTCGCCTATCAGGCGCCGATCGCCAACCTGACGCTCGGCGTCGCCTATTCGCACATCCGCTACGAGCTGGGACGTGAATTCAAGGGGCTGGATGCGGATGGCACGGCGGACATTGCCAGCGTCTATGCCAGCTACCCGCTGGTCCGCTCGCGCGACGTCAATCTCTACGCGATCGGGTCGCTCGAGGCGAAATGGTTCGAGGATCGGATCGGCCTCGTCTCGTCGCGTTCCAACAAGAAGAGCCGCGTCGCGACGATCGGCCTGTCCGGCGATTCGCACGATGATTTCGGCGGCGGTGGCTGGACCAACGTGTCGGGCGGCTTCAGCTATGGCGACTTCGACATCGAAAGCCCGCTGGAACGCGCGATCGACGCGCTTACCGCGCGGCGCGATGGCGGCTTCGGCAAGTTCGATTTCGCTGCGGCCCGGCTGCAGACGGTCAGTGGCCCGCTGTCGCTCTACGGCTCGATCCGCGGGCAGCTCGCATTCGACAATCTCGATACGTCCGAGCAGATGGAACTGGGCGGCGCCTACGGTGTCCGCGCCTATCCCGAAGGCGAATCCTATGGCGACCAGGGCTATATCGCCACCGCCGAGGCACGGCTGACGCTCAGCCGCTGGGTCGACAGCTTCCCCGGCCAGCTACAGGCGATCGCCTTCGTCGATGTGGGCGAGGTGCAATATGCGCACGATGCGTGGTTCACCGGCTCCAATCACGCAAACCGGAGCGGCGTCGGCGGCGGGCTCAGCTGGGCGGCGCCCGAGGGCTTCCTGCTGAAGGGCAGCTATGCGCACCGGCTCGGCGACCAGCGCGTGACCTCCGGCCCCGATCACAAGGGCCGCTTCTGGTTCCAGATCGTCAAACTTTTCTGACGGCCGCGGCGCACCCCCGCGCCGTACCGTACCGCACGCAAGGACCGTCAGCATGATCAACACCCGCAACACTCATTCCGCCACCCGTAGCCGCATCCGCCTGTCCGGCTCGACGGCGCTGGCCGGCTTCGCCAGGCTCGTCCTGCTGGGTCTCGGCGGATCGCTGGCGCTCGCGTCCGCACACGCGCAGAGCCTGCCGAGCGGCGGCACCGTGACGGCGGGCGCCGCCACCATATCCAACGGCGCAGGCACGGTGACGATCGATCAGTCGAGCCAGGCCGCGGCAATCAACTGGGATGCCTTCGGCATCGCGCAGGGCAACAGCGTCACCTTCCGCCAGCCGAACGCCCAGTCGGTCGCGCTCAACCGGGTCATCGGCAGCGACCCCTCGGTGATTCTCGGGAACTTGAACGCCAATGGTCGGGTCTTCCTGGTCAATCCCAACGGCGTGTTGTTCGGGCAGTCCGCGCAGGTCAATGTCGGCGGGCTGGTCGCCTCCACGCTGAACCTGACCGACGCCGACTTCATGGCCGGCCGGTACAATTTCAGCGGCACGAGCGGCGCGGCGGTGCTCAACCGCGGGTCGATCACTGCGGCTGACGGCGGCTATGTCGCGCTGCTCGGCGCCGACGTCAGCAACCAGGGCACGATCGTCGCCCGGCTCGGCACGGTGGCGCTTGCCGCCGGGCAGGGCGTCACGCTGGACGTTGCCGGCGACGGGCTGCTCAACGTCACGATCGACAAGGGCGCGGTCAACGCCCTGGTCAGCAATGGCGGGATGATCCGCGCCGATGGTGGGCACGTGCTGCTCACCGCGCAGGCCGCCGGGCAATTGCTGCGCACCGTCGTCAACAATACCGGCGTGATCGAAGCGCGCACGCTCGACAATCGCAATGGGCGGATCGTGCTGCTCGGCGACATGCAGAGCGGCACGGTCAATGCCGCTGGCGTGCTCGATGCCAGCGCGCCGAGCGGCGGCAATGGCGGCTTCGTCGAGACGTCCGCCGCCACCGTCAACATCGCCGACGGCATCCGGGTGACGACGGCGGCCGCGACCGGCGCCACCGGCACCTGGCTGATCGATCCGGCCGACTTCACCATCGCCGCGACCGGCGGCAACATTTCGGGCGCAACCCTGTCGGCGCAGCTGGTGACGAACAGCGTCGTCATCAGCACATTGCCGGTGCCGGGCGACAATACCGGCGGCGTCGGCGACATCTTCGTCAACGATGCGGTCGCCTGGACCGCGTCGGGCACGCCGACGACGCTGACCATGAACGGCAATCGCGACGTCAACATCGATGCCGCGATCACCGCCACCAACGGCAATGTCGTGGTGTGCTGCGGCCGCGACATCAACGTCAATGCGCCGATCACGACCACCAACGGCAGCGTATTGCTGAACGCCGGCCGCGACATCTTCGTCTACCATGCAATCACCACGACCGACGGCAACATCACTTTGTGCGCCGGGCACGACGTGCACATCGACGACGCGGTGACGCTGACGCGCGGGAGCACTATCCCGGCGCAGAGCCTCGGCCTGCCGGTCGGGCTGCAGCTGATCGCCGGCGCCTCGGGCGTCGGGCCGGGTGTCGGCGGCGGCACGATCATCTTCGCGCCGCTCGCGCCACCGACCACCGTCACGGCGGCACCGGTGACGATCAACTACAACCCGGTCTCCTATGCCGCGCCGACTGACTTTTCGACCAACTTCGTGCTGACCGAAGGCGCCGCGCTGACGCAGCGCATGCTGCTCTTCCCGAACGGCGACCGCGTTGCCGACGGCACGACCAATGCGGTGCTCACCGGGTTCAACACGACCGCGACGTCCGGATTGCCCGACGGCGTGACCTTGGTCGCCGGCCCGAATGCCACCGCCACGTTCGCGCAGGCCGAGGCCGGCACGGGCATCGCCATCTCCTATAGCGGCTATACGCTGGGCGGCCCCAATGCCGGGCAATATGCGCTCGCCGGATCGTGCTGCGTCACGACACAGGCAACGACCGGCACGATCACGGCCGCCCCGGTGGTCGTCGTGCCGCCCGTCGTGGTGGTGCCGCCGGTCGAGGTGCCTCCCGTGGTGGTAACTCCCCCGGAGGAAGTGCCGCCGGTCGTCGTGATACCCCCGGTCGAAGTACCGCCCGTCGTCGTCATACCCCCGGTCGAAGTGCCACCGGTCGAGGTTCCCCCGGTTGTCGTCATACCGCCAGTCGAAGTGCCCCCCGTCGTCGTGGTGCCGCCTGTCGCCGAGATCCCGCCGGTCGTCGTGGTGCCTCCGGTCGACGTGCCGATCCTGATCCCGCCGGTCGAAGTGCCAGTGGTCGTGGTCCCCGCGCCGGTCGGCCCGGCGTCACGCCCGCTGGTCGGGATCGCACCGGCCGTGGTCGGCATCGCGGCGCTGCCGCAGCTCGCGGTCATCGGTACGGGCGTGTTCGTGCCGACGGCGCAGCAAGTCTCCTTGCTGCCTGTGCCGGTCGAGCAGGCGCAGGCGGTGGACGAACGCCCGGTCGATCGGGTCAGCCCGACCCGTCAGGGTAACGCGTTCCTGCCCGCGCCCGCCGTCCCGGTCTATCCGCGCAAGCAGGCGCGCCATTGAGGCCACGCATGCTGAGCACCGCGTTACTCGGCGCCTTGTTGTCGATCTCCGGCCCCGTGGCGGCGCAATCAGCGCCGGTTGCGGGGCCGTCGGCCGTTGCCGCTCAAAGCGGCGCCGATTTCCGCGGCGAAGCGGCCTCGGGCGACGTGCGGGATGTTGCCGCATGGGCGGTGGCGGGCGATGCCCAGCGCCTGCCGTTCGCCGTCATCGACAAGGTCGCGGCGAAGGTCTTCATGTTCGATTCCGCCGGCCGCCTGCTCGGCGCGTCGGCCGCGTTGCTCGGCATCAGCCATGGCGACGACAGCGTGCCCGGCATCGGCCAGCGCAAGCTCGCCACGATCACGCCGCAGGAGCGCACGACACCCGCCGGCCGCTTCCAGGCCTCGCTCGGCCACGATTTCGAACAGGACATCTTGTGGATCGATTACGATGCCGCGCTGTCGCTGCACCGCGTGATCGTCGGCAATCCCAAGGACAATCGCGCCGGGCGGCTAGCCTCCGCCACCCCGCTCGACAATCGTATCTCCTTTGGCTGCATCAACGTGCCGGCGCCCTTCTACGACAAGGTTGTCATGCCCGCCTTCACCGGCACGGTCGGCATCGTCTACATCCTGCCGGAAACCAAGCCGCTGCGCGCCGTCCTGCCGGTGCCGGCAAGCAACTAGCGCAGCGCAGACGTCCGCGCGATCGCCGCCGTCAGCAAGGCCAGCCGCTGCCTTGCCTCGGGATGGGTCGAGGCAAGCGCCCCTGCCATGCCATTGGTCTTGAGCAAGCCGGCCATGAACGACGCGGCCCCACCCAGATCGTACCCCGCGGCACCCGTCATGCGCACGGCGTAGGAATCCGCCTCCACCTCCGCTGCCCGCACCGCCGCCAGGCCGACCGACGAGACCGGCAGCAACGTGTTTTCCGAGACCCCGGCCAGCGCCAGCCGTCGGCGGTGATGCAGCAGGTTGTGCGCCAGTTCATGCGCGATCACCAAAGCGAGATCGTCATCGCTCGGGCACCGCGCAACGATCGCGTCGGTCACCATCACGCGCGCGCCATCGGCCCAGGCGTTCACGTCCGCACCGGGAACGAGCTGGACGTCGGACGGACACCCTAGCGCCCCCGTGAAGTGTATGTCCCGCCGCATTCCCCCTGAGATGACGCTGAGCGTAACGGCCCCGTGGCGCAGCTCTTCATCGATGACCCGCCGTGCCTGGTCCACGAATGCCATGGTTGGCGCACCCTCCGGAGTAACGACGGTGGCGAGCGGCCGGCCGTTCACCGCCTCCAACTGATCCCCCGCGCGCAATCCGGCGTTCGCCGCCGGACTGCTGCCTGCCACCGCCATCACCCCGATCCGCGACCCCAGCTCATAAGCGTTTGCCGCGCCCGGGCGGTCGAGGGGCGCATATTGCGCGAGATCGTGCGGCATGAACCCGGCCTGCGGCGCCGCCGCCGCGCGGCAAAGCGGTCGGTTCGCGATGGCGAGCTTGTACGCGACACTCGCTACCCGGGCCTGCTGGATGCGCAGATTGTCGAACCGGTTCGGGGAAGATGCGGCAGCCGAGCCACTCCAGGTCAACGCGACCAAGGCAAGTACGGCATGTCTACAATAGAAGACGGCACGCCCGACGAGAATCGCGGAAGCTACAGGAAATGGTAAACGCATTCCTAACGTTACGGTAGTTCTCGGCGCCTCGTAACCGGGCGCGCCGCTGTAAATTCGGGCTGTGCCGCTGCGACACGATGTAACGTGTTGTTAATCATAAAGCGCTCGAACGTGCCTTGTTCAGCCCATTCACCCCAGAACGTCACCCCGGACTAGTTCCGGGGTCCACCGTGGCGCATGCTCTGCCTTCAAGTACGATCCCCATCGAAAGCCGCTTGGTGGACCCCGGCGCCGGTCGGCAACTATCCCGTTCGAGCATAATTCGTCATCCCCGCGCAGGCGGGGATCCATAAACTCGGGGGTCAGGACTTCAGGCGGAAAGCAAACCGGTATGGATCCCCGCCTGCGCGGGGATGACGTGGTAGTACATGTCTAAGCGGTACAATCACCGAACAGGTCCGGGGTGCCGGCTTGGCTAATGCCGATCCTTATCAGCTAACGCGGGGCAAGCGCCCGACCCCAGCCTCACCCGCGCACGAGCCCGGCCAGCGGGCGCGCAACATCCGCAAGCGGCGCGACCTCCGCCACAACCCGCTCCAGCACCAGCTTGCGCCCCTGCACGAAATCCTTGGTCGCGTTCACGCAATCGAGCGCGATCACGCGGCCCTGCTTGAGATAGACGACCGAAAAACTCCGCGCCCCAGGATCGCCGCGCAAAACGGTCGCATCGAACCCGGTCGACAGGCCCACGGTCTGCAGCTTCAGATCATATTGGTTGGACCAGAACCACGGCACGGCGTAATAGGCCACCGCCTGGCCGAGAATGGTCTTGGATGCGACGCTCGCCTGGTCATTGGCGTTCTGAACCGATTCGATGCGAACATCGGCGCCCTCGGCAAAGCGGTTGGCGTGGAGCGCGCAATCGCCGACGGCAAAGACATGGGGCAGGGTGGTGCGGCACTGGCCATCCACCGACACGCCGTTGCCCCCTACGGCACCCGCCGCCAGCAACGGCTCGACCGCAGGCACGATGCCGATGCCGACGACCACCAGATCCGCCGGGAGCAGTTCGCCATCGGCCAGCCGAACGCCGGTCACGCGGCTGCCATCGCCTTCGATGCAGGAAACCATTGCCCCCAGCCGCACGTCGACACCATGCGCCCGGTGTTCGGCCTCGTAGAAACGCGACAGCGGCTCGCCGGCCACGCGCGCCAGCACGCGGTCCAGCGCTTCCAGCAGGCGCACATGCTTGCCAAGCTTGGTCATCACCGCCGCGGCCTCCAGGCCGATATAACCGCCGCCGATCACCACGGCGTACCGGGCCGCCGGCAGTTCGGCCATCATGCGATCGACATCGGCGCGGTTGCGCACCGTGTGCACCCCGGCCAAATCGTGCCCGGCGCAGACCAGCCGCCGCGGCGCGCCGCCCGCCGCCCAGATGAGCTCGCCATAACCGATCGTGCCGCCATCCTCGAGCGTCACTGCCCGCGCCGCCGCATCGACCGCGACCACGCGCCGCCCGGGCAGCATCGCCACCGCGCGCTCCGCCCAGAAGGCGGCTGGCCGGATCAGCAGCCGCTCGAACGGCTTGTCGCCGGCAAGATATTCCTTCGACAGCGGCGGCCGTTCGTAGGGCAATTCGGGCTCGTCGCCGACGATCGCGATCGTGCCGTCGAACTTCCCCTGGCGCAGCGCGATCGCCGCCTGTGCACCGGCATGGCCGCTGCCTACGATCAGAACGTCGAACCTGCTGTCCATCCTTGCCCTTCTCTCGCTTGCCTGCAGCCGCGCTCCTAGCGCCTGCGCGCGGGTAAATCCCCTTTTTCCAACATGGCGGGGCATTTACGGCTAAGGGGCGGGCGCCGGCTCCTCCTCCCATCATCGGTTTCAAGACAATGCGCCACATCCTCGCACTACCCCTCGTCGCCCTGATGCTGCCGGCGGTCGCATTTGCACAGGATGCGGCCCCGCCGCAGACGGAGCCGCAGATCGGGCCGGACATCGTCGTGCTGGGTACCGGGCTGCCACTGCCGCCCGGCACGCCGGCTTATGGATCGTCGATCATCGATCGCGAGCGGCTGACCGACGAAGCCTCCGACCGGGTCGAGAACGTGCTGAAGGATGTCGCCGGCTTCCAGCAATTCCGCCGCTCGGACAGCCGCTCGGCCAACCCTTCGGCGCAGGGCGTCACGCTGCGCGCGTTGGGCGGCAACGCCTCCAGCCGCGCGCTCGTCCTGCTCGACGGCGTGCCGCTGGCCGATCCTTTCTTCGGCTACATCCCGTTTACCGCCTTGTCGGGCGATCGGCTGTCGGGCGTGCGGATCACCCGCGGCGGCGGGGCAGGGCCGTTCGGCGCCGGTGCGGTGGCGGGAACGGTCGAATTGGTCAGCGCGACGCGGGCCGATCTGCCGAATAATTCGGGCAGCGCCCTCTATGGCAGCAACGACGCGATGAGCGTGGCCGGCGCCGTGTCGCCCGATCTCGGCGATGGATATGCCACGCTGTCGGGCCGGTTCGAACGTGGCGATGGCTTCTTCACCACGCCCGACAATCAGCGCGTCGCCGCCACATCACGCGGGCGGTACCGCGATTGGTCCGCCGGCCTGCGCGCCGTCGCCCCGATCGATGCCGAGACGGAGGTGCAGTTCCGTGGCCTGGTGTTCGGCGACGATCGCACGCTCCGCTTCAAGGGCGCGGACAGTTCGTCGGAGGGTGAGGATGCCAGCATCCGGCTCGTCCACCGCGGCGCGTGGCAGGTCGATGCGCTGGCCTATGTCCAGGCGCGCAACTTCACCAACAAGGTGATCAGCAGCACCAATTTCCGCCTGACGCTAGACCAGCGCAACACGCCGTCGACCGGGACCGGGGGCAAGATCGAGATCCGGCCGCCGATCAGCCCGAATCATGTGCTGCGCATCGGCATCGACGCGCGCATTGCCGACGGCGAATTGTTCGAGGATGCCTACAGCACCACCACCGGCCTGGTCACCGCCCGGCGCAACGCCGGTGGCCGGACGAGCACCACCGGCCTTTTCGTCGAGGACGACTGGACGATCGGCAAGCTGATCCTGACCGGCGGCGTGCGCGGTGATCGCTGGACGATCAGCGACGGCTTCTTCACCGAACGGAACGCCGCCGGTGCGCTGGCGGCGAGCAGCCAGCGATTCGCCGACCGCGACGGGGCGGAGGCGACGGGCCGCGCCGGCGCATTGTTCCAGGCCAGTGATGCGGTGGCACTCCGCGTCGCCGGCTATACCGGCTTTCGCCTGCCGACCTTGAACGAGCTCTACCGTCCCTTCGTCGTCTTCCCCGTCACCACCAATGCCAACCCCGACCTCGGCCTGGAAAAGCTGCGCGGCGTCGAGGGCGGGGTCGATTTCACGCCGGCCACGGGGGTGCGGATCGGCGTCACTGCCTTCTACAACCGGCTCGAAGGCGCCATCGCCAACGTCACCATCGGCACCAACATCCGCGAGCGGCGCAACGTCGATGCGGTGGTCGCCAAAGGTGTGGAGATCACGGCCGGCATCGTGCGTGGACCGATATTCTTCGATGCCTCCTACGCGTTCAGCGACTCGCACGTGCGCGACGAGGGCGCGCTTGATGGCTTCACCCCGTCCCAGAGCCCGCGCCACGCCGCCAGCGCCACCTTGGGCTGGACGCCGCAGCAGGATTGGTCGTTGTCGGGCACCGTACGCTATGTCGGCAAGCAGTATGAAGACGATCTCGAGACCGATGTCCTCCCCGACGCCTTGACCGTCGATGCGGTCGTGCGGGTGCCGGTGATGAAGCATCTCTCGCTGGTCGGCCGCGCCGAAAACGTCTTCGACGAGACCGTCGTCACCCGCAACCAGGCAGGCTCGATCGATCTCGGCACACCGCGCACGCTGTGGATCGGCGTGCGGGTGAACTAGTGCGCGCCTCCGTCACCCTCCCCGTCACGCCGGACCTGTTCGGCAGTTGTACGGCTCGAACAAGTAATTCGCCGTCATCCCCGCGCAGGCGGGGATCCATATACTCGAACGTCTGCATTTAACCGCTAAGCCTGCCACTATGGATCCCCGCCTTCGCGGGGATGACCAACCATGTTTGAAGGGATAGTTGCCGACCTGTTCCGGGGTCCGCCGTCCCGCAAACTCTGCCCTCAACGCACTATCGCACCGCAAGCCGCTCGGTGGACCCCGGAACAAGCCCGGGGTGACGGCCCGCCTCAAGCAAGCGCACCACAACTTGCAGATCAACCAAGCAATGCTAAGCCCGCGCGCATGGATGAAGCGCATGTAATGTCCCGCGTCGAAAGCGTCGGCACGAACCCCACCCCGCTCTGGGGGCTGACGATGGCGGAACGCGTCCGCCGCATCGCCGCCGGCAACGCCCTGGCGATAGATACCCCGGCAACCATCCTCGCCAACGCCGCCTTCGCCTTCGATCCGTCCTGGATGAAGCATGTCGCCGCGCACCCGGGCCTGGTGTTGACGCTCGGTGGCGTCCCCGCGCTCGGGCATGCGCGCGATGCCGCGGAATCGGGCAAGCTGCGCGACGCCATGCTGCACGGTCGCGCGCTCACTGCGGATGAAAGTTCCGGGCTGGACGTCCTCGCCTTCGAAGATGGCCCGACGATCGAGAACAAGGCGCTGCGCAAGCGCGAGACGCCGTTCCTCATGCCGCTCACGCCCGACACGCGTTCGGCGGTCGAGCGGGCGAGCTATTTCGGTGCCTATAAGGGCGTCACCGACCTGCTAACCAAATATCTGTGGCCCGAATGGGCGCTGTGGCTGACGCGGATCTGCGCGCGGCTCGGCATCACACCCAACATGGTGACTGCGGTGGGCGCGATCTTCTGCGTCGTGGCCACCTTCGCCTTTGCCGATGGCCGCTACTGGCTCGGGATGGCGCTGGGGCTGGTGTTCATGGTGTTGGACACGGTGGACGGGAAGCTTGCCCGCTGCACCGTCACCTCCACCTCGATCGGCAACATCTTCGATCACGGCATCGACATCGTCCATCCGCCCTTCTGGTTCTGGTTCTGGGGTACCGGGCTGGTGCATTGGGGGCTGGCGCTGTCCAACACGGCATTCGCCTGGATCATGGCGGCGATCGTGGGCGGCTATGTCGTGCAGCGCATTATCGAGGGCGTGTTCATGCGTCAGAACGGCATGATGCACATCCACGTCTGGCGCCGCTTCGACAGCCGCTTCCGCCTCATCACCGCGCGGCGCAACCCCAACATGGTGATCCTGTTCGTCTCCACGCTGTTCGCCCGCCCCGATCTCGGCCTGGTCGCCGTGGCGATCTGGACGGTGGTGAGTTGCCTGATCCACCTGGTCCGGCTGGTCCAGGCAATGGCGCTCAAGGCCCGCGGCGGCACGATCACCTCCTGGCTCGCGGAAGCATGACATGAACGCGACGATCGAGAAATTCGGCTGGCCCGGCACCTTGCTGTGCAGCTTCGATCATTGGGTCGTGCTTGCCCGCCCCGCCCAGCCTACCTTGGGCAGCCTGGTGCTGGCCGCACGATCGCAGGCCACCGCATTCTCCGACCTGCCGCCGGGCGCGCATGCCGAATTGGCGACTGTGACGAAGGCGATCGAGATCGCGCTGCGCCAGGCGGTGGACTACGCCCAGATCAACTATTTGATGCTGATGATGGCCGACCGCGAAGTGCATTTCCACGTCGTGCCCCGCTACGACGGGCAGCGCGATTGGAACGGGCGGTCCTTCCCCGACGCGGGCTGGCCGAAAGTGCCCGATCTCGGCGCGGCGATCCCACTGGCAGGCGATGAACTCGCCGCATTGGTCGATTGGCTGAAGGGGTTCTTCGTCGCGCAGGGCTAACCCTGCGTGACCCACTTGTCGGTCAGCGCCCGCGCGATCTGGATGTCGTTGAGGAAGTCGACCTCGGCCCAATCGAGCCCTTCGATCGACACCGTGCCGACCTTGCCCGTCGCGGCAAGCTGGTCCACGACCTTCAGATACCAATGCTGCACGCCCTCGGGCGTGCGCATCGCCGCGCGCACGGCTTCGCGGAACAGGCCGGCGCCTTCGCCGCGAAAGGCGAGCAAACCAATCGACTCGGCATTCGACTCGTCTGCCGTCAGTGTCTTGCCGATCCGCATCAGCCGATCGCCATTGCGCGCGACCTTCATATCGTCGCTGTCATAATCGGGCTTCACATCGACCGTCACGGTGATCGGCCAGGCGGAGCCCTGCTGTACCCGCTCGACGATTGCTTCGGACACCAGGGTGTCGCCGTTGAGGATCAGGAAGTCGCCCTCCATCGCGGTGCGCGCGATCCAGCATGACCCCAGATTGTCGGCCACCTTGTAGAACGGGTTGAACAAGGTGGTCACCTTCACGCGCGGGTCGTCGATGCCGGCGAGCACCGCCTCGACCATCGCGTCCATGAAGCCGGTGACGACATGGATGTGCTTGATCCCCTGCCGCGCGAGCATCTCGATCTGCCACTCGATCAGCGTGCGGCCGGAAAAGTCGATCAGGCACTTGGGCTGTTCGGCGGTCAGCGGCAGCAGGCGCGAGCCCTGGCCGGCGCTCAGCAAAATCGCGTGTTCGATCATCGTATTCTCATTCGTCCCATCAAGCAGTGCCAGGAGCATTTCGGCGTTCAGGCGTTCGCACGGACCCGGTTCGAGGTCCAATCAAACTGCGGCCAGCCGCGCGCCTTGGCAATCGCCGTCAGTGCGGCGGACGGATTGACCGCGATCGGTTCATCCACCCAGTCGAACATCGGCAGGTCC
Source organism: Sphingomonas endolithica (assembly GCF_025231525.1). Classification (NCBI taxonomy): domain Bacteria; kingdom Pseudomonadati; phylum Pseudomonadota; class Alphaproteobacteria; order Sphingomonadales; family Sphingomonadaceae; genus Sphingomonas; species Sphingomonas endolithica. Next base: position 3,117,940 of record NZ_CP103057.1, read on the forward strand.
GACGCATGGTCCGAAAAGAAGCGGATATGCACCGCCTCTCGCGGCAGGCCATGTTCCGCAAGATAGGCGTCCAGCATGTCGCGCTTGGCCGGGCCATAGCAGTTTTCGCCCTGGATCGTGGCGAGCAGATCGCCATCCTGCCAGGTGCAGCGAGTCGCCACGACATCGTCGATGTCCAGCAACCCCGCCAGCGGGCGGGCATAGAGTTCCGGCGCCGCGGTCGCCAGGATGACGCGCCGCCCCTCGGCTTGTTCGCGGCCGATCCGCCGCACTGCCTCGGGGAGCAGACCGCGCGCATGGATGTGCCGCGCGAACGTGTCTGCCAGGCTGGTCGCGGTTCCCGCGGGAATGCGTCGCCCGAGCAACACCGCGTGCATCGCCATCTTCATCTGCCGGCGAGTCAGGATCTCGGCCGCGTTCAGCAAGGCGACCGGAATAAGCGCCGGCAGCAGCAGCAACCGCAGCGGATTGTTGCGCAGCGCCGAGCGCAGCAGGAACAAGGTGTAGGTGGGCAGCCGGGTGAGCGTGCGATCCACGTCGAACACGGAGATAAGCGTCACCGGCGTCATGTCGGCTGCATTATGCGCGAATTGCGGCGGGAAAACGATGCTGGGCCACCTGCCATGTAACGGGCGACCCAGCGGCCCTCGATCAGCCAGCGACACCCGTCTTCAGCACGATCTCGCCCTCGTCCTCGCCATCCCAATAATGCGCGCGCTTGCCGGTGACCTTGACCAGCACCAGCCCCGGCGTATCGACACCTTCCGGAAACCACCGCTCCAACTCGGACGTCCAATGCTCGGCGAACTGCGCCTTGTCGCGGATAACCGCCGCCGTTCCTTCGATCGAGACGAAGAACGGCCGCATGCCGAGCAGCCCGGACTTGGCCTGGAATGCGAGACTGACCTGCGGGTTGGCGGTCACGTCATGCACGGTCCGCGTGTCGTCGCTCGTGAAATACCAGCTGTCGCCGTCATATTCCACGTCGCGGTTGTTGCTCATCGGCCGCGACCCGATCGCACCACCCTCGGTGTGCGTCGACAGCATGCAGAAATCGATGTCCTTCATCGCCTCGGCGATCTCGTTCAGGGTCTTTGGCATCGTATTTCTCCTTGGGATCGTACAGCCCAACGACCAACCGCCCGGATCGCTCCCGCTCAGCGTGCGATCAGCCGGAGCGTGGACGCGTCGCGATCGCCGTCGTAGAACGCGTCCAGGCAGCGGCCGAAACGGGCATCGTCGCCCGCTGCCTCGAACAAGGTGGCGCTCGAGCGCAGTTTGACCGCATCGATGCCGCCAAGCACCGTCTCGGCCGAGCGCCGACCGGCCCAGCTCAGCATCGCCTCCGTACAGGTAAGCAGCCTCTCGGCCAGGAGCGGGTGCGCGAGATAGGCGCGCGCTTCGTCCAGATCTCGGACGGCGTAGAAGCGCGCGGTCGGGCTCTGGCCGAGCCCGGCGATCTGCGGGAACACGAACCACATCCAATGGCTGCGTTTCCGCCCATTGCGAAGCTCCGCCAGCGCGTCTTCATAGACATCCCGCTGCGCATCGACGAAGCGATCGAGCGTGCTCATGCCGCCATCGGCGGCAGCGCCCAGTCGATCGTTCCGCGGCCATGCTCCGATAGGAACGCGTTGGCGCGCGAGAAATGCCGACAGCCGTGAAAGCCGTTATGCGCCGATAGCGGCGAAGGATGCGCCGCCGTCAGCACGAGATGGTGCGACTCGTCCACCAGGGCGGCCTTCTTCTGCGCATGCGCGCCCCACAGCATGAACACGCTCGGCGCGGTTGCCGCGCTTACTGCCGCGATCACAGCATCGGTGAAGCCTTCCCATCCGCGCCCGCGATGCGACGCCGCGCGGCCCTGTTCGACCGTCAGCACGGTGTTGAGCAGCAACACGCCTTGCGCCGCCCAATGCTCCAGAAACCCGTGCCGCGCGCGCGGCACGCCGAGATCGGCTTCCAGTTCCTTGTAGATGTTCACCAGCGACGGCGGTGGGCGTACGCCCGGCGGCACGGAAAAGGACAAGCCATGCGCCTGCCCCTCGCCATGATAGGGATCCTGGCCCAGGATCACCACGCGCACGCGGTCGATCGGCGTGAGCGCCAGCGCGCGGAACCGGTCGTGCGACGCGGGGAACACCTGCTTGCCGGCGGCATCTTCCGCCGCGAGGAAGTCGGCGAGCGCCGCCATGTGCGGACCCTGCAACGCCGGCGCCAGCTTGCCGCGCCAGCTTTCGTCCAACCCGCTTAGCATCGTCAGCGTTTCTTGACGAACTCGGCGCGCAGCACGAGACCCTTGATGCCCTCGTACCGGCAATCGATCTCCTGCGCGTCGCCGGTCAGGCGGATCGACTTGATCAGCGTGCCGCGCTTCAGAGTCTGGCCGGCGCCCTTGACGGTCAGGTCCTTGATCAACGTCACCTGATCGCCGTCGGATAGCAGGTTACCCACTGCGTCGCGCACCTCGACGGTACCGGCGGCGGGCAGCGCCGCCGCATCGGCCGCGCTGACCCATTCGCCGCTTGCCTCGTCATAGACGAAGCTGTCGTCATCAATTGCCATGCCCGCGATCAGCTCTTGATCGTGACGATGTCGAGCGCCTTGTTCTTGGTCGAGCTGTTCGCCGCGATCGCCTTGACCTTCTCGGCCTTGGGCTTGCGCACTTCCTTGTTCGATTTCTTCTGGCTCTTTGCCATGGGACATCCTTTCGGCAGGCGATATGCCCGCACGGCGCCAGCATAGTCCGGCAAATCGCGAAAGGCGCGCGGATTCGGAACCGAAGCCCAAGCCCGTGGCTTGACTGCCGACAGACAGGAGAATGCGGTGCTGGAACATATCCCCCAATGGCTGGGTGCTGCCTTGAAAAACATGCGCGCCGGTGCCGACGCGTTGACTATCGCGCAGCCCGGGCTGGGGCAGGGCGCCACGATCGATCTGTCGAGCCCGGCCTTTGCCAACGAGGCCCGCCTGCCGCCACGCTTTACAGCCGACGGCGAGGGCGTCTCGCCGCCGCTCGTCTGGGGCGCGGTGCCGGAGGGGACCGCGATGCTGGCCTTGCTGGTCGAGGATGCAGATGCGCCGACGCCGTCGCCTTTGGTGCACGCAATCGTGTGGGGGCTGCCGGCACAAGCCGGACGGCTGGCCGAAGGGGCGATCGCCGCCGATGATACCGGCACGGCGGAGGGCGGGGATGTCGGGCGAAATTCGTATCTCGGCGAAGGATGGCTGCCGCCCGATCCGCCGACCGGGCATGGCGAGCACCGTTATGTCTTTCAATTGTTCGCGCTTGATGGCGGGGTCAGTGATCCCGGCAAGACGCCGGGGCGCGCCGCGCTGATCGCGGCGATGGCCGGGCATGTGCTGGGCGCCGGGTTGCTGATCGGCACCTATTCGCGTGGTGAGGAGGCTGCCGCGGGACCCGTCGCCGGTTCGACCTTGGGCGCTTTGCGCCCGATCTGATGCTAGCCGATCAACTGGCTGGCGGCGGATGCCTGCTGGCCGAGGATCGCGAGGACGGTCAGCGTAAAGGCGGCGATGCCGATGAAGATACTGCGCATTGCATTGCTCCCCTGAGTGGCGTCCCGGTCAGGCGACCGGGACGACGGGAACGGCGGCGCTGATCATGATGCTGGCGACGAACAAGGCGGCCAGAGCGGAAAAAGCGGTGCGCTGCAGGGCTTCGAAGCGAACGGACATGGTAGGAACTCCTGTCGATGCGGCGATCCGGACCATCCGGCTGCCGATGTCAGGAGCTTTGCAGGGAGCGTGCCAATTCGCTAAGTGGCTGTAATGCTGGCATTCAGCTGTCGTGCCGTTCCGACACTGGTAGAATGCGCCAATATGCTGGCGCACTTTTGCCAATGTTTGGCTTCAGCCGTACTTGAGCTGGTTTCGTCCGGCCTGCTTCGCCCCATAGAGCAGCCGGTCCGCGCGGCCGAAAGCGGTTGTCAGTGATTCGTTCGCCGCGGCCGTCGTCATGCCGGCCGAGAAGGTAAGTTCGCCCAGCGGCACATCGCTGCCGCGCACGCGATATCGTTTGGCCGCCAGCGCCTTGCGTGCCGCCTCTAGCGTCTTCAATGCCTTGGCCGAATCCACCCCGCTGAACAGCACGGCGAATTCCTCCCCGCCATAACGCGTCACCAGATGCCCGTCGCAACACAGCGACAAGGTCTCGGCGATCGCCTTCAATACCCGGTCGCCCACGGCATGCCCGAAGCGGTCGTTGACTGCCTTGAAATGGTCGACATCGCACACCGCAATGCATGTGCCGCCCGGCCGCGACATGCGTTCGGCATAGGCCTCCTCGAACATGCGCCGGTTGGGCAGGCCGGTCAGCGCATCCCGCCGGGCATTGTCGCGCGCCTCGTCCAGCTTGACGCGTAGGTCGTTCACTTCCGCCGTCGCTGCCTGGAGCCGGCTTTCGGCACTGCGGACCCGGGCGAGCATCGCCGCCGTCAGTCGCGCGACCTGATCGGCACCCAATGCCGGCGTATCGCGCAACGTGTCGGCGCTGGCGGCAAGGTCGCGGCCGAACCCCTGCGTTTCGGCGCGCATCTGCTCCATCATGTCGGCAAATCCCTCGACTTGCATCTGCGTTCGCGCGACCAGCCCCTCTGCGGCGTCGACATCGTCGCTGGCACCCGAGATCTCTGCCACCGATCCGCCGAGCGCCTCGATGTCGCGGCGCGATAACCGAACGCCGTTCTCCGTCCATTTCGCAACGGCTTGCCCGACCGGGCCGTTTGCCTCGGTGATGACCAGATAGGCGAAGGCATAATGTTGCGGATCAGGGCTCAGATGCTGCTCGTACAGAAAGGCACCGATGCGCGCGAACAATGTCGCGTCATCATCGGTCTCTGCCACTCGTCGAGCAATCGCTGCCGTCATTGCGCCCCCGCCGCTCGCCGCCGGTTCCTCCGAACACGGTACCGCCTGCTGCCTCGTTGACACAGGTGCTAGGCCGGAACTGCTAACAACCCGTTTGCACCGGACAAAACTGGTTCGTTATGGATCGATCCCACGATCGGCATGGCATGCGATTGGGCCTGAACTGGCGACGCTGCAGGCAAAATCTCGTTGGCGTGCCGCGCTGCCGCGCGCTAGGCAGCCGCGATGCGTATCACCCCTGCCGACACGGCATTCGCCGCCCGCCTCGCCGACGCCGCCGGTGCGGCGATCCGCCCGCATTTCCGCAGCGCCTACGGCGTGGAGTCGAAGGAGGACGAGTCGCCCGTTACGATCGCCGATCGGGCGGCGGAAGCCGCGATGCGCGCGCTGATCGAGCAGCATTTCCCGACCGACGCGGTCATCGGCGAGGAATATGGCGTGAAGGAAGGCACGTCAGGCCGTGCCTGGGTGCTGGATCCGATCGACGGCACCCGCGCGTTCATTTCGGGCCGCCCGATCTTCGGCACGCTGATCGCGCTGATGGTCGATGGCTGGCCGATGCTGGGCGTGATCGACCAGCCGATCCTGCAGGAACGCTGGCTGGGGGTGGTCGGGCAGCCGACCTTGTTCAATGGTCGGCCGGCGGCCACGCGGCGCTGCCCCGATCTGGCGAGTGCCTTGCTCGGCACGACGTCGCCCGCCGCCTTCGACGATGCGACACTCCATGCCTTCGAGCATCTCGATGCGGCGGTCCGCAGCACGGTGCTGGGCGGCGACTGCTACAATTACGGCTGCGTTGCCAGCGGCTGGCTGGATATCGTCGTCGAGGCGAACCTCAAGATCCATGACTTCGCCGCCTTGGTGCCGGTGGTCGAAGGGGCGGGCGGTCGCATGTGTGACTGGGCGGGCGATCCGCTGACCGCCGACAGCGTCGGCGAGGTGATTGCCGCCGGCGATCCGGCGCGGATCGAGGACATATTGGAGGCGCTCGCCTGCCGCGGGCATTGAGGGTACGTCCCTCAATCTCCCCCGGTGCAGGTTATCCCGGTTTGACTTAGAAACCGCTCAGAAGATGCCCAGGAACTTCTTCTTCTGGCCCTTCTTCTCCTCCTTCGAGCGCTTGCCGTCTTCCGCCTTTGCGGTCGTGCCCTTGCCCACGTCGTCGCGCTGCTTGCCGTCCTTGGTCCGCTGCGCCCGCGCGGTCGCGCCCTGCAGCACCGGGCCGCAGGCGGCACCCTTGGCATCGCCGACATCGACGAACGCCAGCACCCCGGCAAGCGGCGTCGCCACCAGGCTCAGGCCCAGCGCCGCGCCGGCGCGGCCCATCAATTCGCCGCTGACCGGGCTGATCCCGGGCTTGGCGAAATAGCCGTTGATGCCGATCGGCGATTGCCCGGCGAACAGGCTGAACTTCTTGCTGTCCGCGCGGAAGGCGAGATCGAGCGCTTCGTTCTTGAAGCTGAACCCGCCGCGACCGATCATCACGTTCTTGCGCGTGTCGATCAGGATCGGGTCGGCCGCGGCGATACCATTGCGCACGGTAAAGCCGATCAGCCCGCAATTGATCTGCACCGGTTCCTTCAGCTTGCCCTGGAACAGGCGCTGCACGAACGTACCCGCATCCAGTTCGGACAGCTGGATGTTGCGCGCCCAGAAGCTGCCCTGCGGCAGGATGATCGCGATGCGGCCGTTCGCGTTGCTGAGCGAATCGTGCACCGTATTGCCGACGCCGGTCAACTTGACGCGCGCCTTCACCGTGCCGCTGGTGCCCGATTCCTCGACTCCCCAGCCGGCCAGCAACCGGGCGAGGGGCGTCGGCGACAGGCGGATGTCGTAGTCGGTAAACACGGGCTGGCGCCGCGCATTGATCGTGATGTCCGACGCGACACGGCCGCGCGCCATCTCGAACGTCAGTGGGGAGAGCTTGAGCAGCGAATTGTCGAGCCCGAGCGTCAGCGCGATGTTGGAAATGGGCACGCTCTTCGCCCGCACCCGGCCGACGGTATAGCGCACGTCGGCATCGAAGTTGCGCAGCGCCTCGACGCGGAGCGGGGCATCGGGCAGCAGTCGCGGGGTGCCGCCGACGGTGCTGATCGCCCCAGCGGCGCCCTTGGCGGCGACCAGATCGGGATTGTAGCCGATGAACGGCGCGACATCGACGATATCCAGCGTCCGCGTGGCCAGTGTGGCGGTGAGCAGGATGCGCGGCTCGCGCATCGTCACGGTCAGCTTGCCGGCGATGTCGCTGTCGCCAAAATGACCGTTGAGCCGCGTGAACACCCAGTCATTGTCTTGCTTGGTCAGGTTGGAATTGAGCACATAGGTGCGCGTGTCGGGGATCGCGACGCCCATCACCATGAACAGGTCGGCGAGGTTGCGGCCGCGCGCCGTGATCCGCAGCTTGGAGCCTTGCAGCTCGGTCGCGCCCGGCAGCGTGCCGGCAATGTCGATCCGCGTCTTGGCGCCGTCGATATGCGCCATCAGCTGGTTCTCGCCGCCGGCCAGCGTGGCGTTGGGCGAGAGCAACGCGCCGGTCATCGTGAACGGCGTGGTGCGCGCGGTGCCCGATCCGGTGAAGCGGACCGCGCTGGCAAAGCGGCTGTCGCTGGCCTTCACGCTCTGGATCGCGATGTCGGCGGACAATTGCATCTGCGGGTCGCGGTAGGTGACTCGCGTATCGCGCACCGTCGCGGCGCGGATCAACGGCATCTCGAACGGCTTGCCCTTCTTGTTGGGGTCGCCGAACGTCCAGGTATTGCGCGCATGTGCCGCGTCCCAGCGCAGGTCGATACGCCCGCCCTCGATCTCCAGCCGATTGACGCGCTTGGTGCCCGAAAAGATCAGCGGCACGATCGCGAATCGAAGGTCGATGCGCTTGGCCTCGAAGAAGCGCGGGCGTTGTTCCCGCGCCCAATCGGGGTTGGCGACACTCAGCCCCTCGGCATAGACCTTCAGGTTGATCGGGTTGAAATAGAATTGGAAATCGCCCGCCACGCGCACGTCGCGCCCGGCGCTGCGGCTCATATATTTCTCGAACGTGTGCTTGAGGAAGCGGCCCTTGGTGATGAAAAGGATCGCCCAGGCAAGCACGATCAGGAACAGGATCGACAGGATGATCCGCGTTACCCAGCCGATCGGGCTATGCTGGCGGTAGCGACGCCGATACCACGGCTCCACGCACGGTGCGGCCGGGGGCGCCGCCGCGTCCGGAACGGGATGAACATCGGGGGTCGTTACGGGAGTGTCGATGTCTGCCATAGCCGCTGCAACCGGTGATGAAAGTGAATCGTTCCCGTGTGTTGCAATTTGCCGGCCCCTCGACTAAGCGCCCTCCTTCCCGCGAGTAAAGAGGAACTGCCCGGCCGGTATGGGCTGCCGTGGCCGTTCATAAACGCTCCGCGAAACTGAAAGGACGAAAATGCCCAAACTCAAGACGAAGAGCGGCGTGAAGAAGCGCTTCAAGCTCACTGCATCCGGTCTGTTGAAGCATGGCGTGGCCGGCAAGCGCCACCGCCTGATCAGCCACAACAGCAAGTATATCCGTCAGAACCGCGGCACCAAGCTGCTGTCCAAGGCCGACACCGCCACGGTGAAGGCATGGGCACCGTACGGTCTCGGTTGAGCGGAAAGGAATAGAGAATGGCACGCGTCAAACGTGGTGTAACCACTCACGCCAAGCACAAGCGGGTTCTGAATCTGGCGAAGGGCTATTATGGCCGTCGCAAGAACACGATCCGTATCGCCCGTCAGGCGGTCGAAAAGGCCGGCCAGTACGCCTATCGCGATCGCAAGGTTAAGAAGCGCTCGTTCCGTGCGCTCTGGATCCAGCGTATCAACGCTGCCGTGCGCATGGAGGGCCTGACCTACGGCACGTTCATGCACGGCCTGAAGCTTGCGAACATCGATCTCGACCGCAAGGTCCTGGCCGATATCGCGATGCACGAAGGCGCGGCATTTAGCGCCATCATCGCGCAGGCGAAGGCGGCTCTGCCCCAGGCCGCCTGACAGCGACCTGCGAGTAAGCGACATTGGGGGCGCGGGTGGTCTAGGCCACCCGCGCCCTTTTCGTTATCGGCATACCGCCCAGCCGGGCAACGGAGTGATCAGTGACCGAGCAAGCGACCGACATCGAGCAACTGAAGACGGACCTCGTCGCCGCGATCGAGACCGCGAGCGGGCTCGATGCGCTGGAGGCGTGCCGCGTCCATGCATTGGGCAAGGCCGGGGCGGTGACGGCGCTGCTCAAGACGCTGGGCAAGATGTCGCCCGAGGAGCGTCTGGTGCAGGGCCCCCGCATCCAGGGTCTGCGCGAAGCCGTCACTGCGGCGATCGCCGCGCGCAAGGATGCGCTGGAGCGCGCCGAGCTCGATGCGCGGCTCGCCCGCGAGACGCTCGACATGACGCTGCCGGCCGATGCGCTACCTGCCGGCACGATCCACCCGGTCAGCCAGGTGATGGACGAGCTGGCGGAGATCTTCGCCGATCTCGGCTTTGCGGTCGCCACCGGCCCGGAGATCGAGGACGACTGGCACAATTTCAGCGCGCTCAACATTCCCGAGACGCACCCCGCGCGCGCGATGCAGGATACCTTCTACCTCGCCGGCGAGCATGAGCCGCCGATGGTGCTGCGCACGCACACCTCGCCGGTGCAGATCCGCACGATGGTCGAGGTGGCACGCCGCTCGGGCAAGGCCGGCGAGCCGATCCGCATCATCGCGCCGGGCCGCGTCTATCGCTCCGACTGGGATGCGACGCACACGCCGATGTTCCACCAGATCGAGGGGCTGGTGATCGACAAGGGCATCACGCTCGGGCATCTCAAATGGACGCTCGAGACGTTCCTGCGCGCGTTCTTCGAGCGCGACGATGTCGTGCTGCGGCTGCGGCCGAGCTATTTCCCGTTCACCGAGCCCTCGGCGGAAGTCGATGTCGGCTTCAGTCTCGACAAGGGCAAACGCGTGATCGGCGGCAGTGACGGCTGGATGGAAGTACTCGGCAGCGGCATGGTCCACCGCAAGGTGATCGAGGCGTGCGGGCTCGACCCGAACGAATGGCAGGGCTTCGCCTTCGGCTGTGGCATCGATCGCCTGGCGATGCTGAAGTACGGCATCGACGATCTTCGCCCGGTATTCGAAAGCGACGTGCGCTGGCTGAAGCATTACGGCTTCTCCGCGCTCGACGTGCCCACTTTGTCCGGCGGAGTCGGCGCATGAAGATCACCCTAGACTGGCTCCGCCAGCACCTCGACACGACCGCCAGCCTCGACCAGATCGTCGACACGCTGACGCGTATCGGCCTCGAAGTCGAAGGCGTGGAGAATCCCGGCGAGAAGCTCGCCGCGTTCAAGGTCGCGCGCGTGCTCAGCGCCGAACGCCACCCACAGGCCGACAAGCTTCAGGTCCTCTCGGTCGATGCCGGTGACGGCCCGATGCAGGTCGTGTGCGGCGCGCCCAATGCGCGCGCCGGGCTGGTCGGCGTGTTCGGCGCGCCCGGCGCGTACGTGCCCGGCAGCGACATCACGCTCAAGGTCGCCGAGATCCGCGGTGTTGTCTCCAACGGCATGATGTGTTCGACGCGCGAGCTGGAGCTTGGCGAGGATCATGACGGCATCATCGAGCTGCCCGCCGACGCGCCCATCGGCACGTCCTATCCGGATTATGCCGGGCTCACCGATCCGGTGATCGACGTCAGCATCACGCCCAACAAGCAGGATTGCATGGGCGTCCACGGCATTGCGCGGGATCTGGCGGCTGCCGGCCTCGGCACGCTCAAGTCGCTGACCGTAACGCCGGTCGCCGGCGAGGGCGCCGGCCCCGACGTGCGCACCGATGATCCCGAGGGCTGCCCCGCTTTCTACGCCCAGTCGGTCAGCGGCGTCAGCAACGGCGAGGCGCCCGAATGGATGCGCCGCCGCCTCACCGCGATCGGCCAGAAGCCGATTTCCGCGCTGGTCGACATCACCAATTACGTGATGATCGATCTCGGCCGCCCCTTGCACGTCTACGACCGCGCAAAACTCACCGGCGGCCTCGTCGCGCGCAAGGCGGTGGCCGGCGAACAGGTGCTCGCGCTCAACGGCAAGACCTATACGCTGACCGAGACGATGACGGTGATCGCCGACGACGCGCACGTCCACGACATCGGCGGCATCATGGGCGGCGAGGACTCCGGCGTGTCGGAGAGCACCACCGACGTGCTGATCGAATGCGCCTATTTCGATCCCGACGCGATCGCGCGTACCGGCCAGAAGCTTGGCCTGACCAGCGATGCGCGCCAGCGCTTCGAACGCGGCGTCGATCCGGCGTTCCTTGACCAAGGTCTGGCGATCGCCACGCAGATGGTGCTCGACATCTGCGGCGGCACCGCCAGCCAGGTCACGCGCGCCGGCGCCCCGCCACTCGCGCCGCGTACCGTCGCCTACGATCCGGCGCTGGCCGAAACGCTCGGCGGCCTCGCCATTGCGCCCGCACGCCAGCAGGAAATCCTCGAACACCTCGGCTTCCTTGTCGACGGTGACTGGTCGGTGACGATCCCGAGCTGGCGCCGTGACGTCGATGGCCCGGCCGATCTGGTCGAGGAAGTGATCCGCATCGAGGGGATCTACAACGTCCCCTCGACGCCGCTGCCGCGCGCGCCTGGTGTCGCCAAGCCCACCGCCACGCCCGAGCAGAAGCTCGAACGCCGCGTGCGCCGTGCCGCCGCCGCGCGCGGGCTCGACGAATCGGTCACCTGGAGCTTCCTGTCCGAGGCGCAGGCCGCGCCGTTCGGCGGCGGCGCTTGGACGCTCGCCAACCCGATCAGCGAAGAGCTGAAGGTGATGCGCCCATCGCTGCTCCCCGGCCTGCTCTCGGCCGCCGAACGCAACCTCAAGCGCGGCGCGACCAGCGTGCGGCTGTTCGAGGTCGGCCGCCGCTACCTGGCCGACAAGGAGCGCGCGACGCTCGGGCTGGTGTTCGCCGGCGCCTCGCGTCCACGTAGCTGGCGCGGCGGCAAGATGACGACAGCGGACGCGTTCGACGCCAAGGCGGAAGCGATCGCCTTGCTCGCCGCCGCGGGCGCACCGGTGGATAACCTGCAGGTGATGGGCGAGGCAGGCGACGCCTGGCACCCCGGTCAATCGGGCACGCTGCGGCTCGGGCCGAAAACCGTGCTGGCGGCGTTCGGCATGGTCCATCCGAGCGTGCTCAAGGCGTTCGATCTCGACGGGCCGGTCGCCGCGGTGGAGCTCTATCTCGATGCCATCCCGCCCAAGCGCGCCACCGGCTTCATGCGCCCCGCTTACACGCCGCCCGCGCTGCAGGCCGTGACTCGTGACTTCGCCTTCCTGGTGCCGTCCGATCTTGCCGCCGATGCGCTCGTGCGGGCGGCGAGGGGGGCGGACAAGGCAGTGATTACGGGCGCGCGGCTGTTCGACGTGTTCACTGGCGCTGGTGTCGAGGACGGCAAGAAGAGCCTTGCGATCGAAGTGACGCTGCAGCCGGTCGAGAAGAGTTTCACCGACGCGGATTTGAAGGTGATCGCCGACAAGGTGGTGGCCGCCGTTTCAAAGCTTGGCGCAACGCTCAGGGGCTGACCAACCTGTTCCCCGGCGCAGGCCGGGGTCCAGGAGCGGAGCGGAAGTTGGCTATCGCTGCGCCTTGTTACCTCGGCCTCCGCTACCGGGCCCCGGCCTATGCCGGGGAACGGTTTCGTTTCTGTCCGTCCCCCGCTACGGAACGTTCATGACCGACCTCATCACCATCAAATCCCCCAAGCTCACGGCCGAGATCAACCCATTCGGTGCCGAACTGACGCACCTGCGCGATGCCCGCGGCAAGGAGCTGATGACCGACGCCGATCCGGCGTTCTGGACCGGCCATGCCCCGATCCTGTTCCCGATCGTCGGCGCATTGGCCGGGGACACGCTGCGGGTCGATGGCCAGAGCTACAAGATGGGCAAGCACGGCTTTGCCCGCCGCAGCGATTTCGAGATCGTCGATGTCCAGCCGCATCACGCCGTCTTCCGCCTCACCGACAGCGATGAAACCCGCGCGGCATACCCCTTCGCCTTCGCGCTCGAACTCACCTACGCGCTGGAAGGTGCGACGCTCACCATCACTGCGCGGATCGTCAACCGGGGCGCGGCGCCGATGCCTGCCAGCTTCGGCTTCCATCCCGCCTTCGCCTGGCCGCTGCCGTATGGCGAGCCGCGCGAGGCGCACCGCATCCTGTTCGGCAAGCAGGAGCCGGGCGCACTGAAGAAGGTCGCCAAGGACGGCACGATCCCGCCCGAGACGCGCGAGTCGCCGCTCGATGGTCGCAGCCTGCGCCTGCGCGACAATCTGTTCGCCGACGATGCATTGGTGTGGGATCCGGTTGCCTCGTCGTCGGTCACGTATGGCGCGTTCGGCGGCCCGACGCTCGACGTCGCGTTCCCGGACACGCCGTCGCTCGGCATCTGGACCAAGCCCGGTGCGGCCTTCATCTGCATCGAGCCGTGGCATGGCACTGCCGATCCGTCGGGCTATACCGGCGCGTACCGTGACAAGCCCGGCGTGATCGAGATCGAGGTGGATGGCGAGAAGACGATCGTGATGAGTGTCACGCTGAACCCCTAGCGGTCACCTCCTGCGGTACCGTCTGGGGTGACGAATGCGCCGCGCGAAGCTAGGGCATCCGGATGTCCCAGATTTCCGACCGCCGCACCTTCGCGATCATTTCCCATCCCGATGCCGGCAAGACCACGCTGACCGAGAAATTGCTGTATTTCGGCGGCGCGATCCATCTCGCCGGCGAAGTGAAGGCGCGCGGGCAGAATCGCCGTGCGCGGTCCGACTGGATGAAGATCGAGCAACAGCGCGGCATCTCGGTCACGTCGTCGGTGATGACCTTTGAGAAAGACGGGCTGACCTTCAACCTGCTCGACACGCCGGGGCACGAGGACTTTTCGGAGGACACGTATCGCACGCTGACCGCGGTCGATTCCGCCGTCATGGTGATCGATGCGGCACGCGGCATCGAGGCGCAGACGCGCAAGCTGTTCGAGGTATGCCGCCTGCGCGCGGTGCCGATCATCACCTTCGTCAACAAGGTCGATCGCGAAGGCCGTCCGCCGTTCGAACTGCTCGACGAGATCGCCGATATCCTCCAGCTCGACGTGACCCCGATGAGCTGGCCGGTCGGGATGGGTAGCGATTTCGAGGGTGTCTACGATCTTCACGCCAACACGCTCAGCCAACCCGAAGGGCCGAGCCGCGAGTTCATGGGCACGTCGCTCGACTTCACCGGCATGGACGATCCCAAGCTGGCGGCGACCATCTCCGCGCCCGCGCTGGCTGCGCTGCGCGACGAATCCGAGCTGGCGATGGGCGGCTATGCCGGCTTCGATGTCGAGCGCTATCGCGCGGGCGATCTGACGCCGGTATATTTCGGTTCGGCGCTGAAGGATTTCGGCGTCGCCGAACTGATCGCTGCGCTTGGCGCCCACGCCCCCGGCCCACGCCCGCAGCCGGCCGAGCCCGCGCCGGTCACGCCCGACCGCGCGGACGTCACCGGCTTCATCTTCAAGGTCCAGGCGAACATGGACCCCAACCACCGCGACCGCATCGCCTTCATGCGGCTGTGCTCGGGCACGTTCAAGCGCGGCATGAAGCTGACCCCAACCGGCCACGGCAAGCCGATCGCGATCCACTCGCCGATCCTGTTCTTCGCGCAGAACCGCGAACTGGCCGACGAGGCGTTCCCCGGCGATATCATCGGCATCCCCAATCACGGCACGCTGAGGGTAGGGGACACGATGAGCGAGCGCGCCGACGTGCGCTTCACGGGCCTGCCCAATTTCGCGCCTGAAATCCTGCGGCGTGTCGTGCTGAAGGATCCGACAAAGACCAAGCAGTTGCGCAAGGCGCTGGACGACATGGCAGAGGAAGGCGTGACGCAGGTCTTCTATCCCGAGATCGGCTCGAACTGGATCATCGGCGTGGTCGGGCAGCTGCAGCTGGAGGTGCTGCTCAGCCGGCTGGAAGCGGAGTATAAGGTCGATGCCGGGCTGGAGATGGCGCCCTACGACACCGCGCGCTGGGTGTCGGCCGAGGATCCGGCCGATCTGAAGGCCTTCGCCGACATCAACCGCAACCAGCTTGCCAAGGATCGCGACGGCAACCCGGTGTATATGGCGAAGACGGCGTGGGACGTGGGCTATGTCGCCGATCGCTATCCCAAGGTGAAGTTCGCCGCGACGCGCGAACGGTAGCCTCACTGTTCCCCGGCGCAGGCCGGGCCAAGTAGCGACGGCCGACGTAACGAAGCGCAGCAGCCGTTCCCAACTAGCCTACTACGGGGCCGGCCTTCGCCCGGGAACGGCTTAGGCGGCCACCGGCTCGTCTACCCAGTCCCGGCGCAGCGGCTTCACCGCCAGAAACGCCAGGATCGTCGCCAGCACGTAGAAGCACGCCACGGCGACCGCCGAATAGCGCAGTGCCTCGGTGCCGAACCGTGCGGTCAGCGCCTCGGACAAGGCCCCGATCGCCACCGATCCGATGCCGAGCCCGATCAGATTGTTGATCAGCAGGAAGCTCGCCGAGGCGGTCGCGCGCATATGCGCAGGGACCAGGTGCTGCACGGCGGTGGTCAGCGGCCCCAGCCACAAGATGTTGAGCGCATTGGGGATGATGAAGAAGAACCAGGCGACCCACGGGGAGGGCGACAGGAAGCCGGCGATGAACAGCGGCCCGGTGATCAGCCAGGCGATCGCCGGCAGCTTGGCGTAATTGCCCCGGTCGCCGCCCAGCCGGTCGGCCAGTACGCCGCCCAGGAACACGCCGCTCGCCCCGCCGACCAGCAAGAGCGAGGCGAAGTACAAAGCCGCGCCTTGCAGGTCGAAGCCGTAGCTGCGGATCATCAGCGACGGCACCCAGAAGGCGAGTCCATAGCCGGCCAGGCTGCTCATCGAGGCGGCAAAGGCCATTAGCCAGAAACTGGGTTTCCGCGCCAGGATCGCGAACACCGCGCTGACCGGCGCCCGCCCCACTGGCGCTACCGCGCGGACCGGCTCCTTGACGATCAGGCGGAAGATTGGCGCGATGACGATGCCCGCCACGCCGACCGTGATGAACGCCGCGCGCCAATCGACATAGGTGGCGATGAACGCCCCGAGCAACGTGCCCATGGCTAGCCCGATCGGAATACCCATCGAATAGATGCCGAGCGCGCGCGCACGCCGTTCGGGCGGAAAATAGTCGGCGATCAGCGCATAGGACGGCGCCACGCCGCCCGCTTCGCCCACACCGACGCCCAGGCGGAACAGGAACATCTGCCCGAAGCTCGTCGCCAGCCCACACAAAGCGGTGAACAGGCTCCATACCGTCAGGCTGATCGTGATCACCCAGGACCGGCTGGTGCGGTCGGCGATCAGCGCCAATGGTATGGCGAGCGTCGAATAGAGGATCGCAAAGGCGGTCCCACCGAGCAGCCCCAATTGCGTGTCGCTCAGATGCAGTTCCGCCTTGATCGGCTGCACCAGGATGCCGAGGATCTGCCGGTCCAGGAAGTTGAAGGTATAGACCAGCAACAGCATGCCCAGCACCAGCGCGCTGTAGCCGGAACTCGGCTTGACGGGAGTCGGTGCAGTGGTGTCGGTCATCAGGCGCTCTCCCGGGCGGTATCGGCAGTCCGGGCGCGGATCGTTGCCGCGCCCATAGCCTTCATGGGCGTCGGCCTGGCGCCCGTCCATTCAGAAGTTGGCCGTTCAGAACTTCGCCGTGAATGTGGCGAAGACCTGGCGGGGGTTGCCGTAATAGGCCGTCAACGTGCCGGTATTGCCGAGCGTCGGGGCGAGGCCGGGCTTAAGGTAATTCGGATTGGTCGGCACCGCCGACAGGACATACTCACCGCTATCTGGATTTTGCGTCAGGAAATTGTATCCGGAGACGATGTAGCGCTTGTCCGTCAGGTTCTTGCCATGGACGCCGATCGAAAAACGCTCGTTGATGTTGTAGACGATATTGGCGTCGAGCAATGCAAATCCCGGCTGATCAAGCCCCGGCGTTTTCACTTCGAACTGCTGCGAATCGCTGCGGTAGGACAGGGTCGAGCTGAGATCGATCGATCCGTCGCCAATCGGCTGTGTATAAGCGATCGTGCCGCTTGCCGTCAGGTCCGGCGTGTTCTGGAACTTGCGCCGGTTGGCGACGTCGATGCCGCGGGCATCGATGAAGCGGGTATATTTCGCATCGAGATAGCCCACCGTGCCGGCCAAGCTCAGCCGCTGGCCATCCCCACCACGCAGCACCGTCAGGTTCGCTTCCGCTTCGATGCCGTTGATCCGCGCACGGCCGGCATTGGTGGTAACGCCGACGAACGTCTGCACGCCGTTCAACGTCTGCCCGACCGATCCAGGCACCTGCACGTCGGTATAGCGCGCATGGAAGCCCGCCAAGGCGAGCGTCAGCCGCCGATCGAACAGGCTGGCCTTGTAGCCGATCTCGTAGCTTTCGACCGTCTCGGGCTCGAACGATAGGAAATCGAAGATGTCGTCCTGATCGCCGCCGGCACCGGAAATGCCGTTGCCGTTGAGATCGGGCGCCGCCGTGCCCACGCCGCGCGGATCGAAGCCGCCGCCCTTAAAGCCCTTGGCGTAGCTTGCGTACAGCAGATTGTCCTGCGCGGGCTTGAAGCTGATCGACGCGCGCGGGGTGAACTTGGCGAAGTCCGCCGAACCGCGGAAGTCGGTCTGCCGCAGGATCGGCGCGGTGGTGCCGCCGAAGAAGGGCGAAGCGCCCAGATAGACGTTGCGCTCCACTTGCGAGCGGCGCGTGTCCCAGGTGTAGCGGCCACCCACCGACACGCTGAGCGCGGGCGTGATATCGTAGGTCGCATCGCCGAAGATCGCGACGGTATCGGTGCGGACATCGCCGAACGTCAGCGCGGTGACCGTGTTCGGCGTCCGCACGTCGAACACGGTGCGTGCCTTGGCGTCGAGATAATAGAGGCCGAGCAGCGCATTGAACGGCCCGGTATCGACCAGCAATTGCACTTCCTGGCTGAACTGCTTGTTGTTGTAGAAAGCAGGCACATCGACATCCACCGCCGGCAACGCGTCGAAATCGATCGGCGTGGCGCTATCGTCCTTGCGATAGCCGGTGATCGACCGGAAGGTCAGCCAGTCCGTCGGCTTCAATTCGGCGAACAGCGAGCCGCCATAGGCCTCGACCTTCTGCTTCGGGGCGACCAGCGCGCCGCGGCTGTCATAGACGTCGTCGAGCACCGGGAAGGCCGTGCTGTTGAGCGCGGGGATCAAGCGGTGGCCGCCGCGCGTATTGCTATTGTCCTTGGTGTAGTCGCCGGACAGGCGGAAGAAGACGCTGCTGCTGGGATCGTATTGCAGCGTGCCGCGGGCAGCCCATAGATCGCGGTTATAGTTTTCCTCGCCCGTGGTGAGATTGTCGCCAAAGCCGCCGCGGCTGAGCCGCGCCACCGCGCCGCCGATCTTGAAGCCGCTATTGCCGATCGGCGCACTTGCGCTGATCACCCCATCCGCCTGATCGTAGCTGCCATAGCTGGCGCGAACGTTCAGCGTCGGATCGTCGCCGATACGCCGCGTCACGTACTTCACCGCACCGCCGATCGTGTTGCGGCCGTACAGCGTGCCCTGCGGCCCGCGCAGCACTTCGATCCGCTCCACGTCGTAAATGTCGAGCACCGCCGCCTGCGGACGATTGAGATAGACGTCGTCGAGATAGATGCCGACGCCGGCCTCGAAGCCGGCAACCGGGTCCTGCTGGCCGACACCGCGGATGAAGGCGGTCAGCGTGGAGTTGGTCCCGCGCGACACTTCCAGCGTGACGTTGGGGGTGACATTGGCCAGGTCGGTGACGTCCAGCGCACCCGATGCCTCGAGCTGCGCGCCCGAGAAGGCGGAGATGGCGACCGGCACGTCGAGCAGCCGTTCTTGGCGGCGGCGGGCGGTGACGATGACCTCACCCTGGGCAGCGGCATCCTCGACCCCGGCCGCCTGCAGGTCGTCAGCCGCAGGCGCGGTTTCCTGCGAAAAGGCCGGGACCGTCGTCAAGGCGAACAGTGCGACACCCGTCTGAAGCAAGCGGCGCGCGAACCTGAAGTGAGCCATGAAACCATCCTCCCTATAAAGCGCCCCGCTTGCTTGCGGCCGGTGATCCGGGTTGTACGCTGTCGACGCATAGCTATACTGAAACCTGAACCGGGTTTCAACTTGGATGTCGAGGAGAGAAGAAATAGTGTCGCAAGGGGCCGATCCGGCGACGCCGCCGCGTGATCGCGCGACAGATGCCGCGAGCGAGGGCAAGGCGCCGCGCACGGAGCGTGGGCGCAGGACGATGCGGGCGATCCTGGATGCAGCGGCGCTCGAATTCGGCGAACGCGGCTTCCACGATGCGTCGATCAGCGGCATCACGCGGCGGGCGGGCGTCGCGCTGGGTAGCTTCTACACCTATTTCGATACCAAGGACGCCGTGTTCCGCGCGCTGGTCCGCGATATCTCGGATCAGGTGCGGGATCATGTCGCGCCGGCGATCCGCGCCGCGCCCGATCAACTCGCCGCCGAACAGGCCGGCTTGCGCGAATTCATCGGCTTCGTGCGCGGGCACAAGGAATTGTACCGCATCATCGACGAATCGGAATTCGTCGATCCGGAAAGTTTCCGCCTTCACTATGCCACCACTGCCGAGCGCATCGCCGGACGATTGAAGGACGCGGCAACCCGCGGCGAGATTCGCGCAGACGTCAGCGAGGTTCACGCCTGGGCGCTGATGGGGATCAACGTCTTCCTGGGCCTGCGCTACGGCGTGTGGGGCGAGGATCGCACGCCGGAGGATATCGCGGAGACGATCGCCGACATGTTGGCGACGGGCATCAGTCCTCGATAGAACGGCTGTCGGTATCTAGGGCATCCGCGAGCCCGTCGCGCACCGCCCGTATTACCTGGGCGTCATCCGTCTCCATCGCCGCTTTCGGCGGAGACTTGCGCTCGGCCGCCAGCAGCTTCTGCACGCCGAGGATGGTATAGCCCTGGTGGTTCAGCAGGCCGTCGATCCGCTGTACCAGCGCGACGTCCGCGGGCCGATAGTAGCGGCGATTGCCGGCGCGCTGCAGCGGGCGCAATTGTGGGAAGCGCGTTTCCCAATAACGCAGGATATGCTGCGGCAGCCCGGTCTCGCGGGAAAGCTCGCCGATTGTCCGGAACGCCCCCGCCGCCTTGTCGGGTGTCCCGGGCGGGATCATGTCAGCCGCCGCTGACGATGCGATCGCGCATCATCTGGCTCGCGCGGAAGGTGAGCACCCGTCGCGGTGCGATCGGCACCTCGACCCCGGTCTTGGGATTACGGCCCACGCGTTCCCCCTTGTCGCGCAGCACGAAGGTGCCGAAGCCGGAAATCTTGACGTTCTCACCGCGCGACAGTGATTCGCACATATGGGCGAGAATATCCTCGACCATCTTGGCGGAATCGGCGCGCGACAGCCCCACCTGATGATGAAGCGATTCCGCCAGATCGGCTCGTGTCAGTGTACCTACAGGCGCCATGCAAAACCCTTCCCTTGGCGGCAGAAAAGGTCCGTAACACAAGGGCGGAGCGCCCGTGAAGACCTTTGTGACGGATGCGTTTCGAGTGCTAGAAGCGTACCACCGCGGCACCCCAGGTGAAGCCCCCGCCCATCGCCTCCAGCACCAGCAGGTGGCCCGGCTGGATGCGCCCGTCGCGAACGGCGGTATCCAGCGCCAGCGGCACCGAGGCGGCAGAAGTGTTGGCGTGCTGATCGACCGTGACGACCACCTTGCCGGGTGGCAGGCCGAGCTTGCGCGCCGTCGCATCCAGGATGCGGGCGTTCGCCTGGTGCGGCACGACCCAGTCGACGTCGCCCGCGTCCAGGCCGGCCGCGGTCAGCGTCTCGGTCATTACCGAGGCGAGATTGACCACCGCGTGGCGGAACACCTCGCGGCCCTTCATGCGCAGCTTGCCGACCGTTCCCGTCGTGGACGGGCCGCCATCGACGTAGAGCAGGTCGTTGTGCCGGCCGTCGGCATGCAGCTTGGTGCCCAGAATGCCACGCGTGCCGCCTTGTTCGGCCTCGAGCACGATCGCCCCGGCACCGTCGCCGAACAGCACGCAGGTGGTGCGGTCCTCCCAATCGAGGATGCGACTGAACGTCTCGGCGCCGATCACCAGCGCGCACTTGTGCACGCCCGCGCGGATCATGCTGTCGGCGACCTGCAGCGCGTAGAGGAAGCCCGAACACACCGCCGCCACGTCGAAGGCGACGCAATCGTCGATGCCGAGCATCGCCTGCACCTTGGTGGCGCTGGCCGGGAAGGTCTGGTCGGGCGTGGCGGTCGCCAGCACGATCAGGTCCACATCCTGTGCCGCCCGGCCAGCTGCGGCCAGCGCCGCCTTGCAGGCATCGGCGGCGAGCGTCGCGGTGGTTTCGTCGGGGCCGGCGATGTGGCGGAACCGGATGCCGGTGCGCTCGACGATCCACTCGTCGGTCGTATCCACCGTCTCTGCCAGTTCGGCATTCGACACGCGGCGCGCCGGCAGTGCCGATCCGGTGCCGGTGATCACGCTACGCATGGGGCCGGGTTCCGCTTGCTGGTTCATGCTGCCTTCGCCTCGAAATTGCCGAGGTCTTCGCTGATCCTGCGGGTCAGATCGTCGCGCACCATCTTGGCCGCCGCAGCGATCGCGGTCGCGACGCCGATCTCGCTGGCGCCGCCATGGCTCTTCACCACGATGCCGTTCAGGCCCAGGAAGACGGCCCCGTTATGCACGTTCGGATCGAGGTGGTGGCGGAGCAATTCGGTGGCGGGCTTCGAGATCAGGAAGCCGATCTTGGAGCGGATCGAGCTCTGGAACGCGCGCTTCAGCAGGTCGGCGACGAATCGCGCCGTGCCCTCGGCGGTCTTGAGCGCGATATTGCCGGAGAAACCATCGCACACGATGACATCGACATCGCCGCGCGACAGACGGTCACCCTCGATGAAACCGGTAAAGGTCATCGGCAGATGCGTTGCCTCCTTGATCGCCTGCGCGGCATCGCGGATCTCGTCGGTTCCCTTCTGGTCTTCGCTGCCGATGTTGAGCAGGGCAACGCGGGGCGATGCCAGTTCCAGCGTGGTCCGGGCATAAGCGGCGCCCATCACCGCGAACTGCACCAGATTGCGTGCATCGCATTCGGTGTTGGCACCAAGATCGAGCACGACGACGTCGTTTTCGCCGAGCGTGGGCAGCATGGCCGCGAGCGCCGGCCGGTCGATTCCCGGCAGCATGCGCAGGCTCAGCTTCGCCATCGCCATCAGCGCGCCGGTGTTGCCCGACGACACGGCGGCACCGGCACGGCCCTGCTTCACCAGGTCGATGGCGATGCCCATCGACGTCTTCTTGGCGCGCCGCAATGCTTGGCTCGGCTTGTCGCTCGAGCCGACCACTTCGGGCGCATGGACGATTTCGGAATTGGCGGTGAGATTGGGGTGCGCCGCCAAGCCTTCCCGAATCGCGGCCTCATCCCCGACGAGGATGAAGCGCATGTCCGGGAAATTGTGCCGCGCACGCGCAACGCCGGCCAGCATCACCGCCAGCCCCTTGTCGCCGCCCATCGCATCGACGGCAATCCGGGAGCTGTCGGTCACGTGACGTCCGTTCGCTTGTTCGGTCAGCCTTCGACCGAGATGATCTCGCGGCCGTTATAATGGCCACAGGAATTGCACAGATTGTGCGGCCGCTTCAGTTCGCCGCAGTTCGGGCATTCCTGGAACGACGCCACGGTCAGCGAATCGTGGCTACGACGCATGCCGCGCTTGGACGGCGTAGTTTTTCTCTTGGGGACGGCCATTTCGGCGAAACCTTGTGCTTGATCGGTCTATGAAGCGACGGCCCTACCGGAAACCCCACTCTACCGACAGGGAAGTCGGCCGCAGTGGCGCAAGCGGCCGGAAACGTCACGAAGGGTTGCGCCTATAGCGATTCCCGCGGCGGTTGCAACCCAGTGCGGCTAGTGCCAGGCACGGCAACGATGATAATCGGGGGCCCGAACATGATGCAAGCGATCACATTACCGATCACCTTGGTAACGACCGGGGGTGCCGCGATCATCGCGATGTGGCTCGGAACGCGGGCCGGCAGCGCGCGGCGATCGGCCAAGGTCAGCATCGGCGATGGCGGTGACGATGCGCTGATCACCCGGATGCGCGCACAGGCCAATTACGTCGAGTACGCCCCGTTCATCGTCATGCTGATCGCAGCGATCGAGCTGGCGAGCGGGACATCGACCTGGCTGTGGATCGCGGCGATATCGTTCCTGCTCGCCCGTGTGGCGCATGCGCTCGGCATGGACGGGCTGAAAGGCGCGCGCGAGGGCGGAACTTTGGTCACGTTCCTGCTGCTGCTTGGCCTCGGGCTATATGCGATCGCGCTGCCCTGGATCGCGGTGAACGACCAACCCCCGGCGATCATCGAGACGGTGCCGGCCGTAGGTTAAGAATGGTCTTGCCAGATCGAACCAGGCACCCCCGTGGGTGACTGGACTGGGGTAAGGTTCCTATCAGCCGGTAGCACCTTCGCCGACGAATGGATTGTAGCGGCGCTCGTGGCCGAAATTACTCGTCGGGCCGTGGCCGGGGATGAACGCGGTGTCGTCGCCGAGCGGCCACAACTTGGTCACCACCGATGTGATCAGGTCGGCATGGTTGCTGCGCGGGAAATCGGTGCGGCCGACCGAGCCCTGGAACAGCACGTCGCCGACCAGCGCCAGCTTCGATTCGGGGTGGTGGAAAATGACATGGCCGGGCGTGTGCCCGGGGGTCTCGTAGACGTGCAGCGTCAGGTTGCCGACCGTCACCGTATCGCCCTCGACCAGCCAGCGATCCGGCACGAACGACTTGCCGCCCATGATGCCGTATTTCATCCCGTCCTCGGCCAACGTCTCGAGCAGGAACAGATCGGCCTCATGCGGCCCTTCGATCGGCACGCCGAGCTCCTCGGCGAGCGGCTTGGCTTCGCCGGCATGGTCGAAATGGCCGTGCGTCAGGATGATCTTCTCGATCGTCACACCATGCTGCGCGGCGGCTGCCTTCAGCTTGGGAAGATCGCCACCGGGATCGACGAACGCGCCCCGCATCGTTTCGGTGCACCACAGCAACGTGCAATTCTGCTGCAGCGGCGTGACGGGGATGATTGCAGCGCGAAGCGGTGGATTGGCCATGGCATCGAAATAGGCGGCGCGGGCAGGCGGGGCAAGTTCGCCGCTTGCCGCAGCCGCGCGCGCACGGCACTGATCGGGGGATGCTAGCGCTGGATGCCCTCCCGTTTGTTCTGCTGGACGATGCGCGTGATGGCGGCGCGCGGCTGTACCGCGATCCGGTACGCGTGATCGTGGCCACCGAGACGCACGACATCGTTGCGGCGTTGGCCGAGATACGGGCGGCCGCCGAATATCATGCGGCGGGGTTCCTGGCGTATGAAGCCGGGGCGGGGCTGGAGCCCGCGGTGGCAGCGACGCACGCTGCCGCTGTGCCGCTGTTATGGTTCGGGCTGTTCGAGCGGTGGGACGATATCGCTGACGTGCGGGCGATCCTGCCCGATCCCAACGGTGCGTGGATCGGCGCGCCGGAGCCGTTGCTGGACCGCGCGCACTACGATGCGCAGTTCGGGCGGGTGCTGGACCTGATTGCGGCGGGCGATATCTATCAGGCAAACCTCACCTATCGCGCGCTGTGCCGCTTCGCAGGCAACCCGCTGGCGCTGTACGCGCAGCTGCGGGGCCGTGCGCAGGCCGGCTATGGCGCCTTGGTGTGGACCGGCCAGGAGGCATTGCTCTCGCTCTCGCCCGAACTGTTCTTCGCGGCCGAAGGCGGCAAGCTCACCTGCCGGCCGATGAAGGGGACGGCTCGGCGTGGTGCGACGGTAGAGGAAGACGCGGCGTTGGCCGAGGCCTTGGCAAGCGACGCCAAGCAGCGCGCCGAAAACCTGATGATCGTCGATCTGATGCGCAACGATTTGTCGCGCGTGGCGCGGCCGGGAAGCGTCGCGGTGCCGGCCCTGTTCGAGGTCGAGCGTTATCCGACGGTGCTGCAGATGGTGTCGACCGTCACTGCCGAGCTTGCCGACGACAAGGATGCGATCGACGTGCTGTCGGCCTTGTTCCCGTGCGGGTCGATCACCGGTGCGCCCAAGATCCGTGCGATGCAGGCGATCCGTGAAATCGAGGGCAGCCCACGCGGCGCCTATACCGGGTCGATCGGCCGGATCGATGCCGCTGGCGATAGCGGCGTGCGCGACGCCATGTTCAACGTGGCGATCCGCACGCTGTCGATCCGGAACGGAGCGCCTAAGGCGGCGTTCGGAGTCGGCGGTGGGATCGTTGCGGACTCGATCGCTGCGCAGGAATGGGACGAGACACTGGCCAAGGGCGACTTCCTGACCGCGGGCCAGCGCCGCTTCGATCTGATCGAGACGATGGCGTTCGATCCCGACGCCGGGCTGCTGCTGCTCGAACGGCATCTGGCACGGATGAAGGAGAGTGCCGACCTGTTCGGCTTTCCATTCGACCGCCACGACACGCGCAACGAATTGCAGGCGGCAACCTTTCGCCTGCGCACCGCCAAACGGCTGCGGCTGCTGCTTTCCAGGAGCGGTGCGGTGGCGATCGAGGTGGGGCCCGCGCCGCCGACGGTCGATGCGCCCATGTCCGTTGCGATCGTGCCGCTGCCGGTCGCGTGCGACGACTTCCGGTTGCGGCACAAGACCAGCGACCGCGGCTTCTACGATGCCACGCGGCGGGCCGCGGGTACCGGCGAGGTGGTGTTCGTCGATCCCGAGGGTTTCCTGACGGAGGGCAGCTTCACCAACATCTTCGTTCCCCGCGGGCAGGTGCTGGCGACGCCGCCGCTGGCGCGCGGATTGTTGCCGGGCGTGCTGCGCGCCGAGCTGATCGCCACGGGCAGGGCCTTCGAAGGCGATCTCACGCCCGACGACCTGAGCGGCGGGTTCCTGCTCGGCAATGCCGTGCGCGGCACGTTTCCTGCCATCGTTGCGGTTGCGAACCGGACTTCGCCAAGGCTATAGCGCCCGCGCTTCCCTTATTTCAGGAACCGCCATGCACCCCTCCGCCGCGCTCGCCCGCATCAAGCCGTCGCCGACGCTGGCAATCACCTCGCGCGTGGCGGAACTGAAGGCGCAAGGGGTGGACGTGATCGGTCTCGGCGCCGGCGAACCCGATTTCGACACGCCCGATTTCATCAAGGAAGCCGGGATCAAGGCGATCCGCGACGGCAAGACGAAGTATACAAACGTCGATGGCACGCCCGAGCTGAAGGAAGCGGTGATCCAGAAGTTCAAGCGCGACAATGGCCTGACCTATACGCGCGATCAGATCACCATCAACGCCGGCGGCAAGCACACCTTGTTCAATGCGATGGTCGCGACGCTGGATGCCGGCGACGAGGTCGTCATCCCGGCGCCCTATTGGGTGAGCTACCCCGACGTCGTGCTGTTCGCGAACGGCACGCCGGTTTTCGTGGCGGCGGGCGCGGAGCAGAACTACAAGCTGCGGCCCGAGCAACTGGAAGCGGCGATCACCCCGCGCACCAAGTGGGTTATCCTCAACTCGCCCTCCAACCCCACTGGCGCCGCCTATTCGCGCGCCGAGCTGATGGCGCTGGGCGAGGTGCTGGAGCGGCATCCGCACGTGTGGATCTTCGCCGACGACATGTACGAGCACATCGTGTTCGACGATTTCGAGTTCACCTCGATCGCTGAGGTCTGCCCGTCGCTCTACGATCGCACGCTGACCGCGAACGGTTGTTCGAAGGCCTATGCGATGACCGGGTGGCGGATCGGCTTTGCCGGCGGCGCACCCTGGCTGATCAAGGCGATGTCCAAGCTGCAGTCGCAATCGACCAGCAATCCGTGCTCGATCGCACAGGCGGCATCGGTGGCGGCGCTGACCGGCGACCAGGCGTTCCTGAAGGACAATGCGGCTCTGTTCCAGTCGCGGCGCGACCTCGTCGTGTCGATGCTGAACGAAGCGACCGGCATCACCTGCCCGCGGCCCGAAGGCGCGTTCTACGTCTATCCCGAATTCTCCGGCCTGATCGGCAAGACCACGCCGAACGGCCGGCGGATCGACACCGACGAGGATTTCGTCGGCTATCTGCTGGACGACGCCAAGGTGGCGGCAGTGCAGGGGGCGGCCTTCGGGCTCTCGCCGGCGATGCGGATCTCCTACGCCACGTCGGACGACCTGCTGCGCGAGGCATGCACGCGAATCCAGACGGCGGCGGCAGCGCTTCGGTAAGCAGCATGTGGTGAACGTCGCCGCCTGAATACTGGCGCGCGCATGAACAGCACGGCCAGACCCCGTTAACCGAGCGTTTCCTAAAACGTCCTTGTCG
The DNA here is from genome assembly GCF_025231525.1 of Sphingomonas endolithica. Classification (NCBI taxonomy): domain Bacteria; kingdom Pseudomonadati; phylum Pseudomonadota; class Alphaproteobacteria; order Sphingomonadales; family Sphingomonadaceae; genus Sphingomonas; species Sphingomonas endolithica. The sequence goes on from NZ_CP103057.1 coordinate 3,145,226, forward strand.
GTGGGAGGTCGAATACCGATCTCCGCCATCGACAGACATCATCGAGACGGCTCGTCGCCCCAGAAACGGGGGATGGGTAAAGAGGCAAGAATATGCGTACGATCCTGAAATCCACCTTCCTGTGGCAATTCGCAGCCGGTTTCGCACTCGGCGCGCTCGGCATGGTCACGCTGACCCCGGCGGATACGTTCGCGACCTCGGCGCCGACCGCTGCGCTGGAGCAACCGGCACGCTAAGCCGTGTGGCGGGCCGCCCGCGGCCTTCCTATATCGATCGTGCCGGCGCGTCCGCCGTGTGACATCACGAGGCTTTCGCCCATGAACAAGTTCCTTGCCAGCGTCGGGCTCGCCATTTCGCTGTCCGCCTGCGGTATCGCCAATGCCGAGCGCGCGGTGCCGATCCCGGCTGCCGCGCAGGACGTGCCGCGCAGCGCCGGGCTGCAGACCGCGGTGTTCGCCGGCGGCTGCTTCTGGGGCATGGAGGCGGTATTCGAGCGCGTGAAGGGCGTGCGCGCGGTGACCGCGGGCTATGCCGGCGGCACGCGCGCCACGGCGAGCTATGCCCAGGTCAGCACCGAGGCGACTGGCCATGCCGAGGCGATCAAGGTCGTCTACGATCCGGCCAAGGTCAGCTACGGCACGTTGCTACGCGTCTATTTCTCGATCGCGCACAATCCGACCCAGTTGAACCGCCAAGGCCCCGACAGCGGCCCAAGCTATCGCTCGGCGATCTTCCCGCAGAGCCCGCAGCAGAAGGCAGTGGCGGCCGCCTATATCGCGCAACTCGGCAAGGCCAAGGTATTCCCCCGGCCGATCGTCACCCGCATCGAGAGCGCACCCTTCTATACCGCCGAGGCCTATCACCAGGACTTCTTCGACCGGAACCCCACGCACCCCTACATCATGATGTGGGACAAGCCGAAGGTTGCGGCGTTCAAGGCGGGCTTTCCGTCGCTGGCGCGCTAAGAGACCGTTACCACTGCACCCCAGCGAAGGCCAGGACCCAGCAGCCTCGTGCTCCTGCGAACGCAGGAGCCCAGAGCCGCCAACGCACCGCCTGTAACCCTGGACCCGTGCGTTCGCAGGGGAACATAGGCTACCCGCCAGCCCCCGATCAGCCAGCATCCTCCTCGGTGCTATCCGGCAGCGGCTTGGTGCCCGCCGACCGGCTGACATAAAGCTTTTCGGGGCAATGTTCGTTGGCCCAGGCAAGCCCCGCCGATTCAGCATCGTCATAGCTGTCATAGGGTTCGCCGCCGATCAGCGACATCGACTCGGCCGGATCGACATCGCCGCAGCGGACAAGCACGGAGGCGTTCAGGCTGAAACGGCCATTCTCCAGCTCCTGCACCCTGATGCAATCGGCATCGGGCGGGGCACTTTCCCCGGCGGGTAGGTTCACGATCTCCATACGACCTCCATGTGCGAGCTTCTCGACAGTCGAAGCATCGGCCGAAGCGATAGTTCCCAATGGTGCCGGATGATCAGGCGGCGACCAGCCTCACCGCGTCGCAGATGCGATCCACCACGCGCGTGACCTGGGCGGCATCGTCACCCTCGGCCATCACGCGGATCACGGGTTCGGTGCCGGAGGGGCGGATCACCAGGCGACCGATCCCGGCCAATTCCGCCTCCGCCTCGGCGATCACCGCCTTGACGCTGTCATGCTCGAGCGGCTTGCCGCCCTTGAAGCGGACGTTCTTGAGCAATTGCGGCAGCGGATCGAACCGGTGCAGCAACTGGCTGGCCGGAACGCCGGCCCAGGCCAGCTCCGCCAGCACCTGCAGCGCGGCGACCAGCCCGTCGCCGGTGGTGGCATAATCGCTGAGGATGATGTGTCCGCTCTGCTCGCCGCCGACATTATACCCTTGCGCGCGCATCGCCTCCAGCACGTGGCGGTCGCCGACCGCGGTGCGGATCATGCCGATGCCCTGCGCCTTCAAATGGCGTTCGAGCCCGAGATTGGACATGACCGTCGCCACCAGCCCGCCATTCTTCAACCGGCCGGCACGCGCATAGCCGCTGGCGATCGTCGCCATCAGCTGATCGCCATCGACGACATGGCCCAGCTCGTCGACCACGATCAGCCGGTCGGCATCGCCATCCAGCGCGATGCCGAGGTGCGCGCCGCTTGCCACCACCGTCTCGCACAGCAATTCCGGCGCGGTCGAGCCGACGCCGTCATTGATGTTCTTGCCGTTGGGCGAGACGCCAAGCGCGATGACTTCGGCGCCGAGCTCCCACAAGGCGGACGGCGCGACCTGGTAGCCGGCACCGTTGGCGCAATCGACAACGATCTTCATGCCGTCGAGCGTGAGATCGGTCGGGAAAGTCGATTTGGCGAAATGGATGTAGCGGCCCTGCGCATCGTCGACGCGGCGCGCGCGGCCGATATCGGCAGGAGCGGAGAGCGCGATCTCGCCGTCGATCAGCGCCTCGATCGCCAGTTCGTCCTGGTCGGACAGTTTGTAGCCGTCGGGCCCGAACAGCTTGATGCCATTGTCCCCGTAAGGATTATGGCTGGCCGAGATCATCACGCCCATGTCGGCGCGCATCGATTGCGTCAGCATGGCGACGGCGGGCGTCGGCATCGGTCCCAAGAGTACGACATCCATGCCGACGCTGGTGAAGCCGGCGACCATCGCGGATTCGAGCATATAGCCCGACAGCCGGGTGTCCTTGCCGATCACCACGCGGTGGCGGTGATCGCCGCGCAGGAAGTGGGCGCCGGCCGCCATGCCGACCTTCATCGCCATCGCCGCGGTCATGTTCGCGCCATTGGTGATGCCGCGGATGCCATCGGTGCCGAAATATTTTCTTGCCATTCGAACCTGTTCCTGTCCGCTATGCGGGCGCGTCTATGGACACCGCCGCCGTTACGTTACGCCATATCGAAGGATCAGCATGTCGCAAGCCACCCGTATTCTGTCTGCCCTGGTTATCGGGCTGGGCGGCGGCATTGCGCTGGCCGCTTACGCACCGGGGGCGGTGCAGCCGACGATCGCGGTGGCGGAGCCGATCGGCACGGCGTGGCTGAACGCGTTGCAGATGACGATCGTGCCGCTGGTCGTCTCGCTGCTGATCACCGGCGTGGCGGCGACGGCGGAGGCGGCGCAGGCGGGGCGGCTCGCGGGGCGCGCGATCGCCATGTACGTGACGTTGCTGTTCTGTTCGGCACTGACCGCGGCCATCCTGACGCCGTTGTTCCTGCAGATCGCGCCGCTGCCGCGCGAATCGGCTGCTGCGCTGAAGGCCGCGTTGGTCGGGGCGCAGGCGGTCGGCACGATTCCGCCGATCGGGGAATTCCTCGCCGCGGTGATCCCGTCCAACATCGTCAAGGCGATGGCGGAGAACAAGTTCATCTCGCTGATCATCTTCGCGCTCGTCTTCGCCTTCGCGATGACGCGGCTGGCGCGGGAATCGCGTGACCTGCTCACCGCCTTCTTCACGGCCGTGCGCGATACGATGCTGGTGGTGATCGACTGGATCCTGTGGATCGGGCCGGTCGGCGTGTTCGCACTGGCGCTGATCGTCGGCGCGCGAGCGGGCACGGGCGCGTTTGGCGCGCTGGTCCATTACATCCTGACGGTGGTGGCGGTTGGCGCGGTGGTCGCGCTCAGCGCCTATCCGCTGGCGGTGATCGGCGGGCGGATCGGGCTTGGGCGCTATGCCCGCGCGGTATTGCCGAGCCAAGCGGTCGCGATCAGCACGCAATCCTCGCTCGCATCGCTGCCGGCGATGGTCGAAGGGGCGAGCGAGCTTGGCGTGCCGGTGGCGACGTCGGGCGTCACCCTGCCGCTGGCGGTGGCGATCTTCCGCGCGACCGGGCCGGCGATGAACTTCGCCGTGGCGATCTATGTCGCGATCTGGTTCGAGGTGCCGCTGACCTTCGGCACGCTGGCGGTGGGTACGTTGGTCGCAACGCTGACGTCGTTGGGGTCGGTGAGCCTGCCCGGCACGATCAGCTATGTCAGCGCGATCGCGCCCGTTGCCTCGGCGATCGGTGCGCCGGTCGCGCCGCTCGGGTTGCTGGTCGCGGTGGAGACGATCCCCGATATCATGCGGACGCTGGGCAACGTGATGATGGATCTGGCAACAACGCTGACGCTATCGCGGCGGCAGCGGGAGGCGGGAGAGGAAACGCTACAGCCAGCGCCAGATGCCGGCCGCCCAGCCGGCTAGCGGCATGTGTGCCCAGGTCGCGGCGAGCCAGACGATCAAGCCGCCGACAAGATCATGCGCGCGGAAGCCGCCGAACTGGGCGCGGCCAGCCAGGATGGCGGCGAACGGCACGTAACTGGTGCGCTGCTGCCAGGCAGGCCAGAAATTGGGCCGCAATCGGCGTTTCGTATCGTCCTGGAACGCTGCGCCGACCAGCGCGAGGATGATGACGCTGCTCGCCAGCACGATGTTCGCCGCCATCGGGTACACCGCAATATGGCACGCACCCCAAAGCGCGAACGCCCACATCATCGGATGGCGCGTGATCGCGAACACGCCGCGCGCCTCGGGCACGGGTTTGCGCTGGCCGCTTGGATCGGGGAGCGCGGGATTGCCGATCAGCGAGCCGACGAGCAGCACACTGGCCAGCAGCATCACGATCGTCACGGCGATCCAGATGCCGTCGCCCGGTACCCATAGCAGCGGCGTCGCTGGCGCGGCGCGATAGGCGAAGGCCAGCCAGCCGAGCGTGACCGCCGCGACCAGCGAATAGAGGCCAGCAAACGGCCCTTCGCCGATCCGCGCGACGATCGCGCGCCGCAATGGATGCGAGAGCAGGAAATGCGTGCCGACAAAGGCGATAGCGGCGGCGATCACATTTCCCACGACGGCCCCCTTATTTTACGCCGTGCATCCACTTCTTGAGCGGCCAGGACAGCAGCAGCAGCAGGATACCGAGCGCGATGGCGACCTCGGAAATCGTCGTGAACACGCCCGAATAGGTGTCCAGGCTGACCTTGAGGTTGGTCACCTCGCCGCCGACCGTCTCGACGCTCGCCACCTGTGCCACGATGCCGGCGACATATTGCGCGACCGAGATCGACAGGAACCACACGCCCATCATCAGCCCGACGATGCGCGCGATCGACAATTTGGTGATCATGCTGAGTCCGACCGGCGAGATGCAGAGTTCGGCGAAGCTGTGGATGAAATACAGCCCGGCCAGCCACCACATCGCGACCTTGAAGTCGGGGCCGGCAAAGCCCGTGCCCCAGACGAGGAACAGGAAGCCCAAGCCAACGCCGATCAGCGCGATGCCGAACTTGACCGGGATCGATGGCTCCAAGCCCCGCTTGGCGAGGCTGGTCCACAGATAGCTCATGATCGGCGCCAGGGTCACGATGAAGAACGCGTTGAAGAACTGCGTCTGCCCCGCGGAGATCGGGATGCCGAGCAACGACAGCTCGGTATTGCGATCGGCAAACAGGGTGAGTGACGAACCGGCCTGTTCGAACAACGTCCAGAACACGACGTTGAACACGACGAGCACCACCGCCGCCAGCATCATCTGGAACTCTTTCCGGCTGCCCTTCAGGAACGACCAGATCAGGATGCCGGGAACCGCGATGAGGAACGTGCCGAACAGCAATTTGCCCATCAGCGACAGCGAGGCGATATAGCCGACGATGCCCGATCCCGGCACCTGCGGCGCCATGTTCATCAGGTTGACGAACAGCAGGTAGAAAGCCGGCACCCCAAGGAGCGCCAGCGCGAAGATGCCCAAAGCGGGGTCCTTCTGCCCCGCCTTGATCGGGGATTCGCCGTACCCGGCGAGCTTGCCGCCATCGAACTGGATCAGCGCGAAGGAGAACATCATGCCGATCGCGGCGAGGCCGAAGCCCGCCCACCAGCCGACGGCATCGGCGAGGAACGGGCACAGGATCTGCGAGCCGAGCGAGCCGAGGTTGATGCCCATGTAGAAGATCGTGAAGCCGGAATCGCGTCGTCGGTCGCCTTGCTGGTAAAGCTCGCCGACCATGGTCGAGATATTGGGCTTGAAGAAGCCGTTGCCGACCGACACCATCGACAAAGCGAGCAGCATCAGCGCGACGTAGAACGGACTGCGATCGGCATCGGAGACGAAGCCGCCCTTGGCGACGGTCTGCGCGACCTGGCCGTCGGCGCGGGTCAGCGTGACAGTGCCGTCGTCATTGCCCTTCACCTTGAGCGGTTCGGCGACCGCGCCTGGCGTGCTGCTGGTGACGTAACGTGTCTCTGCGCCGTTTTCCTGGCGAACTTCGACTGCATAACGCTGGCCGTCGATCGTCGCGAAAGGCGTGGCGGTCTGCCCGCCGAAGCAGAGCACGAAATAACCGAGCGACATCAGCACCGCGCCGAACTTCACCGCGCGTTTGGAGCCGAGATATTGATCCGCGAGATAGCCGCCGATCAGCGGGGTGAGATAGACCAGGGCGGTAAAGCCGCCGTACAGCCCCGTCGCCTGGCGATCGCCGAATATGAAATGCTTGGTGAGATACAGCATGAGCAACGCGCGCATGCCATAATAGCCGAAACGCTCCATCGCCTCAGTCGAGAACAGGCGCGCAAGCTGTGTTGGTTGACCGAACCAGGTCTTGGCGTCGGCCGGATTGACGTGGCTGATATCCGGCTCGCCGCGGGAATCCGCGGTGGGGGTGTCGACCATTTACATACGCTCCCTGATGCAGTCGGCGCGGTCGAACGCGGCGCCTTTGATGCCGATAAGACTAACGCCTATCGCCCGGGTGTAAATACGCGCGGGTCATCCCTAGATGGCTGGCATGATCCTGAACGACACAACCACCCCGCTATCTTTGCTCGCCACACGCCGCTCGGGCAAGCCGCGCGACCTGATTGCGCCCGGCCCCGACGCGGCACAACTGGCGACGATCCTGGAAATTGCCGCGCGGACTCCGGATCATGGCAAGCTGGCCCCGTGGCGCTTCGTGATCGTGGCGGATGAGGCTCGGGATGCGCTGGCGGACGTGATCACCCATGCCTATCGCGCTGAACGCTCCGACGCCAAGCGTGGCGAGATCGAGTCGCTCGATCAGTTCGCGCATCAGGCGCCGACGCTAGTGGTCATGCTGTTTTCACCGAAGACCGAGAGCCATATTCCATTGTGGGAGCAGGAATTGTCCGCAGGGGCCGCGGCGATGAACCTGCTGCACGCCTGCCACGCGCTGGGCTTTGCCGCCGGCTGGCTGACCGGCTGGCCAAGTGCCAGCGATGCCGTGCGCGATGCTTTCGGTTCGGCTTCGGAGCGGATCGTGGGCTTCATGTTCATCGGTACGCC